>JANRKM010000106.1:0-43284 GCA_033763475.1 Kofleriaceae bacterium
CGGCGGCGATCCTCGACATCCTCGACCGCCGCAAGGCCGTCTCCGCAAATGTCTTGGCGCCCGCGCTCGAGTTGCTCGAGCGGGTCGTCGCCATGCTGGCCCGGCTCGCCGGAGCCTGACCGCCCAGATCGGGCACGGGCACGGGCACGGGCACGGGCACGGGGCAGGTCGCTGCAAACGCGGCTGCGCCGCGTTTGTCAGCGTCCTGCTAGGTGTACGCGATCGCGACGACGCTGACCTGGGTCCGCGGCAATGCCACGCTGTCGCCCACGCGCGCGTCGTAGAGCGCCTCGGCGATCGGCGAGCGCCAGTAGATTTTGCCCTCGCGTGGGGCGGCCTCGATCGCGCCGACCAGGCGATACGTGGTGCGCTTGCCATCGTCATGCTCGACGGTGACCTTGGCGCCGAATCCGACGCGCGTCGTGTCGTCGGGCGGGCCCATCGTCACGGCGGTCGCGAGGTGCTCGGCGAGCTCGTGCGCGCGCTCCTCATCGCCGGCGGCGAGCCCCGCGAGCTCCGCACGCAGCGCACGTTCGCCGTCGGGCGTGAGGTAGTTGAGCCCGTCTGCCGGGACCGGGATGCCGCGCCTGCGCGTGGGTGCCTCGGGCACGTCGCTATCTTCCTTGGTGAACGCCTTGCTCATGACTCGTTCAAGCATGCCGCTTTCAGTGCCAGGTGGTTCGCTCGGGAATCCTCGTGGTGCGTCGAGGAAGTTCATACCCGGAACACTCTCACTCGAAGACTTCCATGGCCTTATACGTCGCCGGGGGGATGGACACCGCCTGGACCGTGCCGGTCGCAGGGTCGATGGTTACCAGCGTCGAATCGCGGCTGGAGGCATACAAGGTTCCGTTGAAGAACCTCATCTCTTCGACGTGGAGCGTCGGCCCTTGCACGACCACGGGGGTTCCGAGCCCGCCGCTGGTGGGATCGAAGGTGTTGATGGTGACCTGGGTGCCGCCCGCAGGGAGGAACCTGCGCGAGGTGAAGTACAGGGTGGTGCCGTCGGAGGCCAGGCCGAACGAACCGCAGCACGGGATCTGGTTCGTGCCGATCGGCGTGAACACGCCGGTGTCGGGATCGAACCTGCCGATCCGTTGCGCGATCCGATCGATGGCGTAGTAGGCGTCTCCGGCGCGCGTGATCGTCGGCAGGAGGTTCGCGAGCTGGCGGGGCGCCTCGAGCGTGGTGGTCTTGGTGTCGATGCGCCCGAACCGGCGCGCGCGATCGAGGCCCCAGAAGTCCCCGCCTGGACCAGGCACCACGGCGGTGAGCCGCCACGGCAGTGGGGTGACGATCGGGATCGTGGTGAGGCTGTGGTCGACGGGATCGTAGAAGTTGGCGAGCGCATCCCCGGCCGCCGGGAACAGCAAGAGCCCACTGCGCAGGCTCGGCCGATAACGATAGGCGCGCGTCAGCGTGGCGGTGCCGCGGTCGTCGATCACCTCGATGTCCGGACGCACGAGCGGCACGCCGGGAGGCGCGGTGATCACGAGCTGGCTGTCACTAATGACCCGGACGCTCGGCTGCAGCGCGCCGTCGATGAGGACGTGGACGCGGCCTGCGCCGTCGTCGAGAAACCCGGTGCCAGTGATCGTCAGCTCCGTGGTGGTCGACGAGAACAGGACGTCCGCGGGCGATACACCCGTGAGCGTGGGCGGCGCGCTGTAGCGAAACAGGCCCTGCGCGGTCGTGGTGCTGGAGCGACCGAATACCACCACCTCGGCGTCGCCGGGCCGCGCACCGGGCGGAATGACGACCTCGAGTGTAGTGTCGTCGAGCGCGCGCAGGAACGGAGCCTCGCGGCCGCCGATCCAGACGCGTGTCGCGTCGCGCAGCCCCTCGCCATCGAGCACGATCACGGTGCCACCCGCCAGCGGGCCATAGTCGGGCAGGGCTCCACGTAGCTCGAGACCGGGCGCCTCTGGTGAGCTGCACGCGACGAGCCCGAGGGTGACGAGCGCGGCGCACCTCACGGGTCACGCTCCGCGAACTTCGCCGCGCGCAGGAACGTATCGGCGGGCAGCGCCGGTCCGAGCGCACGCAGCACGTGGCCGGGCTCCGGGAAATAGGGAGCGCACCCGGCGCCGGTGAAGTGATAGAGCGGCGTGGTCACCGGGTCGCCGATTGCGTAGATCTCGAGCGCCTCCTCGTCGAACGATAGACCGGCGGCGAAGGTGGCCGGCCGACACGTGGGCTCGCGGACCTCGACGACGTTCACCGGCAGCGTACACCCGGTCGCGTACAGCGGCATCGCCCGCTCCATGTCGGCCGGTACGCACCAGGTCACATCACCGACACTGCGCGTCACGCATTCGTTGCGCGTCGCGCTGTCGACGAGGCGATCGCTCTCGAAGCGGAGCGCGGTCTCGGCAGCGGGGGACAGCACGACGTGCTGGAGCCGGCGCTCGGGTGCGTCCTCGATGGCGCGCTCGAGTGGCGCGAGCACGACAGGTGCCCCCAGCCCGAACACGTGCTCCTCTGCGGGATCGTCGGCGCGCATGCACACGTCGCCGACGCGCCGATACAGCCGCGTGACGACCGCCTCTGCGCCGACGGCGTGGAAGCGCAGACAGCCAGCGGCATCGTGCACGGTCATCATGCGCGGGATGTCCTGGTTCTTCGGCGCGCGCAGCGCCGGCTGCCGGCATGCGGGATCGAGGAAGTGCTCGGCCGGGGCGGTATCCGCGTCGGTCGGTTCGCAGGCAACGCCGTCGGCGCGCAGCGTGGGCGTACATCGAAGATCGAGCTCCCGATCGCGGACACCGCGGTAGACGAGCAGGCCGTCGAGCGTCTCGCGCACCTGCAGGCCAAGCCGCCCTGCGCCGACCTCGCCATCGAGAAATTGCGCCACGTCCGTCGGCTCGAGCTCTCCAAGCGCGAAGTAGTCGGTGGCGAACGGCACGTCCAGGTCCCGTTGGCACATGCCGTCGCGCAGCTGGTAATAGCTCGCGGCGGCATCGGTCGTGCCCGTGACCCGATAGATCCGCGCGGGCACCTGCGTGTGGTCGACCGTGTCGTAGCCAAGGAAGTGGGTCGGGCGCCGGACCGGCGACTCGGCGAGGCCGATCGCGGTCGTGCACGCGCTATCGGTGAACCGCGCCACGTCGGCGCCGAGCGGCACGCAGCGCAGCGCGCCATCGGCCCACAGCTTTGGCGTGCACGTCGCATGGAAGCTGGTGTCGTAGAACGCGGTCTGGTCTGCCTGGAGCGTGCCGTCCTCGTAGCGATACTGCTGGAGCTTGAGGCGCGTGCCGCTGCTCGGGTGCAGGGCGGTGTCGACGGAGAGGTTATCTCCACAGGCGACGAACGTGACGAGGAGCAGCGCGCGCCTCACGGGATGTACTCCACGCCGATCGACGGGAAGAGCGGCAAGCCGTTGGTGTAGTTCAGCCGCGAGAAGTCGTCGTTGTAGGTCACGCCCTCGGCGTTCCTGCGATTGATGACGTTCTGCAGGTCGATGTAGAGGTTCAGCACGCCGTCCGTGCCCCACGGTCGGCGCCACGCGCGATCGATGCGAACGTCGAGTTGCACGAAGTCGGGCAGGCGCTGCGAGAGGAGCGCGCCGTCGACTGGGACCCAGTCGCCGCTGTTGTCGAGGAATGCGCCGGCCACCGGGGTGTACGGGTTGCCCGTCGTGTAGCGAATACGCCCGCCGGCGCGCCAGTGCTTGCCGAGCGCGGTAGTGCCGACGAGGGTGAACGAGTGCGGCTGATCGAGCACGTACGGGTAGTACGCGTCGCCCTTGCTCGGGTTCTTGCGGAACGAGCGCGCGAACGTGTACGCGAGCCAGCCCGTCCAGCGCCCGACGTTGCGCCGCGCGATCAGCTCCACGCCATAGGCGTAGCCTCGGCCGATCGCCTCGCGATAGCTGTACGAACCGAACTGCGTATCGACGAGCTCGCGGCTGATGCCGAGGAGACCGCCGGACTCGGTGCCACCGTTCGCCGAGGTCGGCGTCGCCGACGTGATCGCATCGACGGGGAGCTCGTCGAGGTCCTGGTAGTACGCGGTGGCCGATAGCTCCTTGTCGTCGCCGATGATCGTCTTCAGCGTGGTCGCGACCTGCGTCGCCGCCGAACCGAGCATCACGCGGTCGCCGAAGATCGGGTCGAGGTCGGTCACGAGCGGAGGGGCGTGGTAGCGCCCGAGCGACTGGATCAGCGTCACCCCGCGGGGCAGGCGCGCGTGCAGCACGATGCGCGGGTCGAGCGTCCACTGATCGGAGAGCCCGAAGTGGTCGCCACGCAGGCCCGGCCGCAGCTCCAGCCGCTCTCCGCCGAGGAACCACGACTGTTCGAGCCACATGCCCGCATCGGCCGCCCACCGCGTGAGCTCGCGATGCAGCACCATGTCGGGTGACGGATCCATCGGGCTCGGCGGGGGCGTGTTGACCATGTCGTAGCTGTGGCGCTGCGCACCACCGTCGAAGCCGATCGAGAGCTCGCCGCCGAGGACGCGCGTGGTCACCTCGCCGCGCAGTGACACCGGCAGCGTGGTCTTGTGCATGCCCTTGTCGATGTCGTCGTGATTTGCGCGCGCGTTGATGTCGTCGATGCCGACCGACGGCAGCAGCGTGAGCGTGGTCGCGCCCTTCACCGAGCGGTAGCGAATGCCGAGCCGCGCGAACCGCGACACGTAGCTGAACGACTTCACGTTGCTGGTGTTGATGCCGCCCGTGTTGCCGTCCTCTGGGTCGTGCGCGAGCGACAGCAGATCGTCGGAGCCGAACAGGATCGCGGTCCACCGCCCGTCGCCCGACTCCCAGCGCAGCTGGGCGTCCATGTAACGAGGCAGGAGTGCGAAGTCGATGTCGGCACCGCGGATGATCGTGTCGAAGTACGAGCGGCGCACGCCGATGAGCCAGCTGCCATCGAGCGGGCCGGGGCCCTCGGCGAGCGCGGCCGCATGGATCAGGCTGAGCTCCGCGCCCGTGCGCCAGCGATCCTTGCGGCCCGTGCGCGAGGTGACCGTCGCGACTCCGCCGAGCCCGCGACCGTAGCGCACGCTCGCACCGCCGGGCGTCAGCGTCACCTCGTCGACAGCGCCGGTGGGCATGAACGAGGCGAGCCCGCCGAAGTGATAGAGCAGGGGCACCTCGATACCGTCGAGGTAGACCTTCGTGTCGCGGGGGGCCGTGCCGCGCAGCGCGAGGCCGCCGAGTCCGAACGGCGTGCGCGCGACGCCGGGCATGCTCTGCAGCGCGCGCAGCACGTCGTTTCCCGCGCCGGGCTGGTTGCGAATCGCGGTGGTGTCGAGGTGCAGCGGTGGCCCGAGCGGCGCCCGTCCGGTCACGTGGATCACCTCGCCGGCTCCCGATTCGGCCGCGAGCCGGATCGCGAGCGTGGCGCCGATGCGCGCGGCCCCAAAGTACGCGCGATAGCCGTCGGCGATGACGACGACCTCGAGCCGACCGAATGGCAGCTCGCCGACGCGAAACGCACCGAGGTCATCGGTGGCGGCCTCGCTGGGCCCCACCGCGACCAGCGCGCCTGGAATCGGCATGCCGGTCGCGTCGTCGACGACGGTCCCCGACACCGCGCGATCCGCGCGTGCGTGCCCGTGGGCGATCAGGATCACGCCCACAGCGACCGCGATGCGGATCACCGTGTGCACCGTCGACATCGCCGCGCACGCTACGACGATTCACGCACCAGATCGATAGGTAGTTCGCGTCCCTCAGGAACCTGAGACCTGGCCGGATTTATGGATCGATCGTCGCACGAGCCGTGGGCTATCCTCGGTGCATGTGGTCCGTACGTAAGCGCTGAGCACTCGACCCCATCGTCGATCGCTCAACCGCGGTCGCGTGCCTCGCGGCGCGCGATCCGCTTCTCGCTTCCGGAGATCACATGTCCACGTTTCAGCCGCTCACCACGATCGAAGAACTTCGCGCGGCCGCCGCGCGTCATGGCCTCGACGTCACCCCCGTCGGTGACGCCCTCGACGGCATGGGCCTCGACTTCCTCGTCCTCCACGCGCGCGACGCCGCTGGTACGCGCTGGGTGGTGCGCTCGCCGCGCCGGGAGGACGTCGTCGCCAGTGCCGCCCACGAAGCCCGCGCCCTCGCGCTCATCCGCACGACCTTTCCGTTCGCGGTCCCCGACTGGCGCATCCATGCCCCCGACGTGATCGCGTACCCGCGCCTCGAGGGCACGCCCGCCGTCACGCTCGACACAGGCGCGCCCGTCTGGAACCACCTCGATCCCGCGACGCCATCGCCCGTCTTCATCGACGCGATGGCCCGCGCGCTCGCAGCCCTCCAGGGGGTCCCGCTCGCCGCCGCCGCCGCAGCGGGTCTCAGCATTCCCACGCTCGCCGACGAGCGCGCCCACCTGGCCTCGGTCATCGCCACGGTTCGCCCGGTCCTGAATCCCTCCGACGCGCTGTGGGCGCGCTGGCAGCGCTGGCTCGCCACCGACGTCAACTGGCCCACGCACGTCGCCATGGTTCACGGGGACCTCCATCCCGGCCACATGCTCCTCGCCGAAACCGGCGCGCTCGTCGGTGTCCTCGACTGGACGGAAGCCCGTATCGCCGACCCCTCGGTCGACTTCGCGATGTTTCACTACTGCTTTGGGCGCGCGCCCCTCGATGCCCTTGTCGAGCGCTTCGCGGCGCACGGCGGCCTGACCTGGCCAGGGATGCTCGAGCACACCCTCGAGCGTGTCGCGATCTGGCCGGCGCTCGCGGCGGAGTGGGCCGTGCGCACGGGCAACACGGCGGTCCTCGAGACGACGAAGGCGCAGCTGCCGCGCGAGTGATGCGCTGGCCGCCGCTGTCGGAGTTCATGGCGTTGGCACGTACCCCAGAGAGTGGGGCGTGCGACGCGGCCAGGTCTTGACCAGTGCGTTCTTGCTCATGGCGCACATCCGGGGGGCACGCTTGTGGTCGCGAGCGCTTCTTCCTACTAAGCCATGCCCCAAATGGCGCTGAGCCCGCGGGGTGGGTGATACTGCCGCCGTGGGATCCACGTCCCTTGTCGTCTCCGGCGCTGATCTAACCATCGGCGACCTGCTGCGGGCGCATCCGTGGCCAAAGGAGCACGCGCGCGACAAGCGGCTCGAGTGGCTGTGGACGATCGACGTGGATCTGCCACCGGCGCAGCTGTGGCCGCTGATCTCGGATGTGTCCCGCGTGAACCGCGCGCTCGGCAATCCCGAGATGGACTTCTGGGAGCGCGACGGCGAGCGCTGGGGCAGGGCACGCTACGGTGGCATCTTGCACGAGTGGCGCGAGGTGCCGTGGGACTGGGTCGCGGGGCAATGGTTCACGCTGGTGCGCGTGTACACGAGGGGCGCGATGCGCGCTTTCTACAGCCTCCATCGGCTGGAGCCCCTCGGTGACAAGCGCACGCGGGTGTACGTCTACTTCGGCGTCGTGCCGCGGTGGTCGGTGTTGGTGCCGATCATGAAGCTGAACTTCGGCAAGATCGGCCGCCGGATGAAGACGCTGCTGCCGAAGCTGGCGGCGGAGCATCGCGATCGCTTGCCGCCGGTATTCGAGATCGAGCCGCCGGTGCTGGAGGCGGATGCGACGCACCGGCTCGCCAAGATCGAGCGCGGGCTCGTCGATGCGGGGCTCGACAAGACGGCGGTGGAGCGATTGGTGGCGTACGTCCGCGGTGGCGACGAGCTCGACCTGTGTCGGATCCAGGTGCGCGAGCGCGCGCGTGCGTGGGGCGTCGACGAGGATGCGCTGCTACGTGTGTTTCTGCACGCGACGCGCGCAGGGCTGCTCGAGCTCGCGTGGGACGTGGTGTGCCCGCACTGCCGCGGCGTGCGCGAGTCGCAAGACAAGCTGTCGCATGTCCCGGCACAGGCGTCGTGCGCGGTGTGTGCAGTGACGTTCGGCACGGAGAACGGCGTCGAGATCACGTTCCGCGTGCACTCGTCGATCCGGCGCGTCGAGGAACGCCTGTTCTGCAGCGCGGAGCCGGCGACCAAGACACATATTCGCGTGCAGCGCGCGCTTGCCCCTGGAGACGACGCGGCGATCGAGATCGACCTGGATCCGGGGCGCTATCGGCTGCGCAACCGCGGCGACCAGGAGGCGGCAGGCTGGCTCGACGTCACGCCGGAGCGCGGGGGCGAGGCGGCGATTCCATGGCGCGCGAGCATGCCGCCGGGCGAGCTCGCCACGGCACAGCGCGCGGCATTGACGCTGGTCAACGACTCGCCGGAGCCCAGGACGTTTATCCTCGAGACCGCGCAGCCGCCCGACCTCGCGCTGCGTCCGGGGCGGTTGCTGAGTCACCAGGACTTTCGCGATCTGTTCTCGGCGGAGTTCCTCGGCGCCGACGTGCGGCTCGCCGTCGGGCAGCAGACGATCTTGTTCACGGACATCGTCGGGTCGACGGCGATGTATGCGTCGCGCGGCGATGCGGCCGCGTTCTCGGCCGTGAAGCGTCACTTCACCGAGGTGTTCGCGATCATCGCCCGTTATCGCGGCGCGCTGGTGAAGACGATCGGCGACGCGGCGATGGGCGCGTTCACGGATCCCGTCGATGCGCTACGCGCGGCGGAGGCGATCCAGCGCGTGTTCGTCGAGCCAGGCGGTCTGCGGCTGCGCGTCTCGGTCAACACGGACTCGTGCATCGCCGTGAAGCTCAACGCGAACCTCGACTACTTCGGGCAGGCCGTGAACCTCGCCGCCAAGCTGCAAGGTTCGGCGGAGAGCGGCCAGGTCGCGGTTTCCTCCTCGACCATGAGCGCACCCGGCGTCGAAGCATTCCTCGCACCGCATCGCGCGAACATCGAGCGCCGCGAGGCCACGGTCAAAGGCCTGCGAGATGTGGTCATCACGCACGTGTGGACCGTCCACACGGCCTGACGCTGACGGAAATGTGCTCGGCGGCGTCGTGGCGCAGGGGCGCTAGACTCGAACGTGCGCACGTTGGTCGCGCTCACGACGCTGCTCGTCACCGGTTGTGGGATGCCCTACTGGGACGGCAGCGTGCCGCCGCTCGATTCTCGCGCGGATCCGTGTGGCAGCGGGGCGCTGACCCAGAAAGGTGTGCGCGCGCTGCAGCGGATTCCGTTCTTGCAGAGCGCGTATACCGACGGCGCGACGGTCGCGTGGGCCGGCATGCCGCGCCCGGAGACGGTGGTCGAGGTGGCGCGTGGTGACGATGCGACGCGCGAGGTCGTCGTGCGTGTGCCGGGGACGTCTGTCGGGGCCGATCCGAATGGCGAGGCGGTGGAGCTGCACGAGGACTACGACGACACCGACCCGGATGGAGCCACCAGCGACGACAAAGACGACGACAAAGACGACGACGTCGTCGAGGCAGAGGACTTCTTCCGGCTCGCGGCCCGGATCGAGCACTTGCCACCCGAAACCGCCGGCTACTGCTATCGCCTCGTCAGCGCCAACGAGCCGCTGACCGAGTGGGCATCGCTGACGCTCGCGCAGCCTGCGGGCGACGAGCGCATCGATCGCTTCGTGCTGCTCGGCGATACGGGGAACGGCCACCCCGCCCAGCGCGCGATCGCCGCGCGCATCGCGAGCGAGCCGATGGATGCGGTGATCTTCCTCGGCGACATCGCCTACACGTCGGGCACCCACGAACAGCTGCAAGCGCGCTTCTTCGACGTCTACGCGAGCCTGTTGCAGCGAATCCCTGTCTACGCGGTGATCGGCAACCACGACAACCGGACACAGCGCGGTAAGCCGTTCGAAGAAGCGTTCGTGTTGCCCGGCAACGAGCGCTGGTACTCGTTCGATCTCGGCGACGTACACTTCGTCGCGCTCGACACGACGCGCATCGGGCGCGAGCAGGCGCGGTGGCTCGAAGCCGACCTCGCGAAGACCGAGCGCAAGTTCACCGTGGTGGTCGGCCATCACCCGCCGTACACCGCGGCTTGGCGTGGGTCGAGCCGTGGGTTCCGGCGCTGGTTCGTCCCCGTGCTAGAGCGCCACCACGTCGAGCTCGTGGTCACCGGTCACGAGCACCATTACGAACGCACCAAGCCGCTCGACGGCATCGTCTACATCGTCAGCGGCGGCGGCGGCGCGCACCTGCAGCGCACCGGCTGGAAAGAGCGCACGGCGGTCGCGCACGCGAAGCATCACTTTCTGACGATGGAGGTACGCGCGGACGCGCTCGTGGTCCGCGCGATCGACATCGACGGCCATCTGTTGGACACCGTCGTCGTTTCCGACCGCCGCTGACGCCGGCGACAAGCGCGCAGTCGATCCAGACCCTGCAGAAGCGGCTGTGCACCGCCGGCTGCGGGCGAGCGGCAACTCCAAGGCCTACTGGCCCGTCGGCAAGCGCGGCTTGGAGTGAGTCACTTCCGACGCGGAAGCGGCAGCCCGGGCCCCATGTCCTGCTCGGCGCGGATCCGCGCGTGCGGGATGGGCCGCGCGAGAAGCTGCGCCGGCAGCACGTACTCGGTCGCGATATCGGCCGCGCAGCTCAGGTCGTGGGTTGCCGTCGGATCCGCGAGGAACGTCGTCAGGTTGGCCACACCACACGCGCTCTGCAGCGTCGCGCCGTGCCCCGAGTTTGCGTGCGTGATCACCTCGGCGTTGGTTAGCGTCGCCGCCGCGATCGCACCGAAGCCGGGCGGCGTGATGGGATCGAGGCGTCCGCTCGAGACAAGCGTGCGCACCGACGAGGCCACCGGCTGGGCGAGCGCGGCCTGCAGGTCTCCACGCGGCCAGGTTTGGCAGCGCTCGGACAGCGAGAACCAGCTGTTGCCAAACAGCTCCGTGAATTCCTGCGGCACGCCCGCGTTCAGCGTCTCGAAGGCCGTCGGGTCTGGCGGGTTGAAGATCTCGCCGCACACGACGGAGTTGTAAAGCCCCGACGAGACACCGCCACCTTCGAACAGGCGCAGGATCTGCGGCCCGAGGAAGCTCTGCGCGCGATCGATGCGGCGCTCGGCGACATCGCTGATCACGAGCGGCAGCCACGGATACGTGCTCTTCGCGTACAGCGCGCGGAACACCACGTACGCATAAGTCCCGCCGTCGAGCTCGAACGAACTGCCCTGGATCATCATCGGCAGCGGTTCGCTGTCGAGCGACGCGACGCCCGCCGAGAACTTCGTCAACAGATTGCCGTACGCCTGCCCGCACCCCACCGCCGCCGCACAGGACTCGTGCAGCCCGGTGAGCGCATTGTGGACCGACGCCGGGATCGCGGCGGGCCATGCCACCGACGAGGGCACGAGGCCTTCGATGACCGCCGCGCGCACGTTCGCACCGTGCCGGCGCAGCACCTCGAGCCCGAGCCGCGAGCCATACGAGATGCCATACACGTTCAACTTCTCGTAGCCGAGGGCCTGCCGCAGCTCGTCGACGTCGTCCGCGTTCTCCGCCGTGTTGTAGGCGGTGAGGTCGTACTGCGCGGCCAGCTCGGTGCAGCCGCTGGTCTGGCAGTCGAGGTAGGGCAGAGCGTATTCGGTCCCGCGCTGTCCGATCACCAAGAAGTCACCATCGACGCGCAGCCCGTCGAAGAACGGGGCCCCGAGCGCCGCCGCGTACGAGATGATGTTTTGCCCGTTACCGCCGGGGCCCCCGTCCAGGTAGATCGTCGCGTTGGCCGATGCCACCGCGCTCTCGAACCGGATGTAGTGAACACGGATCGCGCGCTGCTTCGTGGCGCGGTTCTCGTACACCACCAGGTCGCCGCACGAGAAACCCGTGCCCTCCGTGAGGCCCAGGCTCTCTGGCACGGTGAACCGGCACGCGGCGGGCTCGAGCCGGGGGACAACCCCGGGATCTTCAGCATCGGGAAGCCCGTCCACGGGGCCATCCGCCTGCCCATCCGGTGGGGTGGTGCGGATGTCGTCCCCACAGGCGGCAAGAACCACACCCCCGGCCAGCGTGAGCGAGCGATACGACATGCCAGGAGCATCCTCCAACCGCCGGCCAGACCGCCCGCACGGTACCTGGCAACTGATGAGCAACTGCGACCCGGGTTCGCACCTGTCCGGGATACGATGGGGACGACGATGGCTCGGCTCTATTACTCGACCGTAGAGGCAGGGTGTCAGGCGATCGAGCTATCGCGGCACCAGGGTATCGGGCGTCACCCGAACAACGCGATCCAGGTGCTCGACACGATCGTCAGCAAGGAGCACTGCATCCTCGAGCAACAGGGCGGTCACATCGTCCTGCGCGACCTCGGCAGCATGAACGGCACGTTCATCAACGGCGAGCGCATGCAGGGCATGCGGCCGCTGCGCCACGGCGACGAGATTCGCATGGGCAACACCGTCCTCTACTTCGATGACGGTATCACCCAATACCAGCTCCCCGCCCCGCCGCCGTCGCCGGGCGTCGTGCATCACGCCGCCACCATGATGGCGGGCACGCCGGGCTGGGTCGTCAAGAAGCGCACCGCGGCGTCCGTCGACGTGCCGCCGCACGATCACCTCGTCAACCTCGACAACTCGAAGCACTCGATCGGCCAGCAGGTCGCCGCGCGAAGCCAGGACTTTCTTCCGTTCGAGCAGGCCGCGAAGGACGCCAACGCGCTGCGCCTTGACTACGAGCGCCTGCGCATCACCTGGGAGCTCCTTCGGGAGATCGGGACCGAGCGCGACATCGATGCGCTGTGCGCCAAGATTCTCGTCGCGCTGTTCCGGTTCGTGAACGCGGACCGCGGCGTCATCCTCTTGAAGGAAGCCGACGGCGCCTTGCGTCCCCGCGCGCACCGCCGCCGCGACGGAACGCTCGCTGCGATCAATATCTCGTCGACGATCCTCGCGCACGTCACTACGCAACGCGCGGGTGTGATGACCCACGACGCCGGCTCCGACTTCGCTGGTGGCAAGTCGATGTTCATCAACAAGATCACCTCGGCCATCGTGGTGCCGCTGCTCCACGACAAGGAGGTCATCGGCGCGCTGTGGCTCGACTCCGAGCGCATCGGCGTGTTCGGCCCCAAGGACCTCGAGCTCCTCACCGCCGTCGGTAATCAGGTCGCGATGCTGGTCTCCAACACGCTGCTCGCTCTCAAGGTGCAGCAGGAGATCATGACCCGCGATCAGTTCTCGCGGCTCCTCTCGCCCAACGTCGCCGAGCAGGTCATCTCCGGCCGCCTCGACATCAAGAAGGGCGGCATCCGCGTCCCGCTCGCCACGGTCTTCAACAGCGACCTCCGCGGCTTCACGCGCATGAGCGAGTCGACGTCGGCCGAGAAGATGGTCGAGCTCCTCAACGAATACTTCGAGCTGATGGTCGAGTGCATCTTCAACTTCGAAGGCACGCTCGACAAGTTCATGGGTGACGGCATCATGGCGTTCTGGGGCGCGCCGGTCACGCAGGCCGACGATGCCGTGCGTTGCGTGCAGTGCTCGATCCAGCAGCTCGAGGTCGTCGACCAGCTCAACGCGCATCGGGCGTCGATCGGCGAGCCGCCGCTCGGCGTCGGCATCGGCATCCACACCGGCCCGCTCGTCTCGGGGTACGTCGGCAGCTCGAAGTCGCTCTCGTACACTGTCATCGGTGATACGGTGAACACGAGCGCGCGCCTGTGCGGCATCGCCGCAGGCGGCCAGATCGTGGTCTCCGAGGCGACGGCAGAACACCTCGGCGGTCGGTTCGTCCTCGACCCGCTCCCCGACGCCTCGCTCAAGGGAAAAGAGAAGCCGATGCGCACGTTCTCGGTGCGCCGCTAGCGTCCGATCTGCCCCACGTGTTCTGCGCGGGGGTGGCCTGCTCTCCGGTTGCGCCACGTGTCTCCGACATCGTCGAGCACTGCCAACCGGCGCCGAAGCTCGTCCTCCGTGATGTCCCCGTCGGCGAAACGCCGGCGGAGGGACTCGCGCGCGAGATCGCGACGCGCCGTACGTCGAGCCGGCCACGTGAAGTACAGCAACAAGCCAGCGCCGAACCAGAACAACCACCAGAACAGATGCATGCCCCAGTATTCATGAACCCACATTCCCACCACTCGTAGCAACGCACGTGCCTCTCCATCGAGCTCGCCGTGCGACGTACATCTGCGCATCGGCGCGATCCGGCGACGTCTTCCCGTACGGACCACCGGCCTCACGGCCGCGCGCCGCCAAGGTACGCTCGCGGCGTGGCGTTCGTGCGTCCGCAAGCTCTGCCGTACGACGCACTCGCGTGGGTCAAGCTCCCCTTCACCGAGCGTGCGCGCATGGTGTGTCAGGCGTGGGCGCTGCAGGGGTACGGCACGCCCATCGCGATCTACGCGCTGCACGCGATCAAGCTCGTACTATTCGCTGGGGCCTGGGTGCTGTGGTGCGGTAGGACGCCGGGCTTCGGCTCGCTCGGGAATTTCGCGGACTGGTGGCTGCATCCGATCGCGTTCCAGAAGGCGATCCTGTGGAGCATGCTGTTCGAGGGCGTCGGGCTCGGCTGCGGCTTCGGTCCGCTGACCGGACGCTACGTGCCACCCGTCGGCGCGGTGCTGCATTTTCTCTGGCCCGGCACCACGAAGCTCGCATGGTTCCCGCAGGTGCCGGTCCTCGGCGGGACGCGGCGCACGTGGTTCGACGTCGCGCTGTACGCCGCGCTGCTCGTGTTGCTCGTCCGCGCGCTCCTCGCCCCTGCGCCCGGCACATCGCATCTGCTGCCGATCGCGCTCCTCGTGCCTGTCCTCGGGCTCGCGGACCGGACGATCTTCCTCGCGCTGCGCGCCGAGCACTACTGGACCACGATCGTCGTGTTCGTTGCGACCGACGCGTGGATCGGCGGCGCGAAGGCCGTGCAACTCGCGCTGTGGTTCTGGGCCGGGATGTCGAAGCTGAACCACCACTTTCCGACGGTGGTCTGCGTGATGACGAGCAATAGCCCGTTGACGCGCTGGCCCTGGCTCCGGCGCCAGATGTATGTCCGCTACCCGGACGACCTGCGTCCGTCGCGCGTCGCGATCGCGATGAGCCACATGGGGACGGCGCTCGAGCTCGGGGTGCCGATCGTGCTCGGCCTCGCCACAGGCGCACCGTGGCTCACCGTCGGGATCGTGATGGCGCTCGTGCTCCATACCTTCATCACGAGCAACGTGCCGATGGGCGTGCCGATCGAGTGGAACCTGACCGTCGTGTACGGCGTGTTCGCGCTGTTCTACGCGCACCCCGACGTCAGCGCACTCGACGCATTCCGCGGCCCGGTGCTGCTCGCCGGCTTCCTGGGCGTGATGCTGATCGCGGTGCCGCTCGTCGGCAACCTCGTGCCCGCGCGCGTCTCGTTCCTGCTCGCGATGCGCTTCTACGCCGGCAACTGGCCGTACGGCGTGTGGCTGTTCCGCGGTGATAGCTACCGCAAGCTCGATCGCCTGGTGAAGGCAGCCCCGTGGGTATACGACCAGCTCGAGCGCTTCTACGATCGCGAGACCGCGGTGGGTGTCGTCGGCAAGGTCCTCGCGTTCCGCCTGATGCACCTACAGGGCCGCGCGCTGCCCGTGCTGCTGCCGAAAGCCCTCGCCGCCGAGCCGGGAGGCGCGCTGCACGAATACGAGTATCTCGACGGCGAGATCGTCGGCGGCATGGCGCTCGGCTGGAACTTCGGCGACGGCCACCTTCACCGCGAGGAGCTCCTGCAGGCGATCCAGGCACAGTGTGGCTTCGAGCCCGGCGAGCTGCGCTGCATCTTCGTCGAAGGACAACCGCTCGGGGGGCGCCACGTGAGCTACCGCATCCACGATGCCTGCACGGGGCTCCTCGAGGCGGGCACGCTCGAGGTCGCGCCCATGCGCGCGCGCCAACCGTGGGACGCGGTCTGAGCTTGCGTCCGGTGTACGCGCTAGCCCGGTGAAGCGACAGCGGTGGCCGGCCGCGTTCCGCCGATGTTCGGCCATCCGTCGGTCCCCCATTGCGCGAAGTCGAGCAGGGTGGCGCGGCCGCAACTCGGTCCGTTGACGCAGTCATGCCGCCACGCGTGGTAGACGACAGCCGTCTTGCCGGCGAACGTGTTGACGACCGAGCAATGCCCGGGACCCGCCCAGCCACCCGCCGACGACAGGATAGGGGCGCCGAGCTTGGTCATCGGGCCGAGTGGGGAGGACCCGCGCGCGACACCGACGGCATACGTCGCGTCAGCGTAGGAGTTGCCACTGTAGAACAGGTAGAACATCCCATCGCGCTCGACCATGAACGGTGCCTCGGTCACGGCTCCTTCCCACGGCTCGTCGTTCGAGATGAGCTTCGCCGGCGCACCGACGAGCGCGAGCCCATCGGCTTCCAGTTGTTGCGCGAGGATGTCGGTGGGCTGCCCGGTGGCGTTGCCGTCTTCCTTCCACAGCAAGTACGAGGTTCCATCGGAGGCCGTGAAGGCGCTGGCGTCGATGAGGCCCATCGTCGCGTCCGTGACGAGCGGCGCCCCGAGGTCGACGAACGGCCCGGTCGCACTCGGCCCGTACGCGGCGCCGATCGCGAGCATGCCGTGCGTGTCGCGCGCCGTGTAGTACGCGACGTAGTGGTCGCCGATCTTGTGGATCTCGGGCGCCCAGAAGTCGCCGATGGCCCACCCGGGCCGGCGCTCCCTCGGGAACACGTGCGAGACCTGCGACCAGCGCACGAGATCGCGCGACGTGTAGATCGGGAAGGCGTCGGCGGCGTCGCCGGAGGTGCACGTGAGGACGTACTGGCTGCCGTCGCGGAGCACGCCGGGATCCGGACAGTCGCCGGGAATCACGGGATTGGTGAAGTGCGTGTCGAGAGCTGGGGGCGCCGCCGAGCACGCCGCGAGCAAGACGAGGATGCAGAACCTCACGGGTCCGGCACGCTATCACGCGCGATCGCGAGCGCACGCCGGTTTTATCTGCGAGGTCTTTTGAGCTCGAACGAATTACACTGAGAGCTTCGTCTGATATCGCACCAGGCGAGCGTATGCGCCTTCACGCGCCAGCAGCTCGTCGTGTGTTCCGACCTCCGCGATCTTGCCCCCTTCGAGCACCACGATGCGATCGGCATTGCGGATCGTGCTCAAGCGATGTGCGACCACGAAGCAGGTGCGCGCTTCCATCAGCGCATCGAGGGCGTCCTGGACGATGGCTTCGCTCTCGGCATCGAGCGAGCTGGTCGCCTCGTCGAGCACCAGGATGCGCGGGTCCTTGAGGATCGCGCGCGCGATCGACAGGCGCTGGCGCTGCCCGCCCGAAAGGTTGATGCCGCGCTCGCCGAGAGGGCTCGCATAGCCGTCGGGGAGCCGCGCGATGAACTCGTGCGCGTGGGCAGCGATCGAAGCCTGCAGGATCTCGTCGTCGCTCGCCTCCGGGCGTGCGTACGCAAGGTTCTCCTTGATCGTGCCACTGAAGATGAACGTCTCCTGCTGGACGATCGCAATCGCGGAGCGTAGCGCCTGTAACGAGTAGGCGCGGACGTCCAGGTCGTCGATGACGATGCGACCTTCGATCGTGTCGAAGAGCCGCGGTAGCAGCGTGATGAGCGTCGTCTTGCCCGCGCCGGACGGCCCGACGATCGCAATGCGTTCGCCCGGTCGTGCCTCGAGTGACACGCCGTCGAGCACCCATTGCGTGGGTGGTGCAGGAGCGCGCTTTGCCTGCGCTTCGTCGTCCTGGTCGTCGATCGGGACGAGGGCCTCCGCGCTCGTCTGCTCGTAGCGGAACCGCACGCCCTCGAAGCGCACGTGGCCCTGCGAGGGTGGGGCAAGCTGTGGGGTAGCCGGATCGACCACGGACGGCTGAATGGCGAGCACGCGAAACACGCGGCGGATCGCGGCGAGGCTCGTCTGGTAGGTGATGTTGAGGTCGGCGAACCGCCGCACCGGCCCGAACATGATGAGCATGAACCCGAGGAAGCGCGTGACCTCGCCGGGCGTCATCTCGCCGCGGAGCGCGAGGATGCCGCCGTAGCCGATCACGATCGTGGTGCCGAGGTGCACCAGTACCTCACCGAATGAGGCGACGAGGTGGCCATGGTGGCTCTGGGTGATGACGAGGCCATGGTGATGCAGGAGTTGCTGGCTCAGGCGTTGCGATTCGCGCTGCTCCGCCGTGTAGGTCTTGATCAAGGCCTGACCGGCTAGCTGCTCCGAGACGTTGCCGGAGATCCTGCCGAACTGCCCGTGCATGCGTTCGCTGGCGCGGCGCACGCGTGGGTTCATGACCACGAACACGAGCGCGTAGAGCGGAAACAGCGCGATGCACGCGAGCGTCAGCTTGGCATTGGTACTGACGAGAAGCGCGATGGCGATCGCGAGCTGCGCGATGTCCATGATCACGACGATGACGCCCGTGTAGATGAGCGCGGTCGCTTCGTGGACGTCGTACAGGATGCGGGACAAGATCGAGCCCGTGCGTTCGCGCGTGAAGAAGTCCAGGCTCAGGCGCTGGACGTGATCGAAGAGCTGACGCCGGAGGTCGGTGACGACGCCATTGCCGAGATGGACGTTGAAGTGCCCGCGCCCATAGACCACGACGGCATGGAGGGCGGCGGTGATGACGCCGAGTTGCGCCATCCGCACGATCGTCTGCTGCCGGGCCGCATACGAGAGCGATGGATGCGCGAGCGCGTCCACCACATTGCCGACGATCCATGGATATGCGAACGAGAGCGAGAACCCCAGCACTGCAAACCCGATCGTGAGCGCGGCGTACTTGCCGTGCGGACGGAGATAGCGGAGTAGCTGGAGGAGCTCGTTCACGTTACGGCAGATCTCGCGAGGACCTGGGTGCGCGCGGCCTTGAGCGCCGAGGCGGAGCACACGAGCTCCGCGAGGAGAGCGGCATCGGCCGTGCGCTCACCCGAAACGTTCGCGTAGTCCCACAGTCCGTTTTCGCAGCGGCGGTCGTCGCACCAGCCGGGATGATTGACGATGGGATACAGCGTGACCCCGTGGAGCTCGCAGCCATGGCGCATCGCCTCGACACACTCGCCCGTCACGTAGCGGAGCCATGGTGCGCGCGCGGCGCTCTCGCTACCGGTCTCGGAGACGATCATCGGGCGTCGATATCGATGCCACACCTCGAGCAGCATCTGCGAGAACGGGGTGAACCGGTCGTCGCCGAGCTCGACGGTTTGTCCGTCAGGGGTGAACTGGTTGTTCGAGTAGAAGTTGACGCCGACGATATCGAGATAGTCGAGGCGGCCGCCCAGCGACGGCCAGACGCGACCGGTGAGCATGTCCCACGTCTGGTACTGGAGAAGGTTGTCGGACTCGACGCGCGCCCACGTGAGCGGTGCGGTCTCCGACCGGACGATGCGGATCACCGGCTCGGGCTGGAGAAACCGCGCGTTCGGTAGCACGGCGCGGATCGCCTCGATCGCTTCGATCGAGGCGCGTACGAGCTGCGCCTTGAGCTCGACGCCGCGTGCGGCTTCGAACGGGTTCATGCAACGCACGTCGCCGCCCGCCCACGCCAGGAAGGAGATCTCGTTGACCGGAGCGATCATCGGTGCGTGATCCGTCTCGGCGGCGAGGACCCGGGCGAACGCGCCGGCGTAGCGGCCGAAGCGCACCGGGAACCGCGCGCCGAACGGATCTTCGTCGTCGGGCCAGCCGAAGTGCATGAGATCCCAGATCACCGTGATGCGGTGGGCGTGTGCGGCGCGCATCATTCGGACGACCCGCGAGAAGTCGTACGTGCCGGCGCACTCGACGGTGACCCATGGCGCACCGTCGCGGCAGGCCGTGATCCCCACGTCCCGCAAGCGCTTGTAGTCGGCCGCTGCGAGCTCGTCGTGGCGTGTCGTCGCGAGTAAATCGAGGCGGCGGCCGTCGGAGAGCTTCTGCGTGGAGCACTCGAATCCACCGAGGAGAGCACCCTCGAACAGAGGTTCACAGGGCCGGTCGAACGCCGCGGCGCCGGTCATGCCGGTCGGATGCTGCAAGGTGTGCGCCCACCGGATCTAGTGCGTGTTCCGACGAACACTGGTGGTGAAGGCACCACACGTGCAGCTCGTCGTCGGGTGACTATCGCGTGGACGATTCGCGGCGCGAGCTCCGAGGACTTTGCTGAGATCAGGCGCCTGTTCCTCGAGTGCAGGCTCGATGTTCCGAGCGAGCTGCCGATGGAGCCAGCGGATCACGTGCACCTCATCGTGCTCGACGCGCCCGAAGGAGGCCTCGCGGGGGCAGCGTTGTTGATCCTCGAGCCGCACAAAGGGCAGGTGGCGCTGCTCGCCGTAGATCTGCGCTACCAGGGACTCGGCATCGAAGAGCGCCTGATCGGCGTCTCGGAAGCGTTGAGCGAAGCGCTCGGTGTGCATAACTTCGAGGTCGCCTCGGTCTGTCTTCGGCACTACTGAGCGCGACGATTCCTTGCGCGCTCGCTCTGGGCCGCCCCCGTCACCCCGTGCGGGACCGCGTCACCGTCGCTGGCCGGCGTGTGCGCGCGGCGTCCTCGATGATCGTCGCGAGCTCCGAACGATCCGGCCGCCACGCGAGCCGCGCCATGGCACGGGTAGGGTCGGCGACGAGCCGCGCAGGATCGCCGGGACGCCGAGCGACGATCGCGTGCGGGATCCTGCGTCCGAGGACCGCGCTACCAGTCTCGATGACCTCGCGGACCGAATGGCCTCGGCCCGTGCCCAGATTGAGCGCGCCGAGGGTGGTCCCCGCTTCGATGCTGGCAAGCGCGGCGAGGTGCGCGCGCGCCAAGTCCTGCACGTGGATGTAGTCGCGCACGCACGTTCCGTCCGGCGTGTCGTAGTCGGCGCCGAACACGTTCAGCGGTGGCGCCGTGCCGAGGCCCGCATCGAGCGCGAGCGGGATCAAGTGCGTCTCCGGCTCGTGGTTCTCCCGGAGCGTTCCGTCGGGATGCGCGCCGGCGGCATTGAAGTAGCGCAGTGCCGCCCAGCGCAACCCGTACGCCGTCGCCCACGCGTCGAGAGCGAGCTCGATGCCGAGCTTCGAGGCACCATACGGATTCAGGGGCTCGCGCCGCGCCGTCTCCGGGATCGGCACCACCTCGGGCACACCGTAGACTGCCGCTGTCGACGAGAACAGGAACGCGGAGATGCCGACATCGCGCACGGCCAGCAAGAGCTGCAGCGTGCGCGAGAGATTGACGTCGAAGTACAGCGCCGGGTCGCGCACCGACTCGCCGACCTGGATCTTGCCTGCGAAGTGCGCCACGGCGCCGATGCGCCGATCACGCATGAGCTGACTCAAGAACCCCCGCTCGCCGATGTCCCCGACGATCAGCGAGACCGAGCTCGGCAGCGCGGCGGGTGGGCCACCCGAGAGATCGTCGAACACGATCACCTCGCGGCCCGACTCGGCCGCCATGCGCGCGAAGTGGCTGCCGACATAGCCGGCGCCACCGGTAACGAGAATCGCCTCAGGCTTGCTCATGGGGTGGCCTTTCGTGAGCCGTGATAGCGGCCGAGGGCTTGCTCGACGTGCGGCAACAGCAGCCCTCGGGTCGAGCCCAGCGCGCTGAACACGGGCCGCGGCGCCGCGAGGCCCAGGCTGCGCATCGACACACCGATCACGAGATCCTCCGCGTAGCCGGCGATCCGGGCCGCCGCGCGGGCGAGCGCCGCCCACGTCGTCGCGCCGATGTTGGCGAGGTGCCACACGCCGGTCTCGCCGTCGATCGCGAGGTCGAGCGACGCGTGCACCAGATCGGGCACGTACGTCGGCGATACGGTCGTGTCGTCTGCGGCGCGCACCGTGCGGCCGGCGGCCAGCTCGCGAAGTGTCGCGCTCACGAAGTTGTGCTCGTCCCATGGTCCGAAGAACGCGCTCGTGCGCACCACCAGCGCACGGGTATGTCGGTCGAGCACCCGTTGCTCGCCTTCGTGCTTGGTCCGGCCGTACACGCCGAGTGGCCGCGGTCGATCACGCTCGTCGTAGGGCGCGTGCTTGATGCCGTCGAATACGAGGTCCGACGAGTACGAGACCATCGGCACGCAGGCATGGCTGCACGCGTCGGCGAGGACCTCGGGGCCGAGGGCGTTCTCGCGATGACAGCGCTCGTGATCGCGCTCCGCGTCGTCGACGCGCACGTACCCGGCGGCGTTGATCACGAGCCATGGTTGATGGCGATCGAGCGCTGCGTGCACGCTGTCGGGCGACGCGATGTCGAGCTCGGTGCGCGTCGTGAGGTGACAGGCGAGGCCCCGCTGTTCGCAGATCCGCCGAAACGCCGCGCCGAGCGTTCCCCCCGCGCCGGTGATCAGGATCGGCTGCATGGGGCCTCTCCGGCGACCAGGACGCGCGCGGTCTGTCCCGTGTCCGCGCCGTACCGGTCGCAGATCACCGCAGCGGCACCTCCACTGGTGCCGGCGCGCGCGAGTGCGACGATGGAGCCACCGAAGCCGCCGCCCGTGAGGCGCGCTCCGTACACATCGGGGTGGGCATCGGCGAGCTCGACGAGACGATCGATCGCCGGCAGCGACACCTGGTAGTCATCGCGCATCGAGACGTGCGACGCGCGGAACAACCTGCCGAGGCGCGCGACGTCCTCTTCGAGGATCGCATCGACGGCGGCAAGGACACGGGCATTCTCGGTGACCACGTGCCGCACGCGGCGCGCGAGCGGCGCCGGCAACCTGTCCACGCGCGGAAGGTCCGTTGCGGTGAGCTCGCGGAGGGAGCGTACGCCGAGCTCGCGCGCGGCCACCTCGCACTCCGCACGCCGCGTTCGATAGTCACCGGCCGCGTGGTCGTGTGCGAGGCCGGACGCGATCACGAGCAGATCCGCCGCCGGCAAGGGGATGCGTCGCGTGTGTAGCGACTGCATGTCGATGAACAGGGCGGTGCCCATCGCGCCTAGGCTGGCGACCAGTTGATCCATCGCGCCCACCGGTGCGCCGACGAGCTCGTTCTCGGCGCGCTGGCCGAGCAGTGCGAGCGCCACATCGTCGAGCGCGAGCTCGAAGGCGCGGCGCAGCGCGCGCAACACCGCGACCTCCAGGGCCGCGCTCGATGAAAGTCCGCTGCCCACCGGGACGTCGGAGCGGATGTACAGCGCCATGCCCTCGAGCGGGTGCCCGGCGGCGCGCACAACCGCGGTGCATCCCTGAACGTAGTCCAGCCAGTCGCCGCTTCGCCGCTCGTCTCCAAGCCGGTACGAGCGGGTCGCGCGCATCTCGCGGCTCGTCACGGTGACGAGGTCGCCGCCGCGCCGCTCGAGCTCCACGTGCGTGCGCTGCGGGATCGGCGTCGGCAAGACGAACCCGCCGTTGTAATCGGTGTGCTCGCCGATCAGGTTCACGCGGCCGGGGGCCGATGCTGCGATCATACCTGCACCTCCCGCAGCTCGCGCGCCTTGTCCTCGGGGAGCGTATCGGCGGTGAACACGCCAGCGCCGACCTCGCTCCCGGCGAGGTACTTGAGGCGCGTCGGCATGCGCAGCCACGGATAGATCTCGATGTGCACGTGTGCGTGCGGATGCACGCCGTGCGCGGGTGCTTGATGGATCGCGAGGATGTAGGGCATCGGCCGCTTCCACAGCGCGTCGAGTTTGCGCAAGCAGCGCTGCAGCGCGTGCGCGAGGTCGAGGCGCTCGTGCGGCACCAGGACGTCGAGCGTAGGCGCAGGTCGACGCGGTGCGATCCAGATCTCGTACGCCCAGCGCGCACAGACCGGAACCCAGGCGATGGCCTCGCTGCCGACGTACAACGTGCGCCGGTCCACGGCGAGCTCGTCGGTGATCAGATCCTCGAGCAGCCCCCGCCCGTGGTCCGCCAGGTGACGGCGCTGGAGCTCGAGCTCGCGTGCGGCCACGGGCGGCACGAAGGGATACGCGTAGATCTGGCCGTGCGGGTGCGGCAAAGTAACGCCGACCTCGACGCCGCGGTTCTCGAACGGGAACACGTACGCCACCTCTGCGAGCTCACCGAGCACGCGCGTACGATCCGCCCACACGTCGACGACGAGTGCGAGCTCGTCGAGCGAGAGGCCGGCGAGCGAACCGTTCGGATCCTGCGTGAACACGACAACCTCGGTGCGACCGGCGCAGGGCGCCGTGCCCACGATCTCCTGCGGCGGAGCGACGTCGGACCCGAGCGCGGAGAACAGATTCTCGAACACGGCCACCTGCCAGTTGCCCGCGGGCACCTCCGTCGGGTTCGCCGGATCGGTGGACGCCGCGAGTGGATCCCAGCCGGGAGGGGGCATGAACGTGCGCGCCTGCCGATGGCCCGCGTACACGACCCACTCGCCGCGCAGCGGATGCCAGCGCAGGTGCGATGCGTGTGGGCCGACCGCACCTGCTTGCGGCGCCTCGATGGTCGGATCCAGGGGCTCGCGGCTGTACAGCACCAGCTCGCGGCCATCCGGCTTGTGGAGCGCGCGGCGGTGAAACGCGGGGGCGGGCTTCGGTGCAGCCATCTCAGAGCTCCGGGTCGACATCCATGCCGATGGACTTGCGCTTGCCGCGCGTGGCCTGTGCGACGCGCGCGACGTCGACCTTCGGCTGGCGCGTGGCCGTCAGCAGGCCATTGCGCTCCTGGAACGTGTCGGTGAGCTGCGTATAACAGAACCCCGCGATGCCCATGCACGCGTGCAGGGCACGCAGGAGCCCCTCGTAGGCCGTGAGGAAATGCTCCGCATCGCCCACACGGCTGTACCCCCATCCGCTCTCGGCGGCGTCGGTCATTAGCGCGATGCCGCCGAACTCCGAGAGCACCACGGGGTGCTCCTCGGGGCTGTGCTCGGCGAGCGTGATCGCGCGACCGCCGGGCTCTTGGCGGCGTAGGACGATGTCGACGGATTCGGGCGTCGCATACCGCGCGCGCAGCACGGCAGGGTTCGAGGCGTAGTCGTGAATCGTGATGATGTCGGTCGCGACGTGCTCCCAGCCGTCGTTGCCTACCACGGGGCGTGTGGGATCGAGCGTCTTGGTCAGGTGATACAGTGCGCACACGTAGCTGCGGTGCGCGGGATTTGTCGGCAGATCCGGCACACCCCACGACTCGTTCAGCGGAACCCACGCACAGATGCACGGGTGCGAGGCGTCGCGGCGGATCGCCTCCGTCCATTCGTCGACGAGCTGATGCACCGATGCGGGCGTGAAGCGATACGGACTCGGCATCTCCTCCCACACGAGCAGCCCGAGAAGGTCGCAGAAGAACAGCCACCGCTCGTCTTCGATCTTCTGGTGCTTGCGGACACCGTTGAACCCGAGGGCGATGGTGTGCTCGACATCGCTACGCAGCGCCGCGACGTTTGGTGGTGCGAGCAGCGTCTCGGGCCAGTAGCCCTGATCGAGGACCATCTTGAGGAAGAACGGACGTCCGTTCAGCAGGAAGCGATTGCTCTGCACGCCGACGGAGCGCAGCGCGGTGTAGCTCCACACGGCATCGATACATCTGTCGCCGCGCCATAGCTCGACGATGGCCTCGATCAGCGTCGGGTGTGTCGGGGTCCATAGCAGGTGGTTGCGGTAGTCGTCGATGCCGGGGTCGGGGAACGCGATCCGGCGCACGACCTCGTTCGTCGTGATCCCGTACCGGTCGTCGGCGAGCACCTGCTCGCCCTGGCCGAGGCGGATGCGAATGGACATGCCGGGCTCGATCGGCCCGGCGAGCTCCACGTCGACGGCGATCTGCCAATGCTCGAGATGTGGCGTCCACGCCAGGTGGTGGATCGAGGTGAACGGGACCGGCTCGAGCCACACGCTCTGCCAGATGCCCGTCGTGCGCGGGTACCAGATCTGGTGGGGCTCGGCGAGCCAGTCCTGCTTGCCGCGCGGCTGAGCGAGGTTGAACGGATCGTCGGTGGCGCGCACCACGAGCTCGATCGTTGCGTCCCGCACGAGGATGGGCGTGAGGTCAGCGGTGAACGGCGTGTGCCCACCGTGGTGCTCCGCGACGAGCTGCCCGTTCGCCCACACCTTGGCGTGGTAGTCGACTGCGCCGAAGTGCAGGAGCAAGCGCTGGTCGCGCTCGCCCGCCTCGATGCGGAGCGTCGTCCGATACCAGCACACCGGATGAAAGCCAGGGTCGCCGATCCGGCTCGCCGTGCTCTCCGGTGGATACGGCACCCGGATCTGTCGATCGAACGTGACGTCGCGCGGCTCGGCCCACTGCGCGCCATCGTCGAAAGTGAAGTCCCAGAGGCCGTCGAGGACACGCCAGCGATCGCGCTGCAGCTGCGGGCGCGGGTGGGCCCCACGCGCGAGCCAGTGCTCCGCGCCAGGCATCACGCCACCTCCCGCCGGTGCCAGAACCCGGGGTGTGCGAGCACGGGATGATCTGGCCGCACGCCGGATGCGAGGTCGCGTACGACCCGTGCGAGCGCGGTGGGACGTGGCGCTGGTCCTCGCACGTCGAACACGCCGGGCTCGTAGAAGCCCTCGTCGCGGGTGACGAGGCAGTGCCAGTCATAGCAGCCGAACAGCGACCACGCGGTGACTGCGCGGACGTCGATGCCGCTGGCGCACACACGGCTGGCTGCATCGTAGATCTCGACGAGCCAACGCATCTGCTCCTCGCGCGTTCCGCCGAGATGAACCTCGGTGAGCGCGAGGGGGACGCCGTAGCGTTCCCATGCGGTGCGCAGGAGTGGCTCGATACCACCCATCTGCCCGGCGAGCACGGCGTGCACGTCGGCGTACCGATCGCGCCCGTTGCCGCCGTGCGCCGAGGTCGGCCAGCGCGCGCAGTCGTCGTCGAGCCAGCGCTCGCTCGTGAGGTAGTAGTTGAAGCCGATGATGTCGGGCGGCGTGGCATTCACCGCGAAGTACTCGAGCTCGGCGGCGGTGATCGCCTGGCCGCGCATCCAAGCGTAGAGCGGATGCGTATGGTCGATGCGCCCGCACAACAGATCGATGCTCAGCCAGCGCCGCGCGTTCTCGAACGCCGCCTGGTAGGCGAGCTGGGGCGTGCTGTGCGTCGCGCCGAGGTCTTCGGTCACGATCAGCTTCGCATCGGGGCGGACGCGCCGGATGGCGCGCATCGCGAGCACGCTCGCCTTGCATTGGTGGAGTAGGGCGCGCAGGAACGACACGTCGTCGTGCGCGTGCGGATACCAGTGCCCGTACAAGCACGCGGAGCGCGCGGTCGTGAGAGGCTCGTTTACCGGCGTGAAGAGGGAGAGCCACGGATAGCGGGCGGCGATCGCGGCGGCGTACTCCGCGAGCAACTCGGGGAACTGTGGATCGAGCACGCTCGTGTGCACGGGGCCCGAGCCGTGGTGGACTAGCCCGACGATCGGCGTGATGCCGAGATCGCGCAGGCGTGCGAGCCGAACATCGGGCCAGCTCCAGTCCGCGCTGCCGAGCGTCGTCGGTGCCGTGCGCTCCCAGAGCACCGGATAACGCACGGTGCGCACGCCGAGGCCGGCGATGAGATCGAGATCCGTCACGCGCACGTCATGGCCGGTGCGCGCCAGCTGGTCGAAATACCGATCACCGATTCGGTTGACCGTGCACTCGACCCCCGCCCACATGGCGGGCGATGGCGTGCTCGATCGAGCGGCCATGGGATTGCTCCTCGGTCAGGTCCGCGTAGAGCTTGAGTGCCTGCGCGACGACCTGATCCATGTTGTAGTAGCGATAGGTCGCGAGCCGGCCGACGAAGTGCACCTGCGTGAGTGACTTCGTCAGCTCGCGATACTTCTCGTACATCACCGCGTTCTCGGGGCGCGGTACCGGATAGTAGGGGTCGCCTTCCGCGCGAGGATATTCGTACACGATGCTGGTCTGTGCGTGCTCCTGCCCGGTGAGGTGCTTGAACTCGGTGATCCGGGTGTACGCGTGCTCGTTCGGATAGTTGACCGTGCCGACTGGTTGGAACCTCGCCTCGCTGATCGTTGCGTGCCGAAACTCGAGCGAGCGGTAGGGCAACTTGCCGTACGTGTAGTCGAAGAAGGCGTCGATCGGTCCCGTGTAGATCATCTCGCGAAACGGCACGAGACCCTCGATCTCGCGGTAGTCCGTGTTGAGCATCACCTTGATGTTCGGATGCGCGAGCATGCGC
This sequence comes from Kofleriaceae bacterium, assembly GCA_033763475.1. Classification (GTDB taxonomy): domain Bacteria; phylum Myxococcota_A; class Polyangia; order Haliangiales; family Haliangiaceae; genus JABFXX01. The sequence goes on from JANRKM010000106.1 coordinate 27,816, forward strand.
TCGAACATGCGCGTGTAGCCGTGCAGGGGCATCGCCTGGAACGTGTCCGTGAAGTAGCGGTCGTCTCGATTCGTGCGCGTGGGAACGCGCGCGGTGACCGACGCGTCGAGCTGACTCGGATCGAGGCCCCACTGCTTGCGCGTGTAGCCCCGAAAAAACTTCTCGTATAGCTCGCGTCCGACCTTGCTGACGACGACATCCTCCGACGTGCGCACGTGCTCGACGTGCTCGGCCACGCGTTGAAAGAACGCCTCGACCTCGAACGCCGTCAGCGAGAGGCCATAGAGCCGATTGACGGTGTCGAGGTTGATCGGGATCGGCACGAGCTGGCCGTCGACGGAGGCGAGCACGCGATGCTCGTACGGTCGCCAGTCGGTGAACCTCGACAGGTACTCGAATACCTGGGCGCTGTTCGTGTGGAAGATGTGCGGTCCGTAACGATGGACCAGTAGCCCATGATCGTCGTAGCAGTCGTACGCATTGCCGCCGATGTGAGAGCGCTTGTCGCAGATGAGCACGCGCTTCCCGGACCCCACGGCGAGACGCTCGGCGAGCACGGCGCCGGCGAATCCGGCACCGACGATCAGGTAGTCGAACATCACCGTTCCTCGCGGGTGGTCAGCTGATGCTGTGCCGCCCCACGCGCCGAGAACAGATTGGTAGCGTCCAGCTCCTGCGTGACGAGCACGCGCTCGACGTGCGCCCACATTTCGGACCACGTGCGATCCCACGAGAGCTCGGCCAAGAACGCATCCGCGTGCGCGATGCGCGCCGCGCTCTCGGACGCAAGTGCATCGTCGATCGCGTTGGCGAACTCGGCGGTCCCGTCGGCGATCCACGCAAGCCCTCGCTCGCCATATGGGCGCACGACATCGCGGATCGACGTCGACACGACCGGCTTGCCAGCCGCGAGATACTCCGGCGTCTTGGTCGGCGAGATGAATCGCGTGGAGTCGTTGAGCGCGAACGGCATCATCGCCACGTCCCATCCGGCCAGGTACGCGGGCAGCTCTGTGTACAGCTTCGGGCCGAGCCAGTGGATATTGTTCCGCCGCGGCAGCGCGGTCGGATCGATCTTCGCGGTCGGACCGATCATCACGAAGTGCAGATCGGGACGCGCATCCGCGAGCTCGGCGATCAGGTCGACGTTCAATCGCTCGTCGATCACGCCAAAGAATCCAACCCGCCGAGGTGGGATCGCGGCCTGGTCGGCAGGCTCGTCGCCTGGCTCGCGCGCTCGCGCGAAGTGCGGGACGTCCACGCTCGACGGGAACGGGTGGATGTTGTGATGCACGCCGCGCTTGTGCTCGTAGAGGCTATGGCCGCCGGTGAACACCACGTCGGCACGGGCGAGCAACCGCTTCTCGCGGTGCCCCAGCAGCGGTGACGCGCCGTGGAACATCGTAAGCTCGTCCATGCAGTCGTAGACGATCGCGATCGCGTTCAGATGCTCGGTGAACGCGATCGGTATCGGCGTGTAGTACCAGAGCAACGGCTCCGGCGCGTCTAGCTCGTCGAGCACGTGGTCGATCATTCTCCGCTGTATGTCCTCCGCGTCCTCGCTCGGTAGGTTCGCGGGCAGGTGCGGCACACTGGTCAGAACGCCGGACTCGGTCGCGCTGATCTCGAGCTCGGGCGTAGCGACGTCGTGCAGTGGCTCCTCGAAGAACACGACGCGACGATCTGCCGCACACCGGCTCAGCAAATGCTGCGGCCGCTGGAACACGAAGTTCCACCGGAGGTGGGACAGGCACAGAACGGTCTCCGGCGTACGTTGCATGCCCCCGCTGTCCTGCACGCACCAGGCCGCAACCGCTACGCGGTTTTCAGGCTCCGTGTTCCACGTGCGCGTTTCCCCGACCGCGCTTCGGTGAGGACTGCCGACGATCGCATCGCGCGCACCCGCGAGATCGCGCGCGCGGGAACCACCAGCTGGAGCCCCTGAAATCCGGCGTCGGCTTCGTCCCGGCTCGGAGCCTCAGCCTCGTTGCTCTGCGACGTAAGCGCCGGATGAAAGTAGGAGGTGTCGGTCAGTTCTGCGCGGCGCGGAGCTCGGCTTCGGCCGCCAGCCAGTCCGTCACGGCGTGGCCGTGCGCGTAACCCCGGGCCGCGAACTTCGTGAAGGCGAGGCGCGCGATGTCGCTGCGATCGATCAGGACCGGCGGACGCTCCGTCACGACGACGGGCTCTTCGGCCGGACGCGCGACGATCATCGGCGCTTCCGTCTTGCGCGCGGTCATCGTGCTGGCGGAGGGAACCTTCTTCTTCTTGGCCATGACTTGTGCTGCCATCGGTTACCAGCGATGGCAATTTTTCGGCGGACGACAGATCGGCAGCGAGGACGAGGGGGCGGTCATGCCGAACGTCCGGGCGATCGAAGCGCGAGATGACCGCAGCCCGTGAAGGTCGGGAAGGGCAGGAAGGCCTCGCCGCTCGCCTCGTGGTCTCTCGAGTTGCCGGTGTGCCGGCTACTCCACTGGCCAGGACGTCGCCAACCGCCGGAAACCACGCGCGTCATCGTGACAGACGCGTCTCGGTCGGCGGTGCGGTTCTTGCTTGCGGTGCGGGCCATGCGCGTTGCATGGGTGGCTGTTCTGTCGCTGGTGTCCTCTGCATGTCTCGACGAAAAGGGTCCTGAAGAGGAGCTGCCGGAGGACGGCAAGGATGACTCGTTCTATCGGCCGACTGATCATGGCGCACTCGAGCTCGGCGTGCCCGTGACGAGCGCGATCACCGACGCCGAGAAGTTCCACGCCTGGACGTTCGAGCTCGACGGCGACGCGTCGATCGATCTCGTCACCAGCTATGCGGTGCGTGGCCAGCGCCGCACCGACACCGTGCTCTACCTGTACAAGGAAGGCCCCAACGGCTGGGGCTCGTACATCGCGCGCAACGACGACTACGGCTCGACGACCTACTCGCGGATTCAGCGCACGTTGACCGCGGGCCGCTACCGCGCACTCGTCAAGGGGCACCTCGCATCGACGCGTGGCAGGTTCGCGCTCACCGCGTCGTGCGACGGCGCGGGCTGCGCGGGTGGCTGTCTGTTCGGCGAGACGTACAACGATGTCGCGACCGCACCCGGGGTGCAGACGCTCAACGCGAATCAGATCACGGCCGCCACGCTAGGCTGGTTGTCAGGTGAGGCCCAGCAGATGCTCGTGCGCGCCGTGCAGCAGTCGTCGCACACGGACGTCACGACGCCTGAGGAAGCGCTGTCGCGCGTCGATCAGGGCGTCGTCAACGTCACCTGGCTCTACGAGGACGCGGCGCAGCGATCGTTCCTCGCGTTCGAGTACGGCGCCGGCGACAACTCGTACGGCGCGATCTTCGAGAAGGAGAGCGAGGCGATGGTCTCGTCGATTCACGACGGCGACCTCCTCCAGTGCACCGTGCAGCGCGAGCACTGCCTGTTCCCAGATACGTATCAGGGGCTGAAGTACACGACGGCGTTCACGCGCCTCGCGCACCGTGAAGTGACCGCCGCGAGTCAGCTGTCTGCGAGCGAGAACGCCCAGGCCGAGATCATGTTCCGCCACGTCTACGAGCAGACGCTGACCGCCGCCGAGGGCATCGCGATGGCTGACCGGCAGATGATCAACGTCGAACGCTACCGCCACAACGCCACGCAGCGCGAGGTCACAGTGTTCGAGCTCGGAGCGGGCGATACATCGGTCGGCGCGATCTTCCATTCCAACACGACCGAGCTCGCCGGGGTGATCTCCGATCTCCAGATCGACGGCTGCACGCTGTTCGCACCGAGGCCGTCATGAAGGCGCTGGCCTGGATCGCGGTGCTCGCGCTCGCCGGTTGTGCGGGCGCGGGCGACGATGCCACCGACGAGATCGAGATCGATATCGACGGCAAGGCCGATGCCGAGCTTCGCGTGCGCGTCGATGGGTTGACGGTGTGGATCGATCCGGGGGTGACGCGATCAACCGGCGCGCGTCCGTGGCGTTTACATGGACGGACCAGCAGGAACCTCGCGCACGCGCTCGCCTTCATCCCCGACGATGCGTTCGGTGAGATCGCCGTCAGCTCGCCGCGTACGTTCGACATCTCGCTCGACGACCGCGAGCTGGACACCCTCGCGTCTGGGCTACCGCTGTTTGTCTCGCTGTCCCCGACGGACGGCACCTCGGCGACCGCGGCGATCTGGCTCGCGCCGCGCGTCGGCGACTTCACCGGAACGTGGCGACTCCGCATCGACACCACGGTCACCCCGCGCTGGATCGGCGGTGGCGTCGTGTACCGTGGTGGCGCACGCTCGGAGCCCGGCTGGTTCCTGAGCGCCGAGAGTGCGAGCGCCCCGCAGGTGTTCGCCGAGGCGAACGACCGGTATCGCCTCGACTGGAGCGCGTCGACGTTCCTGGCAGGCGCGCACACGCCGTTCTCGTTTCACGTCCAGCGTGCGGCCGACGTCGCGGACAAGCAGGCGCGGCCGCAGTTCGCGGTGCGCCGCCTCGGCGTGACACGCGGCGACGCCTACGACGTGTGGCCGCGCACCTGCGGCGCTACCGTGCGAGCGTGCTCGGACGCGCTGCCGGCGGGCAGCATCGATGCCAGCTCGTGCGGCACCTATCTCCAAGTCGCGGATTGCGGAGGTCTCACGGTGGCCACGATGCCGGAGCTCGGGCGTGTGGTCGCCGACTTTCGCGCACACCTCGTGGGCTATTACACGGACCACGCAGACATCCCGAGCGATGGAGGTAACACGCTCGCGCAGGCGCAGGCCGCCGTGCAGCCCGACCAGCTCGTTCACGTCACGGTTCCCGAGGAAGATCCGTACGCTCACGACCTCTCGCGGTACTGGGTGTTCCGTCATCCCGACGTCGCATTCCCCGGCTCCGACACCGCCTGGTTCATCGTCTACGACAAGGCGAGCGGTGCACTCACCGAGGTCTACGACTTCAACTAGCGCTCGTCGCAACCTCGACCGTGGTCAAGCTCACGGAGCACACGATGAAGACGCTGCCGGTGCCGAAGGACGCCGCGCAGGCGCACTACTGGGACAAGGAGGTGGCGGTGACCCCGAGGGCGCGATGCCACGCGGATGTGCGCGAGGTCATCGCCGATCTGAACCCTTGCTCCGCGGGTGGGGTACCTACTTCAAGACCGGGAACGCCGCGAAGCGCTTCAACCACCTCGACACATACGTGTACGAGCGGCTGCGGTCCGTGAGCGTGGCGCTGACCTACGAGGCCGGTCCGCGGCCCGTGTGTTCTCGACGTTGACCAGCGACGACACGCGAGTGTCTATGGAGGGCTGCGCGATGACGGCGTTCGTGGGGGCGGCGGGGTTGGCTTGGGCACGATAGGCGCGGGGGGCCATGGCACGCTCGGGCTTGGCTCGGGGAGCGGCTTCGGCTCGGGGAGCGGAGGTCTGCAGGGCCGATCCAGCAGTCCCGGTCCGGTACACCGGTCGTGACGGGTGACTACGACAAGTCGCTCCTGCGCCGGTACGTGCAACGAAGCAGAAATCGGTTCCGGTACTGCTACGCGAAGGAGCTCTTCGTGAAGTCCTCGCTCCAGGGCACCGTGACCGCCGAGTTCACGTTCGGCGCCGATGGCAAGGTCAACGCGGCGACGGCCAGTGGCGTCGACGCGAACGTCGCCGCGTGCGTCGCGGGCGGGATCAAGGCGCGCGAGTTCCCACCGCCGAAGGCCGGCGCGGTCACGGTGCGCTATCCGCTCTCGTTCCGCCCGGGTACGGCGGCGGCGACGAAGAAGTAGCGAGCGCTACGCCGCGATCACTGCGTGCAGTCATGCGGCGGGCTCGCTAGCAACTTCTCGAGCGCGGGGCGTAGCGCCGGATCGGCGACGGCGGCAGCCTCGAGCTTCGCCTTGCCCGTCGACGCGAACGTCCCGACCGATGCGAAGTTGTAGGCGGCGTTCCTGAAGCAGACCTCGGCGTTCGTCGTCGCGTGCCCGCGCTGCGGATCGGTCGCCTGCACGGCTGCGTAGGCCTGGCTGCAGGTCAGGTGGTGCGAGGCGGCGATCGCGTGGTCCTGCTTCTCGAGCGCCGTGGACGCCAGCTCGTACTCGCGATGCGCGGTGTCCTCGGCTGGCTGGAACTCTTTGGAGAAGGGGGCGTGCGGTGACGCGACCGCCATGTAGAGCACACCCATCCCGTAGTTGCAGATCGGCTCGAGCTGCGCCGGCTCGACCGGCATCGGCTCCACGGCCTGCGTGCTCTTGCCTGCGCTACCACACGCTGCGAGCGCGGCGACGATACATCCTGCCCGAGCGAGCTCCCACATCTCGCGATCGTACCCCACCGGAGCGATGGTTGGGATCCGCGGCCATCGCAACCATCGAGCACCGTGAGCATCGCGAGCACCGACGAAAGTTGGCGGGTTCTGCGCGCTCGTTGGCGCCGTCGAGCTGCGCTTCGCGTGCAACGTGCGGATCGCGAACTTGTGCGCGACGCGCGTGAACAAGCCGTGAACTCGTCAAACTCTCGTTGGTCGTCGAGGGGGCCCGCGTTATGGGTGAGCCATGTGCAAATCAGAACTGCTCTCGATCGGTTTGCTGGGGCTCGTTGTCATGGGCTGCGACAGCAGTGCTCTGAAGCACGCGGTCGGGACAAACGTCGGAGGCGGCTCTCACCTCGTCGGGGGCGAACCCTTGCACCTATTCTGCCGAGCCCACCGTTTTCGGTGCGCAGGGCAGCGAACGGTCGCGTGATGAGCTTCGCGGACCGCGGTTCGTGGCTGCCCCGGGCGGATCACGCAGACCTGCGGTGACTCCAAGATCGCGATCGACGCGGTCCATCCGACCGCCGCCATGATCGACGGTCCGAGTCGGATCTCGCTCGGCACGAGCAGCGATTCGTTCCACGCGCAGCTCGTCGCAGGCGCCGAGCGCCTGAACGGCGACGCACAGATCTCCTGGCTGCTCGGTCACGACTGCGGGGCGTCGCCGAGCTCGCCCCGTGCTGGGCGCGCAGGACACCGGCGGTGCGTTGCGATCTCGTCGCTTGATCCCGATCGGCAAAGGCACGTGTACCGTGATCGTCCGGCTGACCACCGGCGCGTCCGGGTACTCGTTCGCTCCGAAGGGGTTCCAGTCCGAGAAGCTCGTCACCGTCCTGTAGGCTCCGGGCGTGGCGGTCCCGGTGCGGTCGTCGCCCGCCAGCGCGCCGTGATCTTCGACGCGACGCCGCACCCTGTCCCGTGCGCCGACCGATCGGCGCGGAGGCACGGTATTCCGTGACCTCGTTTCCGAGGAGGTTAGCCACTGTGCTTCGCACGGGGGCTACCACTACATCCGTTCTGTCGGGCCTTCCGCGTCCGAAGCCGCGTACGACGGTAGAATCTATTTATGGTAGCGCGGTCGCCTCCCGCCTAGCGTGGCGACGCGCGGGCTCGTCGCCCGCAGCATGGAGAACCGTCATGATGACCCGCTTGAAGCGCATCGCTCTCGCAATGACCTCGACGATCTGGATCGCAGCGTGTGGAACCCTGGCCGAGCAAGAGGGCCCCTCGGACGAAGAGGTGGGACTCGGCGTGAGCCAGCAAGGGGTGACGATGTGTGGCAACCCACCGCCCTCGTGTCCCAACTCTTCGTACACGATGAGCGGCAATAGCCCCGCGAGTCTTCCCCCCAACTCGGCGATGTGCAGCCCGTGGGCGTTCTGCCCGTACGGCTACGACTACATTCAGAACTTGGTCGGGAACACGCTCGACGTGTGCCGAAAGCAAGGCGCGAACTGCATGTCTCCGAACGGGACCACCTGCTTGACCCCAAGCTGCCCGCCCGGCCTGGCCCTGCATGCGATCTCTTCGACCATCAACTGGAACGCCACCGCGGCGACGCAGCATGACTACTGCGAGATCCAACCCGGGGATCAGGGCCTCTACAACGCCTGTCCTGCCGGCTATCACGGAGTGGTCACTGCGCCACCGCCGGCGTACACGGCCGTCGTGACCTGCACGCCGTTGCCGGGCACGCCCCCGGTGACCTCGTGCTGCGGCAACTTCCAGTGTGACGGCGGCGAGACCACGGCGAACTGCCCGTCCGATTGTTTGGCGACCTGCTGCTACACCAACAGCTGCAATTACTCCGAGTCGACGGTATGCGGAGACGGCAAGTGCGGTCGTGGCGACGCGCTCGAGTGGCAGCGCACGGGGAACGCGACCTGCCTTTTCGATTGCCCCGGGCTGCCGTACGGCTATCTAGAGTGCTCGGGCAGCTGCTACGCCTGCTGAGGGGCGTGAGGGTCAGACGACTCGTCGACCACGTCCTGCCGCCGTGCGCGCCCGAGTTCACGCGCCGGCTCGTTGCGATCTTGACGCCTCTCATCCGGGCGGGCGCGGCACCACGCCGCTGAGCACGACCTTCTGCTCGCGAGAGCTCGCGCTCGTCGCGTAGTTCGTGACGGTGCCAACCGATGATCCGGCAGTGCCTGCACCGCGAACGCGAGCAGCGTCCCGCGAGTGCAGCGGCCGTCGTTGCGTCGCTCGGCCTCTGAGCGTCCGAGCTGAGCGTCCGCGCTCCAGCACTCCTGGACATTCCACACGATCGGCTGCTCCAGGATGCCAATCAGTGCACAGTGCGCCGCGATGATGGGATGGAGCCAGTGCTATTCAGCTCGTTCACGTTCCTGTTTCTGCTGACAGTCGTGCTGCTGCTGGATAGGACGCTGCCCTCTGCGCGCTCCAAGAAGCTGATGATCCTGTGGGCCAGCGTCGCGTTCTACGCGGCGTGGAAGCCGATCTTCATCCTGCTGATGACGTTTCAGGCCGCGGTCGACTGGTACGCGTCACGCGAGATCGCAGCCACGGAAGTGCCCTGGAAGCGGCGGGCCTGGTTGATCACGAGCATCGGCATCAACCTCGCGGTGCTCGCCTTCTTCAAGTACGTGGCGTTCTTCGCGTCGTCAATCAATGACGTCTCGAACGCGTTCGGCGGCAGCTTCGAGATTCCGGTCCCACACATCGTGCTGCCGATCGGAATCTCGTTCTACACGTTCGAGACCATCTCCTACACCATCGACGTGTATCGCCGTGAGATCAAGCCGACGACGTCGTTCCTGGACTATGCGGTGTTCATCACGTTCTTTCCGCACCTCGTCGCGGGCCCGATCGTACGCGCGTCGTCATTTCTGCCGCAGGTTGCGGACGAGGACGAGAGCCGAGCCTCGCGAAGAAGGCTCGGCTACGGGCTCTTTCTGTTTGTCGTAGGGCTATTCCAGAAGCTGTTCATCGCCGACGCGATCTTCGCGCCGGTGGTCGACGCGGTCTACGGCGCACCTGCGCAGGCTTCGACGACCGACGCATGGCTCGGAACGCTCGCGTTCTCCGGGCAGATCTATTACGACTTCAGCGGGTACTCGACGTGTGCGATCGGGCTCGCCGCATGCCTCGGGATCACGATCGCGGACAACTTTCATTCACCGTATGTCGCCGTCGGGTTTTCCGACTTTTGGAGACGCTGGCACATCTCGCTTTCTTCCTGGCTTAAGGATTACGTCTACGTCCCACTGGGCGGAAATCGCAACGGACGCTGGAACCGCTACCGCAATCTCGTCGCGACGATGCTGTTGGGCGGGTTGTGGCACGGAGCCGCGTGGACGTTCGTGATCTGGGGGGCTCTGCATGGCCTCTTGCTCCTCGTCGAACAGGCGATTCGAAGTGCGTTGGCGGTGCTCAAGATCGCGCTCAAGAATCCGGCATGGACGGTACTCGGTGTGGTGCTCACCTACGCGGCCGTCTGCGTCACCTGGGTCTTCTTCCGCGCGCAAAGCTTCGCCGACGCCGGGCGGATCATCGAGGCGATGTTCGGCCTCGAGGCCGGCGATGGGATCGACTTGGTTGCTTGGTCCGGTGTGGACGTCACACTGGCGGTGCTCGCCATTATCGCGATGCTGGCGAGTCATGCGATCTGGAGGCGCGGGCGGTTCGATCGGTGGATCGACGTGAGCCCCGGGTGGATACGCGTTGCGGTGCTCACCATCGCGATTCCGATCATCCTCGTGTTGATGGGCAGCGGTGCCGGCCACCAGGCATTCATCTACTTCCAATTCTAAGCAAGGCGCCATCGATGAGTGAATGGACAAGATATTGGCTCGTGGCGGTCTCGCTCGCGGCAGTAGCGCTCGTCGGATACGAGCGCTACTGTCGGCATCTAGGATTCGAGCCCTCGATCGAGGAGACTGCGAACGCGTGGATACATCGCTGGCCCGCCGCGATCGATGCGCGGGCCGTCTTGCTCGGAAACTCGCGCTGCCAGTCCGCGTTGCGGCCCGAAGGGCTCGCGTCGATGTTCGGCGGGGAGCCACCGGTGCAGCTGTGCACGGTCGAGGTCAACCCGCTATCCGTACTCGACCGTCTCGTGAATCACACCAGCTTTTCGGGGACCGCGATCGTGGACATCGTCCCACACGTCGCGTTCGTCCAGGGGGACAAGTGGCCCGATCTAGAGCGTCATCTCGAAGACCGGCCGGTGTTCGAGCGGTTCGAGACGAGCATCCTGCTAGCCCTACAGGGCCGGGCAGCGATGTTTAATCGTCGGGCCACGCCACTCGTCAGGCTGAGGGGGCTACGCGGGCTGAATCCTGAGTGGCTGGAAAACCAGGCCCATGCGGTCCGCAGCGACGGCGTACACATCCACGTTGGGGATCGGGAATTCGTGCGGCAGTTGTTCACGCCTGAGAAGTGGCCCGACGGCCTCCCATTGCCGCGGTACCTCAAAGACGACTGGGAGAAGCGCACGAGCGACGAGGAGTTCGCCCGGCAATTGAGCAGCTGGCGACGCACCGTCGAGACACTCGAAGCGCGCGGTGGACAGGTCATCTTCTTGCGTCTCCCGGTCACGGGCACGACGCGAGTGGCCGAGGACAAGTACTTTCCACGCGAGAAGTACTGGGATCGGGTGGTCCGCGAGACTGGCGCGGCCGGTGTTTACTACGCGGATCATGCCGAGCTGCAGGGGCTCGAGGTGCCCGACGAGTCACATATCGCACTGTGGGAGGCGCCCGAGTTCACGCGCCGGCTCGCTGCGATCTTGACACCTCTCATCCGAGCCGGCGCCGCACCACACCGCTGAGCTCGCCGACAGCGGGCTCGTGTTGCATCACTCGCGATCAAGGTACGTGTACCCGATCATACCCTCGCGGAATCGATTGATGAGCGTGCGGCTCTCCTCGATCGTCATCAGCTTCTTGCGCAGTGCCGCCTCGACGTTGTTGCGCAGGCGGCCGAGCAGGTCGCTGGGCGAGTAGTCGACGAACTGGCTCCGACCCTCCACGGCTCGCCGCGGCCCGCGCGCCACCCGAGCCCGCGTAGGGCGCGCTCGACCTGGGATGCTGAGCGCCTCCGAGCCAACCGCCGCTCGACGAGCGGACGGGGCTGCGTGACGCCGCACGACGACTGCACGCAGCGTGAGCTGCATGACGTTCGTGGCATCGGTGACGAGCGACCTGCCACCAGGACGCTCCCCGCGGCGAACCGCTCGCGACCCGAATGCGGTCTTGTTCGTCTTATCCTTTTTTCGGCCTACCGACAGTTCGTCCTCGAGTTGTTGCGCTCGTTGCTCGCGCGTCCCGCTGCGGCGTGACGGTCAGCCTCAGTGAATGGTGTGCGCGAGCGATGTGGCACGACGCGGCCTGACGGTGGTGGATCTCCGGGATGCCTGGAGACCGTCGGTGCTCGGCCACTGCGCGTCAAGGGGCGCCCGTGGCGCTTCGGACGCGAAGGTGGTGGATCACCGAGGTCGCGTGGCCAGCGCCGGTCGCCGGGCAATGTCGTGCGTGACCCGCAGCAAGCTCCGCTCGTCATGAGATCACGCGATGGGCACCTGGGGGCTTCCCGCTGTTATCGCGGTGCTTCCCACAGCACCGCCGTGGTGTCCGAGCCGCCACTGACGATCGACGTACCGTCGGGAGCGATCGCGACGACGACCGTGCCGTTGGCATGCTGATGCACGACCTCCGGGGCGGCTTTCTCGAGCCGCCAGATCGCGAGCTCACCTGACAAGCTGCCGACCGCGGCCCAGCTCGCATCTGGCGCAAGCGCGAGCGCGCGGATCCGATGCTTCGTCAGGTGTGCGCGATGGCTGATCGACCCGCTCGGGAGAGCGCGTACCTGGCACTCGCCGGACGCCTCGCAGGTCACCGCGCGCTTCCCATCCTCTGTGATCGCGAGCGTCGTGGTCTCCGTTGGCAGCGCGAAGCGCTCGTGCGCGCGACCCGCGTCGACGTCGAACGCGACCATCGCGCGACCGGTGCGCCCCCAGAGGGTCCTGGGGCGCCAGACCAGCTGGTAGCTGCGCTCGGCGACGATCGTCGACGCGATGGCGCCCGTCTTGACGTCGACGATCGTGACGCCACGCGTGGCGGTCTCCTCGCCGTGATCGATCGCGAGTCGCGCGCCGTCGGGGCTGAGTGCGAGGCCCATGGGGAACCGCCCGCCAGGACGAATCCGCCAGACCTCGCGGGCTCCGTCGTCAAGCCATACGTGACCATCGCGCTCGGCGATCACCAGCCCCGTTGGCGTCACCTGCAATGCTTGGATCGCAGTGCCGTCGGGTGGGCGCACGGTGCGGATTCCCTTGCCGGTCGCGCGGTCCCAGATCTGCACTCCGCCTTCGGCATCGCCGGTCGCGACTCGCGTTCCCGCAGGATCGATCGCGATCGTGACGATGTCCGCACCGTGCTGAGACGCGGCGCGATCAGTTCCATCCTTCACGGCGTACAGCTCGACGCGCGTGTCATTGCCCACCGCGATCTCGTCGCCCGACGGCGACCAGGCGATCGCATGGGGCATGTCGCGGGTGAGCCGCTTTGCAAGGGTGGTCATGGTGCCGTCGGGCGTACACGTGCCGACCTCGCGATCGCTCGCCCACGCGACGCGGTCGTCGTCCGCGATCGCGATCTGCCACACCTGGTCGGGCACCGCGCAGGTGTGCCGGACCGCGAGCGTTTGCGGATCGAGAAAGCGGACGCGCGCGCCCGCCGCGCTCACGACGAAGCGATCGTTCGCGGCGAGCACCGTATGCGCACTCTCGAGCGCGCGGGTCACGCGCGTCTGCTGACCGGGGACGATGCCGTACACGCCGTGCCGATCCGCGACGTACACGGTGTTGCCGCCGGGCGCGATCGCGATGCCTGTGACGCGCGCGAACGTGCCGAGTATGCGCACGTCGCCGGTCGCCGGCGTCCACAGGGCCGCCACGTCGGGTGCCTGGCGAAATGCGATGCGTGTGCGATCGCGCGAGACCGCAAGTGGATCGGATCCTTCGGCCCCGGCTGCGGTCGTCGCTTCGACCCGGCCGGTGCCAAGGTCAATGACCTGCAGCTTGTCTCCGCCGACCACCGCATAGCGGTTCGGCCCCATCGCGGCCACCGCCGTCGCACTCGTTCGAGCCGCCGGAAGGTTCGCGGTGCTCGCCAGCCCGTCGATCACCTGATCGAGCTTCTCGCGGGCCGCGGGCCGCGCGAGATCGAGCGTCTGCAGGCGTTCACCGGTGACGCGAGAGAATGCGGTCACACCATTCGAGCCGACCACCAGCTCCTCGCCGTTGTAGCTGATGCCCCAGATCACGTTGCCCGTGCGCCAGCCCGTCGCCCCGAACGTGACGGAGCGCTTCATGCCCATGCCCATGCCCGCGCCCGCGCCCGCGCCCGCGCCCGTGCCCGTGCCGGTGCTCCTACCCGTGCCCGAGCCCGTGCCCGTGCCGCACGCGGCAAGCGCGACGACGACCGCAACCCGGTACCGCGCGTTGGAAACTGTCGACATCATCTCCTCTATACAGCCTCGCGCAGCATGTTGCATGCGGCATGAACGACGCGGTCAGCGCCGACGACCTCTTCGACGAGTGGAACTCCTTCGAGCCCGCTGGCTACAACGAGGACGCGCGTGATGCTGGGCACCGCCTGCAGGGCGCTCCCTGGATCGACGACTACTACGAGCCCCTTGACCCTCGCGCGTTCACGCCCGTGCTTCGCGTGACGTTCGACAACGCGGCAGACTTCGGCTGGGGAACGAACTGGATCGCGCTCTCGGTGGCGCGCGAGACCGATCCGGACGTCAAGGTCGGCGACACGCTGGGGCGCTCCGAGCCGTGGCCGCCGGTGCAGTGGCTCGTGCTCGAATGGCTGCGCTCGCGCCAGTGCGACACCGGTGAAGTCTCTGCAAATATGCGGGCTTAGAACATTGCGAGGAATGTGTGCGACAGCGGGCCGCGACCTGCATCCCGGTGCATGACGCGTTATCTCAGCTACCTGGTGTTCACGATCGTGTTCGTGCTGTCGATGCCCTTGGCCCACGCCGATGGGGATGCCGACCGCGCGGCCATCTCCGATGCTCTCGCGAAGCTCTCGACCTACGCCGACGGCCTCGCGCGCAATGCGAGCCGCTCCGAAGATCGTGCGGTCCGGAAGCAGTTCGCCCCGCAAGCGACCGAGATCGCCGACGAGCTCGAGGCGCTCGCGCGTCGCACGCAGAGGGACGTGTCGTACGCGGCGCTCGGCCGCGATGCCGTCGAGATCGGTCGTGATGCGTCTGCACTCGTCGAGCGCGCGGACGAGGCCGAGGATATTGCCGAGCGCAAGACGCTCCGCGCGCAGGCGGCCGCGCTCGAGCAAGGCGTTGCGACCACGCGCAAGGTGATCGAGTCGCTCGCTCGCGAGAGTGACAGGCCCGCGAAGCCGGCGAAGCCCACGCCGATGCGCCAGGCGGCCTTCGACCAGCTGGTTCAGACGATCCGCGCCGCGAGCTTCGACGATGACAAGGTCGAGGTCGTGCGCCACGCCGCACAAGGCAACTGGTTTGGCGCGAATCAGGTGGCCACGGTGATGGACCTGCTCAGCTTCGACGATGGCAAGATCGACGCGGCCGTCGCGATGTGGCCGCGCATCACGGACCCGGAGAACTCGTTCGTGATCTTCAACAAGCTCGCGTTCGACAGCAGCAAGGACAAGCTGCGCAAGCGCGTCTCGAAGTAGCCCGTGTCTCGGGCTCAGTTCGGCGAGATCGTGCGGATCTCGACGGACGTCGGCTGGTCGTTCTCGATCGTCCACACTCCGATGTAATACGGACCCTGCGTGTCAGGCGATGGCGGCGCAGACGTCACCTCGCCCGACGCCCCCTTGTAGTCGAGTTGCCCGGCGCTCGCGATCTCGTCGCGAATCGTTCCCCAGTCTCCCGCGGGCATCCCTGGACAGGTGATCGAGTACTGGTCGAAGCCGACGGGCGTCGCGATCGTCGCTCCCAGCTTCGACGCGTACCTCGTCGTGCTGGTCGAGTCGTTCGAGGATGGTGTGTGGAGCTAGTGCGAGGATGAATGGCTGGACGACGGCGGACGCTTCAATGGTTATCTAGCCGATCGCTTAGCACTACTGCGTCATGTTAGCGGGCCGCGGCTCCGCAGGTGACGTGGCGCGTGGCAAGCTGGGCAACGTGGGAGCCAGCGCGCGATGGCGCGCGCAATCGCGAGCCGCATGGTGGCGAAGCTGTCGGTGAAGTGAC
>JANRKM010000107.1:0-48275 GCA_033763475.1 Kofleriaceae bacterium
TGCGACATAGACCGCCAAGGCACCGGCCTGTCGCGGCCGGCGCCGCGCGAGCGATCGGGCACGGGCACGGGCACGGGCACGGGCACGGGAGCAGGGCGCGAGAACCGCCGCGGTGCGGCGTTTCTCAGCGCCCTGCTAGAGACAGATCGCGGTCTTCACGTCGACGACCTTGCCGTCCCGCGGACATCGCAACTGCGTCGCCTCGAGCGCCTTCTTCAGGCAGTCGGCAGCGGTCGCATCGGCGGCATCACGGCCGGCGAACGGCTTCACCATCACCTGGAACGGATTGCCGCGCGCCGACAGCTTCCACTCGGCCCAGTAGCCGCGGACGTCGTGCTTCTTGCGGTTCTTGGGCGCACACGCTGCGAACGCAGGATTGCTTTCCATGATGCGATCCGACTCGAGCGTGCCGTCGACATCGCTGCGCACCGTGACTACGCCCGGCTCGAGCTCTGCGACCGCGAGGCCCGCCTTCGGTGCATCGGGCGGCGGTCCCTTCGCGACGAGCTTGGGGCCCGCTGCCTGGATCGTCGCGACCTTGTCCTTGGGGCCCTTCAGCGGCGCCGAATAGCGCACCCAGCGGTCAGCGCTGTGCTTGCCGTGGCGCTCGAGGTCGACGTGCAGCGTGCAGGCGTCGCCTTCACACACGACCGACGCCGTTGCCGTCGACAGGTTCGGGTGCTTGAGACCAAGCGCGGCGACCAGAGAGGGCGCCTGACCGCACGCCTCGCTCTTGTCGGCCCACTTCTTCTCGTCGACCAGCTTCTTGGCGGCGTCGACGTCCTTCGCCGGGACAATCTTCGCCTTCTCGGCCTTTGCGATCGTCGCGGCCACGGCGTTGCGCATCGCCGGCGTGGTCGTGACAGGGAAGTCGTTGAGGTAGACCACCGCGATCGACGGCTTGCCGGTGCCAGCGACGACGCCCTTTGACTCACCCTTGCAGACGTCGAACACGCCCTGCGCGCGTGCGAGGGATGCCGAGCTCACCAGCGAGGCGAACGCGACGAGAGACAGCGCGATTCGATTCATGCGCGAACAATACTATGCTCGTGAGGTAAGGGCGTTACTCGCGATCGTTGGCCCGTTCGCCGCGTGTGGTGGGTCGGCGATGCCACCGGGCCCGTCCGAACGTGACCGCTAGCTCCGCGACGGGGCATCAAGACTGCCAGGCGTTGCCGCCGCCCCCCTGCTACCGTGGAAAGATGACCGAGGACACGTCCTCACCTCCACGCCGCCGGCCGGTGCTCGGTATCTCGGGTTGGGTGCTGTTCGTGTGTCTGTTCCTGCCCACCGTCCGCGTGTGTGGCGATCCAACCGCCCCCATCGAGTTCCCGCCCGTGTACGGCGCCTACCTCGGCGGGCTCGCGGTCGGCATCGCGGCGTTCTCTCTCTCGCTGCGCGTGCGGCGCATCAGCCTGGGCCTCACGGTCGGGATGTATGTCGCCACTGCGATGGTGTTCGTCGTCGCGCTCGTCGCAGATGAGATGAACGGGCCGCTCGTGGGCGTGTCGATCCTCGCCAGCCTGGGCGCCACGATTTACGTGACCGTCCTGGCGGCGCGCACCCCGTGGACACCACGCGCGCTCGCGATCGGCTGGTTCGCACACGGATGCATCGTCTCGGGCTGGAACACGCTGCTGTTCCTCGACCCGCAGCGCATGTGGGGCGCCGGCGTCGCGATCGTCGCGTCTGGAGTAATGCTCGTCGATGCCGTGATCGCGATCTCGGTGGAGCTCGGCGAGATCAAGCGCAGGCGCGCGGAGCATACGTTACCGGTCGCACGCACCCTGCGCTAAGGTCGGCGGGATGTCCGACGCTGCCGAGCTTCGCGAGCACCTCGTCGATCTAGAGGTCAAGCTCGCTTACCAGGAACGCCTGATCCGCGACCTCGACGCGCTCGTGCGCGAATTCGGCACCCGCCTCGACGGGGCGATGCGCGAGCTCGAGACGCTCAAGCAAACGGTGCGCAGCGGCGATGTGCCGCTCGGCCCCGCCGGAGAGCGTCCGCCGCACTACTAACAGGCGCAGCCGAAGAACTGCCAGTGGTCGCGCGCGAGTGACTGGCCCGAGGCGCGGTTGACGTTCCGCCCGAGACCGCCCCACGCCGTCGTGATCACCTCGAGCTCTCCATCTCCCTCGACGTCGACGAACTGTTCGATCGCGGTGCTCTGCTCGTCGAGCGACGTCGGAACTGCCGTCAGCTTCCCGTCGGCGTCGGCGCGGTAGAGCTTCCACACGTTGAGGTTGGCGAGCCCACAGCCGCCGTCGAACCGCCCCTGCACGGAGACCCACGTGGTTCCCGTCGTCGGATGCCGCACCACGCGCGTCGTGATCACGGTGCCCGCCGCCTTCGTCCAGTGCGTAGCGTCGCCGTCGGGGGGATTCTTCATCCACGCCGCCTGCGCAGCGAGTACCTCGGGCGACGCGAGCATCGCCCGCTTGGCCGCGCGTTCGAGCGGCTCGTCGCTGATCACATCGGGTACCACGACCGGCGAGAGGCCCGCGTCGCGGGCGAACCGACCGTCGTGGCAATCGTCGAGCCTCGCTGCGAGCACGCGGTCACCGGCCTTCATGACGCTGCTCGCGGTCCACTGGCCGGTGGAGAGCCCGGCATAGTCCGGGGTACCGACGAGCCGCGAGATCACGGCGAACTCCTGCACGGTGGCCGGACACGTCCCGTCGACGAGCACGGGCTTGCCCTTCCATGCGCGATGGGTGAGCCGCAGGTCGTCGGCGTCGACCGGTGAGATCGCCGCCGTAACCCAGACGTTGCTCTTCACGAGCCGAGGCTCGCCGTGGGGCGGCAGGGCCTCGAGGTCCTCGAGCTTCATATACGCGACGCCATCCACCTCGAACACCATCGCGAGCTCCCCGACCGTTCCCGGTGGCGTGGTCTCGCGCGCGATGCCCTCCGGCTCGGGCGCCGCCTCCATGGCCGCCTCGCGCAGTGCGATCGCAACGCGGGGCTCGCTGCGAGCCTGGTAGCCGATCGCCATGACGACGGCGCCGACCGAGCCGATCACCGAGCCAAGGAGCAGGCGCCACACGTAGGGAGGCGTCGGAGTGAGGAGCTCGGGACGTAGCGCGCTCGTCATCGACGATCCAGCTTGCAAGCGCTGCGCCGCGACCGATGCGAAGCGTGGCGCGGACTTGGCGGACGTGCTGCCGCGCGGACACACAGGTTGCGCCCCACTGCCACGGGCGCCCGTGTTCGTTCGGGGAGCGTCGTGAAGGGTTCAGCGCGGCTGGAGGCCGTCGAACGCGACGACGCTGTCGTTGCCGAGACCGGCCGCGTTGGCCTCGTCCGTGTCGATGTGCATGTCGAGCTCGTATTCGGGATGCACCCGCACGATGACGTCGCCCATCGTCATCTCGCGATCGCCCTCGACGCGGACCTTGATCATGTCCTTGTCGCCGACGCCGTAGTCCTTGGCCTGCGCAGGGCTCATGTGCACGTGGCGGTGCGCGAGGATCACGCCGCTCGGCGTCACGACCGTTCCATGCGGGCCGCGCAGCGTGATGCCCGGCGTGCCCTCGAGCTTGCCGCTCTCTCGCAACGGCGGCGAGACACCGAGCGCGAACGCGTCGGTCTTCGCGATCTCCACCTGCGTTTGCTTGCGCAGCGGCGCGATGATCGCGACGCCGCGGATCTCGCCCTTGGGCCCGACGAGGTCGACGGTCTCGCGCGTCACGTACTGACCGGGCTGCGTGACGTCGCGCTTCTTGGTCAGCTCGTAGCCGATGCCGAACAGCGCATCGACGTCCTCGCGGCTCAGGTGGACGTGCCGCACGCTGACGCCGACGGGGATTGCCTTCGAGCGCACGCTCTTGATCGCGCCTGTCGGTCCTTTCACGCAGCGCATCACCTCTCGCGCGATCATGCGCTCCTCATCGGTGCGTACGACGAGCACCTTGGTGGGCGAGCGCCCCTGCGTTACCTCGACGATGCCGCCATGGTCCGCCGCGCGCTTGCTCTCGTTGGCGTCCTCGTCCAGCACGACGCCCATGTACACGAGGTGTTCGCACACGCGGCTACGCACGAGCGCGGAGTTCTCGCCGATGCCTCCGGTGAACACGAGCGCATCGGCGCCGCCCATCACCGCGGCGTATGCGCCGATGTATTTGCGCAGGCGGTGTACGAACACGTCGATCGCGAGCCGCGCGCGCGTGTCGCCCGCCTCGGCCGCGACCTGGATATCGCGGAAGTCGGCGCCGATGCCGGACAGCCCGGCGAGCCCCGACTCGCGGTTTAGCAGCTCCTCGATCGCGTCGAACGACATGCCTTCGCGCGCGAGCTGCAACGGGATCGCCGGATCGAGGTCGCCCGAGCGCGTGCCCATCACCAGGCCCTCGAGGGGCGTCATGCCCATCGAGGTCTCGACGGAGATCCCGCCATCGATCGCGGCCACGCTCGCGCCGCCGCCGAGGTGACACGTGATCAGCTTGAGCCTCGAAAGATCCGTGCGCAGGTACTCCGCGGCCGACAGCGCCATGAACTGGTGGCTCGGGCCGTGGAAGCCGTAGCGACGCACGCCCTTCTGCAGATACAGCTCGTGGGGCACCGCGTACGTATAGGCATGCGGCGGCAGCTGTGCGTGAAACGCCGTGTCGAATACCGCGACGTGCGGCACGTCGGGGAACACCTGGCGCGCGGCACGAATGCCGGCGAGCGCGACCGGGTTGTGCAGCGGCGCGAACGCGCTGCACTCGTCGATCACCGCCTCCACCTTGTCGTCGATCATCGTCGGCGCGATCAAGCGCTCGCCGCCGTGCACGACGCGATGACCGACCGCGCCAAGCGCGCTCGCGGCCTCGAGCGGGCCTCCCTTGCGCGTGAGATGCTCGAGAATCGCGCGCAACGCGCCCGCGATCGAGCCATCGACGGTGACCTCCCCATCCTCGTGGACGTGCACCGCTTCCGGCGTGCCCATTCGCTCGGCTCTCCCGACGGCGAGGCGCGCCTCGGTGTCCATCTCGTAGAGGTTGTACTTGACCGACGTCGAACCGACGTTGACGACCAGGACCTTCATGGTCCGCGCATGCTAACGCACAATCATTCCGCAACGTCGTTGCGGAACATCGGGCCGAGCGTGTCGAGCCCGACCATGAACCCGAGCTCGAGGCCGAAGAAGTCACCGAGCGCGCCGCCACTCACATCGAGCTGACGCTGGCGGTGATAGACGAGCCCGACGGAGAGCGAGGTCCACGCACGCGCGCGCCCCGCGGGGACGATGCGCGAATACGCGATGCCCGCCCCGAGGGCGAGCGACGTGGCTTCCATCTCCGAGCCCTCGTTCGCGCTCCCATAGCTGCCCATCGCGAACACGCCCGGGCGATTGCCGCGATTCATCGTCGTGATGCGCGCGCCCCACAACCCGACCGAGTTTGCGCGGCCGCCGAGCGGACCGATCTCGCGCGTGTAAAGCAGCTGCCCGATCGCTCGGTCCTGTGCGAGCTCGGCCATCGTGCCCACCCTGAGCACGGCGCCCGCCGGCCGGACCTCGCTGTCGTCAAGCGCATGGTTCACCGCGACGCCCCCACCTGCGGAGATGCACCCCGCGAGCGACAACAGGGGAGCAAATCTCATGTCGAGCATCGTATCCGAGCGGGGCGGGAATCGCGGCTGCCTCGGGATGGTTTGCGTCACCGTGATTCGACCGGCAGCAGAGACGGACTACCCCGCGTTCGCCACGCTTTATCGCGAGCTCGGCCTCGAAGAGCCACCGCCTCCACGCGACGGCACGCTGGTGGCGGAACGCGAAGGCCGGCTCGACGGCTACATCCACTTCCACACGCTCGGGCGCATCGGCTACGTGCGAAATCTTGTGGTCACCGACACCTCCTACGCGGCCGGCTATGGCACCGACCTCATGCTCGCGGCGGCAACCGCGTTGCGCCAGGTGGGCGTCTACGAGTGGCACCTCAACGTGCGCGATGGGAATACGTCCGCGATCCAGGTGTACGAGAAACTCGGGTTGCGGCGCGCGCATCGCTCCACGGCGCTGCGGTTTCCGTGGGCGCGCCTCCCCGAGCTCCCCGGCGCTGCAGCAACAGCGATGCCCGTCGCGCCCGCAGAGGACGATGACATCGAGCGCGAGCTCGGCATGCTCGCGGGCCAGCTCGCGATGGCGCGCCTCCAGCCGACGAACGTGCTCGTACAGCTGCGCGACGACGCCTGTGCGCCGGTCGGGTTCGCCGCGTTCGATCAACGAGTCCCGGGCGCGCGCGTGTTTCGCGTCGCACACCCCGACTACGCGGCGTCCCTCCTCACCGCGCTGCACGCGCATGCGCAGCCCACACATCACGACCTCGCACTCGTGGTCGATGATCACGAGCCTCTCGTCGAGCTGCTGCGCGCGTACGGCGCGACCGTGAAGCTCAGCCTGCTGCACTACATCGGCGTGCTGCCCACCTGCTAGCGCTGGATCGGGATCGGCGACGCTTCCGGATCCCACGGCTCGGCGAGCACCAACCCCGACGCCTCGAGAAGCTCGACGACGAAGTATCCGGCGTTCTCGGGACTCGGGAATGTGCGCGCGAGGGTCGCACTCCATTCGCGAATGTGCGCGAGGTCTTCTTTGGTGGCCTTGCGGAACACGAGCGTGCCGAGCAGCTTGTGCAGCGCGCCGTACAGCTCGGTGGTCGCCGGTGACCACGTGACGAGCGGCGGACGTGGCAGCCCCTCGACCATGTACTCGTTCACGATCTTCGCGAGCTGCGCGCCGCGCGTCGCCTGCGCGCTTCCCGGCTCGAGTCGACGGATCGGCCTGGTCGGATGGCCCTCGTCGTCGCGGCTCGCATCGTAGGGGCCGAGCACGACAGGCGCGTGCTCTTCGATCTGCTGGATGTCGACGGAGACGCGCATCGCGTTGCCCTGCTCGTACAACATGAACGTGAATGGGTTCACGTTGCCATCGTCGCCGAGCACCTTGCACCCGAGCGCGCTTGCGAGCCGCGCGCAGAACACACGCCGATCGGATGGCTCCGTGCCCGAGAGCTGGAGCCGCATCGCAAACTGGCCACCACCGCGCGTGCGATGCACCGACACCGCGCTGGTGCGCGCCGACTCGGTCGCGATGCCGTCGATGACCTCGACCTGCTCGAGCGCGACGCCGTGCGCGAGAGCGACGGCCGCGGCGATCACGTCGTTCGCGACGTCGTTCTCGATCCAGAGCTCGTCCCACATGACTGCGGCCCATCATGCCATGGGCACCGCCGTTGGCGCCGTCCGCGAAGTCACGTACAGCAGATCAATTCAGGCCGACGACGCATCGCGCGGCAAGGTCACCTCGGGCCGAGGCTAATGGCCCGCGGTGGAACGTCCGGTTGTCCCGACGAAGGTTCGCGTCACATCGCTCGAACGCGCAACGCAGCGCGACGATTCCTGATCAGCTGCTCGAGGTGCTCGACTTCACGCTCCGTACGCGCCCATGCGCCGGCAAAGACGGCCGCACAGCCGACGACGCCTCCCAGCACAGTCGACGCGAGCACCACCAGCTGCAGCATCGGCATGGGCGTTCTCCGAGCAAGCCGCGATCCAGCCCACACCGCCGTTATCATGTTGGTTCCTCATCGGCGAGTGAGGTACGCGCGCCACAGTGTGGTTGACGTCGCCCGGAGGCGACGGCAGGCTCGACGCATGGCGGCGAGCTTGTGGCAGGACACCTATCGCGTGGGACAAGCGATCATGCGTGTCCTCGGAGATTCCACCAAGACGCAGGAGATCCATCGCGTCGAAGAGATCACCGGGCGCCCACGCTACCGTCACGTGCTTGAAGAAATGTCTGGCACCGCCGAAGGTCGGCGCATCCTCGGCGAGCGGCCGGAACTGTCGAGCGCCCACGTCGATTACGACGCGTTGCGCGCGCTGCCAGCGACCACGCTCGGTGGCGCGTACGTGCGCCATCTCGATGACAACGGTATCAGCGCCGACTATCAGGCGGCAGCCACGCGCCACGTCGACGATCCGGATATGGCCTACCTGATGCGGCGGTTTCGCCAGACCCACGATGTCTGGCACGCCCTTCTCGGGCTCGGCATCACCGGCCACGAAGAGGTCATCATTCACTGGTTCTCGTTCGGCCAGCTGCGCCTCCCGGTCTCCGCCTTGATCATGGTGTTCGGCACGATGAAGCACCTCGTGCTCGAGCGGCGGTGGGGCGCACTGCGGCACTCGATGCTCGAGGCGTACCGCGCGGGTCGCGACGCCGATCCGCTGCTCGGCGTCGTCTGGGAGGATCAATGGGCGGAGCCGCTCGAGCTTGTTCGCGCTCGGTACGGAATCGTGCCCCTCGAACGCCGCTGGTTGGACTAGCGATCGTCCCTCGCTTCGTCGGAATGGGGCCTACCTTCACGGGCAGGTTTCGTCGACGCGTGCGTGACGCATCATGGTCGTATGACGCCGAAGCACGACGCCTGGGTGAGCGCGCTGCGCAAGGAGCACGACCGCGAGCTCTTGCTAGCGCTCGAGCCGGGTGGCGCTCGCGAGCGCCCGATCGAGGTGATCTCCGCCGCCGTCATCGAGCCGCGCGTCGCGAACCTCGCCTGCCCCCACTGTGGCGGCACCTATCGCATTCACGAACACGAACGCGAGGCGCCGAGCCTGCGCCGTGTCGATGCCGCCTGTCGGGTCTGTAGCGCCGCTCGCTCGATCTGGTTCCGCCTCGTGCCTGACGAGCTCAACTGATAAGCGCTACCTTGTGCGGATGAGCAAGCAGCGCCCGCGCACCGCGCGCCGCGAACAGGAACGCGCGGCCAAGAAGCTGGTGCGCGACCGCGAGAGGCTCGCGTCCCTCGTTCCCGGCGGCTCGCGCGAGCGCCCTATCGAGGTCTCCTCCTCCGCGGTCATCGAGCCTCGCGTCGAGTCCACGCCATGCCCGCAGTGCGAGGGCCGCCTGCAGGTCCGCGAGCACGCCTCCGAAGGCGAAGGTCTCCGCCGGGTCGATGTCATCTGCCGCACCTGCGGCGCCCCGCGCTCGTACTGGTATCGCCTCGTGTCGAACGAGCCCAACTGAGCGAACGGAATACGTGGCAGCGAACCTGCAAGTGACAATTTTAAACGGAGTCAATTTCATAGCGACAGGAATCGCCCGTAGCCCGTCGCAAGGCCTCTAGCTCAGGAACGCGCCCAGATCGAAGCTGGGGTCTTCTTCGCGTGATTCGAGGCCGGGGACGCTGCGCCACGAGCGCGCCTTGCCGCACTCGAGGCACAGGCGGATGTCACGGCCGCCGCTTCGTCCCGCGATGACGTAGGTGAGGACCGCCTTGGCCGAACAGTCAGGGCACTCGTGCAAGAGCACGTCGTCGCGCCGGAACCCACGCTTCTTTAGCTTGTACTCGTAGGTATCGAGCTCGGTCTGCGTGAGAGCCATCGGCTGACAGGGTACCGCGAGCCGGCTACGGTGTCGCCGTGGACCCTGCGCTCGAACGACTCGCCCAGCTGCTTCGCGGCAAGCGCCTTGTCGTGCTGACCGGTGCAGGCTGCTCGACGGAGTCCGGAATTCCCGACTACCGCGGGCCCGATACACCGCCGCGCAAGCGCCCACCGATCCAGCATCGCGAGTTCGTCGACAAGCCGGAGAATCGCCGCCGTTACTGGGCGCGCTCGATGCTCGGCTGGCCGCGGCTCGCAAACGCACGGCCCAACGACGGCCACCGCGCGCTGGCCGAGCTCGAGCACGCAGGAGTGGTCGCCGGCGTGATCACGCAGAACGTGGACAGCCTGCATCACGCGGCCGGCAGCCGCGCGGTGGTGGAGCTCCACGGCGCGCTGGCCCGCGTGCGGTGCCTCGGCTGCGCCGCGCTCACCACGCGCGATGAGCTCCAGGCGCGCCTCCACCGCGCGAACCCTACCTGGCCCGCGCGCGCGCAGAGCGTGATTATCGCGCCGGATGGCGACGCCGACCTGCCCGACGACCTGCTCGCCGAGTTCACCGTGGTGGCGTGCGACGCCTGCGGGGGCGTGCTGATGCCCGACGTCGTGTTCTTCGGTGGCAGCGTGCCGCGCCCCACCCTGGATGCCGCGTGGGAGACCTTCGACCGTGCCGAGCTCCTGCTCGTGGTCGGGTCGTCCCTCACGGTGTTCTCGGGCTACCGGTTCGTGCGCCGGGCCTTCGAGCGGGGGATCCCGGTCGCGATCGTCAACCGGGGGCCGACCCGAGGGGACGAGCACGCGGCCATCCTGGTCGATGCCCAGGCCGGGCACGCCTTGCCCGCGCTGGCCCGCGCCCTCGGCTAACCCGTTGCACGGAAGGGCACTCTGGGGTCCCCGGTCCCGGGCTACCGCAGCTTCGTGCAAGCCGAGTAGCCGCCTGCGGCGGACGGTAGTCACCAGCGTAACTACCTCGATCATTTCGCGAGCCTATGCGAGCGGAAGGTGGCAGGCGGCTTGCTTGAGACCTAGCCGACTAGATGCGCGCTCGGGTGGCTCTCTCCTCCCTTCTCGCCTTCGCTGGCTGCACGAGCGACGACGGGACTGGCGATCACTGTGACGAGGACGGGCACTGCGAGGACGAATCTGCGCTGTACGAGGCCGCGTACGACGAGGGCCGCCAGCCCGGCAAGGACGACGGCACCGACTGCTCGGGCGTGCGTGTTCCCGATCGGTCGGGTTTCAACAAGCGCATTGCCCTGACGTTCGACGACGGCCCCAACCCGGCCACCACGCCGAATGTCATCGAGACCCTCCGTCGCCACAGCGCGCCCGCCGCGTTCTTCATCAACGGCAAGCGCCTCGCGAACGCGCAGGCGAAGCAGATCGCCGCCGAGGTCGCGGCGGACCCGCTGTTTATTCTCGCCAACCACAGCCAGAACCACTCCGACCTCGCGACCCTGTCGATCGACGAGGTCCGCGTCGAGATGGACCGCACGGGCCAGCTCGTCACCGAGGCGGGCGAGACGATGCGCTACTTCCGGTTCCCGTTCGGCAGCTCGACCTGCACCACGATGCGCGAGGTGAAGGACCGCGCCTGGATCTCCACTGGCTGGCACATCGACAGCGCCGACTGGTGCTTCGCAGCCGGCGGCGGCGAGTGCCCGCAAGCGACGTTCAAGTACGTCCCCGACGACATGCGCGACAGCATGAGCAAGTATGTGATGTCCCAGGTCCACACGACGGGCGGCGGCATGCTCCTGTTCCACGACATCCACCCGTCGACAGCGAACAACCTCGACGCGATGCTCACCGAGCTCGAGAACGCGGGCTACACGTTCGTCCGCATCGACGACCACGCGGCGTTCCCGAAGTTGCACGGTGTCCCGGAACAGCCGACCCGCTTCGTCGGCGATACGTGCACCACCCACGCGGACTGCGCGTTCTCGGCGTACGGTAAGCCCGGCCGCTGCCACCCGGCGGGGTTCTGCACCGTCTCCTGCGAGGGCTCGTGCCCGGACATGGGGGACTACGCACCGACGTTCTGCATCGCCGACACCGCGCCGAGTGCCGTTTCTCCTGGCATCTGCGTTTCCAAGCCCGCCGCGCAGAACCAGCTGTGCCTGGGGCTGCCGGGTACCACCAAGCGCGAAATGGACCGCTTCATCGGCACCGGCACGTCGGCGCCGGCGCGTTCCGTCGTCTGCGCCCCCCGCTAGCCAAGGGACAACCATGTCGGACCTCGCCCAGCGCTTCGCCGATGCACAGGCCCGGATCAAGCCCGTCACCGGCCTCGGTAACGATGTGATGCTAGACCTGTACGCGCTCTACAAGCAGTCCACGAGCGGCGACGTGAGCGGAGCTCGCCCGGGCATGCTCGACGTGAAGGGGCGCGCCAAGTACGACGCGTGGGCCAAGCACAAGGGCCTGAGCAAGGAAGCCGCGATGGAACAGTACATCGCGCTCGTCGGAAAACACGCGAAGTAGACAGTGCGCAGCTCGCGCGAAAGGCCCCGCCTGCCCGGCGCGGGCCTACTTCAGTTTCGGTTCATGTGATCTGCAGCCTCGACGACGCGTTGCCCGCCTTCGGTTCGTCGAGGGTCGTCAACTTTCTTGTCTGCAATTATCGCGTGGCCAGTCAGTTAGCCGGTGAAGGGTCCCAGCGAGGACGATTGTCCTGAACGAATCGCGATCGAGATCGCGCAAGCTCGCGGATGCTGGTGGCGATCTCCGCGTGACGTGTTGGCCACAGACTTGCTCAGTCCAGCGCCATGCGTTTTCCCTGGATCTGCGTCGCATCGCTGCTGTCTGGCGCCTGCACGGTCGAGATCGCCTCTCCCACGGGACCGGGCATCGACGAGTACATCGAATCGCTGCCCTACCTCCCCGTCGCCGATGCAGCCGTCGAAGAAGGCCAGCGGAGCGGTGAAGCCCGCGAAGGCGACTACCAGTGCACCACGCAGAACCTGAAGGAGACGCGGCAGTACGACCGCATCGTCGCGTACGCGGCCAACTCCGATTCGCTCTACCCGGGCGCGCTCGTCAGCGCTGACTCGGTGCTCACTGGCCTGTTCACGCAGATCGTGCTGCCGCGCGCGCCGGCCACCATCTCTGTCAGCCTCGAGAACCTCGCCGGCGGCAAGTCGGCTGAGATCAAGGAGCCGAGCCTGTCAGCGTACCGCGACGCGCTCGCCGACATCCTCGACACCGAGATCACGGGCTCGACGCCCGCCAACCTCTACTCCGAGATCGAGCAGGTCCATACCGAGCAGCAGCTCGACATGGCGCTCGGCGTTCAGGCGAGCTGGGGCCTCGGCACGGCGTCGCTCAAGACGAGCTTCGACTGGTCCAAGCAGGACACGCGCTCGCGCTACGTCGTTAAGTACACCCAGGCGTATTACACGGTCGACCTCGACGCGCCGGCCAAGCCGAGCTCCGTGTTCAGCCAGAACGTCGGCCTCTCCGAGGTGCAATCGCAGATGGACGAGACGCGTCCCCCGGCGTACGTCTCGTCGGTCACCTACGGTCGCATGGTGATCTTCACGTTCGAGTCCGAGTACTCGTCGGAGGAGATGGGGGCCGCGCTCGAGTTCGCGTACTCGGGTGGCTTCGACATCTCGGGTGACGTGTCGGTCACCTACAAGGACATCATCTCGAAGAGCAAGATCACCGCGTTCATCCTCGGCGGCGATGCCGGCACCGCGGTGCAGACGATCGACAGCTACGACAAGCTGATGGACTTCATCAAGTCGGGCGGCAACTACTCCAAGGAGTCCCCGGGCGCGCCCATCGCGTACAAGCTGAACTACCTGAAGGACAACTCGCCGGCGCGCATGTCGTTCACCACCGACTACGAGGTGAAGGAATGCAACCGCGTATCGCAGAAGGTTCGCGTCGTGCTCAACAGCATCGCCGTCGATGACGCGGGTGGCGACGCGGGCGACGACCTCGAGATCTATGGCCAGGTGTGGGCCGAGGGCACCAACACGGCCACGCTGTTTGACAAGGGCTCGGGCAACTACGTCAACATCCGCGAGGGTCAGGCCTTCGGCACGGGCCAGCCGATCTCCGAGGCCGTCATCAATGTCGCACCGAAGAGCGGCGAGGTCATCAAGCTGCGCGCGAACTTCCGCGAGGCGGATGACTTCCTGAACGGCGACGACAACCTCGGTAACGAAGTGATCACCCTCCCGTTCGAGACCGGCTGGCGCAAGGAAGCCACGGTCACGCTCACCGGCAGCGACGCGCGCATCCGCGTGGTGTTCCAGGTCTCCCCCATCTGAGCGTCGATAAGTTGCCCGGTCGCGCGGCCGGCGGAAAATCGGGGGCATGGACAAGAAGGCCCTCGTCGACCAGCTGGTGAAGCAGCTCGAGACCTCCGCGCGTACGGCTCTCGCCTCGCGCGATGCCGCCGCCGCCGAGGCGCGCGATGGCGCCACGCCCGACGAGAAGCGGGAAGACGCCCGCGCCGCACACCAGCTCCAGAGCCTGGGACGGGTGCAGCAGGGCCGCGCCCAGCAAGCCATGGCCGACGTCGACAAGCTCGCGACGTTCCGCCCCGCGAGGCTCGGCAAGTCGGCGCGCATCTCGGTCGGCGCGATCGTCGAGATCGAGGATGCAGACAGCGGCGAAGGCCGCACGTTCTTCCTCGCCCCCGTCGGTGCCGGCATGACGCTCACGGGCCCCGGTGGCGATGGCCTCCTCTCGGTCGTCACGCCCGCCTCGCCGATCGGCCGCGCGGTCATCGGCCGCACGATGGGCGAGGTCGTCGATGTCACCGTGGATGGCGACGTGCGCGAGTGGCAGATCACGTATGTGGAGTAGCGCCGCGGTCGTCGCGCTCGCCCTGGTTGCGTGCGCGAGCGCGCCGCCCACGGATCGCAGGATCGTGCGACGGTTCGAACCGATGGACCACACCGCCGTCACCGACGTGCTCCGCACGCAGGCCGATGCCTGGAACCGCGGCGACCTCGCGGGCTACATGGACGGCTACGCGAAGACGGACAACCTCGTGTTCACCTCAGGAGGCAAGGTGCGCCGTGGGTGGCGAGCGACGTTCGACACCTACCAGCAAAAGTACGCAGCCAAGCCCGGCGCGATGGGACATCTCGAGTTTGGAGTCATCCAGATAGATGCGCTCGGCGCCGACGGCGCGGTGGTACTAGGCACCTGGAGGTTGTCTGGGAGCGAACATCCCGGGAACGGGGTGTTCACCGTCGTCTTCGCGCGCCTCAGCGAGGGCTGGCGCATCGTCCACGATCACACCTCGCTCGCGTCGCCCTGAGCCCGTCGCGCTGTCGCACGCGACCGGGCCCTACTGACGCGCTTGCCACCACGCCTGCCATGCGGCGGCGTCGGTGCCGAAATCACGCCCCCGCGCCCGCGCGCGCAGCGACTCGTGGGCATTCGCCCGCACGTCTTCCTCGGCGTCACCGAGCAGCCGGAGCAGCGCCGGCACCGCGAGTGCCTCGTCCTGCTGCGCGAGGAGGATCGCCGCGGTGGCGCGCTCTGTCACATCACCACGCGCCGCGAGGTCGACGAGCACCGCGGCGCCCTCGAGCGATGGCGACGCGGCAAACGCGTTGAGCGCGGTGAGCCGCACGCGGGGGTTCAGCGCGTGATCGGTCGCGCGCGCGGCGAGCTCCTGCACGGGCAGTTGGCCGCGCGCGTAGAGGCGGGCGAGCCCACCGGTGGCCGTCACCGCGACCTCGAGGTCCGCGTCGCGCGAGGCGGTCTTCAGCAGCTCGGGATCCGCGTCGTCGCTATTCGCCACCTCGCGCACCGCGGCGCGCCGCACCTTTGGATCGACGTCGCGCAGATCTGCGAGCAAGGCCCGCGACGCCCCGGAGCTGCGACGAGCGAGCGTGGGCGCGGGCGTACGAGTCGTGATCGCCGGCGCCGCAGCGCCTGCGGGGAGCGCGGTCTGCGCGCGCGTTTCGGTGTGCGCAATGGCGGTTGCAGGGACCGCGCTCGGCGACGCCGCGCGCCCGATCCAGACGCCTGCGCCGAGGAGGCCCGCTGCGGCGAGGCCGAGGAGCAGCGTGCTCGTCTTCATTCGACGCTCGCGCAGCAGCGGCAGTACGACGCCGACGTCGTCGCCCGCGAGCCTTCCAATGCGTTGACGTCGGTGGTGGAGTCCACGTAGAGCGCCGAATCAGGCGCGTCCTGATCGTCGATCCAGTCGAGCAACAGATCCGCGCTGCTGATCGCGCCCGAGCTCAGCACGCCCCGCATCTCGGCGGAGCTGCACACGTGCGTGCCGACGGCGCGACAGCGGTTGGCGCAGCCAGCGAACGTGAACGGCTGTGCATCCACGGTCTCGACGCACAGCCCCGGGCCTGCCGACGTATAGCCCGTCGGGCAACCGCGGCCGGTGATCCGGTTGCCACCCATCGCGAGCGAGCCGGTCAGCGTGTCGCCCGTGACATTGACGTAGCGACCGTCGGTGTAGACGGTGTCGAGCGCGACGGCGTTGCCGGTCACGTCGATGCCCGTGCCTTCGCCGACGTCGAGGTTGACCACGCCCGACGCGCCGCCGCCAGTGAGACCGTTGCCCGCACCGACATCGGTGATGTCGCCGCCCGCGTTGGTGTCGGTGTCGATGTCGCTCGCGCACGCCCACGCGGTCCCGCTCCACTTGAGCAGCTGGCCACTGCTGCACGTCGTCAGCAGGGTCAGCATCGCATCGCCGGCCGAGGCACCACCCTGCAGACCCGAGCCTGCCGCGGTGGTCACCGAGGAGATATCTCCACCCGAGTTGGTATCGGTGTCGACGTCGTTCGCGCAGGTCCACGAGGCGCCGTTCCACTTGAGCACCTGGCCCATGGCGCACGTCGAGAGCAGCGAGAGTGCGACATCGCCACTCGCGCCGCCGCCCTGCAGACCACCTGCCGGGCCCACGGTGACCGCCGTGATGTCGCCGGTGTTGCCCGAGCCCTGATCGATCGCGCAGGCCCACGCACTGCCGTTCCACTTGAGGATCTCGTTTGCCTGGCAGGAGGTGATCAGCGACAGCGTCAGGTCGCCCGTGCTGCCGCCGCCTTCCAGGCCGCTGCCGGCGAGCACCGCGGTAACGTCGCCGGAGCCCGACAGATCGGGCGCACACACGACGGTGCCGTCGTCGTTGATCGCGATGATGAAGTTCCCCGTGCCGCAGGTGCCCGTGACCCGCTTCTGCGGCGCGGTGACCCCACCGACGGAGCCCGCGGTGATCGCGTAGGGCACGCTGTCGAGCGCGATGCGCGGCTCCATGGCCACGTTGTCGAGCTTGACCTCGAGCCACAACGCGCGGCCGTCGACCACGGTCGGACCGAGTGGCGTGGTCTCTCCCAGCGAGGTAAACACGACCCCGTCCTCGACGGTGATCTCCCGGGACTCCTGCCACACGCTGGCGCCAGCGGTGGCGCGGTCGAAGAGCTCGAACGAGAGCTGGTGTGCACCGGTGACGGCATCGCCGGACTCCTCGTCGACGAGCCGCGCCGAGAAGCTGATCTTGCCGGGCACCTCGGCCACGGCCGGAGCGGCGGTCGCGAGCGAGGCCAGGATCACGAGTGCTCGCCTCACGGCGTCACCACCGCGTGCGGCGCGACCACCGTGGAACCTGCCTTGCCAGGCTGCGTTACCTGCACACGACCGAGCTGCACGTCCATGCGGATCTTGCCGCCGCGGATCTGCGCAGCACCTGCCGTGACTTCGCGCACCGGTGTGGCGCGCTTGCCCTTGTCCCCGCCGTCCGCGTTCGCGCACGACGTGAGTACAGCTCCCAGTATCAACAGCCCGAGAAATCGGCTCATCGCGCGCATCTATATCCGAGAAGACGCGCGCACTACAGCCAAACTTCCTCACCTCGCGCCGCTTCGCCCCGCAATTACCCGGGCGTCATGGGACTACCCGTCGGCGACCTCCCACCAGGTGGAGGATCACCAGCAGGACGACCGCGCCGATGAAGGCGACGAAGATCGTGCCTGCAAGTCCGCCCCATGGGGCGCTCCAGCCCGCGACCCGGAACAACCAGCCGCCGACAAAGGCGCCGACGATACCCACGACGATGTCCCCGATGATCCCGTAACCGGTTCCCCCGACCAGGAGCGATGCGAGGACGCCTGCTACGAGACCGACAATGAGCCAGGTAAGAATCTCCATGCACCGGGAAGGAGCATCACGCGTGCCACCCGGTTCGTTGGCGCACACCAGAGACGTAACTACGATTACGCCCTCGGCCATGTCCCGTTGTGTGCGCAAAGCCGCGCCAGGCACCGAGCCATCGCGGTGGGTTCGAGAATCGGACTACGATGCTCGGACATGCGTAACCTCGTCGTCGCCGCCCTCCTTCTCGTCGCTGCGCCGGCAGCCGCCCGTGCGGAGGTCGGCATCGGTCTGTTCGTTGGTGAACCTGCCGGCCTCGACCTGAAGTTCTCCGTCGGTCGCAAGTCCGCCCTCGACCTGCTCGTCGGCTGGGACACCTTTCGCGACGGGCGCGCCGGCTACGGCCACCTCACCTATCTCTACACGCCGTTCGTCGGTGTCGGCAGCTCGGTGCTGGTGCCATTGCGCATCGGCATCGGCGGCGCGTTCTACGGCAACGAAGACGACGTCAACGTCGGCGTCCGCGCACCGCTCGAGCTCGGGCTCCGATTCACGGACACGCCCATCGAGCTGTATGGCGAGATCGCGCTGCTCCTCACGTTCCTCGACGAGAACAACAGCCGTGATGACATCCACGCGCAGGGTGGTCTCGGTCTGCGCTTTTACTTCTGATCTCGCCTGGCACGTCGCGTGAACCCTTCGTCCTCGGAGGATCTACATGCGAACCAGCCCAAAGGACGGTGGCGCACTGTCGTCGCTATGGCAGGACACGCGCCTCTCCCGCTTCGATACCGCGCCAGAGGCGCACGCTGATGTCTGCATCATCGGCGCGGGCATCGCCGGTCTGACGACTGCCTTCGAGCTCGTTCGCCGCGGCGCCAAGGTCACGGTGCTCGACGATGGCCCGATCGGTGGCGGCGAGACCGGCCGCACGACCGCACACCTCGCGTCCGCCGTCGACGATCGCTACCACGTCCTCGAGGACAAGTTCGGTGCCGAAGGTGCTCAGCAGGTCGCCGAAAGCCACGCCGCAGCGATCGACTACATCGAGGCGATGGCGCGCGAGCTGTCGATCGACTGCGACTTCCGCCGCGTCGACGGCTACCTGATCGAACCGCCCGGGAAGCCGATCGACAAGCATCGCGAGCTCGAACGCGAGCTCGCCGCCGCGACGCGGGCAGGCCTCGCGTGCGAGCTCGTCGACAACACGCCGCTGCCGTTCGTGACGGGTCCCGCGCTGCGGTTCCCGAACCAGGGCGAGTTTCATCCGCTGAAGTATCTGCGCGGGCTCGCCGATGCCGTCGTCAGCTTCGGCGGTCGCATCCACACGGGCGTGCACGTCGTCAGCGTCGAGCCCGGAACCCCGCTCGTGGTCCAGCTCGCTGACGACCGGCAGCTGCTCGCGCGCGTCGTCGTCGACGCCACCAACGGCGCCATCACGAGCCGCGTGCGCATGCACCTGCGCCAGGCCGCCTATCGCACCTACGTGATCGCGTTCGCGATCGATCCGGGCTCCGTGCCCCACGCGCTCATTTGGGACACCGCGGACCCGTATCACTACATCCGCGTCGCGACGAGTCCGTACGGCGGCGAGGTGCTGCTCGTCGGCGGCAACGATCACCGCACCGGCCACGGCGATCCCGAGAAGGCGATGCACGAGCTCGAGGAGTGGGCGCGCGCGTCGCTTGCCGGCCTCGGCCCCGTCGTCTCGCGGTGGTCGGGACAGATCATCGAGCCCGTCGATCACCTCGCGCACATCGGCCGCAGCCCCGAACACGAGCACATCTATCTGTGCACCGGCGACTCGGGCAATGGCCTCACCCACGGCACGATCGCGGGCCTCATACTCCCCGAGCTCATGCACGGGCAGCATCCGCGATGGGAGCACATCTACGACCCGGGCCGCAGCCACCTCCACACGCCCGCGAACCTCGTGAAGGAAGCCGTGCAGTCCTCGGTGCCCTACACCGACTGGCTGCGCGGCGGCGACGTCCACGACATCGAGGACATCCCGCGCGGCGAGGGCCGCATCATCCGGCGCGGCCTGCACCTCTACGCCGTCTACTGCGACGAGGGTGGCCGCCCGCACCTGCGCTACGCGACCTGCCCTCACCTCCGCGGTTGCGTGCACTGGAATGCGGCCGAGAAGACCTGGGACTGCCCGTGCCACGGCTCGCGCTTCGATCGCTACGGCCGCGTGCTCAACGGGCCGGCGACCGCCGACCTCGCGGGGCTCGATGCGCCGGCGCAGGGGCACCCGATCCCGATTCGTCGCGACGAGGAGCGCGAGGAGCGCCGCGCGCGGTTCGGGCCGCTCCCCGTGCTGACACGAACGCCGAAGTAACGCCCGCGTCGCGCGCTGCGTTGCTGCTGCACTGCGATGCGTCACGGGTGCTCGCCGATGCCTGGCACGTTGCACCGCCCCCTGATCGGGCGACGCAAAGACGCGAAGGACGCAACGCAGAAGGCGCTCGCAGCGCCCAGCGCCGCGCTCTCTACTTCTTCGCGAACCGATCGATCCAGCTGAGCACTTCGTCGTGCCAAAGCTTGGAGTTCTGCGGCTTCAGCACCCAGTGGTTCTCGTCGGGGAAGTGAATGAACCGGCTCGGGATGCCCTTGCGCTGCAGCGCCGTGAACGTCGACATCCCCTGGGTGTCGACGACGCGGAAGTCGAGGCCACCGTGGATGACGAGCGTCGGCGTCTTCCAGTTCTTCACGAAGTCGATCGGGTTGTGCTTGAGGTAGCCATCAGGCTTCTCGTGGGCGACACCCCCGTGCTCCCACTCGGGGAACCAGAGCTCCTCGGTGTCGTAGTAGGCCATTCGCTCGTCGAGGTTGCCGTCGTGACAGACCAGCGCCTTGAAGCGATCGGTGTGGCCGTTGATCCAGTTGATCATGAAGCCGCCGTACGACGCACCGAGTGCGACGACGCGGCTCTTGTCGAGCCAGGTGAACTTGTCGAGCGCGAAGTCGAGGCCCTTCATGAGGTCGTCGTACGGCGCGCCGCCCCAGTCACCGTTGATCGCGTCGGTGAACTTCTGGCCGTAGCCCGTCGAGCCGTGGAAGTCGATGAACACGACGCCGTAGCCGCGGCCGGCATAGGTCTGGGGGTTCCAGCGGTAGTGGAAGTGATCGCCGAACGAGCCCTGCGGGCCACCGTGGATGAGCATCGCGACCGGGACCTTGCCGCCGCCGGTGTAGCCCGCCGGCTTCATCACGAAGCCGTAGACGGTGTCGCCGTGCGCGCCCTTGAACGAGAACTGCTCGTACTCGCCGAACTGGATCTTGGCGAGCCGCGCGGCGTTGAACTTCGTCAGCTGGCGGACGTCGGAGCCATCGGCCTTCATCGTGAACAGCTCGGCTGGCTGCTTGAGCGTGTCCTTCACGAACACGATGCGATCACCGGCGAGCTTGGGCGACCCGTTGGTGCCCTTGTCGACGAGGAGCTTGGCCGCGCCGGTCGCGACGTCGATCGCGAACAGCGAGTGGTTCCCGACGTTGTCGGCCTCGGTGTAGATGGTCTTGCCGTCGGCGGCCCACTCGATCGCGCCTGCCGACCGGTCCCACGCTTCGGTGACCACGCGCGTCTTCCTGGTCGCGAGGTCGATGACCGAGATGCGCTCGCGATCGGCCTCGTAGCCGGCGCGCTTCATCTGCCGCACCGCCAGCGTCTTGCCATCGGGTGAGAACGCCGGGCCGAAGTCGTAGCCCGGGTTGTCGGCGGTGATCGCGGAGGGCTTGGCGCGGCCGTCGGCGGGTACCAGGAACACGTTGGTGTTGGTCAGCCACGCCGTCTCGCGGCCGCCCGTACGCGCGACGAACGCGACGGTTTTGCCGTCGGGCGAGATGTCGATCTCGTCCATCCCACCGAATGGATGGGTCGGCGAGTCGGTGGCCTGGCCCGGCGTCAGATCCTTTGCGTCGTCGGCCTTGCCGCCGAGCTCGGGCGGCGTCCACACGAACACGTGCGAGTACTTGCCGTCCTCCCAGGTGTCCCAGTGGCGGAACAGCAGCTGGTCGTAGATGCGGGCCTTGGACTTCGCCTTGCTGGCCGCTTCGTCCTTCTTCAACGAGTCGGCGAGCGTCTTGGCCTCGGGCCACACGTCGATCGCGAGCAGGAGGCGCTTGCCGTCGGGGAATACGGAGAAGCCGTTGATGTCCGTGGCCAGCTTCGTGACCTGCTCGGCCTCACCACCGGCGGGCGAGATGCGCCACACCTGGGCCGTGCCGCTGCGCGCCGACACGAAGTAGATCGACGAACCATCGGGGGACCACCGCGGGTCGGTGTCGTTCTCGGGGTGCGAGGTCAGCCGGCGGACGCCGCCCGTGCCGTCGACGTTCGCGAGATAGAGATCGACGCGGCCGCGGTTCGCGTCCATATCGGTGTCGCGCACGGCAAACACGACCTGCTTGCCGTCAGGGGATACATGCGGATCCGAGACTCGCTGCATCGCGAGCATGTCATCGACGGTCATTCCCTTCGCCGCGACCGGCGTGGCCGCGAACACGAGGGAGGCACACAGCACCCTGTGAAGCTTCATGAGGCGCGCAGTATGTCATGACGGCGTCGCGGTCGCCCCGCGGGGACTTCCTCCGGCTGGGGTGCCGCTGGGTCCCTGCCCCACCGGCTTTTGATCGTCGTCGGTCGCCGGCGTGCGAACCTCTCGGACGAGGTAGTGAATGACGGCCGCAAACCCCGTGATCGCGGCGATCGCGGCGAAAGGTAGCGCCTTGTACGGGTCGAACACGGCGACCGCCATCGCCACCATCTGCGCGATCGTCGCGATCTTCCCGATCACGCCCGCTTTGATGTGACTCGCGCTGACGCCGAGCATGAACAGCGTGAACACCACCGGCACGAGCAGGATCTCGCGCAGCGCGATCATGCCCACGAGCAGCTCGTCATCGGTGTGTGCGAACAACGTCGCGAGCACGATCAGCACGAACACCTTGTCGACCAGCGGATCGAGCCAGCTACCGATGTCGGGCTGTGTCCGGCCGCGCCGCTGCATGTAGCGCGCGACATTGCCGTCGGCGACGTCGGTGGCAGCAGCGAGCGCGATCAGCGCCATCGTCCACATCGGGCGCCCCCAGGTCGCGACGATCGCCAACGCGATCGGCAACCGAGACAGCGTCAGCGCATGGGCGAGCCACATGGTGTAAACCGTTCCATGGAAACCGGGAAACGGCGACCGGCGATGTGACAGCGGCGCCCCCTGGGAGACGCGAACCACCGGGCACGGGCGTTGCAGACACACACGCCGTGCGACCCCGGATCCCGAGCCTCGTCGCCGGCGCAGCAGTCACGGCCGGCGCAATCGCGCTAGCGGTGCGCAGGCGTCGCGCAGCACTCCGCCGCGTGGTGTGGAGCGAGCGCATGACGCCCGTCGAGTACGACGCGCTCCACGCCGCAAAGGTGGCGCGCATCGCCGCGCAGCTGCGCGCCCATCCGCCGACCCGCCCGGTCTCGCTACGCAAGGAAGCGCCACCGCACCAGGTACCCAAGGCCGGCGATCGCCGCCGTTTTGACGACAAGATCGACATCAGCGATCTCACCGCGATCCTCGACATCGATCCGGTCGCCCGCACGTGCACCGCCGAGGCCGGCGTCACGTTCGCGGATCTCGTCGATGCGACATTGCGCTATGGCCTCGTACCGATGGTCGTGCCGGAGCTGGAGACCATCACGATCGGGGGCGCGGTGTCGGGCTGTTCGATCGAGTCGATGTCATTTCGGGTTGGTGGCTTTCACGACACGTGTCTCGAATACGAAGTGATCACCGCGTCGGGTGAGGTGCTGACCTGCACGCCCGAGAATCAGCACGCGCTCGTGTTCCAGATGATGCACGGCGCGTTCGGCACGCTCGGCATCCTGTCGAAGCTCGTGTTCAGGCTCACGCCAGCACGGCCGTTCGTGCACGTGAGCTATGAGAAGTACTCGACGCTCGCCGCGTACCGCGCCGCCATCCTCGATCACTACACGCGCGGCGACATCGACTTCATGGACGGCATCATCCACGCGCCCGATGAGTACGTGCTTTCGGTGGCGAACTTCGTCGACCAGGCACCGTACACGTCGCGCTACGACTGGATGAAGATCTACTACAAGAGCACGCGCGAGCTCGACGAGGACTACCTCGATACGCGGCACTACCTGTTCCGCTACAACCGCGGCGTCACGAACGTGCGCCCGCGCTCCGCCGTCGGACGGCTGCTCTTCGGCAAGTTCCTCGACTCGACCACGTTGCTGCGTGCGGCCCAGCGCATGCCTTGGCTCCTGCGGCGCGAAGAACGTCCGACGGTGACGCTCGACGTCTTTCTCCCGATTTCGAGGGCCGAGGAGTTCCTCCACTGGTACGAAATGGAGCTCGGGTACTTCCCGCTATGGTGCGTGCCCTACAAGCGGGTGCGCGACTATGAATGGATCTCCGACAGCTTCTACCGCGGCATGCGCGACGAGCTGTTCCTCGATCTAGCGATCTACGGGATGAAGCAGCGTGGCGAGCGCAACGCGCACAAGCTGATCGAGGACAAGCTGCGCGAGCTCGGTGGAATCAAGACGCTGATCTCGCACAACTACTATACCCGCGACGAGTTCTGGTCGACCTGGAACAAGCCCAACTACGACGCCGTCAAAGCGCTCACCGACCCCCAGAATGTGTTTCGCGACCTCTACACGAAGACGTGCAGGGCTGCGATGGGGCTCGACGAGCGCGCGTAGTCAGTCGACGCCGCGAACGATGGTCGGATTATCGGGGTCGGTCTCTAGCCGATGATCCAGCCTCCGCTCGCGCTCGCGCTTCTCGGTTTTCGCCAGCGGCGCACGCACCTGCTCGGTCCGCGTCTCCTCGTCTTCTCGTTCGCGCATGAGGCCGGGAGGGTGCAAGCGTCATGCGCACCTCGTGCTAGGTTGGTGCGCATGAAGGTCACGATCCGGTACTGCAACTCCTGAGGCTACAAGCCCCAGGCTGCCCGTGTGGCGGCCGTACTGCAGAAGGAGCTTGGCGTCGCGAGCGAGCTCGTCGTCGGAAAGTCCGGCGAATTCACGGTGTGGCTCGGCGACCGCCTGATCGCGGAGAAGAATCACACGGGCTTCCCGGATCCCGATGAC
Source organism: Kofleriaceae bacterium (assembly GCA_033763475.1). Classification (GTDB taxonomy): domain Bacteria; phylum Myxococcota_A; class Polyangia; order Haliangiales; family Haliangiaceae; genus JABFXX01. Next base: position 24,567 of record JANRKM010000107.1, read on the forward strand.
GTCGTCGACGACGTGCGCGACGCGATTGGGTGATCGGACGGCGCGCGCGCTCGTGCGCTGCGAGCCAGGTCGCGCGTCGCGCGTTCGCATCGCATCCGGAGAAGACGACGGGACGCCCGAATCCCGCGCAGGCGCGCTCGGTCTTTCCCTTGCAGCTCCCCGGCGAAACGCCCTGGAGACAGCCCCATGAAGGTCAAGACGCTCGCACTCTCTGCCGTGCTCGCGGTCTCGGCGCTCGCTTACGCCGACGACGCGAAGATGAAGCCCGAAGCCGGTGACAAGATGAAGCCTGGCACGGCCAAGCTCACCCCGGCCGAGATCAAGATCTTGGCGCACCAGCACATGGTCAACATGATGGAAGTCGAGATGGGCATGCACGCCCAGAAGACCGCCGGCGCGCAGGTGGTGAAGGACTACGCGAAGATGCTCGTCGCGGATCACCAGAAGGCCGATAAGGACGTGATGGCGCTCGCGAAGAAGAAGGGCGTCAACAAGATGGCCAAGGAGCCCATGACACCCGAGGAGAAGCAGGTCCACGAGCAATCCATGGCGGCGATGGCCAAGCTCAAGAAGCTGAAGGGGGCCGCGATGGATCGCATGTTCTTGCAGTTGATGGTCACGGACCACGCACGCGAGCTGGCGAACCTCGACACCTCGATGGCTCAGGTCCAGGACGCCGACCTGAAGATGCTCCTCGAGCAGGTGCGCCCGGTGCTGCAGAAACACGAGGACATGGCGCGCGAGCTCCAGACGATGGCGGAGCAAACGAGCAGCCTCGAGAGCGACATGCAGAAGGACGTCAACAAAGACAAGAGCAAGAACCAGCCGTGATCAGCGCGGGCAGCCGCAGCAGATCTGCCCGCGATCTCCGTGAATCCAGGCAAGGCCGAGCCATGTCTTCATCTGCCCCGCAGACGAACGACCACGCGCTCGCGCGCGATCGTCGAACCACTGCGCGTCGACAGTGTTGGCCCTCGTCGCTCAGCGGAGCAACGAGCTCATGGCAGGTATTAGCCGCCGGTCAGCAGCTTCTCGAGCTCTTCCTCGCCGATGACCGCGACGCCGTGCTTCTGCGCCGCCTCGAGCTTGGTCTTGCCGGTGTCCGCCCCGGCGACCAGGTAGTGCGTCTTCTTGCTGACCGACCCCGCGACCTTGCCGCCCGCGGCCTCGATCCGCTTCTGCACATCTGCGCGTGGCTGCGTCAGCGTGCCGGTGACGACGAGCGTCTTCCCGGTCAGCGGACCTTCGGTGATCGCGACCACGGGCTCCGCCGGATCGACGCCGCGTTCCTTCAGCTTGTCGAGCACGACGCCGACATGTGGATCGCGGAGGAACTTGTCGACGTGCGCTGCGACCACCTCGCCGATGCCGTCGATGGCGTGCAGCTCGGCGCACATCGCCTCGGATGACTTCGCCGCGGCGGCCGCGCGGAGTGCCGAGAGGGTGCCGTAGCGCTGCGCGATCGGCTTGGCGAGCACGCTGCCGACGTTGGTGATGCCCAGCGCCGAGAGCAGGCGCGAGAATGTCGCGGCCTCTTTGGCCTTCGCGATTGCCGCGACGAGGTTCTGCGCCGACAGCTTGCCGAACCGCTCGAGCCCGAGCAGCTGCGGCACGGTGAGCACGAACAGGTCTGCCACGTCGTTGACGAGGCCGGCTTCGACAAGCTGGACGACCACCTTCTCGCCGAGGCCGTCGATGTTCATCTGGTGGCGCGACGCGAAGAACTCGATCGCGCCGAGCCGCTGCGCCGGGCAGCCGATGCGATTCGGGCACATCAGCGCGACGCGGCCCTCCTCGCGCTCGAGCTCGGCTTCGCAGAAGGGGCAGTTCGTCGGCGGCGTGAACGCGGGCCCCGGCCCCTTCTCGCGCACCTCGAGGATCTCCGGGATGATCTCGCCGGCCTTCTGGATCAGCACGCGGTCGCCCTTGCCGAGGCCGAGGCGCGCCACTTGATCCCAGTTGTGCACGCTCGCACGCGACACCGTGGTGCCCGAAACGTCGACGGGATCGAGCAGCGCGACGGGCGTCACGGTCCCGGTTCTGCCGACGTTGATCTCGATGTCGTTCAAGATCGTCGTCACCTGCCGCGCGGGGAACTTGTAGGCGATCGCCCAGCGCGGGAACTTGGCCGTCGTGCCGAGCGCGCCGCGCATCGCGAAGTCGTCGACCTTCACGACCAGGCCGTCGACCTCGTACGGCAGATCATCGCGGCGGTCCTGCCAGCCGTGCACGTGCGCGATCAGCTCCTCCCACGTGTGCGCGGCCGCGTTGTGCGGGTTCGTCGGTAGACCGAGCTTGCGGATCAGCTCGATCGACGCGAGGTGCCCGGACGCGTAGCGCTCGCCGTCGACAACTTCGTACAGGATCGTGCGCATCGGCCGCTTGGCCACCTCGCGCGGATCCTGCTGCTTGATCGACCCGGCGGCGGTGTTGCGCGGGTTCTTGAACGTCTCCTCGCCCGCCTCTTCGCGCGCCTTGTTGATCGCCGCGAACTCCTCCTTCGTCATGTAGATCTCGCCGCGCACGGTGATGTCCACCGGCTCGCGCAGCCGCAACGCTACGCCCTTCACCATGCGCACGTTCGCCGTCACATCCTCGCCGATGCGCCCGTCGCCGCGCGTCGCGCCGAGCACGAGGAGGCCCTGCTTGTACGTGAGCTCGATGCCGAAGCCATCGATCTTGGGCTCGATCGAGAACGTGGGCGTGTCGCCGCCCGTGCCCTTGACCACGCGGTCGTAGAACGCCTTGAGGTCAGCCTCGTCGTAGCTGTTGTCGAGCGACAGCATGGCGACCGGGCGCGTGACCTTTGGAAAATCCGACACCGGCGCATGGCCGACGCGCTGCGACGGTGACCACGCCACGATCCAGTCGGGATGGGCGCGCTCGATCTCGCGCAGCTGCTTCACGAGCTTGTCGTACTCGGGGTCGCTGATCGTCGGCGACGCCTCGACGTAATAACGACGATCGTGCTCGGTCAGCTCGTCGACGAGCGCGAGGTAGTCGGTGCGAGGATCGGACGCCATGGCGCCCGCAGCATGGCCTCAGTCGTCGAGGTCGTCCAGATGCGGAGGCCGCTTCGCACCTTCGATGAAGGCCTCGAGCTCCTGCTCGCCGGACGAGACGGTATCCATGTCGGGATCGAGCTCCTCGACCTGGAGATCCTCGGGGTCGGCCATCTGCACCGAACCCGCCGCCATGCGATGCGGCGGCATCAGATCGGCGTCGAGCTCTTCCTCGCCGTCGCTCGTGTCGTTCTCGACGTCGGCGACAACCTCGGGCACCACGACCGCCGCCGGCAGCGGCAGCGGCACGTCGGTCTTCCTGCCGATGAGACAGCTCGCCTTGACGGTGACCTGGAATGGCCGGCCATCGAAGTAAGCGTCGATCGCCTCCTTGATGTACCAGAACACGTCCTGCATCTCCTGACCGCCGCCGGCGATCTCCTTCCACTCGGAGAGCGGACCGAACTCGATCACCGGCGCGAAGAAGAACTCGCGCGAGCTCTTGAACAGCAGCGTGAACTCTTCGGTCTCGAGGCCGCCGTCGAGGCTCGCCGACGTCATGCAGCGCTCGACGTGCTCCATGGTCGGGTAGCGCGCGATGTAGCGCTCGAGCCGCTCGAGGGCCTCATGCTTGTCGTGCTTGATCAGGACCTCGCGATAGAGGTCATGGAACTCCTGGAACGTGCCGGCGAGCGGCAGCGTGCAGCGCACCTCGCCTCCCTTCTTGGCGACGCGCGCGAAGTCGCGCAGCGCGTGTTCGAGGCTCGGCATCTCGTTGAGGCCAAGGTTGCAGACGACGAGATCGTAGACGTCGTCCGCGAACGACAGCTTCGGCACCGGGCTCTCGGTACGGAAGAACACGCCCTTCTTGCCGAGCGGCCCGAGGTCAGCGACCTTGCGGCGCGCGACGTCGAGCATCGCGCTCGAGGCATCGATCGCGATGATGCGGCTGCCATCGTTCATACGGCGCAGGATCTCGATCGTCGGCGATCCGGTGCCGCACGAGATGTCGAGAACCTGACCGCGTTCCGGCACTGCGAGGTTGCGAAGCAACATCTTGCCGAAACGCGTCCCCCAGACTGGCGCAATCTCGTCGTCGTAGATGCGCGCCAGCTTCTCCACCTTGAGGCTGCGCTTGTTCACTGTCACGCGTACGTTCGCGAGATCATGACCAAACGAATCCCCGATGTCCACTCTCTCGACGGCCCCGAGAGGAGGAATTGATCGCTCGGTGTTGTTTCCTGACGCTAAAAAATTGAAAGTCGTTTTCTATTTCATTTGACGCCCGGCGTCCTCCTTAGTGTTCCGGCCAATGAAGCCTCGCCTCCCCGTACGGCCGAGCGTTCCGCCGTTGTCGAGAGCTACGCCGATGTCGTGTATGCAAACTACGTTGCCGCACATCCCCGCCCGCGAGGCCTACGGGGATCTCAGAACACATTGTTCGAGGTCAGGTTGATCGCTGCGACGCTGTCGAACCGGTCCACCCCGTTCAGATAGACGCTCATGTAGCCGGCCTCGACGCGCACGCCCTTGATCTTGGTGTCGACACCAAGCCCGACGAAGAGGCGGTTCTGATCGAAGCCCTGCTTCGCCGCCCAGTCGGTGTCGTTGAAGCCAACGAACACCTCGTTGACGACGACGAGCTGAAGCGGGAACACCTGACTCGGCTGGAGCTGGCCGCGCGCGAGGAGGCGAAGGCGGTAGCCGAATTCTTCGCCGGGCCCCCAGCGCTCCTCGAAGCGAGCACGCAGCTGCCCCTTGAACGCGTCGTTGAACGTGCGGTTGCCGATGACCTGCTGCCAGAGGCGGAGCTCGTTCACCGTGGCGGCGGCGGGGTCGTCGGCGTCGAGCGGCACCCACGCGAACCCGACGTGCATGAAGAGGTTCGGGGAGAACGCATAGCCGATGCCGGGGCGCACGATGAACAACGTGCTATCGCTGCGTCGGCGCTCGTGGAGGTCGAGCCAAAGCGAGGGGCCAGACTGCTCTCCGATCCGTGCCTGGCCCACGTACGAGACCCATACCTGGTTCTCGGCGGTGGCAGAGCCGGCAACCGTCATGAGGAGCGCAGCAACAACAGCAGCTCGCATGGCGGGAGTATTTCACGTCAGCGGCCGACGATGTCGCGAACCCCGCCCGCGATGAACTCGACCGCGACGGCAGCAAGCAACAGGCCCATGACGCGCTCGAACGCGCGCATCAGCGTTTTGGGCAACAACCGCTCGGCACGGGCCGCGCTGCGCATGAGCAGCCACGCGGCGACGCAGGTCACCGTGATCGCGACGAACACCGACACCGACTGCCAGATTTCGCCATTCGCCTTCGACATCAGCACCATCACCGTCGCGATCGCGCCGGGCCCGCCGAGCATCGGTACCGCGAGCGGGAACACGGCGATGTCATCACGCGCCTGCGCATCGCGCTGCTCTTCTTCGGTGGTGCGCGTCGGCGACGGTTGCGCGCGCATCATGTCGATCGCCATGAGCAGCAGCATGATGCCGCCGGCGATCTTGAACGCGCCGAGCGAGATGCCGAACGCCTCGAAGATCAGGCCGCCCGCCGCAGCGAACACCGACATCATGATCCACGCGGCGAACGCGGCCCGCCGCGCGGTGCGCTTGCGGCTCTCGAGCGAGTCGCCGGCGGTGATCGTGAGGAACACCGGCATGATCGCGAACGGATCGACGACGAAGAACACGGCAGACAGAGCGACTACCGTGAACTTGAGATCGTCGGGGCTCACGACCGACTGCGACTAGTGATGGTGGTCGTCCGAGCCCTGGTACAGGCGCTGGCCGCCTTCGCGGAACTCGGCCGCCTTCGTCGCCATCGCTTCTTGCTGCGCCGCGAGCTCGCGGACCTCGCCGGTGATCTTCATCGAGCAGAACTTGGGGCCGCACATCGAGCAGAAGTGCGCCCCCTTCGCGCCCGGTGCCGGCAGCGTCTCGTCGTGGAAGTCCTTCGCGGTGTCGGGGTCGAGCGACAGGTTGAACTGGTCCTGCCAGCGGAATTCGAACCTCGCCTTCGACAGAGCGTTGTCGCGATCCTGTGCGCCGGGGTGGCCCTTCGCGAGGTCGGCCGCGTGCGCTGCGATCTTGTAGGCGATCACGCCGTCCTTCACGTCGTCGCGGTTGGGCAGGCCGAGGTGCTCCTTCGGCGTCACGTAGCAGAGCATCGCGGTGCCAAACCAACCGATCATCGCGGCGCCGATCGCGCTGGTGATGTGGTCGTAGCCGGGCGCGATGTCGGTGACGAGAGGCCCGAGCGTGTAGAACGGCGCCTCCTTGCAGACCTTGAGCTGGATGTCGACGTTCTCCTTGATCTTGTGCATCCCGACGTGGCCGGGGCCTTCGATCATGGTCTGCACGTCGTGCTTCCACGCGATGTCGGTGAGCTCGCCGAGCGTCTCGAGCTCCGCGAGCTGGGCGCGGTCGTTGGCATCGGCCGTGGAGCCCGGCCGCAGGCCGTCGCCGAGCGAGAACGCGACGTCGTATTTCTTCATCACCTCGCAGATGCGCTCGAACTCGGTGTAGAGGAAGTTCTCCTTGTGGTGCGCGAGGCACCATTTGGCCATGATCGACCCACCGCGGGACACGATGCCGGTGACGCGGTTCGCGGTCAGCGGGATGTACGCGAGGCGCACGCCGGCGTGGATAGTGAAGTAGTCGACGCCCTGCTCCGCCTGCTCGATCAGCGTCTCGATGAACAGATCGATGTTGAGCTTCTCGGGGTCGCCCTTCACCTTCTCGAGGCACTGGTAGATGGGCACCGTGCCGATCGGCACCGGCGAGTTGCGGATGATCCACTCGCGCGTCTCGTGGATGTTGTCGCCCGTCGACAGGTCCATGACCGTGTCGGCGCCCCACTTGACGGCCCAGCGAAGCTTGTCGACCTCCTCGCCGATCGTCGAGGTCACGGCCGAGTTGCCGATGTTCGCGTTGATCTTCACGAGGAAGTTGCGGCCGATGATCATCGGCTCGCTCTCGGGGTGATTGATGTTGGCCGGCAAGATGGCGCGGCCGCGCGCGATCTCGTCACGCACGAATTCCGGCGCCATGTTCTCGCGGATCGCGACGAATCGCATCTCGGGGGTCACGTTGACGGGCCCCGCGTAGTGCATGTGGGAGCGGTTACCGCTGTCGCCGTCCTTGACGCGGGCGTCGATCCACGGCTTGCGCAGCTTGGGCAGGCCCTGATGCGGGTCGATACCGTGCGGGCCCGAGGTGTCGTAGACGTCGAACGGGGGCTCGCCGCCCGTCAGGTGGATGCGGCGGACGGGCACCTGGAGCCCATCCCGCTCGACGTAGATCTTCTCCGACGCGGGGAAGCCGTCGATGGTCGGAAGGTTCGCGACCGGAGACTCGCCCACCTGCGGGAGCGAGCGCTTGTTGCCATTGCCGTTGTTGCCGTTGCCGTTCGTGCCGTTGCCAGCCATGTCGTCCTCCCTACGCGAGCATTACCTCGGTCAGGTTTTGGGGTCGTGCCACTGCACCTCTCAGCCATCGATCAAGAGCGATCGAAAGCTCCCCCGTCGGATGTGTGTGGTTAGGTGACCTGAGCCGGCACCGTACCCCCATCCCACGGGGAGCGCCAGGCAATCTGTTACCCTCGTGGCGTGGGGCAGACCTTCGGCCGCTACCGCGTAACCTCGACGCTGGGCGCGGGTGCCATGGGCGAGGTCTACGCCGCGGTCGATGAAGTCCTTGGCCGCGAGGTCGCGGTGAAGACGCTCAAGGGCCATCGCAACGGCCTGGCCGCGCGCATGCTCGACGAGCGGTTCCGCCAGGAGGCCCGCGCGGTCGCCTCGCTCGCACATCCCGGCGTCGTCCAGGTGTTCGACATCGATCTCACCGCCGATCCGCCGTACCTGGTGATGGAGCGCGTCGCCGGCCCCTCGCTCAAGGAGCGCCTCGAGGAAGGCCCGCTCGCGGTGAATGATCTGCGTGCGCTCGGCATCCAGATCGGCCGCGCGCTCGCCGCCGCCCACGCGCAGCAGGTCATCCATCGCGACGTGAAGCCGGCCAACATCCTCGCCGCCGGGCCCGGCACCTGGAAGCTCGCCGATTTTGGCGTCGCCCACGTGCCCGACTCGTCGCTGACGATGACCGGGCAGTTCATCGGCTCGCCCGCGTATGCCCCTCCGGAGGCACTGATCAAAGGGCAATCCGATGCCGAAGGCGACGTCTATGGCCTCGGCGCGGTGCTGTATCAGGCCGCCGCGGGACGCTGGCCGCGCCTCGAGGACAAGAGCGGCGCGCTCATTCCTATCGTGCCTCCCCTCGCGTCGCTCGCCCCCCACGTCCCCGCTGACGTGTGCGCGCTGATCGATCGCGCGATCTCCAACGACGCCGCGCAGCGCCCCACCGCCTCGCAGATCGCCGACGCGCTCGCCGTCACCGGTTCGCATCCGATCGCCGCGCCGCCCGCGGGTCTGCCGATCTCGACGCCGCCGTCGGGCATCGCGGTCGTCGCACCTACGCCCGCGACCGCGATGTCCATGATCGCGCCCACCGTCCCGGTACCGACGAACGATCGGCCGTGGAAGCGTTACGGCGTGCTCGGTGCGCTCGTGATCGTGTTGCTCGCTATCGTCGCAGCCACGCAAGGCGGTTCGGGTTCGCCTGGCCTGCCCACGCCGCCGCCTGGGGGCACAGCGACGTTCAACGCGCCCCCGATCACGACCGAGAAGCAGGCGAAGGACTGGCGGAAGGTCGTCGAGCACGTCGAGAGGGGCGACTACCGCGAGGCCAACCGCAAGCTCGAGGAGTGGGAAGACAAGTACGGTGAGACGCCGGAGACCAACGCGCTCGGCGACTACCTCGAGCAACACGAGGACGAAGGCCCGGCTGGCCCGCCGGGTCCGCGCAAGCACGGCAAGGGGAAGGGCCGCGGACCGCGCTGACCTCGATCACGCTCGACATCGCCGATCGCTACAGCGACTGCAGATCACCGAGCCGCCAGGTGCCGTCGAGCGAGTCGGCCTCCGGGCCGTAGATGCGGAAGTAAAGGAAGAACCCGCCGCCCGGCGTCGTCTGGATCCAGCTCTGTTCATGACCCTGCGGCGCCGTGGGACCGAAGTAGATGTCGATGTTGCCGTCGTGGTCGGGCTTGAGGTGGTCGTGCAGCGAGTTACGTACCGCACGGTCCTGCGGCGTCACGACTTGCGAGCGCGTCCTCGCGTCGTAGGCCGTCACCGACCAGAACAGAGACGCCGGCACGGGATACGGCACGGTCAGCTTGTACGCGCGACTGCCGTCGAGATACGCGCCCGTCGCATCGCGAAGCGCGAGCCAGTACACCGAGCCCGAGCCGACCTGGCGGCGGAACATCGTCGGCGACGCGATGATGGCCTGGAAGAACCAGCGATCGCGCGCCTGCAGATCGAGGAAGTTCTTGGTCTCGAAGTTGGCGTCGTCGGGCACGAGGCCGACCCACTCCCACCGGCGATCGTCCCACACGATCCGATCCGGACGATCGCTCGCGAAGCCTTCGACGCGCATCTGATCGAGGCCGATGCTGGCGGCCGCTTCGAGGATGTCGCGCGTGCGCTGATCGGGTTCGAACGGATGGCCCTTGGAGATGCCGACGGCCGCGAGCGCGCCGTACATCGGGCGGTACTCGTCGATCAGGGGCTCCTCCTGGATGATCGCATCGAGCCGATGCCAGAACTCGATGCTGGTCTCCCAGCGCAGCGGCGTTCCGTCGATCGGGCGCTCGCTGAGGTCGACATACGGCAGGACGTATTCGGGTTGCGCCAGCGGAAACACGCGAATCTGGCGCAACGCGGCCTTCGCCGCCTCGACGTCGCCACCGTGAGGCAACGCGCGCACGGCGAGCAGCGCCTTGAACGTGGGGCTGTACGCGACGTGATGGCCGTCGGGGAGGTCGTGGAAGAAGCCGGGCGGCACGAGCAGGTAACGCCCGCCGTGCCCCGCGTCGCGGCCGGGGATGCCGAGATCGATGACCCATCGCTGATGGTGATCGTCGATCAGGCCGACGTACGCTCCGCGCGGCATGTCGATCACGACCGGCCCCATCACCGCGAGGTCGAGCGCACCAGAGATGTAGGGCGTGTCGGAGTTCGCGGTGAACACGAGGTGCCGCGGCCCCGCCGCCAGCAGCATCAGCGCCTTGCCGTCTTCGATGCCCGCCTCGCGCGCACCGTTGAAGATCGCCTCGGCGGAGACACTCGGATAGAAGAACCGGTAGGCCTGCACCGCGGTGAGCAGGAGCTGATCCTCGTGAAGACTTCGCAGCTCGGACTGGGCCGGATAATCGAGATCCAGCGCGTGTCGCGTACTCGAGATGAGAACGTCCATGGGGCTCCTTCTTGCGCAGTCTTGCTCATGTAGAACGAAGCAAGATCGAGGCCCCGTCGTTCGGCGTCGGCGCCGTCCGAGAACGCCGGAGGACGTCATTGATCTCGGCCCCGAACAGGAGGGCCATGCTCGATAGCCACAGCCAGGTGAGGAAGATGATGGCGCCCCCGAGCGCGCCATAGATCGCCTCGTACCGGTTGAAGTGGCCGAGGTAGCGCCCGAACAGAGCACTGATGCCGAGCCACGCGAGCACGCCGGCGAGCGCGCCGGGCGTGAACAGATGGAACCGCTCACGCGTGTCGGGCAGAAATCGATAGATGATTGCCCACACGACGAGCACCAGCAGCCCGGCGCCGACCCAGCGCGCGATGCCCCACGCGATCGCGAACGCATCCCCGAGGTTGGAGCGCGCCGCGATGAAGTCGCCGACGAGTGGCCCGAGCACGAGCATCGCGAGGGCGATCACGCCCAGCACGGCGACGCCGAGCGTGACCGCGATCGCGATGAGCTGCCGGCGCACCCATGACCGCGTCTCGCGCAGGTTGTGAATGCGGTTGAGCGCCGTCATCAGTCCAGTGGCCCCGCGCGATGCGCCCCACAGCGCGAACGCGGCACCCGCGATCGCGAAGCCGGCGGTGTTGCTCGCCAGCAGCGACTCCACGCGCGCGACAATGACCTCGCGTGCCGTCGCCGGCATTGCCTCGGTGGCCAGGTGGATGCCCTCGCGCACGGTGTCGGGGTCGACCACCAGCATCGAGAGCGACAGCACGAACACGAGCATCGGAAACAGCGCGAGCACGGCGTAGTAGGCGAGCATCGCGCCGAGATCCGCGATGTCTTCCTCGATCAGCTCCCTACCGACGGTGCGGACAAACGCCCGGATGTGCATAAGTTAGGATGCTGCACGCTTGGTGCCACTTGGATGTAGTATCCGGGGGTATGCACGCGTCGTGGTTCGCGGTTGGCCTCTGCATGGCAGGATGCGGCTTCTCCGTGAATGGGAGCGCCCCACCGGGCGATGGCACGAGCGGCGACGGCAACCGCAACGACGCCCCGGTGCCGAATGACAGCCCCAGCGATGCGGCGATCGACGCCCCCGTCGACGCGCCGAGGTTCTGCTACGGCACAGGCATGGGCGCGGTGTGCTTGTCCGCCCAGCCTTCGCAGGCGCTCGTCCTGCCCGCCGGTACGTTCGACACCGGTGGCAACAACTGCACGGAGGTCGTCACCGGCTCCGGCGGTGCGCTGTGCGTGGTTGCGGGTACCTCGGTCACGCTACCCACCGGGACCTTCCGTGCGATCGGCACGCGCCCGCTCGTGGTCGTATCGACGTCGATCTTGACGGTCGGGGGCGTGCTCGACGTGTCGTCGCGGCTCGGCGGAATGCCGGGCGCGGGCGTGGGGGCAGCGCAGTGTGGCTCCCCGGCCGTCGGCGAGACCGACGCGGGCGGCGCCGGTGGTGGCGCGGGTGGCAGCTTCGGCGGCCTCGGCGGCAACGGTGGCGAAGGCGACACCAACAATGACGGCGGTCCCTCCGGCACGGGCACCGGAGGCGTCGCGCTCGCACAGATCACGCCGGCGACGATCCGCGCGGGCTGTCCCGGTGCGAACGGCGGTGACGGCAACAACCCGCACGGCGTCGGCGGCAAGTCCGGCGGCGCGGTGTATCTGATTGCCTCGACCTCGATCACGGTCTCCGGTGGCGTCCGTGCCGCGGGCAGCGCCGGTGGTGCGGGCAGTAACCGCAGTGGCGGCGGTGGTGGTGGTTCGGGCGGCTTCATCGGCTTCGACACGCCGAGCCTCACCGTGACCGGAGCGATCGCCGCGAACGGCGGTGGAGGTGGCGAAGGCGGCGGCATCGAAGACGGGTTCGACGGCGAGAACGGCACGAACGACAACACGCGCGCGAGCGGTGGCTGGGGCAACAGCAACGGCGGCGATGGCGGCTTCGGCAGCGGCGGCTCGCTCATCACCGGCGATCCGGGCGACGGAGCCACGGGCGGCGGTGGCGGCGGTGGGGGCGGCGCCGGCTACATCTACATCAAGGGCCAGCTGTCGTCGTCGGGCATCGTGTCGCCCGCCGCAGCGATCACGCCGTAGCTACTCCGGCAGCTTGATGGTCGCGGCTTCGCGCGCCATCCACGCCTGCATCCACGCGGTCGACTTGTAGCGGTCCCACTGATCGCAGGCGATGGTGACCACCGGTCCCTGGAGGCCACCGCGTTGCGCGACGCGGATCGCGGCGACGACGTTGACGCCTGTCGAGCCACCGACGGTGAGGCCCTCCTCCTTGACCAGGCGCTCGACCATCGCGTAGGCCTCGGCGTCGGGGACCGATTCGGCGCTGTCGACCCACTCCTTGTGGAGGTTGCTCGGGACGGTGCCGGAGCCGATGCCCTCGACGGTGTACGGCCCGTCGGGCCCGAGCACGCCGGTGTTGATCCAGCCCGCGATCGAGCTGCCAACCGGATCGGCGAGCACGACCCGGATGTTCGGATCCGTCTCCTTCATGCGACGGCCGGCTCCCGAGATCGTGCCGCCAGTGCCCGACGACGACACGAACGCACCGAGCTTCTCGAAGCCCGCGGCCCGGATCTGCGCGAGGATCTCCTGGCCGGTGCCGGGGTACTTCGCGGTGCCGTAGTGAGCGCCGAGGTTGGCCGGGTTGTGAAACTGGTTGGTAAGGAACCAGCCATTCTCCTCGGCGAGCCGCGCCGCGACGTTGCGGAAGTTGTGCGGCGCGGTGAGCGGGCCGTTCTTGGTGATGATGACCTCGGAGCCGAGCTGGCGCAGCGCGATGCGCTTGTCGACGGCCATGCGCTCGGGAAGCACGCAGATGAGGCGATAGCCGCGCGCGCCCGCGAGCAGGGCGAGACCGACGCCGGTGTTGCCGGCGGTACCTTCGATCATCGTCGCGCCGGGCTTGAGCAGCCCCTTCTCTTCAGCGTCGAGCACGATCGCCCGCGCGGTGCGGTCCTTCACGCTGCCGCCCGGGTTGAGGTGCTCGCACTTGATGAAGAGCGGCACGGGGAGTCCCGCGCCGACCTTCTTCAGCTCGATCAGCGGCGTATTCCCGATCGCGTCGATCACGTCCATGGAGTCCGCAGGATACCCCACTCGCGGAAGGTGCATGAGGTACCGCCGTACGAACAACGAGGACGCGGTACGGCCGTTAGCCGACCTGACCGGACGCGCGCTGCAGCTGGTGCTCGACGACGGGATCCGCGCCGAGCGCGCGCAGGGCCATGAACGCCGCGTACGCTTCGGCATGTTCGCCCGCGCGTAGTAGCTGGGCGGCCCTCGCATACGTCTCGAGGCTCGCGCATCGCGGATCGTCGGGGTCGAGCACTTCGTAGATCTCGGTGGGCTCGCGGCGGCCGCGCAAGACCATCGTGTCGAGCCAGCGCGTGTTCGCGTCGTTGCCGGAGACCACGGCGCCGGAGACCACCAGCCGCGCGCCGAACAGCTTGCACAGGCCCTCGAGCCGGCTCGCCACGTTGACGGCATCGCCGATGATCGTGAACTCGAGCTTGCGCGAGCTGCCGATGGTGCCGGCGACCACGGCGCCCGCGTGGATCGCGATCCCGATGTCGAGTGGCGCCTGGTTGTTCTCTTTGCGCGTCGCGTTCCATGCGGCGAGCTCGCGCAACATGCCCAGCGCCGCTGCGACCGCCTTCTCCTCGGGGCGCGGTTCGTCGTCGAGCGTGCCCCAGTCCGCCAGGATCGCGTCGCCGATGAACTTGTCGATGCGCCCCCCGTGGCGCGTGATCACATTGGTCATCCGCTCGAGATACTCGTTGAGCAGCGACACGACCTCTTCGGGCGACATGCTCTCGGACAACGTCGTGAACTTGCGCAAGTCGACGAACATCACCGCGGCGTGCCGGCGCTGCCCACGCACCGCCTCCGAACGCTCGGTGAGCATGCGCTTCACCACCTCGGGGGAGACGTACTGGCCGAACGTGGCCTTGATGAACTCGCGCTCCTCGAGGCCATGCGCCATATCGTCGAAGTGCCTGCCGACCACCCCGAACTCATCCTGACGGCGGAGCTGTGCGCGCACGTGCAGCTTACCGGAGGCGATCGCGTTGGTCGCATCGACGATCTGCGCGAGCGGCTTGCGCACGCTGCGCGCGACCACGAGAGCGAGGAGCGAGAGCACGCCGACCGCGCTCGCGAGCACGACGAGCACGACCAGGCCGACCTCGCGCTTGAGGGCCGCGAGCCGCGACGCACGCACGTCGATGCCGACGAGCGACGTGGCGGTCCCGTCGGCCTCGAGGATCGGCGCGTAGCCCGAGAGCACCGTGCCCCAGGCGTCGGTGTAGACGTCGGTCTCGACGACCGGACCCGCGAAGCCTTCGAGCAGCCGCGTCCCCGGCGCGGGCTCGTACGGATCGCCGACCTTCGCCGACGGCGCATCCGCGATGATCACGACATCGACGACGACCTCGATCCCACCCGTGGAGGTGCGCCGCATGATGTAGAGGTCGGAGAAGTCGGGCTCTGCTTTCGACACCGCGAGGAACTGGCTCGCGATCCGCTTGTACGCGGGCTGCTGGTCGTCGGCCGCAACGCGCAAGACCGCGATGTCGGAGGGCGGGATCGTCGCCGCGAGGGACATCGCGGCGATGCGCAGCTTTGCCTGCAGCGCGGACAGCTCGCGATCGACGCCGCGCGCATAGAACACGTACGAGATCGTCAGCAGCACCGCGAGCACGAGGCCGCCGTACATCGCCGACAGCCGGATGTGGAAACGCTGCCAGACCTTCAGCTCGTCGGTAGCGGACGGCAGGCGCGTCATCGGCACGACCGCTCCGATCGTCTCATAACGTAGGGCTGACGTGCGCGGCCACCTTGCGATGGAACCAGTGAGGCCCGTGCTCGTCGTCGGGCGCGAACCGACCGCGCGGCGCGAAGCCAGATCTCAGCCCCCGGCTGACCTGCGCGAGCGCGTCGACATCCTCGGCGTCGACCTGCGAGCTTAACCAGCGCCTGTCCCGCTCGGCGTACTTCGCCGTGTCGGTCGCCCACTGGTACCAGAGGAAGCGCGTCGCATCGGGGCGGCCGGGAATCGGCTGATAGACGTTCACCGATAGGCCCCACGGATAGAAGTTCAGCGTCAGGTTCGGCCACACGAACCACCACAGCGCGAACACGCGGCGCCCGTTCGGATCGTGGAACCGCTCCGGCAGCCATGCGGGATCGAAGCCGTCCTCGGGCCGCGCCGCGTACACCCACTGCAGCACGGCGTCGGCGTACAGCTCGGTCTTGTAGCTCGCGAGCTCGATCGCGTCGGCGAGACCGCCGGGTGGGCGATGCACGTAGCCGATGTGGAACCGGTCGAGGTAGTTCCACGCGTGCTGCTTCCAGTTGCCGGCGATCTCGCGTACCTGAGTGGCTGGCAGACGTTCGGTCGAACGAGGCATGCGCTCGAGGGATGCGTCGATCTCGCGAAACGTCTCCGCGAACGCGGGCACGCCGGGGGTCAGGTTCGCGAACAGCATCCGGCGCCAACTCGCGACCGGCAGTGCGGTCAGGTGATCGCACGCGCGCGGAAACGCGGGCGCACCCTTGAAGCCAGGCTGTGACACGAACTTGCCCGTGCAATCGAACCGGCGGCCGTGTTGCCCGCACACGAGCGTTGGGCCGCGATCGGCACCGAGCACGAGCGGGTACCACGCGTGCGTGCACGTGTTCGGGAACAGCCTCAGTGCGTCATCGTCCCAGCCGCGCTGCAAGAATAGCGGTCGATCGATCAGCGTGACCGGCACGCGGCTCCCGCGCGCCGCGACTTGCTCGTCGAGCGGGCGCGGATCGTCGTTGCGCTCGGGGAGCAGCTGCCAGCTCGCGCGAAACACGGTCTCGAGCTCTGCATCGAGAAACCGCGCGTCCGTGAACGCCGCAGCCGGCAGGGTCTCCGCGATGCGGATGTCGTCGTCGACGCGACAGTCGGCGGCGGTCAAAGCCATACGCCGAGCATAGTCAGCGCGGGACCACGGCGCGATAGCCTGGGGGCCATTTGGCCGCTTCCTGTGCGACGCGCTTGCGCGCCTTCGCGACCGCGGTCGCCGGCGCGCGCAGATCGATCGCCCGCTCGCGGTCGTGCCGGAGCAGCGGCGACGACGTCGCCATGCGCAGGGTCACCAGATCTGCGAGCGTGACCAGCCTGCCGTCGCTGCGGCGCACCGAGAGCGTCAAGACTTGCGTGGGCGGCGCGCTCGGCATCTGCATCACGAGGCTGCGCAGCTTCCCATCCAGCCTCGCCTCGCCGATCCGCTGCGAGCCCGCCCCGGCGCGAATGGTCGCGGCGATGTCACCTACGGAGATGCCGAGCATCGCCGCACGATCGCGATCGATCTCGATCACCTGCTCGGATTTGCTGCTCGGAGGATCGAGCACGACACCGTCGGCGCGAAGCTCGTCGCCGAGGCCCTCGGTCAGCTGCACGAGCACGGCGCGGTCGGGTCCGCGGATCGAGGCCACCAGCTCTGTCGACGGGGGATGCTCCGTCGCGACTTCTACGACCTTCACACCCGCTGGCAGCCCGAGCGCGGCGACCTTCTCGCGCACACGCGCGCGCACGTCGTCGTGCGAAGCACCGAGCTGTGCATGCAGGTCGAGGCGCGGAGTGGCGCGATCGGGAGGTGTCTCCGGCCCGACCTCGACCGTGGCGAAATCGCGTAGGTATACCGGCGCATGGCCATGCGGTCCGACGAGCATGGCGCCGGTGGTCTCGACGTCCAGTGACTGCCCCGAGATCCGGTTCTGCATGTTCTGCGCGGTGGCGTCGACCCGCCCACCGGGAATCGCGACGTTCTGCCTCTGCAGCGCCGTCGTCACGTCGACGACCGTCAACCCGTACGCAGCCAGCTTCTGCGGATCGGGGCGCACGAACAGCGCGGGGACGCTAACGCCGTGCGTCTCGATCGATCCGACACCGGCGAGTGACTCGAGCTCGCGACGTACGACCACGTCGACGATCTCCGAGAGCTCGGTGCGCGACAGGCGCTCGCTCTCGATGACGAGGGTCATGATCGGAGCGTCGTTGCCAGGCAGCATCCGGACCGCGGGCGGCTCGACCTCGGCGGGAAGCTGGCGATACATGCGCTCGAGCGCCTTCTGTGTCGCCCGCGTGAGCTCGTGGATGTCGCGCCCGGCGACAGGCGTGACGACCACCATGGCCGTGGACCCGTCGACCCGCGAGGTGATCTCCGCGACGCCCTCGATCTGCCCCACCGCATGCTCGATCGGTTCGACCACGCGATCCTCGACGTCGCGCGCCGAGCCACCGACCAAGCCCGTCGAGATCGAGACGATCGCGCGGGGCTTCGGCGTTGACTTCGGCAGATCGCTACACGCGAGGAGCGCGAGCACGGCGAGCAGGTGCGCCCTCACGCGAGGTCGTCGATCGACTGGAAGGCGTCGTCGAGCGCAGCGATCATCACGTCGGCGCTCGGGAAGCGGTTCGCAGGATCTTTGACCAGCGCGCCCTCGACCAGCGCGATCATCTGCGGGGTACACCACGGCGCACCACCGGTCGCCGCGTCGAGCCGGGGCGGCGGTGACTTCGCCTGGAGCTTCATCGTCACCACGGGGTCCGGATCGAAGAACGGCGGCTTGCCGACGAGCATTTCGAACAGGATGACGCCCGTCGAGTACACGTCCGAACGGCCGTCGACGAGGCGGCCGAATGCTTGCTCCGGGGACATGTACGTCGGCGTGCCGAACACGATGCCCGTGTTGGTCAGCGCGCCGGCGCCAAACGCGGCCGCGACATCCCCTATCAGCTTCACGAGGCCGAAGTCGATGATCTTGGCGCGCTCCCAGCCGCCGTTCTGCGGCGCCAGGATGATGTTCTCTGGCTTGAGGTCGCGGTGGACGATGCCCTGGCGATGCGCGTAGCCGACGCCCTCGAGGAGCTGACGCGCGAACACGAGTGCCTGCCGCGGCGGCAGCGCTCCATCGCGCAGGCGCTTGCCCAGCGTCTGCCCGGCCACCTTCTCCATGACGAGGAACAACATGCCGTCCTCGGAGAACACGTCGACGGCGGCGACCAGGTTGGGGTGCTCGAGCATGCGGAGCGCATTGGCCTCGCGCGCGAACCGCTGCGTGACGTTCGTGTTACCGCCGACGTCGTTCGCCGGCGACTTGAGCGCGAAGCGCATCCCGCTCGCGTCCTCGACCTCGTACACGCCGCCCATGCCACCGCGGCCAAGCGGGCCGACCACGCGGTAGCGACCGATCTGCGTCCCTGGTTCGTACGACTGCGACGACACGACGCCGCATCCTACTCGATCAGGTACCGCCCGTTATTGGATCGTGTACTTCAGGACGTAGGCGCCGTTGGCGCCATCAAAGCCATCGACGATGAGCCAGTGCACGTTGGGGCCTACCACCGTGGTCGGATCGAGCAGGCTCGTGGTACCGCAGCCATCGTCGTCATCACAGGCGACATCCGTCCCCGCCGCCGCTCCCGAGCGCAGGTACAGCACACTATCGAACCCGGTGCCCGGGCAGGTGCTGGTGTTGGCGTTGACCGTCTTGTTGCCGGGACAGGTGGTGAAGAAGTGGCCGACATCCGGCGACGTATTCGTCTTCGGCTCGCACGAGGCCGACGACAAGCTGGTGCCGCCCGCCGTCGTGCCCGTGACCGTGCCGCTCGTGCTGGTGAGCGCGACGCCACTGCGGCCGGTGCGCTTGAACACCAGCTTCGAGGCGCCCGCGGTCCCCGCAGAGCTCGCCTGATCGACGACGAGGCAGTACGTCCCGGGCATCAGGTCGAGCGCGGCCTGCGAGCGCGTCGTCGTGCAGGTGTCATTGCTGCAAGAGAGCACGGAGCCGAGCGCGGTACAGCTGCCTGGATAGATGCGCACCACGGAGTCGAAGTCGCTGCCGAAGGTGTCGTAATAGACGACCTCGCGGGCCGGCAGCACGAACTGATAGAAGATGTCGCGGCCACCCTGGCCTCCACAGTCACCGCCGGCGGTCCAGTTGTCGTCGCGTGCGGCCGACAGATCCATCATGAATGTGCCGCCCGCCGAGATGTCGATCGCGCCGGAGGCGACGTCATTCGCGGGGCAGCCCGCATCGGAGCCGTTGCAGTCCTCGTCGATGCCGTTGTTACAGATTTCGGGGATCGGCACGCCCGCGTTCACGCTGCACTGCACGCCGGTGCCGGTGCCATTGCAGATCTTCATGCCGCTGCGCTGGCACAGGCCGAGGCCCTCGGTGCACGACGTGCCGACCGGGTAGGTGTCGTCCGGGCCGTTCCTGCAGTCGTCGTCCAGCGAGTTGCAGACCTCGAGGTTGTCGGTCGACACGTCGCTGCACGTGGCGCCGCCGGTGCCGTTGCACACGATCATGCCCTCGTTGCACGCGTCGGCGTCGCCGCCGTCGCACGTAGCCCCGAGGTTGAAACCCTCGTCGGTCTTGCCGTCGCAGTCGTTGTCGAACGTGTCGCAGCGCTCGGGGTCGTTCGCGAGGGTGTCGTTACAGGTCGTGGTCGAGGCACTCGTGCACACGATCACGCCATCGGCGCACACGTCGTTGTCGGCGCCGTCACACGGCATGCCGACGTTGAAGTCCTCGTCGATCTTCATGTCGCAGTCGTCGTCGATGCCGTCGCAGTCTTCGCTGGTCGGGGTCCCGGCGACCGCGTCGCACTTGAGCTCGGTGTCCGTATCGCAGACGTAAACGCCATCCCGCGCGCACGCACCGACGCCGACCGTGCAGGCCATGCCCTTGTCGTTGAACCCGTTGTCGACGAAGTCGTCGCAATCGTCGTCCATGTCGTTGCAGCGCTCGGTGCTCGGCACGCATCCATCAGGAGACGGCGCATCGCCCCCGGCGTCCCCGGCGAGCTTTGGCGTTCCGCCCTGTGCGCATCCGATCGCGACGAGCGCAAGGATGAAGAGGGCTACGCGCAGCACGGCCGCATCTGTGCACGAACGGGCAGCCAATCGCAAGCACAACCCGGAAGGTCCGCCCGTGCTAGGAACAGCCCATGGACAAGCTGCCGGTCATCGGCACCCCCGCCACCGCCGCCCTCACCCAGGACCTCGATCTCGGGATGACGCCCGACGAGCTCGAAGCGGAGATCAAGCGGCTCAAGGTCGAGCGTAACGCCGTGATCTTGGCCCACTACTATCAGGAGTCGGAGATCCAGGACCTCGCCGACTACGTGGGAGATTCGCTCCAGCTGTCTCAGGCCGCCGCCAAGACGAAGGCCGACGTCATCGTGTTCTGCGGCGTCCACTTCATGGCCGAAACTGCCAAGATCCTGAATCCCGACAAGGCCGTGGTCGTGCCGGACCTCGAGGCAGGCTGCTCGCTCGCGGACGGCTGCCCGGCGCCGGTCTTCAAGCGCTGGCTCGAGCAGTACCCGGGCCACACGGTGGTCAGCTACATTAATTGCTCGGCCGAGGTGAAGGCGCTGTCGGATGTGATCTGCACCTCGTCCAACGCCGTGAAGATCGTGAAGGCGCTCGGCGACCAGAAGATCGTGTTCGCCCCGGATCGTTACTTGGGTGCGTTCGTAGCCAAGGAGGCCAACCGGCCCGACCTCGTGACGTGGCAGGGCACCTGCATCGTTCACGAGTCGTTCTCGGAGAAGCGGCTCCTCGAGCTCATGGTCAAGCACCCCGAGGCCGAGGTCATCGCGCATCCCGAGTGCCACGAGGGCATCCTTCGCCACGCAGCGCACATCGCGTCGACGAGCGGCCTTATCGAATACGCGAAGAAGTCGCCCAAGCAGGCGTTCATCGTCGCGACCGAGGAGGGAATCATGCACCGCATGCAACAAGCCGCCCCCGGCAAGACGTTGATCCCGGCGCCCCCCGAGGACGAGACCTGCGCGTGCAACAAGTGCCCCCACATGCGTCGCAACACGCTCGAGAAGCTGTACCTGTGCCTGCGCGATCTCGCGCCGCAGGTGGACGTGCCCGAGGAGACGCGCGTGCGCGCCCTCAAGCCGATCCAGCGCATGCTCGAGATGAGCGTTTGAAGCTCGCGGTCCTCGCGGCGCTCCTCGTCGCTTGCACGCGTAGCGAACCGCCCCCGGCCGTCGCGACGAACCGGTCACACACGGAGCCCGCGGCGACGGTGATCCCGGCGGCGACCCGGCAGCTCGTCACCGCCGTGGTCCCGACCTGGGATGCCACCACGGCCGAGCTGCGCCTGTGGCGGCGTGAGGGTGCCGGCGCGTGGCAGCCCATCGGGCCGAGCTGGGAAGGCGTCATCGGACGCACCGGCGCCGCGTGGGGAAGCGGCCTGCACGGCGTCGGCGCCCCGCACGGGCGCACCGGGCCGGCCAAGCATGAGGGGGATGGTAAGAGCCCGGCAGGGGTGTTCGCCCTGTCGGCGAGCTTTGGCTACGCGTCCGCACCGCCGCCGCACGCGGGCCTACCCTACACCGCGGTCGACGCGAGCTGGAAGTGCGTCGACGATCCGGCGTCGCACCACTACAACCAGATCCTCGACGAGCGCACCGTGCGCATCGACTGGGCCTCCGCCGAAGAGATGCGCCGCCACGACGATCTGTACGCGTGGGTCGTCGAGGTCGCGCACAACCCCGCCCGCACCGGCGGCGACGGCAGCTGCATCTTTCTCCACGTGTGGAGCGGGCCCGCGTCGTCGACGGTGGGGTGCACCGCGATGGCCAAGGACCGGCTCGCCGCGCTGCTGTCGTGGCTGTCGCCGACGGAAGCCCCCGCGTTCGTCTTGCTGCCGCGCGGCGAATACGAGGCGCTCGCACCGGCGTGGAAGCTGCCCTGATCCCACCGAGCGAAGCCTAGCTCGACCACGAGCACGACATCCGTTATATTGGATGCCATGCAGCTCGAGCCGTACGCGCGCGCGCTTGGCGGAGGGGTCCTGATCGGCCTCGCAGCGTCGATCGCGTTACTCGGCCACGGTCGCATCGCCGGCATTAGCGGCACGCTGGGCCGCGCGCTCGACGGTGATGGTGGGCGCGCGTTCCGCCTGGCGTTTCTCGCGGGCATGCTCGCGGTCGGTGGGCTCGCGGCGGTGCTCGCGCCCTCGGCGATCGGCGCGGCGATTCGTGGGCTCCCCACGCTTGCGGTCGCGGGCGTGCTGGTCGGTATCGGCAGCTCGCTCGGGAACGGCTGCACCAGTGGACATGGCGTGTGCGGGTTGTCGCGGGGCGCATCGCGCTCGCTCGTCGCCGTCGGGACGTTCATGCTGACGGCGGCGCTCACCGTCGCGATCGCAGGAGCGCGCGCGTGAACATGGTCGTCGCCGTCGTCGCCGGGGCGCTGTTCGCGCTCGGCCTGATCGTCTCGGGCATGGCCGATCCTGCCAACGTGACGGGCTTTCTGGACGTCACCGGCGACTGGAACCCGGCGCTCGCCCTGGTCATGGGTGGCGCGATCGCCGTCCACGCGCCGTTCGTCCGCCTCGCCCGCGCGCGACGTGCGCCGCTGTACGACGCGGCGTTCCACTGGCCACAGCGCCGCCGCATCGACCCCGCGCTCGTCGTCGGTGCCGGGTTGTTCGGCATCGGGTGGGGGCTGTCGGGCTACTGTCCAGGACCTGCGCTGGTGAGCGCGGGCACCGGCACCCCCGCCATCTTCACATTCCTCCTCGCGATGTTCGCCGGGATCGCCGCGACGCGAGCCGCAAAGTTTTGTTACCGTGTCTTATCGCGACATGGCGAAGCATGATCTAGGCGGCGGTCTCCACTACCGGGTCGAGCGCCGCAACGGCACTACCTGGATCGCACTGACCGGCAACGTCAGTGAAGTGGCCGACTTCGAGCCCCTCAAGCAGTTGCCCCCACCGCTCCTGATCGACCCCAGCGAGGTCACGCGCATCAACTCGCTCGGCGTGCGCGGATGGATTTACTTCGTGCGCGAGATCGAAGCCCTGGGCCACACGCTGACGTTCGAGCGGGTGCCGCCGGTGCTCGTCGTGCAGATGAGCATGCTGTCCAACTTCATGGGCACGCGTTCGCGCAGCGCCTCGGTGCTCGCGCCGTATCTGTGTCCGAGCTGCCAGCACGAAGAGCTGGCACTGCTGCAGCTCACCGACGGCAAGCTGGCCGAGGTCAAGGACACCGCGCCCTGCCCCAAGTGCAAGGCGACGATGGAATTCGACGACGTCGTCACGATGTACACCGAGCTATTCGTAAAGTAGCGTTGCGGGCACAACGTGCCTGCGCAGCCTCCGCCGCTCCACGCCCCTCGCTACGCCGATCGCTCGGTCCGCACTAGTTTCGTCAGTCAGTCAGTTAGCACTACTGCGTCATGTTAGCGGGCCGCGGCTCCGCAGGTGACGTGGCGCGTGGCAAGCTGGGCAACGTGGGAGCCAGCGCGCGATGGCGCGCGCAATCGCGAGCCGCATGGTGGCGAAGCTGTCGGTGAAGTGAC
>JANRKM010000108.1:0-4625 GCA_033763475.1 Kofleriaceae bacterium
CGAGGCCGTCCGAGTACGCGAGCACGCGGTCGCCGGGCGACAGCTCGATCTCGACGGGCTCGAGATCGATCTCTGGCACCACGCCAAGGAACGGCCCCGGCTGATAGATCGAGCGCACGTCGGTACCGTGCAGGACGAGCAGCGGCGGATGCGCGGCCGTCGCGTAGCGCAGGCGTGCCGGGCCGTCACCGGTGGTGATGAGATCGAAGCAGGTCGCCGTGCACTGCATCTCGAGGCCGGGATACGAGGCCGCGATCTTCGCGTTCAGCATCACGAGGGCCTGCTCGGGCGTAAGCGCCTCGAGCTTGCACCGATCGTATTCGGCCTTGAGCAGCATGGTGCGCAGCGCCGCTTGCACGCCGTGCCCCGTCGCATCGGCGAGGAAGAACCGGAACACGCCGCGGCTGCGCTCCCACACGTCGTAGACGTCGCCGCCGACGAGCTCCGCGGGCCGGTAGAACACCGCCGCGCGCGCGTGCTTGGACGCGGGCGGCGCAGGGAGGATCTTCTCTTGAAACCGGCGCGCCTGCTCGAGGTCGGACGTGATCCGCCGGTCGCGCTCCTCGAGCGTCTGCAGCGTCTCGAAGAGCCGCGTGTTGACGCGGCGGATCTCGTCGTTGGCAGCGCGCAGCTCGGCCGCGTGTTCTTCCATCTGCAACGCGCGCTGCTGGTAGGTGGCCAGCGCGCGCGTGGCGATGCGCGTCTTCGCTTCGAGCTGCGCCCGAAGCTCTTTGACCTGTTCCTCTAACATCTCGATCTCGGACATCGCCTGGTCGCTGCTTATTGCGAGTTTCCGAACACCAGCGACGTGAGCGTCGTGTTGATGTGGAAGCCGCAGTATATCTCGAAGTGCACGTCGAAACCGACGCAGGGCGGGGCGGCGGCGAAGGTGGCGTTCAACGCCTCCGTTTGGCCATGGCCGGCTGCCACCCAGGTGCGGGCGCCACAGTGGAACAGGAGGGCCGCCGATGGGTTGGGGACGCGCGCGGGCACCGTCTCGGTGAAGAACCGACGCGTCGCGCCGGCCATGTCCCCGAGCTTCATCACTTCGAGCTCGGCGCCTTCTTCGAGGAGGTTCGCGAACAGGATCGAGCCGTCGGGGAGTGGCTTCCACGGCGCGCGCATGAAGTATTCCTTGCCCACCTTCAGCGCCGTGGGGCGCCGCGCGAACCCATCGGGCTGGGAGAAGTCGAGCTTGTCGAGCGGGACGCCGATCAGCTCCGAGTACCGCTCGGCGGCAGGCCTGCCATCGATCTCGAGCGCGCGCTGGTGCGACTCGTCGATCTTCGTGATCGTGAGCGTGTCGCCCGTGGGCTCGTACCAGTGCGCCCGCAGCGCGGCGAACGGCGCGTCGGTGCTGAACATCGCTACCAGCGTCGCGTCGGTAGTGACCTCGCCGTCGACGTGGATCAGCGCGGTGGTCACCGACGGGTCGTGCGACTGGTCGGTCGCGCCGCCGCCAACGAGGAGCACGTCGGGGTTGCGTTCGAGCATGCCGAGCAGCAGCTCTTCCTTCTTGTAGCGGAAGCCGTCATCGATCACGACGCCGACGTTCTTGCGGGTCGTGAGGTCCTTGGCCTTGATGCCGAGTTGTTCGCACGCCTGCGTCATCGCGGCGGCGCCGGCGCTCATCGCATCGCGGGACAGGCCGTGCCCGATGCCGACGCCGACGTCGAAGTCACCGGACAAGGCGCCGAGCACCGCCTGCCCGTCGGAACGGCCACTGCGGTCGATCTCCCCCCCGGTGCTGGCGCCGATCAGTCGCGTGCGGGCCGGCAGCCGCTCGCGCAGCGCCTTGTTGAGCGCCGCATGGTCGTAGTGCCGCGCCGCGAACAGCGTCACCAGCTTGGGCGTGGTTCCTCCGAGTTGTTCGACCAGGTCGTTCGCGGCGCTCTCCGCGTCGCGCTGGGCCGTGCGAGCCGAGCGAAAATCGATACGAGCCATCGTCCCTCCGATGGCCCAGCGTATCACTCCCCGCGCAGGCGCAGGATCTGGCCGGCAGAACGTGCACCGCTCGCGAGCGCCCCCGTGACCGTGCCCTCGTAGGGGCCGCTCGTGGCCTCGCCTGCGAAGAACACGCGGTCGGCGAGGGGGCGCCCGAGGATGCCGGGCGCATCGAGCCCGCCCGCGCGAGCGTAGCTGTACGCGCCGCGTACGAACGGGTCGGAGGCATAGTCGTGCATGTATGCGGCGCGCATCGCCGTCGCAACGCGTGGCAGCGGCATGCCCACGAAGCTGGCGAAGTTGGCGATGGCGCGCCCCACGATCTCGTCGTGCGAACACCCTGCGAGGGCGCGCGCATTGGGCCCACCGGCCCATGCGATCACGTGATGCGAGCCGGCGCGCTCGCGGATCCAGCAGGTCGGGAACGTCGCTCCGGGCTGGTGGATGAAAGCGACTGACTCGTCGACGGTGTCCCGCCACACGGGGTACCGGAACGTCAAGACGACCTTCACGACCTGACCCATCGCGAGCCGCGAGAGTGCCTCCGCGTGGTCGCCGAGAGATGGCGTGAACCGCACCGCGTCCGCCTGCAAGACAGCGACCGGCAGCGTGACGATCACCCTCCGCGCGGCGACCTCGTGCTCGCCCCCCAGGTGTCGGATGCGCAGCACCACCTCGTCACCGTGCCAGTCGACCGACCGCACCACGTTGTGGACATGGATCGGCACGTCGGCGTTCTCGAGTTGCTTGGTGATCCAGTGCACCAGGTGGCCGTAGCCATCGCGCGGACGCACCGTGCTCGACGGTCCACCCGCACCACCTGCATCGTCGGCGACGCTCTCGATGCTGATCGTATCGAGGCTCGCCCCGTAGAAGCCCTCGACGAACATCGCGAACAGCGCAGCATCCTCGGGCGACATGCGCGTATGCTGCATGTACGCGCGCGCGGACTCGTCATGCGTACGCTGGTGTGCCGGCTCGAGTAGTTGCGAGAACCGCTGCCAGAGATCGCCGGCGTCGGCGAGTCCATCCTCGCTAGGCACGTAGTGCGTATCTCTTCCCTCCTCGAGGGCGATCACGCCGTCGTGGACGAGCCCGCGCAAGATCTCCGGATCGCCGTGCACGAACTCCGGGCCGAGCTCGACGGGCAGATCCTCCATCGACTCATAGAGCGTGCGGATCCGTCCGCCGAGCCGATCGCTGGCTTCGAACAGCTCCACGTTGACATGGTGCGCCGCGAGCACGCGCGCGGCTTCCAGACCCGAGATTCCGGCACCGATGACTGCGACGTCCATGCTTCGCGCGAGATGCATCTCGCGGACCCACGGCCCGAGCTCAGCCCTCCGCGGAGTCGGCTTGACGTTCCGCGAGATCCTCGAGCGCGGTGAGGAGCACGGCGACATCGAGCGGCTTCACGAGGTGACAGACGAAGCCCGCCTCGTGGCTGCGCCGTCGATCCTGCGCCAGGCCGTAACCGGTAAGGGCGACCAAACTCGGCGGCGTAGGGAGGCGCGACCGAAGCTCGCGTCCGAGCGAGTAGCCGTCCATGACGGGAAGGCCGATGTCGAGGATCGCGACCTCGGGCTGGAACGCCAGCGCGACGGCGAGCGCTTCCGCCGGATCATCCGCCACCCGCACCTGGTGCCCGAGGCTCTCGAGCACGCGCGAGATCATGAGGCTCGCGTCCTGATTGTCGTCGACGATGAGGATGCGCTTGGGCGCGAGGCGCGAGCGAGCGGGTGTCGGCGTCGTGGCGATCGCGCGCGTGGTCTTCGCGGTGTCGATCGACGCGGACAGCGGTAGCCTGAGCGTGAACTCGCTGCCCTTGCCGATACCCTCGCTCGCCACGTCGACGCTTCCGCCGTGCAGCTCGGTGAACATGCGCACGAGCGACAAGCCGAGGCCGAGGCCGCCGAGCGCGCGATCGGGCCCGCGCTCGCCCTGCACGAACAGCTCGAACACGTTGGGCAACAGGACCCGATCGATCCCGACGCCGTTGTCGCGCACGCGCACCACCACCTCCGTGCCCTCGCGCTGCGCCACCACCTGGATGTGCCCTCCCGCGGGCGTGTAGCGCGCGGCGTTGGAGAGGAGGTTGCTGAGTACCTGGTTGAGGCGAACCTCATCGCCGATCACCGGTAGCCCGCCCGTCGCGACGTCGAGCGTGAGGCGGTGCTGGTGCTGCTCGAACAGGGGCTCGGTCGCTTCGACTGCCATCTGGATCACCCAGGTCAGGTCGATCGGGCGCGCCGCCAGCGTGACCTTACCGCGCGTCACCCGCGAGACGTCGAGAAGATCGTCGACGAGGCGCACCAGGTGCCGCGCTTGCCGCAGGATCACCTCGCGCTCCTGGGCTGCGACCGTCTCGCCGCGGAGCTCCATCAGCTGTGCTGCCGTGATGATAGGCGCGAGCGGGTTGCGCAGCTCGTGCGAGAGCAGGGCCAGGAACTCGTCCTTGCGGCGATCCGCCTCGCGCATCACGGCCTGCGCGTGCTTGAGGTGCGTGACGTCGACGAACGCGCCGATCGCGCCACGCGGCGCACCGCTCGGATCGCGGAGCGGCACCGCGCTGCCGTACAAGAACGTCGAGCGGCCGTCGTCGAACCGGATCTCCTCCTCGAAGTCGCGGACCTCGATCCCTCGCGCCGCGCGATGGACCGGCAGATCCTCGGGGGCGATCG
>JANRKM010000109.1:0-3880 GCA_033763475.1 Kofleriaceae bacterium
CCAGCAGAAGGGCGCGATCCTTAAGTTCAGCAACAAGGGCGCGCTGCGTCTCCGTCTGGGAGATGGCGAGCGCATGATGCGAACGGTGCAAGCGATCGAGCTGTGAAAAATGATACGTTGGGGTACGTATGCGTAACAAAATCGTTACCTGTATTGGCCTCTCCCTATTCGTAACAGCTGGATGTGGCGGCGATGACGGCCCGAGCTGCGGCGAGGGCACGATGCTCGTCGACGGCGCGTGCGTGGCGGCGTGCGGCACCGGCACGACGCTGCAAGATGGTGTCTGCGTTGCCGACGCGCCCACCACCTGCGGGCCCGGCACTGTCCTGCAGGGCACCACGTGCGTGCTCGACACGACCGCACCGAGTCCAGTCACCGGCCTTGCCGCGGCGATCAGCGGCTCCAACATCAACTTGAGCTGGACGGCGGGCGCGAGCTCAGCGTCGACGCTCGTCGTGCGCTTGAAGGCTGGCGCGGCTGACGCGCCGGAACCCGGCAAGGCCTACACCGTCGGGCAGACGCTCCCCGGTGGGTCCACCGTGATCTCGGTGGGTTCTGCCACGACGGCCTCCGACGCGTTCACCACGCCCGGTCGCTACGCGTACATGGCGTGGCCGATCAATGCCACGGGCAGCTACGGCTTTGGCCGGGAGGTCGCCATCGTGACCTCCATCCCGGCGCAGATGGCGACGCTCACGGTCAGCGCGACCGCCGCGACTGTCACCGCCCAGCCGGCGAACTTTCAGCTCGCGGTCACCAACTTCGTCTACGACGCCGACAACTCGCGCGCGACGTTCGACCTCGCGGTGACGAACAACACCGCGGGTCACGTCTTCAACACCAAGGCGATCGTGAAGTCGGCGTCAACCGGCGTGATCACCTCGGATGGCACCACGGGGGCGAACGAGCCGATCGTGCAGCTTGCCTTCGCAGCGCTCGAACCGGCGGGCTCGCGAAGCCGGTCGGTCGAGATCACGAACCTTGCTGCGAGCGACACGTCGACCATCGAGGTTCAGATCGCGGAGTCCGGGTTCGGTATCTTTGGCGCAGAGGCGATCGACGTCGGTGGAAGCCAGAGCACCACGCTCGACCTACCGGTTACCAACGGTAACCAGGTCGACAAGTCGATCTTCACGTCCGGCTTCTTCAGCGCGTCGGGCCGCTACTTCTACGGCGGGACGCGGTGGAGCACGGACATCTTCCGCCTCGATCTCACGACGGGCGACACCGCGTCGGTCTCGCCGGTGGGAACGAGCGCGGCAAGCCTCGCGTGCCTCGTTCGCGGTGACGACGGCTACGCGTATGCTGCATATGGGATCGGCGGACACCGCCAGCGTGGCGGCAATGTCATCGGGATCGCCAAGCTCGATCCCGGCTCGTTGACCGTACTGGCAACGGCGAAGGTCGTACTCGACGGCGATGGCCAGACGGTCGGCTGCGCGTTGAAGGGTACGAAGCTCGCGATCTCGCACGCGGCCAACGTGTTCTTCGCCAACCTCGACACGATGGCGTTCATCGACACCGATACGACGTCGAGCGAGATCGACCCAGTGGTGCTCGGGGGCCAGACCATCCGCGCACTCGCGTTCTCCCCGAATGGCGCGACCCTATACGCTGCCGCGACCAAGTCCGACCTGACGATCCACGCCATCGACACGACGGCGTTCACGTCGAGCGCGTATCACACGGCGACGACTCGTGTCATGTCGCTGACCGTCGACGCCACCGGAAAGCTGTGGTGGGGCGCGGACGATGGGATCTACTCGTTCGACGGCACGACAGAGACCAAGGTCCCGAACTTCAGTGACAAGGTCAAGGCGATCGCATCGGTCGCCGGGAACACAGCGCTCGTCGGAGGCAACGAAACGTTCGCCATCGACCTCACGACAGGTGAGAGGACCAACGTCGCCGACGTCGGCACGAACGATCGTACCGGGCACACGATGGTCGTGTACCCCGTTCCCTGAGCGCTACTTGCTGCGCTTTCCAGCGGCGTCCTCGATCTTCCGCTGCTGAGCAGCGTCGAGCACGCGGCGCGCCTGCACCCAGGCCACGATGCGCGCCTTGCGGATCACGGCCTCCTGCGCCGAGACCTGATCGATCAGGCGTGACACCTCGGCATCCGACGTCGCCGGGTTGTCGAGCGCACCGCGCAGCTGGTCGGTGAGCTGCTCGAGCTGCTTGCGCGCCGACGCGACCGAGCGATCGGAGTCGGTGCGCAGCTTGTTGATCGCATCGCGCTGCTGCGGCTTGAGCGCGAGGTCCTTGAGGTCGGACAGCGCGTCCTTGAGGTCGTCATCATCGACGTCGATGTCGACGGAGGGCGCGAGCACCACGTCGTCATCATCATCATCGTCATCGTCATCGTCATCGTCGTCGGCATCATCGTTGTCGTCGGCATCATCGTCGTCGTCGTGCCGATTCCACTGCCCGAAGTTCTTGCCGAAGTCCTTCTCCATCTTCTCGGCGATGTCCTTGCCCATCTGCTCGCCGAACTTCTCCATCTCCTCCTCGAAGCCCTCCATCGCCTCCTCCAGCTCCTCACCCATCTTCTCCATCTCCTCCTCGAGGTTATCGAGGTCGGTGAGCTTGAGGTTGCTGAGGCGCTTGTCGACGGTGGCGCGCGCCTTGTCGAGGCGCGCGATCACCTTGTCGCGCACTTGCTTCGGGATCGCCTTGTTCCTCAGCATCGCGGCGCGCGCGCTGTCGAGTTGCTCGGTGACCAGTTCCTTGATGCCGTCGATCTGGACCTTGCCGTTGTTGAAGCGGACCGACATGCCGTTGCCAACACCAGGACGCGGCGGCAGGGGGGCGCGCGGCGCATGCGGAGGCGCCGGCGGCTCGGGCGGGGGCGGAGGCGGAAGACGGCGGGGCGAGGTCGCGTCGCTCGCGGCGGGCCAGAACGCGAGCACGTTGTCGCCGGTGGCGGCGTTACCGAACGCGCTCTGGAACAGGAGACCACCGGCGAGCATCGACGGCAGCACGACGGTCATCAACGTACGAATGCGACTCATGGAACAACTCCCTGGCTGGCGGCCTCGTGCTTCACCTGCACGGCGACCTGCTTGAACAACTTGCGATACGGAACGAGCGGCTTCTTGATCTGCCGCCAGTCCGCGGACAGCCGACTCGAACGCTCGACGTCGGCGAGATTCACGAGGGCCTTCAGGTCGGCATCGTTCGCGGGATCGATGACCGGCTCGGGCTGGTGATGCTGCGTGGTGTCGATCGCCGGCTGCACGGCGGGCGTCGGATCCGCGGGGCGAGTCACGAACAGCACCGCGAGCGCACCCGCGGCGACGGTCGCGGCCACACCACCGACGATGCGACGGCGGCGCCGAACGTCGAGCCGCTCCTGCGCACCGACGGTCATGCGCGCGGCGAACCCGAGGCCCGGATCCACGTCGTGCCGCGTCGCGCCGAGCTTGCCCGGCATGGCGACGACACGCTGACAGCGCGCACACGACTGCGCGTGCGCGGCTAGCTCTCCGAGTGCTTCCCCGAGCGCGACGCGCTCGGTGACCTGATCACAGTGCGGGTTCATCGGTGTTCCTCCATCAGATCGCGCAGCCGCGCGAGTCCACGAACGAGATGGGTCTTGGCGGTCGCGAGCTCGACGCCGAGGAGCTCGGCGATCTCGCCGACCGGCAGATCGTGTCCGTAGCGGAGCACGAGCGCCGTGCGCTGCTGGGCGCTGAGCGTGTCGAGCTTGGCCAGCAGCGCGCCAAGCTCCTGACGATCGACGAGGGCCGTGCGCGCCTCGAGCACCTCGGTCGCGTGCATGCGCTGCGCGATGTCCTCGGTGCCGGTATCGGCGGTGGTCGTCGGCGCTGCATCGGCCTCGTCATCCTTGCCCGGCCACCAGCCGAACAACCGCTTC
>JANRKM010000110.1:0-29239 GCA_033763475.1 Kofleriaceae bacterium
CCCGGGGCCACGTGGAAGAGCGGCTACTGGGCGTGGGTGACGAATGACGGCTCCTGGACGTGGGTGCCGGGGTACTGGCTGCCACCGCCGCCGCTCGTCGAGACCCCTGGAACGCCGCCGGTTCCCGAACAGGAGTGGGTAGCGGGTTCGTGGAAAAAAACCGGTGCGACGTTCACGTGGAAGGCAGGCTTCTGGGGCCGGCCGCGCCTCCGTGTCGAGACGCCACCGCCTCCACCGTCGCCGGGCGCGCGCTGGATTGCCGGCGTATGGCTCCGCAAGAACGACCAGTGGATCTGGTCGCCCGGCTTCTACGAACGCATCGGTCGGCCGCCGCCCGCACCGCGCGCCGAAACGCCGCCGACAAAGCCGGAGCCCGACGCCGTGTGGCTCGCCGGGTTCTGGCGCTGGGAGGACGCGCGCCGCGACTACACCTGGGTTCCTGGCTACTGGGAGCGTCCGCCCGGCGCAGGTTATGTCTGGGTCTGGGACGAGGTCCAACCGGTCGTCGCGACGCCGAGTGCGCCTAGCGCGCCCGTCGTCCGGCGCACGGGTCGCTGGATCCTCAAGGTCGATATCGACGTCAACCTACGCGGAGGTCGTCGATGAACACGAGCATCATCGCAACTCTCGCGCTCGTCGCCACCAGTGGCTGCAGCGTCCTACTCGACACGATCTATGTCGCCGGCGACAAGAAGTTCGCCACCAGTACCGTCGAGCGCAAGCCGACACAAGAGACGTTGCAGAACGTCGAGTACAGTGCGCACATCGTCGACGGCGGCCTCGAGCTCAGCTGCGCGCAGACGACGCGTTCGATCGATCGCACGTGGTCGGTGCACAAGACCTGGCAACGGCGTGGCGGCTTCGATCGCAATGCGTACATGGGCACGGCGTTCACCTCTGGCTTCTTCGGCGCCATCACTGGCGGCGTGTTGCTCGGCATGTGCCTGAGCGAGGAGGCGAACGTCGACTGTGCGTGGACCGCGGCCGCGGCGCCGCTGTTCCTCGACATGGGCTACGGCATCATCCGCCGATCGATGACCAAGGAACCGAAGCTGATCGCGCGCGAGCGCAGTGGCGATAGCGTCGAGCTCGGCGCGATCATCGAGTCGTCGCCGGGCGCGTGCCCGGTGCTCACGGATGTGGCGATCGGGTACGCCACCGGGCACGCGCCCGAAACCGCCTTCAGGATGGAGAACCCCGAACCGCAGAGGCTCGACACGACCAACGCTGCGCATCTGCCGCTCGCCGGCACCGTCGCGACGCTGACGCCGGTGATCGCCGAGAGCTGGGCGGCCAGCGCAGGACTGTGGGCCATCGATGCCAATGGGGTGGCGCACGCGGTGAGCATCGATCGCTGTGCGGCGCTGCGCCCCTACGCGGCGCAGATGTCGACCACGAATCAGAACCGATTCAACACCGAGTGCCCGTTGCCGCCGGGGCAGCTCGGCGTGCCGCAGCCTCCGCCGCAACCGGCGCCTCAGCCTCAGCAGCCGTACTAGGCGTCGCTGCGCACGACCCGATCGCGCCCGGCGTGTTTTGCGCGATAGAGCGCGGCATCCGCCGCCTCGAGCACGCGATCGCCGTTGCTCGCCAGCTCGCCGTTGTTCGCACTCACGCCGAAGCTACAGGTCACCCCGACGGGCGTTTCGATCGCCTTGATCGCGAGACGCAAGCGCTCGGCGAGCATGGCCGCGGTGGCTTCGTCGACGTCGGCGTAGAGCACGACAAACTCCTCGCCGCCGAAGCGCCCGACGAGATCCACGGCGCGCGTGTTGGCGCGGAGTGCGGCTGCCACCGCAGCGAGGACCTGGTCTCCGACGGCGTGACCGTAGGTGTCGTTGATCCGCTTGAAGTAATCGACGTCCGCCACCGCGATGGCGAACTTGCGCCCCCGCGCGCCTTCGAGCGACAACTGCGCGAGCCGCGTGCGCAGGGCGCGCTTGTTCGGCAGCCCCGTGAGCTCGTCGGTGTCCGCGAGCTCGGCGAGGCGTGCGCGCGCGGCCTCGAGCTCCGTGATGTCGACCGCGACGCCGAGGATCTGCTGCGGCGCGCCATTCGCGTCGCGCTCGAACACGGTCTCTCGCGCGCGCATCCAGCGGTAGGCACCGTCCTCGTCCTGGCTGCGGAACGTGAGCTCGACGACGCCTCCATCGGGGAGCGTCGCGAGCTCACCGAAGTGCGCGCGGACGCCGGCGACATCGTCAGGATGTAGCGTGGACTCCATCGTTGCGAGGTCCGCCAACCCGCCGTCATGACCGCGCAGCGGCAGCACCTTGTCGTTGCCGTAGAGCACCTTGCGTGCCGCAACGTCGAGTACGTAGATGGCGTCGGGCGACAGCGCCGCGACCTTCTCGAACATCTCGCGAGCGCGAAACCCAAGCCGGGCCTCGACGAGATCGACGACCACGGCGGCCATCGATGACAGCAGAGACAGCTGCTGGGCCGTGAGCTCGCGCGGCTTGCGATCGATGACGCATAACGTCCCGAGCGCGAAGCCGTCCAGGGTCGTCAGGGGCGCGCCCGCATAGAACCGCACGTTGGGCGCACCGACGACGAATGGGTTATCGTCGAACCTCTCGTCGCGGTGCGCATCGGGCACCACCAGGGGCGTGCGATCGTTGATTGCATGCGCGCAGAACGCGGTGTCGCGCGACGTCTCCTTACCCTCGAATCCGACCGCCGACTTGAACCACTGCCGATCCTCGTCGACGAGGGACATCAGGGCGATCGGCATGTCTAGCAGCTGCGCGACCAGCGACGTGATGCGGTCGAACTCGGGCTCGGGCAGCGTATCGAGCAGCATGTAACGGCGGAGCGCCGCGAGCCGCTGCAATTCATTGGCGGGTTTGACTGCAACCTTCACCGTCTGCCCATCGTACCGAAAACAGAAACGCCCGGGTCGAGCTCCCCGAGCGTGAGATGCGGCCGACGTAAGCGGTCAGTTCTGCGGGTACTCCGTCCAGCCCGTCGTCCAGTCGTCGGCGCCGATCGCGCCGATGAACGTCGCCGAGGTATCGAAGAAGCCACCACCCGGCGGGGTCGCAGCGCCCGTGGTGAGCGGCGCCGTGGGCTTGAAGTTCGGCGCGGTCTTGTTGATGGCGTTGGCCGTGAGCCCCGGGTCGACGTTGGTAAGGTTGATCTTGTCCGTGTGCGCGCTCAGCTGGAAGTCGGTGATCGTCGTGGCCACCGAGTTGCTCTGGCCGTCGGCGCCCGTCCCGAACAGCGTCGAGCTCAGGATCTTCAGGTTACCAGCCGTGATCTGATCACCCGTGGTGGCATCGCGGAACTCGATGCCCTTGTTGAAGCCGTACCAGACGTGGTTGTAGTAGTTGCCGCCGGTGCCGCGACGGAAGACCGCCGCGTAGTGGCTCGTGCCGGTGTACGTGTGGTCGCCGATCAACGTCACGTTGTACAGCGTGGGCAGCGTGCGCGGATCCTGCGCGTACGATGCCGCGGTGCCGTGGTTGTCGGACTCGTAACCGTTGCTCGCCTCGGCCAGCGTCTCCGGATGCGAGACGTTCTGGATGACAACGAACTGCGCATTACCCTGCCAACCGTTGTCCGTGTCGAACCCATCGTCCTGGTTCTGCGACGAGACGAGGTGCTTCACGTTGACCGTTCCACCAAACATCTCGATGCCGTCATCCGACCCGCCGTGAACCTGGACGTAATCGATGACCGTCCCGCTGCCGACGCCGGCGAGCGTGAGATTGTTGAACTCGCGATCCGACACGAAGTTAAAGCCCGCGAACTGGATGCGGACGTACTTGAGCGAGCCGCTGTTGTCAGCCGGATCGGTGCCGCCGAACTTGCCCTCCGGGATGGCCGACGTGAACGCCTCGTACGTCGCCTCGTCGCTACCCGTCGCCTTGTTCACGTTGACCGGCGCATTGCCGAGGATGAGGAGACCGCCCCACCATCCCGCGGAGCGCTGCCCCGTCGGCTGGGAGCTGGTGAACGTGATCGGCTCGGCCGCGGTCCCCTCCGCGCGGATCTTGCCGCCACGCGCGACGACGAGCACGGAGCCCTGCTCTCCCTTGATCACGGTGCCCGGCTCGATCGTCAGGGTCGCGCCCGACTGGACGAACACGTACTTGAGGCGCGGCAGGACGTAGACGTTGTCCTTGGTCCACGTCGTGTTCTGCGAGATGTCTTCGCTGACGCGAATCGTCTCGCCGCCGCCGGGCGAATCCGGGTTCGACGGTGCATCGGTGCGCGCGTCGACGCCAGGGTTGTCGGTGCTGTCGTCACCGCACGCGACGAGCGTGGTTGCGGGCAACAGGCTTGCGAGCAAGATGGCTAGCTTCTTCATGGGAGGCTCCTTCAGGTCATTCGAGGGTCATTTCGACGCTACCAAGCACGGTCACGCCGAGGGGATACGCGTAGATTTCGACGCCGTTCTGCGTTTGCACGACGTCGCTATTGAGCAGGTTCGCGCCCGCGAGCTTGAGGCGCGTATTGCGAGGTAGCGGTTGGGTGATCGCGAGGTCGAGGCGGTGCACCGTCTCGTCGTAGATGTTGCCGTCGCCCGCAGTGCCGACCTCATCGATGCGACGCCCGAACGAGTTGTACAGCACATCGACGCGGGTCTTCAGTTTGCGCGACTCGTAGCCGAGCCCGAGGTTCGCGACGTA
Source organism: Kofleriaceae bacterium (assembly GCA_033763475.1). Classification (GTDB taxonomy): domain Bacteria; phylum Myxococcota_A; class Polyangia; order Haliangiales; family Haliangiaceae; genus JABFXX01. Next base: position 4,635 of record JANRKM010000110.1, read on the forward strand.
GGGTGACTGCCCCTGCAGCGAGCGCCGCTGGTTCATGTTGTCCTTGATCTCGGAGCGGATCAGGCTCAGGTTTCCGCCGATCGAAAACTCGCGCAGCGCCGGAGTCAGGCGACCGAGCGACAGCCGCGCCTCGAGCTCGACACCGTAGACTCTCGCGCTGTCCGAGTTGAAGAAACCGACATTCTGCCCATCGCCAGCGGTCTCGACCGTGCGCTCGATCGGTTGGTCGAAGTGCTTCGCGAACACGCTCGCCGCGAGCACCTCACTCTCACCGAGGAACGTCTCCCAGCGGAGGTCCCCGTTGTGGATCGTGGTCTGCTGGAGGTTTGGGTTGCCGCCGATCGTTCGCCGGCGGATGTAGTCGAAGTAAAGAGACGGAGCCAGCTCGCGGAAGTTCGCGCGAGCGACGGTCATGCCATAGGCGGCGCGGAGGTTCGACGAGTCGGTGACTGCGTACACGATGTTGAGCGACGGCAGCAGATTGCGATCGTCCTGCTCGGTCGGCGGCTCTGGCGCCGTCATCAGATCGATCTTGGAGGCGATGCCGATATCGAGGTTGGACGCCTCGAACCGAGCACCCGCAATCGCACGCAGCTTCTTGGTGACGTTGACGTCGGCCATCGCGTACGCGCCCGCGATCGTGCGTGTCGCGGCATAGCCGTCGGACGGGATCGTCGCCTCGAGCATGTTCATGCTGAGCCCCGCGTTGCTGGGATCGAACGCTTGGCTCGGATCCTGGAACACCGAGTCGCCCATCAAGAAGAAGCGGAAGCGACGCTGTTGGTAGTCACGATCGCTGCGCTGGATCGAGGCACCGACCTTTAGCTTGACCTTCTCGTAAGGCAGGCGAAGGGACACTCCCGCGCCGACCGTGGTGTCGCCAAGATCGCCGAACAGGCGCTCGGAGGCACCGGCGCCGTTGACGATCGCGTAGCGGCCGTCGTCGAGGCGCGTGCGCAAGAGATCGCGCGTGTCGGGCTCGGCCTGCGAGACCTTGGCGACGTTGCCCTGCCACTCGAGGATCGCGTGGGGCGCGAGCTTGTGCTCGCCGAGCAGCTGGCCGAACACGAGCTCGCGCTGCAGGAACTGTAGGCGCGTGCGCTCCACGATCGAAGCGTTGTTCTCGGTCCCGGTGACCTGACTCGCGAGCGTGTCGCCGGTATGCGCGTAGAGGCCGACGAGGTGGACGTTCTGGCCCTTCTTTGGCGTCCAGCCCGCCATGCCGACGCCTCCGAGCGTCGCCTGCTCGATCGTCGCTTGATCGTCGAGCTGCATCAGCGCGGGCAGGTACCCACCGTTGCCATCCGGCTCGCCGACGAGCGAGACGTGCGCCTTGCGGTGGGTGTAGCTGTGACCGTAACTGAAGGTCGCGAAGTAGCCGAGGCGCTGGCCCGGAGCCGGCTTGATGGTATTGCCGAGCTGCGCCGATACGGACATGTTCGGGCCCACAGTGCCGCGCTTGGTCTTCCAGTTGTTCTCGAACGCGCCGACCTGGGCGTTGGCCTGTTCCTGCGACAGCGATGGATCGCCCGCGAGCTTGTCTTCGGGGATCGCGGACGGCAACGCGCGGCCTCCGTCGTCGAAGCCGAGCAGGTCGAGGCTTCCACCGTTCTGGGTGTTAAGCTCGCGGAACGAGCTCAGCGTGTTGTTGCCGAGGCCAACCTTCGCTTTGAAGGAGAACCTCGTCGGGTAGGTGCGGGTCTCGATGCCGAGCGCACCGCCCGCGAAGCTCGCAGGTAGATCGGGTGAGAACGTCTTGTTGACGGTCAGGTTCGCAACGAGCGCCGCGGGAAACAGGTCGAGAGGCGCCGCCGGCACATCGGGATCCGGACTCGGTAACGGCACGCCGTTGAGCAGCGTGAGCGAATACCGGCCGCCGAGACCGCGGACCACGATGTACCGGTTGTCCTGGACGGTCGCGCCGACCATGCGCTTCGCGGCGTCAGAGGCGTTGGAGTCGGGGGAGCGCGCGATCTGCTCGGCACCGATCGCATCGCTAACGGTCGTCGCAAAGCGTCGCTCCGCGAGGAGCGCGGAGTCCTTGCGCGTGTCGATCGTGTCGTAGACCTCGATCGTCTCCTCTTTCGCATCGACCTGCGCGAGCTCGAGAGTTAGCGTGTCGAGGGCGATCACCTTGTCCGCGACGACCGTGACGGAGCGAACCTGATCGGTGTACTCAGGCGTCGAGAACGTGATCGTGTAGTTGCCAGGTGCGAGGGGGAGCTTGAACGTGCCGTCGAGCTCGCTCGCAACCACCTGATCGCCCGCGGGCCCCTTGACCATGATCGTGGCCGCGGGAAGCCCCTCTCCGGTGCTCTTGTCGATGATCCTGCCCGTGATCGTGCCCATCGGCGTCGCGGGGGCCACATCCACGGGCGGCGCATCGGCCGGCGGCGCATCGGCCGGCGGCGCATCGGCCGGCGGCACGTCGCCGGGCGCATCGGCGGGAGGTGCATCGGCGAGCGGTGTCTCGGTGGGCGGTGTCTCGGTCGGAGAAGGCGCCGGTTGCGCACGTGCGGTGCCGAAAGACGCCGCCACGAGCACCACGAGCAGCGAAGTCATTCGTAGCCGAAACATCGAGCCCTCCTCGATTCACCGTGATGCATGGTGATGGGGCGGACCCTACGCGGCGCAGTTGTCAGATCTGGTGGCGCTTCGTGACCGGACGGCAACATGCCACGCTGTGATCCCGGCCGTTGACGTCACTTCGTGACGACACCGTGAAGCCCCGTGGGTGAGGACACATCAGGTCGAGCTGGTATCGCGAGAAACTCGGAGAACGTCGAGCGGCGCCTGCCCGAGCGTCGCGCGCAGGCGTGCACGGCGCACGAGCACGACGAGGAGACCGGCACTGAACGCTGCGACTGCGAGCATCACACCCGCGCCGACGAGGAACTTGGTAGTGGCGTGGTGGCCTTCGAACCCGAACCCGACCCACGCCGTGCCCGCGAGCACCAGCGTGATCGCGATTCCCCACGCGAACGAGCGCTCGCTCACGCGATGCTGGTCGTCGAACAGATCGTGACTGAGCGCGAGCATGACCGCGAGCACCACGAGGATCACGATCACGAGCAGTGGCGGAGGCGCGAGGAAACCCGCCAACGAGCGCACCGCGACCAGCGCGACGGTCACGCGCCACGCACGGCGGCTGCGTTGCTGCAGCCCGCGCGCGACGAACAGTCCGGCCGTACCCGCCGCGAGTGCCACGATTTGGCCGACATCGCCGTATCGCGCTCCGCGTGACGAGGCGGCGAGCAGCATCACGATCACGCTGACCACGAACATCAGCGTCGACAGCGCACCGGCGGTGGCCTCGACCAGCCACTCGGGCCGCGGTGTCGAGGTACGGCGGCGCATCTCGAGCGCGACCAGCAGGCCCGCGCCGACGACGATCGGCAAGAGGTTGGTGATGATCCGGCGGCCGAGCAGTGCACCGATGATCGCGGGGGCCAAGCCCTCGCCAGGCGCGAACAGCAGTACGGTGCCCTCGAGCACGCCGAGCCCGCCCGGGATCTGCGACAGCGAGCCCGCGATGCTCGCGAGCAAGCACACCACGACCAGGTCGGTGTAGGCGAGCGGCACCACCGCCGGGAGGCACAGCTTCACGATCAGCGCGTCGAGGAACAAGTCGACGATCGGAAATACGAACACGCCCGCGAGCTGCGCGCTGTTCGGTACCGGAATCGCGAACGAGCGCACGCGCAGCGCGGTGGGACCGCGCGCGCACAGGGCGACGAACCCGACACACAGCACGACCGCGCCGATGCCGATGCCGCGCACCGCGGTCTCGCCGATCCAGTCCGCGAGCGTCGGCGGCACGGGCAGCGCGGTGAACACCACGGCGAACTGCGCGACCACGCCGACGAGGAACACGAGCTCGTTGTAGGTGGTGATCCGCGCGACGTCGGCGTTCTCGAGGCCCCAGCCACCGTACAGGCGCAAGCGCAGCCCGACGCCCGTGATCGACGGTACGCCGAGCGTACTCAGCGAGCGCGCGACGACGGAAGCGAGCGCGGTGTGTGCGACCCCGACCTCGCGCTTGTCCGCGTAGCCGACGGCGATCCACTCGCGCACCACCGACACGGCGTGCTGCAGCGCGACCACCGCGATCGCGCCGACGATCGCCCATAGCGGCATCGCGCTCAGCGCGTCCGCGATCTGCTCGTAACTGTATGTCCGGATCAGCTTGTCGATCGCGAACGCCATCCCGCCGAACGCGATGACCATCAGCGCGTTGCGGCCCCACGCGAAGAGGCGTTGCTTGCGCTCGGGCGTCACAGGATGATCGGACACATCGCGCCGACCGTTGCATCCGAGTTGTTGCTCTCGTTGCATTCGGCGACCGCGGCCGGGCCGTCGGCGGCGACGTAGAAGTTCGGGCCCGTGCTCGTCGGCACCGTGATCGATACGGTCGTCGAGCCACCGGGCAAGAGCGGCACCGTGGTCGTCGCCGTGCCGAGCACCGCACCGTTCGCGTCGGTCTTCTTGAACACGATCTGCGCGCCCGGGTGCACGCCGAGCGCGCCGACGTTGGTCACGCGTGCCTTGAGCACCAGCATGCCGCCGTCGCACTCCTCGAGCCCAACCGACAGCTCGACCGCGAGGTCGGGCGCGTTGAACACGCCCTCGCCCTGGGCGTTCTTGCGGTAGTCGTTGAGGCCGGGCTGCGTCCAGTTGTTGGCCTCGGTTACCGGCACGTTGCCGACGGGCGTCGCGTTGGTGATGTGATACGTGTGCTGCGGCCACACCTTGCGCGTCGGCACCCAGCGATCGAGCGGGTCGCCATAGAGGTAGATACCCTTGTTCGCCGTCTGCGCCGGGCAGTTGGTGGCAGCGTTGACACCGTTCGCGACCACGAGGATCTCCGAGTTGCCGTCGCCGTCGGCGTCGACGACGAGCGGATACTCGTGAATGGTGCCGGTGGTGTTGGGCAATTGCAGCTGCGTGCGCCCGTCGGTGCCGCTGTAGACCCAGACGTTGCATTCGTCGGAATACACGACCTCCGACGAGCCATCGCCCTGGAAGTCGAACACCGACGAGCCCGTCGCGTTCGACGACAGGTCCTTCGTCGCGCGCGTCCATCGCACGAACAGCTGGCCCGCGGTTGGCGCGGGCGTGATGCCCGTGATGTCCTCGCCGGTGCGTCGTAGATCGTAGACCGCGTAGCTGTAGCCACCAGCCACGCCGATCTCCGGGCGCCCGTCACCATCGAAGTCCGCCACCGTCGGTGGACCACCGCGATTCGACTCCGCATTACACGTGGTGCTGGGCGGGCATGCGATGTCGATCGGCTGAACGCGCTGGGCGGCGCTGCACGAGGTCTGCGCGCAGAACAGCTGGCCGGTCTGGCCGTCGAGCACGATCACCTTCGCGTTCGCGGCCAGCACGACCTCGGGGGTCCCGTTCTGGTCGAGGTCGGCCACGGCGGGATAGCCGTCGTCGCCGCTGTACGTCCAGTAAGGCGTCACCGTTGCGGACGCGGGCGGCCCCGCGTTCCAGGTCACCTTCCACGCGTTCTTGCCCGAAACGATCTCGGGCTTGCCGTCGATGTCGAGGTCGGCGACTACCGAGATGCCGCCCTTGTACGTGACCGTCGCGTTGTTGTTGCTGCCGTAATAGCCACCGTTGCCGCTGCCGCCCTGATCCCACAGCACGGTGCCGTCGTGATCGATGAGCGTCGCACCGATCACCACCTCGGCCATCGGATCGGCGTCGAAGTTCGCGAGCGTCACGCCACCGTTCCAGACCTTGATGCCGTGCGCGGCACCACCCGGATCGTGCGACGTCCACAGCACGTGCCCGGTGCGATCGATCGCGACGATCAAGCTGGTGCCGGTGTCGTTGTCGACGCTGCCGCGCGCGGCATAGATGACGTCGGCGAGGCCGTCGCCGGAGACATCACCGACGGCGATCGTCGAGCGGAAATGCGAGCCGTAGGTCGTGGGCGGGTTGTGAGCGATCGGACCGAGGAGCGGCACACCGGTTGCCCCGTTCAGGATCAGGATCGACCCGTTGTTGCCGCTCGAACCGTTCGGCAGCACGTTGGCCACCACCTCGGGCGCGCCCGCAGCGTCGAGGTTCGCGACCACCGGGATCGAGATGCTGTCGCCCAGGGTCCACGACCACTCCGCGGTGACCGACAGATCCGCGAACGTCGGCAGGATCTTGCAGGTCTGCGGATCGGGCTGCGGCAAGCACTGGTCGAGCGTGGGCTCGCAGAAGTGGCCGGGCTCGCAGTCGTATGGGTCCTGGCATGCCGCGCCGGGGACGATGCACGCGTTCTCCAGACACACCTCGCCGCTGTTGCAGCAGGTCATGAGATCGACGCCACAGCGAACGCCGCTCGCGCACGCGGTCAGGCACATGTCCTCGACGCAGTCGTTGCCGGCGGGGCAGCAGGTCGCCGGGCTGCCACACAGCGAACCGCCCACACACAGGTCCGCATCAGGGCCGAGCTCCGCGACGTCGACGGGGGCATCGGCCGAGCCAGTCCCGGCGTCGTGGTTCCCCGTGGAGCGCGGACCACACGACGCGAGCGCGACGAAAACGACGGCACGGGCGGCTGGGTACGACATCGGACCTCCGGTCTTAGCGGAGGCCTGGGCGCAATGGAAGGTGCGCGGATCACGCACCCGCGGGGTTTGCGCGCAAGGACACCCGATCAAGCATAGGGCCGGCGCTCGCGCCCACCCTCAATGATCTCGGAGAGCATCACCACCAGGTCCATGGCGCGCCGGTGGGTCACGCCGAGGGCGAACTGGAACTCCTCGAGCGCTTTCGTCTCCGACGGCACCAGCTCGAGGTCGGCGATCGAGACCAGGAACGCGAAGGTATAGGCGAGCTCACGCGTACCCTTGGTGCCGAGCTGGTTTGCGAGCCGCTGCAGGCGCGCGGCCCGGGCCCCCTCGTCGGGAACCTTCGGAATCAGGAAGAGCTCGCCGAGCTCGAGCCCAGCCGTTGCGCCGACCTGCTGGGCGATCGCCTGGAGCATCATGTGCTCCTGTGGCTGGCTCTCGTTGTCGGCCCCGGCCGCGAGCTGCGCGATCTGCAAGATCGTCTCGCCTTCGACGCGCGAGAGGGACACGCCCGGGGCGACGCGTTCCACGATCCGACGAAGCCTGGTCTGATCGACGGCGATGCTCATGTTCGGAGCGAGTGCACGCCCCATACCGAGGCGGAGCTCGGCCCTCGGATGCTGGGCCCAGCCAAGGCACCCCGCTTGCAATTCTCGACGAGAGCGAATGCTTCACGCGCGAGGAGCAGAGGACGCCACGATCGGCGACGAGGTCATCGTCCGCTTGGTCGCGCGTGTCTTCGATCGAGCTAAGGCGGACAGAGGTCCCCTCATCAGCGAGGTGATCAACGACACCCTCTATCACGAGCGTGCGCGCCTGCTGCACGCGAAGGATGACGACCGCGTCCGCGCCGACCGCGCGTACTATGCCCGCCTCGGGCACGAACTGCCTCATGCGTCGGCGGAACGCCAGCGAGCGCTCGTGCGCGAGATCGTGACGCGTTACGTCGACGAGATCACCGGTCACTTCGCGCCGCGCGTCTACGACTTCACGACGCGCGTGCTGCCCTACGGATTGTCCGCGATCATGCAGGGATTCTCGCTGCGCGGCCTGCTCGGCGAGCTCCGTGGCTCGAGCCGCCTCGACGAGCATCTGCTTCTCGAAGGCGAGGTGGAGGCGCTCGTGCAGCTCGCGGACCGCGGCACGATCATCCTCGTCCCCACGCACTCGTCGAACCTCGACTCGCTCCTGGTCGGCTACGCGATCTTTCGGATGGGGCTACCGCATTTCGTGTACGGCGCGGGACTCAATCTCTTCACGAACCCGCTGACCAGCTTCTTCATGCACAACCTCGGGGCGTACACCGTCGATCGGAGGAAATCCGATCCGCTCTATCGCGAGACCTTGAAGGAGTACGCCACGATCTCGCTGGAGGCAGGACAGCACAACCTGTTCTTCCCCGGCGGGACGCGGAGCCGCTCCGGGGAGATCGAAACGAGGATCAAGCTCGGCCTGCTCGGGGCGGGGCTCGCGGCCTACCGCAACAACGTGAACAGTGGCGCCCAGCGGCACGAACGGATCTTCATCGTCCCGTGCACGATCTCCTATCCCCTCGTGCTCGAGGCCGCGTCGCTCGTGCGGGACTTCCTCGAGGAGACCGGCCGATCGCAGTACATCATCGTCGAGGACGAGTTCAGTCGAATTCATCGGTGGGTCGACTTCCTGCGCGGCCTCGCGAAGCTCGAGCTTCGCGTCCACCTCCGCTTCGGAAGCGCGCTCGACCCATTCGGCGATGACGTGGACCGGGAAGGGGGCTCGCACGATCCACGCGGCCGGTCGGTCGACCCATCGCGCTACCTGCTGCGCGATGGGCATGTCGTCACCGATCCAGCGCGAGACGCGGAGTACACGCGGGCGCTCGGCGAGCGCATCGTCGCGAACTATCACCGCGACAACGTCGCGCTGGTGACCAACGTGCTCGCGTTCTCACTGCTCGAGCTCCTGCGGCGCGATCTGTGCCAGCCCGACCTGTTCCGCATGCTGCGCACGATCGGGCCGGACAACGGCATCGCCGTGGAGCGCGTCGAAGCGGAGGTTGCCACGATGCTCGAACAGCTCCGCGGCCTCGAGCGTGAAGGCAAGATCCACCTCGACGAGGGCCTAGGTGCGAGCGCCGGCGACGTCGTGGCGCGCGGACTCGAGGGGCTCGGCACCTATCACGCGACGCCCGTCGCCCTTCGGCGCGGCGCACAGATCGTCGTCCTCGATGCGGACCTCCTGTTCTATTATCGCAACCGGCTCGAGGGTTATGGGCTGCTCGGCGCACCGCGCCTGTGTGCCGCAAGGAGCGGGCGATGATCGCCGTCCTCGGCGCAGGAAACTGGGGCACGACACTCGCCGAGCTCATCGCGGAGAACGGGAACGCCGTGCGCCTGTGGACGCGCAGCGGCGAACAGCGCGACGAGATCAACGCGCGCCATACGAACGAGCGGTCGCTGCCGGGGGTGTGGCTCTCCGACAAGGTGTTGGCGACCACCGCGCTCGAGCAAGCGGTGCACGGTGCCGAGCTTGTCCTCCTCGTCGTTCCTGCGAGCGCGTTTCGGGAGGTCTCCTCCGCGCTGGGCGAGGTGCTCGCGCCCGAGCAGATCGTCCTGCATGCGACCAAGGGCCTCGAACGAGAGACCAACGCGCGCATGACCGAGATCTTGCGCCAGGAGACGTGCGCCAAGCAGCTCGGCGTCATCTCCGGCCCGAACCTCGCACCCGAGGTGGCGCGCCGCATGCCGGCCGGCACGGTGGTCGCGTCTCACTTTCCGCACGTGATCGCTCTCGCGCAGAAGGTCCTGTCGTGTCCACGCATGATGGTGTTCACCAGCGACGATGTGCTCGGCATCGAGCTTGCCGGTGCACTCAAGAACGTCGTCGCGATCGCAGCAGGGGCGGCGACCGAGATGAAGGTCGGCGAGAACGCGAAGGCGCTGCTCGTCACGCGCGGCCTCGCGGAGTACACGCGCCTGTCAGTCATGATGGGCGCGAGCCCCTTAACGTTCGCCGGTCTCGCTGGCATAGGAGACCTGATGGTCACCTGCGCCAGCCCGATCTCGCGAAACCATCGCGTCGGCGCCGCGCTCGCGCGCGGAGAGCGACTACCGGAGATCCTCGCGAAGCTGGGCATGGTCGCCGAGGGCGTCCATGCAGTGGTCGCCGCGCGCGCCCTGACGCGCGCGCACCACGTCGAAGCACCGCTGCTCGATCGCGTGTATCGCCTGCTCTATGAGGACCTCGGCTGCGAGGAGGCGCTCCGCGAGCTCATGGCGTTGCCCGCCGGGCGCGATGTCGGGCGGTTCCAGTCGTGAACAGCGTCAGCGTCAACGCAGCGTGAGCACGACGACGCTCGCGATCACGCCGAGCGCCACGCAGATGGCAGCGACGAGCAAGCGGGATCCATGGCGCGGCGAAGTCGCGACCGGCGTTTCGACGACGGGCGGCGCCGCCTCGGCACGCGGCGGTGCGACTGGGGCCACTTCGTCGGTGCCCAACAATGCACGCAGTGCATCGGGATCGAGCTGCGTCGTCGGCCGTCCCTCCCCACCCTGCCCGGTCGCCTCCGTGAGCCGCGATAGCTCTTCGTTCTCGATCTGCTTCGTCGTCTTCTCTGGCCGGTACCGCATCACGAACGCACATCGTACAGAGCTGGCGCGAGGTCCGTGTCACGACGTGCGTGAGGCGGTCTAACGCGACGATCACGAACGCGCGCGATCGCGTGCAACCTTGCGCCGGATCTCGAGCGAGAGCTTGCCGACGTGGTGGTGCTGCACGTCGCGCAACGCCTGCGCCGCGGCGTCGAGGGGATAGCGTCGCGAGATCTCGACGTGGAACGGTCCGCGGGCGACGAGCTGGTTGAGCCGGCTGAATGCAGCTGGCGAGTCTTCGCCGTCGAACACCTCGTGCTTCACAAAGCGCGGAACGATCGGCGCCGGCTCGACGCCGTTGGGATACGCGACCACCGCACCGCGCCGCATGCACTCGAGCGCCCGCTTCCAGCCGCGTGCGCCCGCGAACACGAGCGCGCCATCGAAGCCACCGGGTGCGAACCGCTTCAGCTCGCGCACGAGCGTTGGACTATGTCCCTCGACGATCGCGTCGGCCCCCAGGCGGCGCACGAGCTCGACACCATCCTCCTGCGAGGCGATGCCGAACACGCGCAACCCCATCACCTTCGCGAGCTGCACGGCGACGTGACCGACGCCGCCGCTGGCTCCGAAGATCGCGAGCCGATCGCCTTCGGCGAGGTTCAGGCGCTCGAGACCTGCGAGCGCCGTGAGCCCCGACACCGCGAGGGCACCCGCCTCCTCGAACGAGAGGGTGCTCGGGATCGGCGCGAGCTCGGTCTCGTCGATCGCGGCGTACTCCGCGAAGAATCCGCCCTTCGCATTCCCGAGGCCCCAGCCGTACACGCGATCGCCGATCGCGAACCGCCGTGCGCGGCTGCCCGCCGCGACGACGGTGCCCGCACCATCGGAGCCGATCACGCGAGGAAACCGGACCTCGACATCCCGAAACGAGCCATCGACCAGCTCGGGATCCCACGTGCCCACGCCGGCTGACACGACACGCACGAGGACCTGGTTCTTGCCGACCTCGGGGACCGGGATGGTCTCGGTATGCACCACATCGGGCTCACCGAAATGGTCCATCGCCGCTGCTCGCATCGTCGTCGGAAGAGATTGCGCGGGTGGCATGACCACGCGAGTTGCAATCTCGAGGCCCCCGCTCGCTAGGCAACGAACCGTGCGTCACCTGCCTAGCGACGCGACCTGCTTCGCTTTCGCAGGTTTCTTGGCAGGCTTCTTCGACTTGTTTAGTGGAAGTCGCGGCTCTCTACCTCGACGACGGGCCGCGACAGCACCGGCACCCACACGCGCTCGGCGATCAGGTGCACGATCCCTTCTTGTATTTGCAGCTTCCCTGTGACGCCGATCAGAGACGTCGTGCGGATCACGTGTGCGTACTGCGCGAACACCTGCTGCCAGCACACCAGGTTCACGAACCCCGTCTCGTCCTCGAGGGTCATGAACACCACGCCGCTCGCCGTCCCCGGCTGCTGCCGGCAGATCACGATGCCAACATAGTCCACCCGACTCCCATCGCGCCCGCGTCCCACCGTGCGTGCATCCGGCCAGCCCTTCGCGCGTAGCTCGCCGCGCAGCGGCCCCAGCGGATGCCCGCGCGTCGAGTGATCGCTCGACGCGAAGTCCCAGAAGATCTCGTCGAGCTTGGTCAGCTTCTCGAACCCGACCTCGTTCACATCCCCGCCGAGCGTCATCGCATCGTCCCTGCGCGCCACCCACCCGAGCACCTGCCACAGCGCATCGCGCCGCTCCCGCGTCTCCGCCCCCAGCGCCCCGAGCGCACCCGCCTCCGCCAGCGCCGCGTGCATGCGCGCCGGGATTCTCGTGCGTCGCACGAAGTCCTCGAGCGAGTCGAACGCCCGCGCCTCACGCGCATCCACGATCCGCTGCCCATCCGCCAGCTGCATCCCCTTCACCCAGCGCAGGCCCATGCGCACCGCGAAGCCGAAGTCATCCGCCGTCTCCTCGAGCGTGCAATCCCACGCGCTCTGCGTGACGTCGATCGGCCGGATCACCAGCCCGTGCCGCTGCGCGTCGCCGACGATCGTCGACGGCGAGTAGAATCCCATCGGTTGCGCATTGAGCAGCGAGCAGGTGAACTCGGCGAGGTAGTGCTTGCGCATCCACGACGTCGCGTACGCGATGAGCGCGAAGCTCGCGGCGTGGCTTTCAGGAAATCCATACTCGCCGAAGCCGCGGATCTGTTCGAACACGCGCTCGCCGAATTCGCGCGCGATGCCCTTCTGCTCCATGCGCGAGATCAGGCGCTCGCGATGCTTCTCGATGCGGCCCGAGCGCCGCCACGCGGCCATGTCGCGCCGGAGTTGGTCGGCCTCGCCGGGCGTGTAGTCCGCGGCGACGACGGCGAGCTTCATCACCTGTTCCTGGAACAGGGGCACGCCGAGGGTCTTCTTGAGGACGGGCTCGAGGCACGGGTGCGGATAGACGACGGCTTCGAGGCCGCGGCGGCGACGGAGATAGGGGTGGACCATGCCGCCGGAGATCGGGCCCGGGCGGACGAGGCTGACCTCGACGACGAGGTCGTAGAACGTGCGCGGCTTGAGGCGCGGCAGCATCGACATCTGCGCACGGCTCTCGATCTGGAAGGTACCGACGGTGTCAGCGGTGCAGATCATGTCGTAGGTGGCTTCGTCCTCGGCGGGAATCGTCGCCATCGAGAGGTCGATGCCGCGGTGCTTGCGTAACAGGTCGAGGCCCAGGTGGAGCTGGTGGAGCGCACCGAGGCCGAGGAGGTCGACCTTGAACAGCGCGAGGTCTTCGAGGTCGTCTTTGTCCCACTGGATGACGGTGCGCCCCGGCATCGCCGCGTTCTCGATGGGCACGATGTCGTGCACGGGCTCGTGGCCGAGGAGGAAGCCGCCGGGATGGACGGAGAGGTGGCGCGGGAACTCGAGGATCTCGTCGGAGAGCCGCGCGAGATGCTCGAGGGCGGGGCCGCTCATCTCGCCGGTCATCGCGTGCGAGAGGGCATCGCGCTCGACGAGGCCGTACATCGAGAGGTGCTTGGCGGCGCGATCGAGCGCAGTCTCGGGGATGCCGAGGGCCTTGCCGACGTCGCGCACGGCCGAGCGCGGGCGATAGCGAATGATGTTGCACACCATCGCGGCGTGGTCGCGGCCGTAGACGGTGTAGACGTGCTGGATGACCTCCTCGCGCCGCTCGTGCTCGATGTCGAGATCGATGTCAGGCGGCTCGGCGCGCTCGCGCGACAGGAAGCGCTCGAACAGAAGGCCCATGCGCACCGGATCGACGGCGGTGATGCCGAGGCAGTAACAGACGGCCGAGTTGGCGGCCGAGCCGCGCCCCTGGCACATGATGTCGCGCCGCCGGCAGTACGCGACGAGCTCGTACATCGTGAGGAAGTAGCCCGGGTAGTCGAGCTCCTCGATGAGCGCGAGCTCCTTGTCGAGCTGGCGCCGCACGTCAGAAGGAACGTCGCCGCCGTAGCGCCACTCCGCGCCTGTATCGACGAGGGAGCGGAGGTACGCCGCCGAGGTAGAACCGTCGGGGAGGCGTTCGGAGGGATAGCGGTAGCGCAGCGTGCCGAGCGAGTACGTGCAGCGCGCGGCGAGCTCGAGCGTGCGCGCGACAGCGGCGGGCTCGTCGGCATAGAGGCGACCGAAGGTGTGGGGCGCGCGCAGGTCGTGCTCGTCGTTACCGCGGAGGCGCGTGCCCGCGGTGGCGAGCGTGACGCCGTGGCGGATGCAGGTGAGGACGTCTTGCAGCGGCCGCCGCGCGCGCGAGTGATAGAGCACCTCGGTCGCCGCGACGAGTGGCAGGCCCGCGGCCTTCGCGCGCTCGCGCAGGCGGGCTTCGCGCGGCACGTCGTCGGCGCGGCGGTGGCGCGCGAGGATCGCGTAGAGGCGATCGCCGAACGCATCGCGCAGATCGGCGAGCAGCGCGGCGGGTGGATCGGGTTCGTCGGCGAGCATGCTGCCCTCCCCTCCCCACAGCGCGATGAGGCCCTCGGCGCGCTCGCACACCTCACGCCACGACGCGAGCGCGTCACCCTTGTCGCAGCGCCGGCGCGCGGAGGTGAGCAGCCGCGTGAGGTTGGCCCAGCCCGCGCGATCCATCGCGAGCAGCACGATGCGCGAGGTGGCAGGTGGTTCGTGGAGATCGAGCGACGGCTGCCGCGGCTTCGCGCGTTTCGTGCGGCCGCGGCGCCCGAGCTGGACGTCGGGCGACAGCTCGTCGGTGTCCGCGCCCCAGCCCGGCCCTCGCCCGTGATCGTGATCGTGATCGTGAAGTGTGACGGACGAGCTCGCGAGCCGTGCGCCATACGCAGCGACCGTGACCTGCGCGCCGCAGATGAGGTGAACGCCGAGATCGCGCGCCTTGACGTGTGCGCGAACCATTCCGTAAACGCCGTCGCGATCCGTGAGCGCGAGCGACCCGATACCCACGCGGTGCGCCTCTTCCACCAGCTCTTCGGCGTGGCTCGCGCCTTCGAGGAACGAGAAATTGGACTTGCACCACAGCGGCGCGTAGCTCACTATACAAGTGTTCAGCTATGGTGATTCGCTTGTCAATCCCCTAGGTTGGATCACGTGTTCCCCCGCGTCGTGCTGGCTCCGATGGAGGACGTCACCGACGTGGTGTTTCGCCGCGCGTGCCGCTCGGTCGGCGCGACGTTGTGCGTGACGGAGTTCATCGGCGCCGAGCAGATCGTCCACGACTCGCGGATCGCGCGCCGTAAGCTCGCGCGGCCCGCAGACGACAACCCGACCGCGATCCAGATCTACGGGCCGGATCCCGATCTGCTCGTGGCCGCGGCGCGGATCGCAGCGCGCGCCCAGCCCGCGTTCCTCGACATCAACTGCGGCTGCTGGGTGCCACGCGTGGTGGGGCGCGGTGCTGGGGCCGCATGGCTGCGCGAGCCCGCCGCGATGATCGAGATGGCCAAGCGCGTGGCGGCGGTGACCGAGCTCCCGGTGACGGTGAAGACGCGCATCGGGTGGGGCCCTGAATCGGAGATGCCCATCATCGATCTCGCGCGCCGCCTCGAAGATGCAGGCATCGCGGGGCTCACGATCCATTGCCGCGTCGCGACCGCGGGGCACAGCGGCGAGGCCGACTGGAGCTGGGCGCGTCGCGCGCGCGAAGTGGTCTCGATACCCGTGCTCGTCAATGGCGACGTCCGCACCGCCGATGACGCCGTGCGCGCCCTCGCGACGACAGGCTGCGCCGGCGTGATGATCGGCCGCGCCGCGATCGAACACCCGTGGGTGTTTCGCGAGGCGCGCGCCGCCCTCGATGGCACCACGCACGCCGCTCCGACGATCTCGGAGCGCATCGCGATGTACCGCATGATCGTCGACGCCAACGTCGAGCAGCGAGGTGTTCGCCTCGGGCTCGGCGTCTCGCGCCGCCACGTGCGCGTGCTCGGGCCGCTGCTCGACGAGGTCACGAAGAAGTCGATCTATTCCGCGCTCACCGTCGCCGCAACGCACGCCGTGCTCGACGGGCTCCTCAGCGCCCCCGACAACCCCCTCGCCGCGGTCGCGATGTAGCCCAGTCGTCGCGCGGTCCGTGGTACACGCGGCTCCATATGCTTACACGCGCCCTGCTTCTCTCGTTCCTCCTCGTCGGCGCATGCGGCAAGGGTGCCGGAACGTCCGAGGTGTGCACCAAGTACGCCGATATGGAGATCAAGTGCGGCGAGAATACGGGCGAGGGAGCGCGCACGACGATCGTGTCGTTCTGCGAGAAGGCGCGCGGCGGCGAGAAGGACATCATGTCGCAGCTGCTCGTGCTCGAGATCAAGTGCGCCGAGACCACGACGGACTGCACCGCCTACAAGTCCTGCATCGAGAAGGCGAAGTCCGAGACCATGCCGAAGTAGCTCGTCGACGCGCGCCTGCGCTCGGAGACGCGTTGCAGGGTTTGCCGGCGCGAAACGTGGACGAAACAATGCGCATGTCACGCTGACGACGTGCGCGAGTTACCGAAGTCCATCGTTCAGGTCCACCACCGAGGCGATCGCGGCGTCGACGGCATCCTGCGGCTTATCGAGCTCGCCGGGCACGACGGTTTGATCGAGGCGATGCTCACCGCAATGTGCGACGAGCTCGCGGCGATCGCCGGCGTCGACATCGCGAGCGTCTACGTGCGCGACGAGGATCGCCTCGTCATGCGCGGCAACCACGGGTTCGCCGCGTCGGCGCTCGGCACCACGCTGCACGTCGGCGAGGGCATCACCGGCCTGGTCGCGGAGTGCATGCGCCCGGTGTCGGCCGCACATGCCGCTGCCGAGGCCGCGTACAAGGCCGTCCCCGGGCTCGGCGAGGAGCGGTTCCCCGTGTTCGTCGGGGTGCCGCTGATCGGCGCGGGCGCGGTGATCGGTGTGCTCGTGCTGCAGCGGCGCGATCGGCCGTTCGTGGCCGACGAGGTCACGCTCGCCACGGCGCTCGGCGCCCCGATCACGCTCGCGATCGAGCGCCGCCTCGCCACCGCCGTCCGCTCCGCGCGCCTCACCGGCACGCCTCATGTCGGCGGCACCGTGCTCGGCCGCGCGGGTGTTGTCCCGACGACGACGGCGCTGGGAGCCCCACCCGCCGACCTCGAGCGCGCGTTCTCGCGGCTGCGCGACGATCTCGGGCGCGCGATCAAGCGCCTCGCTGAGGCCGAGGCACCCGCCGTCGGTGCAGCGCTCGATCGCTTCGCGCTGGTGTTGTGTGATGCTCGCCTGCGCGAGCGCCTGGTCGCCGCGAGCAGCCTGCCCGATGGCTTGCGCGCCGTGGCCAAGGAATATGCACGCGCGCCCTACAAGCTCGGCACCACCGAATCCAGCGAGCAGGTCTCCGACATCGAGGAGCTCTGCGTTCTCCTCGGCGATTCACGCTCGCTGCGCCCGGGCGCGATCTGGATCGCGGATCGCGTCCACGCGTTCATCGCCATCGCAGCGGTCGCGCGCGGCGCCTCGGCGCTGGTCGCGAGCGACTCCGTGTCACCAGCGGCGATCGCGATCGCGCGCGCCGCGCACGTACCCGTCATCAGCGACGTGCCCGGGTTGTTCGGGTGGGCGCGCCCGCTCGATCTGCTCGCCGTCGACGGCGATACGGGTGCCGTGCTCGTGCAGCCGGCGCCGACCGACATCGAGCGCCTGCGCCACGCCCGCTAAGAGCACGACCCGGTCGGTTGGCTAGGTCCACACGCGCGCGCATCGCGGTACCACCGAGGCCGCGATGAAGCTCTACAACGTCGATGCCTCCCCGAACTGCTTTCGCGTCCGCGCCGTCATCAACGAGCTTGACCTCTCCGTCGAGTTGATCGACGTGAACCTGCGGGCGCGCAGCGAAGAATTCCTCGCCGTCAGCCCGGGCGGCAAAGTGCCGGGCTTCGTCGACGACGACGGCTTCACGCTGTTCGAGTCGCGCGCGATCAACAACTACCTCGCGAGTAAGGCCCCCGCGCGCGGCCTCTACCCCGACGATTACAAGCGCCGCGCGATCGTCGATCAGTGGAGCTACTGGCACGCGATCCACCTCGGCCCCGCCGTCAACGCGCTGACGTTCGAGCGCGTAGGCAAGGTGGCGTGGGGCATGGGCACGCCCGACGAGGCCGTCATCACCGCCAAGCTCGCCGAGATCGCGCAGTTCCTCCCCGTGCTCGAGCGCGGCCTCGCCGGCAAGACGTGGCTCGCTGGTTCGTTGACCACCGCGGACTTCGCCGTGGCCTCGACGTTCGTCGCGCGCCGTCAGGCCAACATCCCGCTCGACAACTTCCCGAACGTGACGGCGTGGCTCGAGCGCATCGAGGCGCTGCCGTCGTGGAAGGCCGCGCTGCCGAAGTACCTCAGCAAGTAGCCAGGCTGATGAACAGCGGGTAGAGGGCGTTGCCGAGGCGGATGAGGGAGCGACCGACGAAGTTCATGGCCGCTGCTAGAGCACGCGCGATACCAGCTCGCGCCCCACGATTCCAACGACTTGGCCGCGTGCCAACGGTGCACGCACGCTGGCCTCGCGTGCGCGCACGCGGTCAGCGCGTGACGGGCGGGCCGCGCCGGGGCTCGCCCTCCGCAAACGTCTCGGTGATCGCGTCGCTCTCGGCGAACTGGGCGAGGCTGCGCGCGCGGGCGCGAGCCATCAGATCGAAGTCGGCGAGCTCGTCGCGCTCCGGTGGCCAAGCCCCGGCGGCCGGGATCCGGTTCGCGAAGTCTTCCCAGATCCGCTTGTCGTCCTTGCAGTGATACGTGCGGCAGGTCGCGGGCCGCACCTCGCGCACCGTGCAGAACTTGGTCGCCGGATCGTTGTGCACGCAGGCGCGATCGCTCGCGCGCTGTCGGATCATGTACGGACGTCCGTAGTCCCAGCGAATGATTCCCTCGTCGAGGTCCTGCGTGGTGAGCGCGAAGCGCAGCTGGCAGCAGCGACCCTTGCAGATCGGGATCAGCTCCTCGCACGGCGGCTGCGACGCCTCGACCTCGTACTTGTCGATGACCTCGCCGATGGCGATGCGCCCCTCGCGCCGCGCATCACCCGCGCGTATGTGCGCGAGCGTCTCGCCGATCTGGGCCTCGACCGCGACCTCGACGGTGCGCGTGGCGGCAGGTGTGAGCGTGTTCGGCGGCGCGGGGCGAGGCTCGACGCCGTCGATTCTCCGCGTCAGCTCGTCGGTGAGCGCGACGACGTGCGCTGCGAGCTGGAGCACTTGCTCGCGCAACTCGAGGTGCGCGGAGTGAATGCCACGCAACGCGCGCTCGAGCTCCGCCCGCGTGACAGGAGCATCGCGAGCTTCGGTTCCATACGCCCGCTCGTCGTTGGCCACGGGTCAACCGTGCCACGTTCTCCGCTTGTGCGGGGTGGCATCCGTGGCCTATAGCCATGCGCATGAGAGCCCTCGTGTTCGCTGCCATCCTCGGCGCTTCGCTCGTTCAACCCGCCGCTGCAGATCGGCTGCCGGATGCCCCGGTGTCGACCGTTCCCGCGCCGACGGTGAAGCTGATCGACGCCGGCAAGAACCCGACGAAGCCGCTGCGCTTCACGGTCAAGAAGGGGCTCAAGAAGGTCGTCGTCACGACGATGAGGATGGGCCTCGAGATGGACCTCGGCGCCGGCGGATCGCAGAGGCAGGACATCCCCGTGCTCGAGATGATCTTCGACATGAAGGTCACCGACGTGCTGCCGAACGGCGACATTCGCTACGAGATGGTGTTCCGTAAGCCGCGCGCGGTCCCCGACGCCAAGACGCCCCCGAACGTACTCGCCGCGATCGACGACTCGGTCAAGGACCTGGCGGGTGTGAAGGGCTACTCGCTCGTCAGCAACCGCGGCTTCGTCAAGGAAGCGAGCTTCGACGTACCGCCCAACGCACCGCCGACCGCACAGCAGATGTTCAAGAGCATGGAGCAGTCGTTCTCGCAGCTCGCGGCACCGATGCCCGAAGAAGCAGTCGGCGTCGGCGCGAAGTGGGAGACCACGACGGCTCTCAACGCCAACGGCATCGCGATGACGCAGGTCGCGACCAACACGTTGGTCTCGTTCGCGGGCAACAAGGCGACGCTCGACATCAAGCTCGTGCAGACGGCGAAGCCGCAGAAGATCACCACCAACGGCATCACGGCGGACCTCCATTCGTACACGGCCAACGGCGGCGGTCGCACCCACCTCGATCTGTCCGCGCTGATGCCCAAGGATGGCTCGATGGGCATGGCGAGCGAGATGAAGATGGGCGCGGCCGGTCAGACGATTGGCGTGAAGCTGTCGCTCGACATGAAGATCAAGATGAAGTGAGGAGCGCGGGGTGCGCGGCTCACTCGACCGCGCCCTGCCAGAACCAGCGCCGGCGATTGCGGTCGTAGTAGACCCACAAGCAATCTCCGCGCTCGAGCTCGGCGAAGTGATACTCGCGATGCACCGTGCCCTGCGTGGCGGCGCTCGGCGTCCACCACCCGCCCGACACGATGTACGGCCCGAAGATGCGGACGACCGCGCCGTGCTCGAGGCCCGAGAGCAGCCAGCCGTCGTCGCGCACCTGGCGGACCTGCGGTGGCAACGTCTGCGGCCGCGCGAGCAACCGGCGCACGAGCGGGCGCACCTCCCCCCCACCCGGCTCTGCACCGACGACGTGCACCAGGCGCTCCCAGCCAAAGCTCGCCTCCGGCAAGTGTCCGTCGCGCAGCACGGCGCGCACCACGGCATCGTCACCGAGCTCCGCGCGCAACTTCGCGATCGCTTCGTCGGCCGCCCGCAGATCGCGCCGCGGTCGCGAGGCGAATAGCGCGAGCTGCTCGCGCGTCGCCGCCACGTCGTCGGCCC
Organism: Kofleriaceae bacterium; assembly: GCA_033763475.1. GTDB lineage: Bacteria > Myxococcota_A > Polyangia > Haliangiales > Haliangiaceae > JABFXX01. The sequence goes on from JANRKM010000110.1 coordinate 25,062, forward strand.
ACACGCGCACGGCATTGACCGGCGCCTCCGGGGGCATGCCCGTGAGCCGCAGATGGACGAGGCGCAAGAGCGCGCGTCCGTCGAGCGTGGCGGCTGCCGGCTTGATGCAGTCGGCGCGGACCTCGATCTTGCCGACCGCGTGTTTGAGCGTGAGCTCGAGGTGCAGCGCGGTCAGCGCTCGCCCGCGCGCGGCCAGGCGATCGAGCAGGCGATCGATGGGGCCCTTCGCGATGAACACGAGGCGCTCGATGTCATCGTCCTCGTCGTCGAGGAGCGCGCGCTCGTCGGGTGCCTCGGGGGGCGCCATCGGCACCAGCGGATCCCAGCGCTCGCCCGCCGCGAGCTGATACAGCCGGTGCGCCTCGCGCCCGAAGCGCTCGAGGATGCCGCCACCGGGCAGGCGCACCATCTGCCCGACCGTGGTCACGCCGAGCCGCGACAGTGCATCGCGCAGCTTGGGCTCGAGATCGAGGCGCGCGAGCGGCACGGCCGCAGCGGCCGAGCGCTCGTCGACATCGCTGCGTAACACGGTGACACCATGTCGCGTCGCGCGCGCGATCGCATACGTCGCGAACCGCGAGAAGCCGACGACGACCGCGCCGTGATAGCCGAGCTCGGCGATCGCGCGCCCGATCGCCACGCCCCACGAGGTGCCCAGCGGCGCATTCCCCGCCGGGAACACGCGCTCCAGGCCCTCGCCATCGAGCCAGAACGTGCCCGGCTCTCCGGGCTCGACGCGTGGCGAGAGCAGATGCAACTTGCTGCGCAGCTCGGTGATGCCGGCCTCGACCTGCTCGGGCTGCACGACGCGTGCATGCAGGCCACGACACAGCGACAGCGCGTGTGCGTAGCGCTGCCCCGTGAGCACGCCGACCTGACGCGCGCGCTCGCATGCCCACAGCACCATGCCCTGCGGGCGATCCTCGTCGATCACCACGACCGGCAACGCACGCAGCGCCGGCTCCGCACGCCATACCAGCTGGAGCGGCATCGCCGGCAGATCGACGCACGCGATCACAGGCCTGCGGGCCCCCGTGCCTTGCGCGCGCGCAGCCAGCCTGGACCACGTCGCTTGTCCTTGAGCGCACGCACGGTGATCTCGAAACCATCTTTGGTGCGCGTGCGCAGCGCCTCTGCGCGCAGCGACACGAGCGAGCCCAGCGAGCCCGTCTCCGAGGTCTTGTCGGTGAGACATACGACCGCCGCATCGTGCGCCTGCGCGAGCGTCACCAGCCGCCCTTGCACGTGATCTGGCAACCGCGACGAGACGCCCTGCTCCGCGCTGCCCAGATCGAGCACGACCAGCCCGAACGCCCCCGAGCGCAGGACGCGCTCCACCGCACGCGCTGCCGCGATCACCGAAGGTGCACGCACCACCACGAGCGCGGCGAGATCGATCCCCGCAGCGGCAGCATCCGGTGGATAGAACGTCCCGCACGACGTCTCCGTCGTCCACGGCACCACCCACACCACCGGTTCATGCTCGCGCTGTGCTTCGAGCACGAGCTCGATCGCCGTGGTCATCGTCGCCGAGGCGCCGCGCGCGGACAGCTCGACGAGCCGACCGCGGAGCGCCGCGAGCCCCCATAGTGGCGTGGGTTGTTCATGGGTACGAGTGCGCTCGAGCTCGTCGAGTCGGACGACGCGCGCCATCGCCGCCGAACCGCGGGCCTTTGCCAGGAAGTCTCGAAGATCATCACTCACGGAACGCATGTTCAGTATCAAACACGTCTGACATCACGTCCACGTGCTGTTCGCCGAGCGAGCCGATCCCGGTCAATCCGGAGCTGCGAAGATCACCGAGACAGCGCGGCTTTGCGCGCGGCGCGCAGGTCTCCGTCGAGCCGCCAGCGGACCAGCTTCCGTGCGCCCCCACGCTCGAGCTCGATGTACAGCGTTGTGGCGTTCATCATCGACGCACCCGCCAGCGCATCGAACACGTCGAACTGCCGCTCGATCGACCTGCCGGAGATCGACGTGATCACGTCACCCGCTTCCAGCACCAACGCACCCCGCAGCGCGTGATCGGTGACCTTGATGCCGCCGCGTACTGCTTCGGTGTTGTCGCGATCGAGGCGCACCACATCAATCGCGCGCACCGTGTGCTGCTCGTCGTCCCGCGGCACCGTCGATGACCGCGGTGGCTCGGTCTGCGCCGCGGCCGGTGCGTCGCGCGTGGCCACGACCACCACAGCCATTCCGACGGTGACGACCGCAACCAGCGAAAGCGCGATCGCGATCTTCGCAGTCGTGCCCGACGCCTCAGCCATACGCCGAGCATAGTCCGGGCACGTCGGTTGCTGCCTGTGATGCCATGCAGGAATCTGACGCCGGCCAGCTCGAAGGCCCCGATTACGTCGCGCTCGTGATCGAATGGGATGACGAGCTCGACGAGATGGGCTCCGCGACATTCGATGAACAGCCTGTCGAGCTCCGTCCGCGTCTCTCGCATCGCATGCGCGATCTCGCATCGCTTCGCAACGTCGTCATCGCGTGTGCCACCGCGAGCGTGGTCGCTCTCGTCACGTGGCGACTTCGTCATCGCGGGCATGCGTGAGCCGGCACGTCTGCTGCACTCCATTCTCTGTATGCAACGTGATGACTGGGATGTCGTCGACGAAGCCAGCGACGAGTCATTTCCTGCGAGCGACCCGCCCGCGTGGATGAACACGCCCGCTGCGCCTTCTGCTGTGACGACGAGCCCGCTTCGCCGACCTCCTGCCCCGCCGCCTTCCGCGACCAGTGGCCCGCGCCTGCGTCGTGCCAAGCGCATCGCGACGGCGGCCGGCATGCTCGCCTTCGGGGCGATCCTGATTACCGTCGGTGTGATGCGTCGGCGCCGCTCGTAATGAGTCGTGCGTCGGCGCCCACACCGACGGGCATCGAGCGCGCGCGCTCGTTCGGCGCCGAGGTAGCATCCGCCTGATGGCGCCTAGCTACGACAGCGCGGTCGCAGAGCTCTATCAGGCACCGCACGCGTCGTTCGTCGAGGAGCGCAAGCGCCTCGCCACCGAGCTCAAGACCTCGGGCGACAAGACCGGTGCCGCGCGCCTCGCCAAGCTCGGACGCCCCCCGATCTCCGCGTGGGCAGTCAACCAGCTGTGGTGGCACGCGCGCGACGCCTTCGATGCCCTGTTCGCCGCGGCCGCCCGCCTCCGCGACGGTGACCTCGGCGCCACTGCCGCACATCGCGAAGCGCTCACCAACCTGCGCGTGCGGGCGACGTCGATCCTCGCCGATGCCGGCCATGGCACGACCGAGACCACCCTGCGCCGCGTCTCGTTGACCCTCTCGGCCCTCGCCGCGAACGGCTCGTTCGATCCAGACCCGCCGGGCGCGCTGTCCGCCGATCGCGATCCGCCCGGCTTCGAGGCCGTGGGTATCCTGGCTTCTCCCGCGCCCGCTGCTGCGGAAGCCGCGCCGGCCGCATCGAGCGCACTCTCCGCGCTCGTCGAGCGCAAGAAGCGACAGTCCGAGGCTGCCACCGATGCCGCCACGCAGCGCTGGCTCGAGAACAAGAAGAAGTGGGCCGAGGAAGACGCGGCCGAAGATGCGGCCGAGGAAGACACGCAGCTCGCAGCAAAGCAGCAGGCCGCCGAGGCGAAGCGCCAAGCCGCTGAAGAAGCCGCCGCCCGCGCAGAGATCGAAGCCACGCGCAGGAGGATCGAGGAAGCGCGCTCCAAGCGAACGGCGGAACGCCAGCGTCTCGAGGCCGCCCTCCGTACCGCACAGGGCGACGTCGCCTCGCGCGAGCGCGAAGCTACCCGTCTACGCACGCAGCTCCTCGAAGCCGAGCAGGCGATCGAGGTAGCGAAGGAGATCGTGGCGGACCTCAAGGCTCGACTCGGTGCGATGCCGCCTGACTAACATCGCGAGCTGTGGTGGGTGCCGATACCGCGGCGCTCACCTACCGCCAACGACGACACACCGTCGAACGTAGAACGCGAGCGCCAATGAGCGTCGCGACGCCGAGCCCGACGCCGACGCCGAGCCCGACGCCGACGCCGACCCCGACCCCGACGCCGCCCCCGACCCGGGCGCAGACCCCGAGCCCGACACCGACGCCGACCCCGAGCCCGACGCCGACCCCGACACCGACGCCGACCCCGACACCGACCCCGACACCGACACCGGCCCCCACGCCCACCCCCGTCCCCCCCCCCGACCCCTGGCCCGCG
>JANRKM010000111.1:0-3346 GCA_033763475.1 Kofleriaceae bacterium
GCTTTTACCGCAGGCCGAACGACAACCGGCGCTCTCCGTCGTGCTCGCTGCGAGCCGCGAGATTCGGAGCAGCATCGTCTTCGCCACGCTGGTGGTTGCGCTGGTGTTCCTCCCGCTCTTCTTCCTGTCGGGCGTCGAAGGCCGACTGCTCGCGCCGCTCGGGATCGCTTACGTCGTGTCGCTCACGGCGTCGCTCTTCGTTGCAGTGACCGTAACGCCGGTGCTCTGCTCGTTCCTGCTTCCGAGTTCCAAGGCGGTGGCGAAGGAGCACGAGCCGAGGTTCGCCGCGTGGCTCAAGCGCCGGTATGCCCCCCTCCTCGAGGGGGCGCTGCGACGGTGGCGCACAGTCGGCGCGGTCTCGTTCGCGCTCTTGGCCAGTGCGCTGGTCGCGCTGGCATTCTCGGGTCGCTCGTTCCTGCCCGAGTTTCGCGAGGGCACGTTGACCATCGCTGCCGTTACCTTGCCGGGGACCTCGCTCGCCGAGTCGGACGCGATGGGACGCAGGATTGAGCAGATTCTCCTTCGCCACCCGGAGGTCGTTTCGGTGGCGCGACGGACCGGACGCGCCGAGCTCGACGAGCACGCGCAGGGCGTCAACGCAGCCGAGCTCGACGTGAGCCTGCGTGACGGCGAGCGCTCGCGCGAGGAGTTCCTCGAGGCGCTGCGCCGCGACCTGTCGCTCTTGCCGGGGATGAACATCACCATCGGACAACCGATCGGGCACCGCATCGACCACATGCTCTCGGGGACCCGAGCGAGCATCGCCGTGAAGGTCTTCGGAGACGACCTCGCCGAGCTGCGCCGGCTCGGTGCCCAGATCGAGTCCGTCATGCGCACCGTCCCCGGTGTCGTGGACCTCGCGCGCGAGCAGCAGTCGGACATCCCGTTCCTGCGCGTCCGGTTCGATCGGACTGCCATCGCCCGTTACGGAATGCGCATCGCCGACGTCGGGCGCGCGCTCGAGATTGCGTCTGGGGTGCACGTCGTGTCGCAGGTCATGGAAGGCCAGGCCGTCTTCGATCTCGTTGTCCGCACCGATCCTCGCCGCGTGCAGACCATCGAGGAGGTCCGCGACGTGCTCATCACCACCCCGAGCGGCGCGCAGGTGCCGCTCCATGCGCTCGCGAGCATCCAGCTCGACCGCGGCCCGAACGAGATCGGCCGAGAGAACGTGCAGCGCAGACTGGTCGTGAGCTGCAATGTCGGAGACCGCGATGTCGGCACGGTCGTAGGTGACATCCAGCGCGCCGTCGAACAGCAGGTGCCCATGCCCGCCGGCTACCGTGTCGTCTACGGCGGGCAGTTCGAGAGCGCCGAAGGCGCAACGCGCACGCTGGGGCTCTTGGGCATCGTGTGTCTCTTCGGCATGCTAGGCCTGCTCTACACGGCCTTCAGTTCGGTGCGTGACGCCGTGCTGGTCATGGCGAACCTCCCGCTCGCGCTCATCGGCGGCGCGGTCGGTGTCTTCCTCCAGGGCGGCGTGCTCTCCATCGCGTCGCTCGTCGGCTTCATCACGCTGTTCGGAATCGCCACGCGCAACGGCATCATGCTCGTCTCGCACATCCGGCACCTCGTGAACGAGGAGGGCGTGACGGACCTCGACGAGGCCGTGCGCCGAGGCGCGCGCGAGCGGCTCGTACCGATCCTCATGACGGCGTTGGCCGCGGGGCTGGGCCTCGTGCCGCTCGCGCTCTCTGCGGGCGAGCCCGGCAGCGAGATCCAGGCACCGATGGCGGTCGTCATCCTCTGCGGACTGGTGACCTCGACCGCGCTCAACATGTTCGTCGTTCCCGCACTCTATCGGCAGTTCGGCGCGCTGGCGCGGAAGCCCTCTGCGCAGGTAGTCGAGCTGGCCGCGGAGGGGGCGTGACCCAAGGCGGCGAGCACCACGCAACAGACCAACTCCGGGGCGCGACGCTGGGGCTTGCGGCGGCTGCGCTCTTCGGCCTTTCTGCGCCGGTCGCCAAGCTGCTCCTGGGGCAGATCGCGCCGGTGCTCCTTGCAGGGCTTTTGTACCTTGGCGCCGCAGCCGGGCTCTGGCTCCACCGCGCGATCGCGAGGCCCACCCGGGAGGCGCCGCTCGGACGCAGCGACGCGTGGCGGCTCGGGCTCGTCGTGCTCGCCGGGGGCATCGCGGGCCCCGTCCTCATGCTGCTGGGATTGAGCCGAGTCACTGGGCTCACCGGTTCACTCCTCCTCAACCTGGAGGCGCCCTTCACGGTGCTGCTCGCGGTGATGCTGTTTCGAGAGCACCTCGGGCGATACGCGGCCGCGGCGGTCGTGATGATCATTGCTGGCGCGGCCGTCTTGAAGGTCGAGCCGGGCGCGCTCGGCGCTGACACGCCGGGCGTCGCCCTCATCGCTGCCGCATGCGCGTGTTGGGCGCTCGACAATAACCTCACGCAGAAGCTCTCGTTGCGTGATCCGTTCGCGATTGTTCGCGTCAAGGCGCTGGTGGCCGGCGCGACGAACACTCTTCTGGGGCTCGTCGTGGCTCGCGGACAACTGCCGCCCGCCTCGTTCGTGCTGGGTGCGATGGCCCTCGGGAGCCTGAGCTACGGCGTGAGCGTGGTGCTGGACGCCTACGCGCTCCGGTTCATCGGCGCTGCACGCGAAGCAGCGTACTTCGCCACGGCGCCCTTCGTTGGCGCGCTCGCGTCGGTCGTCCTCCTGGACGACGCCCTTCGCCTTCCCGACGGCCTCGCGATGGCCGCCATGGCCGGTGGTGTCGCGCTGCTCCTGCGAGAGCGACACTCCCACAAGCACCTACACAGCGAGCTCGATCACGAACACCTGCACGAGCATGACGAGCACCACCAGCACGCCCACGCGACTGGCGATCCCCTGGGCGAGCCTCATAGCCACGCCCACCGGCACCTTCCCCTCGTGCACGACCACCCGCACGTGCCGGACGCTCATCACCGGCATCGGCACTGATGGGAGCATCGCTTGGTCCTCGACTCGCCCCTCTCGACAAGGGCTACATCCGGAACTACTATCTTCCATAGTAGATGATCACCCACAGGAGCTCGCCGTGACGTTTCGCCTTCGCTCAGGGAAGAAGGGCCTCGAACTCCGTCTTCACGACCTCGAAGCGACCATCATGGACGTGGTTTGGAGCAAGCGGCTCACGTCCTTCGCCGTCGGCGACGTGCTTGCCATCCTCGAGAAGCAGCGGGACATCGCCTACACCACGGTGATGACGACCGTGACGCGCCTCTATGAGAAGGGGATCCTCGAGCGCGAGCGCGACGGCAAGCGTTACATCTACTCCCCGAAGCTCACGCGCGAGGAGTTCATGGAGTCCACCGCGCGTGAAGTGCTGGACGAAGCGGTCGGTGGCCAC
>JANRKM010000112.1:0-1662 GCA_033763475.1 Kofleriaceae bacterium
CGTCGTAAGCCGTGATGACCGTCGGCACACCCTGTTCGCGTGCGATGCGCGCATGCTCTGCGATATGCCGCGCCTCGCCGTGCATCGGGATCGCGATGCGCGGCCTGGTCCAGGCGTACATCTGCCGCAGCTCCTCGCGTCGCGGATGGCCCGTGACGTGCACAAGCGCCTCGCCGTCCGTCAGAACTTCGACGCCCATCCGCACGAGATTGTTATGGATGCGGCTTACGACCTTCTCGTTGCCGGGAATGGTGCGCGAGGAAAAAATCACCAGGTCGCCCTTCGCGAGCGAGATCGCCGGATGCTCGTTCTCCGAGATGCGCGCCAGTGCCGCGCGCGGCTCGCCTTGGCTGCCGGTGCAGAGGCACAGCACCTTCTCGCGGTCGAATTCGGCGAACATGTCCTGATCGTGATACTGGAACCCCGGCGGCAGATATCCGGTCTCGATCGCCACGTTGATGACCCGGTGCAGAGCGCGCCCCGACACGACCAGCTTCCGCCCCGACGCCCGCGCCGCATCCGCCACCGCCTTGACGCGCGCGACGTTCGACGCGAACGACGTCACGACCACCCGCCCCGTCGCCTTCTTGATGATACCGGCGAGCGATTTCGCGACGTCGACCTCGGACGGCGAGCGGCCGTCACGAAATGCGTTGGTCGAGTCGCCGACCAGCACGTCGACGCCCTCCTGGCCGAGCGCCTGCAGCTTGGCTTCGTCAGCCGGATCGCCGACCAGCGGCGTCGCGTCGAGCTTCCAGTCGCCGGTATGCAGGACGAGCTTGCCGTCGACCCGGATCGCCAGCGCACTCGGCTCGGGGATCGAGTGGGCCATCGTCACGAGTTCCACGTCGAACGGACCGATCTGCACTCGCCCGCCGAGAGGCACCTCGGTGATCGGCAGCTTCATGCGCCCGCCGTACTCCGCGACCCGTGACCTCACCATCCCAGCCGTGAACGGCGACGCATAGATCGGCACGTCGAGCGACGGCCACAGGTCGAGCACCGCCCCGACATGGTCCTCGTGCGCGTGTGTCAGCACGATCCCGACGAGGTTGCGGTTGTCCTCCGCGATGAACCTGAGGTCAGGCAGCACTACGTCGACGCCCGGCTCCTCCTCGTGCGGAAACGTGATGCCGAGGTCGACCATCAGCCACTTGCGCGCATGCGCTGGCCCAAATCCGTACAGGTAGACGTTCATGCCGATCTCGCCGAGACCGCCGAGCGCCACGAAGACGAGTTCGTTTCCCCCTTTCCCCTTCTTTTGCCGCTGGTTCTGCTCCGCCATCCAATCTGTCGCTTTCCCTCTCGAGGCCGGGCTCGACGCTCGGCTCCTCGACCGCTTCTTCTGCGCCGCCCGGTCTATCGGGCGGCGGCTGATCGCACCTTATGTCGTGGCCGCACCGTCTGCACCGAGCAGAACGTCGCCATACGTGAACGCACGGGTCTGTCCATTCGCGTCCAGAAGCAGCAGCGCACCGCTCTCGTCGAGGCCGGCGAACCGGCCCGCAACCGGGCCATCCGCCGTCTTCACGGACAACGGCTCGCCGAGCTGGCCCGCGCGCGCCGTCCATGCGTCTCTCACGGCTCGAAATCCCGCTCCGTCCGCCCATACTCCCAGCCAATGGTCCAATGTCTCAGCGATGGTTGCAACCAGCGCGTGTG
>JANRKM010000113.1:0-128697 GCA_033763475.1 Kofleriaceae bacterium
CCGCCGCCGGTCGATGCGGATCCCGCGATGCTCGCGCTCTCCGGCGTTGCGCCGGCAACGATCTACGAAGGACAAGGTGACGTCGACGGTGGCAGCAGGCCGGCGGTGGTCGTGGTCAGCGGCTCGAACTTCGACGGGGCCGCGAACCCAAGCATCGCGATCACGCTCGCGGACGGTAGCCCCGCGCCGCTCGAGGTGGTCACCGCCGAGCTTCGCGTCGATGCGCAGTTCTCGTATCTCGTCGTGCCCGTGCGCGTGCCGGTCAACGTCGATCTGGACGGCGCGTCCGGGCCCACCAACTTGAAGATCACCGTCGCGCAGGACATCCCGGGCGGTGGACGCGTACAGCGCGAGCTGCTGACAGGGCTCAAGGTCCAGATGTTGCCAGAGCTCGAGGGTGCGACGACGCTGCAGAACCGGCTCGCGCCGTACGAGTACGCGCGCGTCAACGGCTCGATCACGGCCAGCGCCGGCGAACACCCGGTGCGCGTGCACTCGTGGTCGCGCATGACGATCGACGGCGTCACTGGGCTGTCGGCCTCGGGGGCAACCGCGGGCCCGGCGGGTGGTGCCGGTGCCGGCCAGGCCGCGGGTGGGCAGGCGGGCAACATGGGCGGGGGGCCGTCGGGTGGTGATGGCGGCACCGTTGGCGTCAGCGGTCTCCTCGGTGGTGCCGGTGGCAACGGCAAGAACGGTAAGTGGCTTGGCAGCGAGCTGTTGCCGACGCTCGGTCCCGCGAACACCCACCGCAGCAGCGGCGGCGGCAGCGGTGGTGGTGGCGTCACGACACTGGGCCCAGGGGGCGCGGGCGGACCGGGCGGTGGTGGTGGCGGCGCGCTGCAGTTGCGCGCGGATGGCCACCTGACCATTCCCAACTCGTTCAGCGCCGCCGGTGCGGCGGGCAGCGACGTGAGCGGCAATGGCGGTGGTGGTGGCAACGGCACCGGCGGCTCCGTGGTGCTGCAGGCAGGCGGCACGCTGGACGTCGCCGGGACCATCAGCGTCGCCGGTGGCGGCAGCGGCGCCGAGGCAGCGCCGCCTGGCAAGATCCGCTACGACGCGCCCGCGCTGAGCATCAACACCGCGATCGCTGGCTACCGCGGGCCTGCATTCGTCGCGGGGACGCCGGCGATCGTCACGGTCCCGCGTCCGATGCTGAGCGTGGTCGGTACCGCGGTCTCGACCGCGTACTATTACCTCGTCGATGCGACGGGCTCGAGTGCGCTGCTGCCCATCGAGCTCGGTCCGAGCGAGACGCCGTTCACGCTCGGCGCGGATCTGAAGCCCGGCCTCAATCAGGTGTGTCTGGTCGTCGACGGCGCCGAGAAGGGCTCCGACACGCGGAGCTGCATCGACGTCGTCTACGTTCGCTGAGACGAGCCGAGCGCGAAGCCCGCGCCCGATCTGCAGCCCGCGAGCGACGAGCGACCCGGCGCATCTGCGGCGTTCCTGCCGCGTTATCTCGCGGGCAGCTTCGCTTCGAGGTCGCTGAGGATCTTGATCGCCTCGGCCTGCTTCGCCGCGTCGCTCTGCGCGTCCTGGATCTGGATCCGCTTGTAGAGCACGCGCTGGGCCTCGGAGCCGTGCCGCATGACGGCCTCACCCATCGCGTAGTAGCGCTGCACGAGGTTGCCAACAGTGATCGGCGGCTTCTTGACCGCGGGTGGCGGCGGCGTGGGCGGCTCCGCCTTGGCGACGACCGGTGCGGGCTCGATCTTCGTCACGGGTTGCGGCTTGGGCTGCTTCTTGTGAACGACCGGGTCCTTCTTGCTCGTCGGGGGCGGGGCAGGGGCCGTGGGCTCGACGGTCTCGATCGTCGGTTGCGGAGTCGGCGACGGTGGCGGCGTGGGCGTGGGCATGGGCGCGGGTGGCGGCGGCGCCACGGCGAGCTTCTCGGGCGGCTTGGCGACCTTGTCGTCACCACCGCTCGCGAGCACGGCCACGCCGAGCACGCCACCGATGAGGAGCGCGCCACCCGCCGCGAACAACCACAGCGGGCGTTGCTTGCGCGGGGGCTCGTCGTAGTCGAGCGGATCGGTGAGCGCTGTGGTCCCGCCGGCTGGCTTCGCTTGCTCGGCTTCCGTGACGGAGCCCGAGCGCGGCGTCGCATCCGCGAGGGGAGGCGGGAAGGTGTCGTTGCTGTTCGGGTCGAAGCGACGCGGCGCGGCCGCGGGTGCCGTATGCGCCGGCGCGCGCGCGACGACGCTCGACGAGACGTTGAGGGCCGCGGCCGCCGCCGTGGGATCGCGCTCGATCAGGTCGAGCAGCTCGCGGGCGACCTTCGCGTTCGCGGGGCGCTCGTCGCGGCGCTTCGCCATCAGCTTGCGCGCGAACGCCTCGAGGAGGGGGTCGGCATCAGCGCCCGGTGCGCGCTGCGCGATCGGAGGGGGATCGAGCACGAGGTTCGCGCGCGCGACCTCGGCCCCGGATCCGTCGAACGGCAGCTTGCCGCTCAGCATCTCGTAGACCACGATGCCGAGCGCGAACAGGTCGATGCGATGATCGATGGGGTCGGCAATGGCCTGCTCTGGCGCCATGTAGTGCGGCGTCCCGAGGACAAGACCGTTGGTGGTCAAACGACCTTCGCCGGTCGGCGAGTCGCCACCTTCGCGCAGGATCGCGATGCCGAAGTCGACGATGCGCGGGACCTCGTTGCCGTGGTCGTCCTTTTCGATGATCACGTTCTCGGGCTTGAAGTCACGGTGGATGAGGCCGGCCTCGTGCGCGTGGAAGAGGCCCTCGAGCAGCTGCCGCACGAGCGAGATGATCCGGGGCCGGGGGAACGGGACCTCGCCGAGGTACGCCGCGAGGTCCTGCCCGGCGGCGAAGTCCATGACCATGTAGCGCTGCCCGTCCGCGGTCTCGCCGACATCGACGACCCCGACGACGTTCGGGTGGCGCAAGCGCCCGGCGAGCTCGGCTTCGCGCTCGAACCGTTGTGCCGTCTTGCCTTCGACGACGAGTCGCGAGTGCAGGACCTTGACCGCGAACGGGCGGCCGACCTTCACGTGCTTTGCCTTGTAGACCGCGCCCATCGCACCTTCGCCCAGCTTCGATTCGATCTGGTAGCGACTGCCCAGGACGACCCCGATGAGAGGGTCGTGCTCGGCGGCAGCGGTCTCGACAGACATCAGAACCTCCCGACCATGGCGGCGGACATGCCACCGTCACCGGTGGGCGCAACGACAAACTTCGATTCGCGGCCCGACGTCAGGTACAGCGTCGCGACCGCGATCGCGGAGCCGATCCACACGACGTGTCCAATGTCGGCGACGAGGCTCAGCGTGCGGATGCTGTCCTTGCGCTCGTCGGTGCACGCCGTCTCCTGGCAGGCGTCGTAGCGCGAGCCCGCAGCGAGGCCGAAGCCGAGGCCGACGCCGAGGCCCAGGGCGAAGCTACCGACGGCGATCTTGGCCGGCGTGGTGAAGTGGCGCGGTACCTCGGGCGTCATCGCGCCGCCAATGTTCGAGCCCATGGCGGGCTTCTTGCGCACGGGCGCGTCGGGCAACAAGCGCCGCGCATTCGCCGTGAACTTCGCGCGCGCATCGGCGACGTGTGCGAGATCGAGCGGGGGGCGCGAGGCGCGCTTCTTGTTCGCAGGGTCGACCCACGTGCTGTCGATCTGCGTCGTGCCCGTGTTGCCGGTGTCGACCATCACGACGAACAGCAGCTGATCCGCACCGAGGCGTGCGGCGACGGCGGCCACACAGGGATCGTTGGCGACGCAGTCCGCGGGTAGGCCTTCGACGGGCAGCTTGCGACGAACCTCGAGGCCACCGATCGCGTCGATCTCGAGCTCGGACATCAGCGCCTCCGCGAGGTCCTGGCTGAGCGCATCGACACGTGCGGCCTCGATGTTCACCGCGATGCTCGGCACCACCGCGAGCTTGATCTTCTCCGTCGTCGGCACGGGTGGCGCCGGCGGTGTCGGCGCCGACGGTGCCTGCGCGGAGGCAGGCGACGCTGCAAGCAGCACGGCGGTCATGAAGAAGACGGGTTTCACGAGCTTCATCGTATCGAGCTACCGCCGAGAAAAGGATGGCCGGCCTTACACCGCCGGTGAGAGACAGGTTAGGGCGACCACACGCACTCACCCACCGCGAAGCTGCTTCTTCGGCTTCTTGTCCCCGAACAAGCGCTGGCGGCTACCGGTGCGGTTGTACTGCACGGCGTACAGCAATCCGGCGATCCCCGAGAGTGGCAGGGCCACCAGGAGCACCGGGAACAGCAGGAACATCGGGATGATCTTCGAGGCGAGGAGCCCGAACGCGAGCCAGCCAGCGCTCGCCGGAACCGCTTCGCGCATCGAGCCCGCGTAGAGCCAGCCGATGGGACCGAGCAGTGTCGACGCCACGGCCGATTTGACCCAGGACTTGTCTCCCTGCTTGGGAGCCTTGGTGAGCTCCTGTTTGACCCCGTGAGCCTTCCTCGCGAGCTCGAGGGCACCACCCATCTCGCCGATGGGATCCTCGTCGGGCGGTGGCGAGCTGGTGCGGCTGGACCGCTTCACCATGGCCGCCTGGCGCTCGCGCATCTCGGTGCGCTCGGCTTCTTGTGCGGCGCGCTGCTCGCGCAGCTTGGCCATCGCCGCTTCTTTGCGCACGCGCTTGGCTTCGGCGTCGGCCTTCACCTCGGCTTCGAGCGCCGCCAACCGTTCCATGACGGCCCGGTCGTCTTCGGACACGCCTTCGACTATGGCATGATCCGTCGGAATGTCGCTGCGTTCGTCGCTGCTCGTATTCACTCTCGTGGGGATGGCCTGCGGTGGCGACGGGAAGCGCTCCAACGAGCCTCAGACGGCCAAGGAGAAGCTCCGCCTTCAGGCCGAGGAGGAGGGCGAGGCGGACGCCGGCGGGAGCAAGAACTGGGGCCGATGGCGCTACAAGGGCGACCGTAGCCAGTGCTTCTTCGTCGTCGGCAGCAAGTGCTTCAAGTCCGAAGCTGCTGCCTGCTCCGCCGCCAAGTGCAAGCCCTCCGAGAAGTGCCGCGTCGAGGGGGCTGCCCCGGCGCAGGTCGCGTGTATCTAGCCTACGCCGCCTTGGGCGCGACGACCTTCGGGATCCGGACGCGCGGGCCAACGCGGAACGAGATCCTCTTCACGTTGCGATAGAACTCGCCGTCGATGATCGGTGCCATCAGCTCGTCGCCGGTCGCCTCGAGCGTCATCTCGCGGCACGGGCGGTCGAGGATGTCACGGCCGCGCATCTCCTCGCCGCGCGCCATGCGCGGGAGGTTGCGGATGATCGCCCACGGGCTGGGCGTGCCGACGATCGCGTTCATCATGCCCGGCTGATCGGCCTTGCCGAAGAAGCGGAGCACGTTGCCGAGGTTGATCGACATCGACGCGACATGGACGCCGGTGAACTTGTCACCGGGGAGACGCATGCCATCGAGCATGACCTTGCACGAGGTCGGCTCGAACATCTCCTTCGCGTAGCTCGACCACGCGCCGAGCGGCAGCTTGGAGAGCGGCGTCAGCGCGATCGGCGCGGACGCGACGGTGTTCGCGACGACCTTCACGATCGTGCGCGGGTTCGGATCCTCGTGCGAGTAATACTTGGAGTAGAAACGTTGCCCGACGCCGCCGGCCGCCGATGCGAAGCCGTAGGTGCGGAAGCCAACCTCGATGCCGTCGACGATCTGCACGCCGTCGATCACCATCGAGTCCACCTCGGTCTCCTGGATCGTCGCACCGTGCTCGACCGAGCGACGGAGCGTCGCGAGGATGCCCTCGGCGTTGCCCTCGATGCCGACGTTGTTGGCGACGAAGTCGATCGTGCCGCCCTTGGTCGGAAGCGTCACGGGCAGCGTCACCTGCTGGCCGACGAACTCCTCCTCCTGGAGGACCTCCATGCCCATGCGCAGCATCCAGTGCAGGGCACCATCGCCGCCATCGGCGACCCAGTACCGCGCGCGCTTGCGGAGGAAGTCGCGAAGCACGGGCTTGATCGATTCGATCGAGCTCGTCTTGTGGACCTCGCCGAGCTCACCGACGATCCGCTGGAGCCGCTCCGCCCGGTCGGGGCGATTACGGTTCTTGCGGCTGTTGGGGTTGGTGATGACGCCGATCTCCATGCGGGCCGCCTTGGCTGCAAGAGTCGGGCTCGACGACGCAGTGCGTAACCGGCTGGAATCACGACGTGGCAAACGGCAAGAACCGGCTGGCTGCGTAGCGGGTTACGCGGACCCTGGATAACCCCCGCGCCGGTTCGACTCGCCCCGGGAAAAACGCGGAGAATCGTGGCGCTTTTTGCCGTGGTGGACTGCGGGCGGTGGTCGACCGCGTTACTGCGTCGCGATGGCGCCGACACCACGATCCGGACCTACGCCGAGAACCCGTCCGAGAGCTCGACGTGACGCGCCCTGACGCGCTGACGTTGCGGCACACGGCGAGCGCGACCGGCGCGACTTAGCGGCCCGTGAACTTCGGCGCGCGCTTCTCGAGCAGCGCGGCGATGCCTTCGCGTGCGTCGTCCATCGCGATCGACGCGGCTTGCACGTGTGCCTCCGCGCGCGCGGCCTCCTTCACCTCGAGCGCAAGCCCACGCCGGATCGCGCGCTTGGTCTCGCGCACGGCGAAGGGCGCATTCGCGGCGATCGCCCGCGCGAGGGTCAGCGACTCGGTCATCACCTCGGCTGTCGGCACCGCGCGGTTGAGGAGACCGATGCGCTCGGCTTCGTCGCCGTCGACGAGGCACCCCGTCAACAACATCTCGGACGCGCGCGCGATTCCGACGAGTCGCGGCAGCAAGTAGCTGATCGCCATCCCGGGGGCCAGCCCGAGCCTCGTGAAGTTCGCGCCGTATTTCGCCTCGCGTGCGCCGATGCGAAGGTCGCACACCAGGGACAGGCCGAACCCGCCGCCGACCGCGTGCCCGTTCAGTGCGCCGATGATCGGCACGTCGATGTCGAGCAGCGACAGGAACGGCTCGTACATCGCGTACGACTTCTCGTGTGGCGCACGGCCGTCGCCTTCGCGTTGCAGCGTCGACTTGAAGTCCGCGCCTGACGAGAAGCAAGTGCCCGTTCCCGTCACCACGAGGCACCGCACCTGTCGATCGGCCCGCGCGGCAGCACTCGCTGCGGCAAACGCGTCGAGCAGCTCGGGCGTCATGCTGTTGCGGTTGTCGGGGCGTGCGAGCGTGATCACACCGACCTCGCCATCCAGGCTCTCGTAGCGAACTGCGTCGGACATGCGCGCAGCCTACAGCGGTTCCTGCAGTGAGGACTGCAGCCGCTGCAGCCATCCGCGATCGGGGCGCGCGTTGTCGCGTGGTTAGCGTTGGCCCACGCGCTGCACTTCCTCGGCTCGAAGCTCGTCGGGCTTCAGCCAGGAGAAGCAGCCATGTCCAAACTCACCGCCCTCATCACGACTCTCGTTCTCGGCACCTCGTCGATTGCTGCCGCGGACACCATCGCGTTCAACGCCTCGGCGAGGTTTCGTCCGGCTCCGGCGGCGGCGCCCGTGCGCGACCACCGCATCGAGACCACGCCCGTGCCGGGCATGTATCGCGCGCCGTGGGTCGCCCTCTCGCAACCGGTGATGCTCGACAACGACGGGCGCAACGCGATCCGCCTGGCGACGCCCTCGCGCTTCTCGCAGCTCCGCTTGCAGTCGACGGCGGGGCGCTCGTTCGTCGACTCGATCATTGTACGGTTCGCGGACGGTTCGCGTCAGGAGATCAAGGTCAACCGGGCGCTCGACGCGCGCTCGCCGATGGTGCACCTCGACATCTCGCATCGCGCCGCCGTCGAGCGCGTCGTGATCAAGGGCTCGACCCACCGCCGCGCTTCCGTACAGCTGTTCGGCACGCGCGCTAGGCCCCCGGTGTTCCACCGCTAACCATCCACTCCACCTCACCACCACGGGCCCGGTCAGTTGTCGATCTCTGCGTGCTGAACGCACGGAGCGTTGCCGATCGCAACATGACGGGGTTCGGGCTGCGGTTGGGCTCCCCTAACCCCTCGATCGTTCTAGGCCCCATCGACCCGCGACCTAGCACGCGGCATGCTCCGGTCCGCGCCATGTTCATCCGTCGTGCGGCCGTCCTCGGAGCCCTGGTGCTTGCGGGGTGTCCCTCGTCGGATGACCCCGACCTGACCGAGCCGTGTACCGAGGGCGAGGAGTGCCCCCAGGCGTGTGCGAGCCCGGTGCTGGTCGGTGAGCTGTCGATGTGCAGCGCGACCGAGGTCGACGCGTACAAGGTGACCGTGGCCTACGTGGGGGATGGCGAGCTATCGCTCGAAGCGAGCGAGGTCACCGTCAATGGCGAGCCGGTGGAGCTCGCTACGGCGTACGACCCGGCGACGAAGACGTTCACGCTCGAGGCGGCGGGGCTAGCGCCTTCGAAGTACAGCGCGCTATTCCGCCTGCGCACCAAGGCGGGCGAGGATCTGCGGCCGCTGTTCGTGCCGATGTGGATCGGCGAAGGCATGCGCTACGCCGACTTCACCTGGCACGATGCGGCTATCTACCAGATCTTCACGGATCGGTTCCTCGACGGAGATCCGCGCAACAACATCGATAACTCGGTCGGGGACCTCGCGCGCGTCGACGACGAACGGAGCCGGTGGCAGGGCGGCGACTTCGCGGGCATCACGCAGAAGATCCGCGACGGCTACTTCGAGGCGATGGGGATCAACGCGTTGTGGATCAGCTCGCCGCTGATCAACTCGCATAATTCTCAGCCGTCGGTGGGCCTCACGGATCAGCGCAGGTTCTCCAGCTACCACTCCTATCACCCGATCTCGACCGGCTACACGCACCACGAAGACCTCGGACTGGCGACGCCGATCGAGCCCGCGTTCGGCACGCCCGAAGAGCTGCACGAGCTGGTGCGCGAGGCGCACGCGCGCGGCATTCGCGTGATTCCGGACTTCGTGGCGAACCACGTGCACCGCGAGAGCCCACTGTTCCAGCAGCACCCCGAATGGTTCTTCCCCTACAACCCGTGCGACGGGCGCTGGGATGAAGCCCGCATCGGGTGCTGGTTCACGAGCGACATGCCCGACTTCGATTACGGCGCGAATCCGGCTGCAGTGAAGGCGGTCGTGGATCACGCCCTGTGGCTCGTGCAGGAGTTCAACTTCGACGGCTTCCGCGCCGACGCCCTCAAGCACATGGATGACAAGCTCGTGTTCGCTCTCAAGAAGGCGGTCGTGAGCGAGATCGAGACGACGGTGAAGGATCACGCGCTCACCGTCGAGCCGACGGTGTTCTACATGGTCGGGGAGTCGCTCGGCGGCTGGGCCCGCTACCACGTCCGCGAGGACATGGTGCAGGGGCAGGTCGACGAGGAGTACTACAACAAGACCAAAGCGGCGCTGCTGACGTTCTCCGCGAGCATGCGTGACCTCGCAGGGTTCGCGGTGTGGAACGACACCGCGTACCTCACGCCACAGGACACGATGGGAGGGCGCGGCGGGTTTCCGGGCGCGATCATGGGCAACTTCTTCGGCAACCACGATCAGGTGCGCGCGCTGACCGAGGCCTTCTCGAGCGGCGGTGGCTACGAGCGCCTGCGGCTCGCGCAGACCTTCTTGTTCACCTCGCCGCGCAACATCCCGATGCTCTATCAGGGCGACGACATCGGTACCGAGGGCGGCCAGGACCCCGACAACCGCAAGATGCAGAAGTTCGCCGGGCTGTCCGCCGAGGAGCAGACGTCGCTGGCGAATGCGCGCAAGGTCGGCAAGCTGCGCGAGGAGCACGTGGCCCTCCGGCGCGGCGTGCGCAGCACGGTGCTCCTCGAGGACTGGTTCTGGGTCTACAAGCTTACCTACGAGGACGACGAGGCTTACGTCGCGATCAATCGTGACAACACGAAGTCCTGGACGCCGCCGGCAGGTTTCGTCGACGGTCTCGGCGTCTGCAGCAACGGGACCGTGCCCGTGCTCAGCGCCTGCATCTTCGTTCGGCCATAGACGAGCGTTGGCCAACCTTCAGCGTCGAGCTGAGAGCGCGGTACGTGTCCGACGCATGGCCGGCGTTCGGACAAATGGCCGGGGGCCGGACGGACACGCGCACGGGTGTTCTGCGAGATCGCTTACTTGGCAGGAATCATCCTCGGCCCATGCGCTGCACGAGCTGCCTGCGTGTTGACCACAGCATGCCGAGCCGTCACGCTGTTCGTCGATGGGCGTGATCAGGATGAGTCCGCAGGGGTTCCCCATGGCGCCTAGCCAGCTGGAGTGGGACGCGCTCACGCCCGAAGAGCGGGAGGCGGTCTACAAGGCGCTACCCGGCGAGGTTACCGACGCCGAGATCGCGATGCCCGAGGGCGATCGGCATTTCAAAGCGAAGACCAGCCCGGTTGGCGCGCTGCGCGGGTTCTTCGCGCGCCAGGGTCGCAAGATCTACGTCGCGAACGAGCTACCGATCTACTACCCGGCGGAGCCGCGGTTCGCGCCGGATCTTCTCGTCGTGCTCGATGTGGACGATCACGAGCGCAGCAAGTGGGTCGTGAGCGCCGAACGCAAGGGGCTCGACTGGGTGCTCGAGGTGCACGTGGGCGGCGACCGCAAGAAGGATGCGGAGCGGAACGTCGAGCGCTATGCGCGCGTGGGGATTCCCGAGTACTTCATGTTCGACGCCGAGCGAGGGCAGCTCTTCGCGTACAGGCTCGCGAGCCCCGGTGCGCGCAGTTATTCGCCGATCGTTGCCGACCGCGGCAAGTACGAGTCACGTGTGCTCGGCCTCGACGTCCAGGTCGAAGGCAACCGGCTTCGCTTCCTCGCGGGCTCGGCCGTACTGCTCGAGACGGACGAGCTCGTGGTACGGCTCGAAGGCCTGCTTCTCGAGACGATGTTGCGTGCGGAAGAAGAAGCGCGAAGGGCCGCCGAGCACGCACAGCGAGCGACGTTGGAAGCGCGGCGCGCCGAGGAGGAAGCGCGGCGTGCCGAGGAGGAAGCGCGGCGCGCCGATCGCGCAGAGGCCGAGCTGGAACGACTTCGAGCAGAGATGGAGCGCCTACGCGCCGCCAGCTCGCGCACGAACGGTCGCTCATAGCTGGCGGTGGCTTTCGTCGACGATCTCGCCTCTGTACGGGAGGTTACGAACGCCCGCCCCACCTTGGACTACGTAGCTCAGCCCTGACCCAGCTCGTCGAGGAACTGCTGCGCGTCGGCGAACGCCGGGTCTTCGCGGAGGGCCTTCTTGGCCCACAGCTCGGCCTTGGCGCGGTTGCCGCGCGCGTGCTCGATCTTCGCTTCCCACAAAAGGGCCATCGGCCGCGTCACCGGGGCCGGGTTGTCCATGAGCGTGATCGCGCGCAGCGGCTTGAGCGCGAGCTCGTAGTCACCGATCTCGGTGGCGAGCTGCGCCAGCTCCGCGGCGACCTCCGCGTTCTTGCGGTCGACGTCGAACGCCTTCTTGAGCCAGTTGAGCTGGCCGTCCTTGTCGCCCTGCATCGCCGCGACGCGACCCATGCGCTGCTGGAGCACGGCGAGCTCCGGCGTGCGCTTCTTCTGCGCGGCGATCGCGGCCTCGAGGGTGCGAGCGGCATCCTCGAGCTGGTTCGAGGTGATCTGCACGTCGACGTTGAGCATCAACGCGCCGTGATCCTCGGGCTGGAGCTCGAGGGCCTTCTGCGCCGGGGCGAGTGCACCAGCAGCATCCTGCAGGTGGTAGAGCAATAACTCCGCGGCGCGTTTGTAGTTCGCATACCGCGCCGCGGGATCCGTCCCGTGATCGGCATCCGCGATTAGCACGCCGGCGAGAAGGCGGAATTCGCCCGCGGCCTCGTACATCTCGCGGAGCTTGTTACGGAGGGTCTCGACGCTGGGCTGCGCCTGGTGCACCACCTCGAGCACGGGAACCGACTCGCCCGGACGGCCCGCCTGCGTCGACGCGTTGGCAGCGCGCAGGGCGGCCTGCACCTGCGCCTCACCTTCGGTGACGTATGCGAGGCGCGTCGCTGCGGCGGCCACGCCGTCCCAGTGCTGGATCGACTCGTCGAGGTCGCACAGCGTGTACAGCGGCTCCGCGTCGCGCGGATCGCGCTCGATCCAGGCAACGAGGAATGCGCGGCCGCGCTCGAGCTCGCCATGCGCCACGAGGAGCTGGGCGAGCTTGAGGGTGGCGTTGCGCTCGGTCGGGAAGTCGCCGTCGCGCTCCGCGCGTGCGCGCAGACGCTCGAGACCACCGACGAGCAGCTCGGTCGCACGGCCCTTGTCGAGCTCGTACGCCTCGGTGAGGTCGGTGACCGCGGAGGCGTCGTCGCCCAGCTGCTGGCGGAACGTCGCGCGCAAGAGGAGGAGGCCGGTGCGGCCTTCACCCGTCACGCTCGCGAGCGCCTCGCCGATCGCGCGCTGCGCGGCATCGAGCTCGCCGGCGGCCGCGAGGGCCGTGGCGTGATCGATGACGAGCTCAGCGACGTGCGGGGCACGCGCGCGCGCCTTGCGCAGCACCTCGGCGGCCTTGAGCGGCTGGCCGAGGAAACCGGAGTAGACGATCGCCGCTTCGCGCAGGCGCTCGACCGCGGGGCCGTCGGCGAGCCGCTCGGCATCCTTGGTCATGAGCTCGGCGAGCTCGGCGTACTGCTCGTGATCGCGGTACCACTGCTCGAGGCGATCGTGGATCGCCTTGTTGTCGGGGGCGGAGCCGTGCGCGAGCTCGAGCGTGCGCTGCACGCCCTTGCTGTCACCTGCGGCCTCCCACATCGTCGCGAGCTTGCCGGCCAGCTCGGGGGCGCGCTCCGGCGTTTCCACCGCGAGCAGGCGCTCCATGAGCACGGCGCCCTCGCGCGGGTCGTCGTTCTCGCCGAGCTGGTTGACGACGCGCCGCAGGATCTCGCGGTCGTCGGGCGCGATGATCAGCGCGGCGCGATACACGCGGATCGCGTCGGACGAGCCGTTCTTCTCGAGCAGATCACCGAGGCGCAGAGCCACGTCGACCGTGGAATCACGGTGGCCGCGGTTCTGCGCATCCTCGAAGCGGGACCACAGGAAGTCCGCGATGCCGTCCTCGTCACCGAGGGCGCGCAGCGTGCCTTCGAACAGCTCGGCCGCTTCGAGGTTGTCCGCGTCGTCGGCGAGCGCATCGCGCAGCACGTCGAGGGCGTCGTGATGGCGCTTGAGGTTCTCGATCAGGAACTTCGCGTGCTCGAGGCGCAGCGCGTTGCGCTCGCCCGCGGTCACGAGGTTGGGTAGCGTCGAGGAGACGACGCTACCGAGGCGGTCGCCATCGCCGCTCTCGCGATAGATGGTGAGCAGCGGCTGCCACACCGCGCGGTCCGACGGGTTTCGCTCGCGCAGGAACTCGTAGACGTCGGCGGCGAGGTCGGTCTGCCGGTGGGCGAGGGCGCGGGTCGCGATGCGCATCGCGAGCCCGTTGACCTGCTCGTTCTCCGCGATCGGCGCGATCTCGTAGGTAAGGTCCTTCGCTTGCTGGAGGTCGTTCGCCGCGAGGCGACGCTCCGCGAGCGCGAGCACCGCCCACGGCGCCGAGCCGAGGCCATCGGCCGTGTCGCGGGCCGCGGCGACGGCGCGCACGAGGAGGGCCTCCGCGCGCGCTTCCTGACCCTGCTCGACCGCGAGGTCGACGGCTTCACGGATCTGCGCGGGCGTCGCGGTCGCGAGGCTCGCCCGCCGCTCGAGGAAGTCGAGCAGCAGCTCGGCGTCGCCACCGTTGCGCGCGACGCGCTCGTACATCGTCATGATCTTCTCGTCGTCCGGGCTGGTCGCCGCGGCCGCCTTCAGCAGGCGACCGGCCTGCGCCCACCGCGGCTCCGCAGCGAACGCGCGCTCGAGCAGATCGAAGCCTTGCTTGCGTCGCGTTTCGCTGCCGAGGAAGATCTCGGCGAGGCGGTACAGCGCATCGACCTGCGCCGGCGTCGGCTCGGTGTCGGTGCCCGCGAGCTCGAACATCTTGTCGAGCGTGCGTGCCTGTTCGGCGGTGTCGCCGAGGGCGGCCGCGACGCGCGCCTGCGCGTAGAACGCCTCCGCGAGCCGCTCGCCGAGGATCTCGACGCGGCGATACAGGTTCGCCGCACCGCGCAGGTCGTTCGCATCGTGCTCGAGGGCATCGCCCGCGCGCATGAGGAGGTTCGCGATTAGCGGCGGATCGTCCTTGCGGCGGAGCCGGTCGACGACCTGATCGACGGCTTCGACGAACTTCGACGTCTGGCCGAGCTTCTTTGCCAGCTCGCGTGCGCGCTCGTGGAGATCGAGGCGGCCTGGCATGACGTTGATGGCACGGATCAGCGAATCGAGTGCGTCGTTGCCACGACCGAGCTGGTCGAGTGCCTCGGCGAGATCGGAGAGCAGGCGCGCCTTGCTGTGCGGCTCGGGGTTGGTTCCGAGGCGCTTCTCGAGGACGGATAGCAGCAGCTCGACCTCGTTATGGGCGATCAGGCTACGGCGCAGGCGGCGGACCTCGGCGTCCGACTGGATCGCCGCTTCCATCGCCGACTCGAGGAGCTCCTTGGCCTGGTCGGCCTCGCCGCGGCTGGCCGCGAGCTTGTGCAGCTCGAACAGCACCTCGCTGGCGCCGACGGCCGTCTCGTCATCTCCCGGCGGGGCACGGCGCACGACGAGGAGCAGCGCGCGGTAGGTGCGCTCCGCCTTGTCGAGCTGGCCCGCGGTGCGCGCCATCTCGGCGAGCTCCTTCTGGATGGACGCGTTCGACACGTCCATCTTCGACGCGGACTCCATCTCGGACATCGCCTCGTCGAGCTTGCCCTCGGCCTGCGCGACGCGCGCGAGCTCGACGTGCAGCGCGGCGCGCTCCGGCGAGCGGCGACGACCGAAGTCATTGATCAGCTCGGTCAGCGCGGTGCGGGCCTCCGTGAGCTTGCCGGCAACGCGCTGGCCGATCGCGAGCGCGGTGCGGAGGTCCTTGTCCGTGGGGTCGAGCTCGAGCGCGGTCTCGAGCGCGGGAATGGCCTTGGCGGGTGAGCCGAGGCGGGTGAGGTAGATCGACGAGGCTTCCCGCGCGAACTCGCGCGCGAGCTTCTGATCTTCCTTGAGGAGCGGAAGCGAGCGCGTCAGGTGGCGCGCCAACGGCTCGAACTGCTCCGCTTTGCGGTACAGGTCGGCGAGCAGCGTGCGCAGCTCGAGCGCCTGCACGTTGTCGTCGAGGTTGACCTCGATCGCGGCGATCGCGCGGTCGGGCTGGTTCGCCGACAGATGGGCCTTGGCGAGCTGGCTCACGACGAGCAGCCGCTCGCCCGGCGGGACGGTGCCGAGCAGGCTCTCGAGCCACGGCACGGCCTGCCCCGGCTGCTGGCGCTCGAGGTTCAGGCGGGCGAGGGCGCGGAGCGAGTCGCTCGTCGGAGACAGCGCGACGACGCGGCGGTGGCCGCTGATCGCGCGCTCGACTTCCTTGGTGTCGGTCTCGGCGACCTGCGCGTACCGGGCCCACAGCTTGGCGGCGCGCGGAATGTCCGCCGCGGCCTCGAGGCGCTGGGCTTGGGACTCGAGCAGATCGACGAGGGCGCGGTGCTGGCCCTTGCTCGAAAGGAGCTCAGCGACAGCATCGATCGACGCTTCGTGACCGGGGCGATCCTCGAGGTTGGCCTTGAGCGCATCGAGCCGGCCGCCGCGCTCTTCGACGATACCGACGAGCTTGGCGAGCTCGAGGCGAAGGCCGAGCTTCTTGTCCGAATCGGTCTCGAGCCCGAGCTGGATCTGACGGAGCGTGAGCAGCTCGGGGACGCGATCCTCGAGACCGAGGAGGTGACCGAGGCGCTCGATCACGTCGAGGTCGTTCGGCGACGACGCGAGCACGCTGCGGTACATGTCGATGGCCGCGGCGTTGTCGCCGAGCTCGACCGTGGCGAGCTGCGCGGCACGCAGGCGCATGTCGCGGCGCGTGTTCTGATCGAACGGCAGGCGCGCCGCTTCGATCAGGGTGTCGACGGCCGCGCGAGCGCGACCGCCCGTGCGGTAGAGGTCGACGAGGGCATCGATCGCCCACTTCGCGACGGCATCGACAGAGCGCGCGCTCTTGATCGACGCGGTGCCACGCCATGCGGCCGTCGCACGGCCGAGCACGGCCGACAGGATCGCGAGTGCTTGCTCGCGGTCACCGAGCTTGGTCGCGACATCGGCAGCGCCGACGAGCGAGTCGAGATCACGACCATCGGCATCGGCGAGGCGGCGCAGCACCTCGAGCAACGCGGGCGACGCGCCCTGTTCCTTTTCGAGGTTGACGAGGTCTTGCAGCCACGCGACGCGCTCGCCGCCGAGCTCGAGGGCCTTGCGGTACGCCGCGATCGCGGCCGGCGCGTTGGTGCGGTGATCGCGTTCGAGGAGGGCGAGGCGGTGATAGAAGCTGGCACCCACCGACGAGGGCACCTTGTGTTGCTCGAGCGCGGCGTACATGCCGGCGGCGAGCTGCTCGTGTGCCGTTGCCTTGGCCGCGGCGACCTCGAGGATCGACATCAGCTCGTCGTCGAAGGCCTCGCGGACACCCGTGTAGCGGACGACCACGGTCGACGCATCGGCCCACCTCCCGAGGCGCGTGCCGAGTCCGGCGAACGCGTAGACGGCGCGGCGGTTGCCCGGCTCGACGGTCGCGACGAGTGCGTACGCATCGGCGGCACCCGGCGGATCGTCGAGGTGCTCGCTCACCATGTCGGCGTATGCGAGGCGCAGGCGCGCCGCTTCACGTGGATCATCGCCGAGCGCGTCGATCGCCTCGCGATACGCGAACGCGGCCGTGAGGTAATCACCGGTCGACTTGGCGAGCGATGTCAGCTGGTTCTCGATCAGCTGATCGCGCGGAGCAAGCGGGAACGCCTTGGCGAGATCGCCGAGGGCGCCCTGCGCGTCGTGCTTGTGTTCGAGGCGCAGCTGCGCAGCCTCGCGGAGCAGTGCGAGCTTGGTGCGGTCGTCCTTCGCTTCGGCGAGGCGCGCGGGCAGAAGCTCGAGCACGCCGCCGAGGTCGCCGTTGATGCGCATCGCCTGCGCGAGGGCATCGGCCGCGGCTGCGCGCGTCGACGCGACCTCGAGCAGCGCGGTGAGACCAGCGCGCGCTTCCTTGCTGCCCGGATCGATCGCGATCGCGTTGCGGAACGCGGCGAGCGCGCGGGGCGGCTGGTCGAGGTGGACGCGGAGGGCCTCGCCGAGGCGGACGAGGCGAGCGACGGTGCGGACGGTGGCGCGGCCCGAGGCGTTCTCGAGGAGATCTGCCATCTCCGCCCACCGATTGGTCTCGGCGAGTAGATCGGCGAGGGCGGAGATGCCCTCCTCGTCATCCTTGTGATCGGTGACGACGCGCTGCCACGCATCGATCGCAGCATTGAGATCGGTGCGCTTGTGGTGATGGATCAGCGCGACGCGCACGAGGTCGGCGCGCTTCTGCAGGCCCGACGGCGCCTTGCTCGCACGGCCTTCGAGAGCCGCGATGAGCTCGTCCCAGCGCTCCTGCGTCTCGAGGATGCCGATGCGGGCGTCGAGACCCGACGTGTCACTCGGGTCGCTGTCGCCACGGCGCTCCCACAGCTTGAGGGCGCGCTCGGTATCGCCGAGCTGCTCGGCGAGCTTGGCCGCCTCGCTGAGAATCGCGCTGCGCGCGCCTTCGTTGCTCTCGAGCTGTGCCTGACGCTCGAGGACAGCAAGCCGCTCCTTGTGGCGCTCGGCCTTCGCGTACAGCTTCGCGAGGCGGCGCGCGATGCCGAGTTGCTCGACGTCGGCCGCCCCCGAGACCTCGGACGCTTCGACGAGGAGGGCGATCGCGGCGTCGGTGTCATTCAGACGATCGAGGCGCGTGCGCGCGCTCTCGCCGAGAAGCTCCACGCGACGCGTCGGGTCCTTGGCGGCGCGCGCGGCGGCGGCGACGCCCTCTGCATAACGCTCGTGCTGGCCGCCACGCTCGGCCAGCGCGCGCAGCTTCTCTTCCGTCGAGGACGAGCTCGGGGCCATCTCGAGCAGTGCCGCGTAGTGCTGCATCGCGCCAGGGATGTCCTCGAGATCGGCGAGGCGGCTACCTGCCTCTTCGCGTAGCGCGGCGCTGTTCGCGGGATCGAGGTCGATGACGCGCTCGAGGACGCGAATCACTTCGCGCGGGCGCTGCGACGCATCGTAGTGCGAGCGCAGCAGGTCGACACCGGCCTCGCGCGTGGCCTGGTTCGCGTGCGGCGATTCGATGATGCGCTCGAGGAGCGCCGTCGCTTCCTTGTCGTCGTCGGCGACCGCGAGCAACGGCTTGGTAGCCGCGAGCGCGCGCGTCGGATCTTTCAGGTTGTCGAGCCACACGCCGGCGATGCGGGCGCGCGTGCGCTCGCGATCTTTCTTCGACTGTGACTCGAGGCGGCTCTCCCACAGCTCGATGAGATCGGCCCACCGCTCGTGGCGCTCGAGCAGACGCTCGAGGCCTTGGCCTACCTGCGCATCGTCGGGCGTCAGCGGCAGCAGCTGCTGGTAGTAGTTGATCGCCTTGTCAGGACGGTTCGCGACGTCCTTCGCGAGCTGCGCGGCTTCACGCAACAGGCGGATGCGACGGCCCTGATCTTTCGTCGAGCTGACGGCCTGGTCGTAGAGCTTGAGCGCGTCGTTCCAACGTTCGGCGACGGTGTAGATGACGCTCAAGCGCTGGAGTGCGGCATCCGACGACGGCGCGAGCGACGTCACGCGCACGAGGATCTTCTCGAGCACGGACGGGTCGTCGCCGAACCACTCGTCGCAGAAACCACCGGCGCGCTCGCCGATCATCTCTGCGACTTCAGGCTCGAGCGAAGACGACAGTGCTTCGCTATAGAGGAGCACGACGTCGTCGGGCTTCTCGAGCTCGGCGGCGAGTGACTCGACTTCCTCCCACGCGCTGACGGCGTGCGGAGAGTGCTGGACGGCTGCAGCGGCTTCCTTGAACTGAGACAGGTCGGCCATTGGGCTCCTCGAATGCGCGGCGACTTCCCGTGAGCGCGACCCCGATCGCGCTCGGCAGAAAAAATGGTACCGGAAACCACGGACGGGTTGTCCGTATCCAAAGCCAATTCACCGGCTTGTGTCTCCGGATTATTCGGAAGCTCAGAACTGACGGTGCAGGCTCAGGACGGCCGAGATGGGGGCCTGGAAGGCCAGTGGCAGCCCGTACGCGGTGCGCCGGCCGGGGGGGGCACCGTCGGTGGTCTTGAGAAAGGGGACGTCTTCGTACCGGCCGCCATCGATCGGGCGAACGAAGGAGCTCGTGTAGACCTCGTCCACCGAGCTCGCCGCCCCACGGTCGAACACGTTGAGGACGTCGAGGGCGAGGTCGAACCCGCGCCAAGAGGCGGCAACGCGGGCGTTGGTCGTGGCCAGCATCTCCCCACGCCCGACGCTGCCCCGCTCGATGATATGCAGCGGACCTACATCGGTCACGGCGATCGCACTCCGCGGGCGCCCGCTGGCAAGGCTGAGCCGCAGGGCGGCCTGGACGTCCACGCTTCCGAAGGTGAAACGCCGGCTCCCCTCGGCATACAGGCGCTGGCCGACGTCATTCGGCAGCCGGCCGTACTCCGTGTTCGCGGTGTAGCCGGTGCCGAACTCGTCGCCGTTGTAGAGGATGATCCCCTGGCGTGGATCCCATGCTCCGTTGAAGTTGCCCACGGTGCGGCCCGCCAGATAGCCGATGCGCAGGACCAGCTTCGCCGTTGGAGAGGTCGCGATCTCGACGGCGAGCTGCTCGGTCGTGCGGCGCGCCGGACCGCCCTCGATGCGGCCGGGGTTATCGAAGCCGCTCGGCGTGGTCTCGAGGCCGCGCCGCAACCAGCGCCCCTGCATCCACGCGATCAGGCGGAATGTCTTCGCGAGGCCGACCTCGACGCCCATCGTCAGCTCGTCCTGGGCCATCGGCTCGATGCCGGCCGCCACGCGATACGCCGCACCCGCGTCGGTGTCGCGACTCTCGCCCAGCGGCGTCTCGACGTCGTGCACGGTCGCGTCACGGCGGATTACCGTCGAGCCAAGGCCGGCCGGCAGCATCGGGTACGCACGGCCCATGCTCGCCCATGCGCGCGAGCGCCCCTCGCCGAGGAAGTCCCAGCTGATGCCGAGCCGCGGCGAAAACTCGTCGGAGAAGTGGAGGCGCTCGCCGACCCACATGAGCTCCCAGCGGAGACCGCCGTCGACGCGGATGTCCTCGGTCGGCGAGAACGTGTCCTCGAGGTACGCGGCGGCGTAACGCGTGCGGTACCGCAGCTTGGACTCGTTCGCGTAGGCGCACGGTGCGCCGACCTCCTCGATGCAGTCACCGTTGACGTACCGCAGGCGATCGAGATGGCCGTCGAACAAGCTGCGCAGCTGCTCGCCGCCGGACAGCCTCGACGTCAGCACGAGGCGCGTGTCTTCCATCGTCCCGCCCGCCCGCACGACATGGTTGCCGATGCGGCGGGTGAGCTCGCCGGTCATCGTCGGGCGATCACCCGTGCTGTCACTGAGGACGCCCACACCGCCGCTGGCGAAGTAGCCGAACGGGACGGGGCACTGCGCGATATTGGGGAACGTTCCGTCGTGGCACAGCTCGGCGAGCTGGGGATCCTCGGACAGCAGCATCGGCACGTAAGCGGAGAGCAGCTGGGGGATGTCCTCCGCACCATCGACGTGCGCGGACTCGTCGCGCTGATTGCGGTGCCACGCGAGCTGCACGAACGCGCGCGTGTCCGTCCACCTGCCGCGCCACGTGGCGATGCCGTCGACGACGAAGTCGTGGCGATCGATCCCAGCGGCCTGCACTGTCGCGTTCGCGAGGTAGCGCGTGAACAGCGTCGCCTGGCCGAGCAGCGTCAGGTCGATGTGGTGCGCGCCGCGATCGTAGCCAGCGCGCACCATCGCCGGCACGAACCAGTCGTACGTGCGCTGCTCGGGCGACGTCAGCGCCTGCGTGGAGAGGGTGCCGGGCAACCCGTCGGGGGTGCCATCACCGTTGACATCCACGAGCCGCGACGTTCGCCACGTCGCATCGATCGCCGTGAGCTCGGGCGCGAGCCCCGCCGCGTACCAGGCGGTGCCACCCGCGAGCTCGCCGAGCGGACCGGTGCCCACGACCGACAGGGCGGTGTTCCACGGTGCTTCGATGGAGAGCCGCCGCACGAAGTAGCTGCCGCTCGCGGCGGGCCGGCGCTGCGGGTTGCCGGTCAGCCCGCCCCACACCTGTGCATTCAGCTCGTGCTCGGTGCCGCCCTTCACGAGCTGTGCGTCGATGATGCCGCCGGTGCTCACGCGGTCGTGCGCGGTGAAGCCGCCCACGTACACCGTCATGCCCTCGAGGAACGTCAGCGGGATCCGCGTGTCGTCTGTGCCGGTGCGGACATTGTCGACGGGAGCGCCGTCGATCGTCCACCGGTTCTCGAGGCCGGTCGCGCCGCCGATGCTGATGCCTGTATCGTCGCGAATGGCGCCAAGGCCGTAGTTCGCGACCTGGTTTTGCGTCACGTAGCCGAGCGGGAGCGAGAGCAGGTAGCTCCCGGTCAACCAGGTGGACAGCCCGTATGGCGACGTATCGTCGAGCGGGTCGGTGACGGTCGCGCAGCCGAACTGATGCGGCTCGTCGCAGCTGACCGGCTCTTCGGTGTCGGGCTTTTGGCCGAGCCCGAACAGGTCGCGGGGATTGCTCTTGTCGGTCGACGACGGAGGGGGGGAGGCCGGCGTTGTCATCGGCTTGCCGAGGCCGAACTTCGTGCGCTGGTCCTCGTCGGCGCGGGCAGCGCGAGGCGCCAGCAGGCTGCCCAGCACGAACGCCAACGCGACACTGCGCAGCACGCGAGGACCGTAGCACGGGCTTTCGGCATTTTTCCGAGGCCACGCCGTACCTTGGCGGCAGTCTGCTGCTGGCTACCCTTGATTCAAAGGAGGCCGCATGGGCCTCGAGATCGAACGCGACCACTTTTCGGATCCCGATTACGCGGCTTTCGACGTGCGGCTACGTAGCTGCCTCGAAGCGATCGGGCAGCTCCTGGCGCGCCCGGGGTTTGGCGACGGCCCCATGACGGTGGGCGCCGAGGTCGAGCTCGATCTCGTCGACGAGCACGAGCGCCCGATCCCCAAGAATCGCGAGGTGCTCGACGGGTTGCGGGATCCACGCGTGGTGCCCGAGCTCGATCGCTTCAACCTGGAGATCAACTCGACGCCGGTCATGCTCGCCGGTGCCCCGTGGACAGCGCTCGGGAGCGAGCTCCGCGAGATGCTGTCGGCGATCGGCCGCGCTGCCGAGGGGCAGGATGCACACGTCGTCCAGATCGGGATCCTACCCACGCTCGCCGCCAGCGATCTCGCACCCTCGGCGCTCACGGATAGCTGTCGCTACCGCATGCTGTCGGCGGGAATCCAGCGCTTGCGCCGGTCGGCCTTCCCGATCCGTATCGAAGGCCTCGATCACCTCGAGCTCGAGTGGGACGACGTCACGCTCGAGGGGGCGATGACGTCGCTGCAGATCCATCTCCGCGTTCCACCATCGCGCTACGCCGCGGTCTACAACGCGGCACAGATCGCGACCGCGCCCGCGCTCGCGATCGCCGCCAACTCGCCCCTGTTTCTGGGCAAGCGCCTGTGGGACGAGACGCGCATCGCACTGTTCCGCCAATCGGTCGACGACCGTCCGCGCGTCCAGCCCGATGACTGGCGCCCGGCGCGGGTGTCGTTTGGCCATGGCTGGCTGCGGGGCGGACCGCTGGAGCTGTTCGGTGAGAGCGTCGCGTTGCACGAGCCGCTCCTGCCGCAGGTCGGCCCCGAGGACCCGCTCGCGTGCCTACGTGCCGGCGGTGTACCGACGCTCGCCGAGCTCAGGCTGCACAACGGAACGGTGTGGCGCTGGAACCGCGCTGTCTACGATGCGGCGGGCGGGGGGCACTTCCGGATCGAGCTGCGCGCGTTGCCCGCGGGCCCGACCGTCCGCGACATGATGGCCAATGCCGCGTTCCTCGTCGGGCTAACGCTCGCGCTCGCGCCGGACATCGACCGCTGGTTGTTGGGCCTCACGTTCGGCCATGCGCGCCGCAACTTCTACGAGGCGGCGCAACGCGGGCTCGCAGCCGAGCTGTTGTGGTTGACCCCCGAAGCACGCCTCCGCCCGCTCTCCGCGGATGCCGTCGTCCAGCTCACCCTTCCCCTCGCGCGGCGCGGCCTGCTCGATGCGGGCGTGACGAGCGCCGAAGCCGATCTTCACCTCGACGTGATCGCCCGACGCGTCGCGACGGGACAAACGGGTGCGGTGTGGCAGCGACGTATGTTCGACGTTGCGTCGCGCGGCCAAGCCCCCCTCGCCGCCGGGTGCTCCCTCATGCGCGCCTACCGCGCCGCCAGCGACCGCGAGCTGCCGGTGCACGCGTGGGAGTGGCCATGAGCGCCTTGATCGACGTGAGGGAGACCCGTGGCCATCGGGTACCTGCGAACGCCGAGC
The DNA here is from genome assembly GCA_033763475.1 of Kofleriaceae bacterium. Taxonomy (GTDB): domain Bacteria; phylum Myxococcota_A; class Polyangia; order Haliangiales; family Haliangiaceae; genus JABFXX01. Next base: position 23,318 of record JANRKM010000113.1, read on the forward strand.
GCTTTCTCGACGAGCTTGAGGTCCCGACGGTGTTCCACGTCCCCGGGCATGATCGCGCGCGCTCTCGTGTGGTCGCGGGGCTGATCCACGGCAACGAGCCCAGCGGTCTGCGCGCGATCCATCGCTATCTCCGGTCCGGTGAGATCCCCGCGGTCGATGCCTGGCTCTTCGTCGGCAACGTCGCGAGTGCGCGAACCGCGCCGCGCTTTTCGCATCGCATGCTGCCGGGGCGCCGCGATCTGAACCGCTGCTTCCGCCCACCGTTTCGCGAGCTCGATGGGCAGATCGCGGAACATGTGCTTGGCATGTTGCGCGAGGTGCGCCCCGAGCTGGTCGTCGATCTGCACAACAACACGGGCCGCAATCCGGCGTATGCGGTCGGCGGTGCGCTCGACGAGCGCCTCGATCTCGCGGCGTTGTTTTGCGATCGCTTCGTGTGCTCGAACCTGAACCTCGGGACGTTCACCGAGGCATTCACGGAGCTCGCTCCATCGGTGACGATCGAATGCGGCCGCGTCGGTGACCCGCAGGCCGATGCCACCGCCTATGCGGGGCTCCTTCGCTTGATGCGAACGCAGGCACTCGTCTCCACGTATGGCCGCGAGCACATGATGATCCTCGAGGAGCCGGTGCGCGTGTGCTTGCGGCCAGAGCTCAGCCTCGCGTTCGGCGCGCGCGCCGATCCGCGTGCCTGCGTCACGCTCGATCTGGAGATCGACCGTCACAACTTCGAGGTCGTCGCCGAGGGAACGAGGTTCGGATGGATCGCACGAGGCGTGCCGTGGCCGTTCGATGCCCGCGACGAGAGCGGGGCGGAGGTGTCGGCGCGCTGGCTCGAGATCAGCCAAGAGGCGATCGTGTCGCGAAGGTCCTTCGTCCCGTTCATGATGACGACGCATGCGGAGATCGCGCGCGTCGACTGTCTGTTCTATGCAGCAACCCGCCGCGCCTAGGTTGTGCCGAGTGATCCAGCGCCGATGACATCCACGTCACGTCGGGCGTGAACACGCGTTTACGCGTCGAGGATCCCGACGCGCGTCGGTCGCAAACGTCGCAAGTCATCGACCGCACGTCAGTTGCGCGCCGGCCCACGAGCTGCAGTGCGTGGCGCCGGAGGTTCGCAATGCTCTCGCTACGTCTCGCGTTCGCGTTCGTCGTGCTCCCGTTCACCGTTGCTGCCGATGACACCGGCTGTAAGTCCGAGTCGTCGGGGGACGTCAACCAGGACCGCATCCACGCCACCTACTGGGCGTACTACGACGAGAACACCGACATCACCCATGCGCGCGCGCAGTTCCGCTTCGGTAGCAACGTCGGGACGACGCTGATCCTCGACGGCGGCGCTTCGGTCGAGTTCGACGGCAAGCCGATGCCCTTCGACGCACTGCTCGACTGGCATGCCACGGAGCTTGCTGGCCGCGTGGATAACGGCACGTTCCTGTACGTGAACGTCGACGGCGAGCAGTTCGAGAATCCAGTGCCGGCGTTCTCTCCGATCGACTTCGCGTCGCCACCGGCCTCGATCGCGCGCGATCGGGCATACGACCTCGCCTGGTCGGGGACACCTCTGGTCACCGACGAGCTCGTCGAGACGATCGTCGCGAACGACGCGAACCGGTTCGACTTCGTGCGTGTGGATGCGCGCGGCGCGGGCACGACGAGTGTGGTGCTCCCCGCGAGCTCGCTCGGCCAGGTCGCGCCCGGTCCGGCGGTGTTGTCGTTCCGGCGGCACCGAGACTTTCCGCTCGCCGAGGACTCGGGCGCGGGTGGCAAGATCACCACGACCTATCAGCCCGTCGATCACGGCTTCAACCTCCAGTAGGCGTCCGTCACCGGCGATGATTGCGGATCGTCGCGCCGCGTGAGCCCCATCCGCCCGACCAGCCCGCGCGGCTCGGGGCGCTCCACGATCGCGCAGCGGGCGGCGCCCGCCAGCCGCCACGGTGATCGCGGATCGCCGGGCTCCAACGCCGCGAGCCCGCGAACCAGCGGTCGTATGTGTACCAACGAGGACTCGCCGCGAGCTGCCCCGGAGCGCCCCACCCGCGGAAGCGCCAGGGATCGCGAATGTGCGTGCGCAGAGCGAGAGGGGGTTGCGCCCACGCCCAGCCTCCAGGGCCCCACCACATCCAGCCGCCGTCGTTCCACCACCACCACCCGTTATCGACGAAGAACACGGGCTGGTCCCATCCGGCGACGACTTGAACTCCGGGCGCCGCCCACACGAGGTCGGGGCCTGCATCCCACGCGCCGGGCGGACCCGACGTCACCACCGTCCCTTGCACCCCGACGCCGGTCGCGGCGGGCGCGCACGCGCTCACGAGGAGCGCGCTAAGAAGCGGGAGAGCTCTGGACATAGGAACCTCCTGTCAGGGAGAAAGGGTAGTCACGCGTGCGCCGCCGTCACGTTCGAAAAATCCGAACAATCGGCGCAGTTCGATCGAAGTGACTACGGATCGAGACAATGGCGTCGCGTCGCGATGCGCGCGTGATCGCGTAGGCTGGGAGGCGATGCGCGCGCTCCTCTTCGCCGCGTTCCTCCTCGCGAGCGTGCTCACCGGCTGCCACAAAGGGCGCGATCGATCGAAGGAGCCATGCGGCGGAGTCGATCTGCTTCCACGTCCAGATGACGTGGCCCTGGCCGGACCGTGGCCCGTCGGTGCGCGCACGGTGCGCGCAGGCGAGCTCGTTCTCGAGGTGTGGTACCCCGCGCGGGTGGGCAGTGAGCGCGGGCGAGGGACGCTTCGCTACGATCTGCGCGAGGCGATGCCGGCCGACGAGGCAGCGAAGATACCCGACGGCGATAATGTGTGGCTCGAGAGCGCCGCGTTTCGCGACCTTCCTCTCGACGACACGCACGGCCCCTATCCGGTGGTGCTGTTTCTGCACGGCGCCGCTTCGTTTCGCGCGCAGAGCGCATTCCTTGCGACGCACTGGGCGAGTCGTGGGTTTGTGGTCATCGCGCCCGACCTGCCGGGAGTCGGGCTCGGAGACGTGTTGCGCGGGACCACGAGCTTTCCGATGGGCGTCCCGTCCACTGTCTTCGAGCTGATCACGCGTCCCCCACCAGAGCCCGATCCGCTCGCCTTCGTGCGCGCCCGAATCGCTCCACGGATCGGGGTCGTCGGGCACTCCCTCGGAGCGGTGCTCTCCGGGACGCTCGGAAACCGGCCGGAGCTCGCGGTGCGGATCGCGATGGCCGGAACGGCGGCGCCTGACGGCGATGCGTCCACCACGATCGTCGTGGGCGATCGCGACGGAATCGCTCCTCCTCCCGCGGGTCCCCCTGTGCCCGGCACGCGCCTGGCGATCGTGCATGGCGCAGGGCACCTCGGGTTCACTGACCTTTGCCTGGTCGGCGCGGACCGCGGCGGCGCGCTCGCGATCGCACGCGCGCGGGGCGTGAACGTGCCAGAGATGATCGCCACGCTTGCGACCGATGGTTGTCGGCCAGCCGATGCTCCATTTGCAGCGACGGCTCCCGTCATCCGCGCCGTCACGGCGGCGGCCCTGGAAGAGCGCCTACACTGCGGGCGCGACGCGAACCAGGTGCTCGGGGGTAGGGCAGGGCTCACATGGATCGACGAGCGCGCGCGCTAGATGGCTACCCACGGCGTGCGCCTCGCGCGTAGATCACGCTCGTTCGGCGAAGACGTCTCGACGGTCGTGAAGATAGTCCCGGAGGGTGCGCGCGGGGCGGCCCAGCAACGTGCCCAGCGTGGGGTCGACCTGCGCCGCTTGTCCGAACCGAAGCCCTGCGTGAAGGATGGTCTGCACGGCGATCTGGGTGAGCGGGAGCCCGCGCCCGCGCAGATGGCGTGCATATCCGAGGATGCTGGCGGGCACGTAGCGGATCGGCCGACCGAGCTCGCGCGACAGCAGGTCGGCGGCCGTCGCGAACGAGACCGGCTCGGGGCCTGTCAGGGTGTAGGCCTGTCCGGCGTGTTGGTCATCGGTGAGCGCGGCGGCCGCCACCTCGGCGAGGTCGCGAACATCGACGAAGGTGACGAGCCCGTTGCCCGCGGGGACGTAGATCCGGGCGTCCCGCTGGATGTCCTCGGCGTACGCAGTCTCGAAGTTCTGCGCGAAGAAGCCGGGACGCAGGATCGTCCAGTCGCGAGGACCCTGCATCAGCTCGCGCTCTACCTTGTGGTGGGGGACGAGCTTGTTCTTGTCGGCGCCCGCGACGGACAAGAACACGAACCTGCGCACGCCCGCGGCGCGTGCTCGCTGAATGAACACGTTGAGCGTGCGCTTCACGTCCGAGATCGCGGGGGGGCGGAGCAGGAAGACCGCGTCACACCCCGCGAGCGCCGTGTCGAAGGTGCGCGCATCCGCGAAGTCGAGCGTCTGTCGATCGGCGGCCCGAAGTGCCGTTTCCCGGGCCGCGAGCGCGCGCACGACTTCCCGCCCAACCGTTCCCTGCGCCGCGGTAACGAGAATCACGTCGTCCTCTCTTCGAGCGTCGCTCCATGCGCGCACAAACGCAACGGTGGGAGACGCTGCGGCGCGCTCATCGGCGCTTGGCAGGCACGACCCTGGGCTCCTCGTAGGCGCGCAGGAACATGTCGATGTGGTGATCGATGAAGCTGCGCATCGGCAGCGGCCGGCACTGCTGACCTCCGAGCGAATACTGGTGCAGCACCGCCACCAGCAGGGGGGCGAGCAGGTGGATCGCCGCGACGCGCAGATCGCATGGCCGCAGATCACCAGCGGCGAGGTGCCGCGCGAGCCGTGCCTCCAGTGCTTGCAGCGTGGGCTCGAGGATGTGATTCAGGTACGCGGGCCCGAGCTTGTCGTCGCGGAAGCCCGCAGCGAGCCCGAGCTCGTGGAGCTCGCCCACCTTGCCCTCGACGAGCCCGGCCACGATGTAGTCTACGAACCAGGAGAGTGAGGCACGCAAGGGTGGGAGAAACCCGCAGGCAACCTCGTCGAGGTACGATTGTCCCGCCCGATGCGCGGACTCGAGCACGGCGGTGACGACGCCGGCGCGATCACCGAAGTAGTGCTGGAGCGTCGAGACGCTGACACCGGAGGTCGCGGCGAGTTGCCGCATGCTCGCGCTCGCACCACCCGGCTCGGCGAGACGACGCGCGAGCTTGGTGACCAGGCGCTTGCGGGTGGCAAGAAAGCGGGCGTTCCGGGTACCACGAGGACGTCCCATATTTTGCGTAACCTGTACCAGAAAACGGCATCCAAGGCACCATGACGGTTCCCATCGATGTGCCCGCTCGGCTACGCGCGGTGCGTCGCCATCGCGTCACGCGGTGGCTGGCGACGATCCGACTCGGACTGCGCATGGCCGTCCATGCCCGCGCGAAGTTCATCGGGACGCTGCTCGGGGTCGTGTTCGCGGCGATGCTGGCGAACTTTCAGCTCGGTACCATGTTCGGGTTGCTCGCGAAGAACACGCTGTTCGTCGACAACGCGCGCGCCGATCTGTGGGTCGTGCCGCCGGGAACCACCTACGCTCAGCCCGGCCAGCGCATCGCCGGTTCGCTCGTCGATCGCGCGCGGGTCACGCCCGGCGTCGCGCGGGCCTCGGGCCTCGTGATGGTCGGCACCTCGATCGCGCGCCCCGGTGGAGGGAGCGAAGCCATCACGCTCGTCGGTGTCGACCTCGGAACGCTGCTCGGCGGCCCGTTCAACCTGGTCGCCGGCGATGCGGGCGTGCTGCGCTCACCCGATACGATCATCGTCGAGGATGCGCAGCGCGAGCGGTTTGGGGGCCTCAACCTGGGCTCGGTGCGCGAGGTCAACGGCCGCGGCGTGCGGATCGGTGGGTTCACGTGGGGCCTGTTGCCGTTCGGCCCGGCCTACGCGTTCGCCGAGATCGACCTCGCGCGCGAGCTGGCCGATGTGCCCGCGGACGAGGTGAGCTTTGTCCTCGTCGAGCTCGCGCCTGGGGCGGATGCAGGCGCTGTGGCGGCCGCGCTCGCGACGAGGATCCCCGAAGCGTCGGTGCTGACGCGCGACGCGTTCCACGATCGCATCGTCCGCACGCTGCTGTCGCAGCAGCTCGGGATCACCTTCGGCGTGTCGACCGTGTTTGGCTTGGTGATCGGGTTCGTGATCGTGTTGCTGTCGATGTACTCGTCGGTGATCGACAACCTGCGCGAGCTCGGGACGCTCAAGGCGATCGGCTACACCAACCTGGATCTGATGCGCATGCTGGTCGTCCAGGCCGTGCTGTACGCCGTGGTCGGCAGCGTGCTCGGGCTCGGCTTGGTTGCCGGAGCCGCCGAGGGTATCCGGTCGGCGAACCTGAGCCTCGTCATTCCGCAAGCGCTGGTCGTGATGACGCCGCCGGCGATGACCCTGCTATGCGTGCTCGCCTCGTTTCTCGCGTTCTATCGCGCGGCGCGACTCGAGCCAGGGATGGTGTTCCGATGAACCTCGCGATCGATGTGGACCGTGTGACCAAGACGTTTGGCACGGGGGCGCTCGCGTTCACCGCGCTGCGCGAGGTCTCGTTCCGCGCGAGCCAGGGCGAGATCGTGATGCTCGTCGGCCCGTCGGGGTCGGGCAAGACGACGCTGCTCTCGATCATTGGCTGCGTGCTGAGTCCCACGTCCGGCCGCGTCGAGCTGTTCGGCACCGAGGTCAGCGGGCGCCGCGAGCGCCAGCTACCGGAGATCCGGCGCGCGTTGATCGGCTTCGTGTTCCAGGGGCACAACCTGATCTCGTCGCTGTCGGTCCGGGACAACGTGCGGCTCGTGCTCGAGACGCGCGGGGTGACACGCCGGCAGGCGACGCGCCGGGCCGAGGCACTGATCGAGCGCGTCGGGCTCACCGCCAAGCTCGATGCCCTACCGGCGCAGCTCTCGGGTGGCCAGCGCCAGCGCGTGGCGATCGCGCGCGCGGCCGCGGGCGATCCGCCGCTGCTACTCGCCGACGAGCCGACGGCGGCGCTAGACGCAAATTCCGGTAAGGCGGTGACGGAGCTGCTCGCCGAGCTCTCGCGCGAGCGCGGGACCACCGTCGTCATCGTCACGCACGATCCCCGGATCTACGACCTGGGTGACCGGATCGTTCATCTCGAGGACGGCGCGATCGTCCAGGCAACGAGGGCAGCATGAAGAAGCGCATCCGATGGTTCTCGATCGTGTTCGCGATCGTGGTCGCAGGCATGGGATTCCAGGCGTCACGGCTCCTCGGGGCACAGCCGCCCACGACGCCGCGCGACGGCGATATCGCCAAGGCGGCGCGAGTGGTACCGCCCCCGGCGGGCCAAAAGGACGAGCGCGAGGCCCCGGCCCCCGGCGCCGCGGTCGCGGCCGGCAATGGTGTCGTCGAGCCAGCCACGCCCGAGACGCGGCTGGGCGCGGCGTCCGCGGGGGTGATCGTCCGGATCGCCGTACGCGAAGGCGAGCGCGTCGCGGCAGGGGCCCCGATCGTCGAGCTCGATCGGCGCGGCGAGGCGGCCACGCTCGCGGCGGCCGAGGCCGATATCGCGGCCGCGCGCGCGGAGCTCGATCGCATCGTGCGCGGCAGCCGGCTCGAGGAGGTCCGCGCCGTGCGCGCCGAGGCCGATGCCGCGCGTGCGCGGTCCGCGCTCGCCTCGGGGATCGCCGAGCGCACCGCGCGGGTGGCGGCGGCCGGCGCGCTGCCCGGTGAGGAGCTGGAGCGTGCGCAGCGAGAGGCCGAGGCCGCGGACGCGAATGCGCGCGTGGCCATCGCGCGCGAGCAAGCGGTGCTCTCGGGCTCGCGCCGGGAGGACATTCAGCTCGCGCGCGCGCGCCTGGCTGCCGCCGAGGCCAACCGCGCGCGCGCGGCCGCCGCGTACGACCGCCTGCTGATTACCGCACCGCTCGCGAGCGAGGTCCTCCAGGTGCGTTACCGCGTGGGCGAGCTCTACCAACCCGGCGGCGAGCCGCTTGCGGTGCTCGGCGACACGAGCAAGCTCCGGGTACGCGTCGACATCGACGAGCGCGACATCAATGCGATCGCGGTGGGACGCCCCACGCTCGTCCGCGCGAACGCGTTCCCCGGGCAGGACATGCGCGGCACCATCGTCGAGGTCGGCCGCCGGATGGGCCGCAAGAATGTCCGCACGGACGATCCCGCCGAGCGCAACGACACCAAGGTGCTCGAGGTCGTGGTCGCGCTCGACGCACCCGGCGCGCTCGTCGTGGGGCAGCGCGTCACGTGCTATATCCTCGGGCCGGCCGGGAAGTGACAGGGTGCCGGCGCGCTCCAAGCGTCCTCCTCCCGCCGCAAACTACCCGCGTGTCGAGGTGGCGACGCGGGCGGAGTTGCGGGCGTGGCTGCGCGCGCATCACGCCGATGGCGGCGGTGCGTGGATCGTCACGCGCAAGCGCGATGCCGGCGGGACCCTTGGGTGGAACGATATCGTCGAAGAGGCGCTCTGCTTCGGGTGGATCGATAGCCTTCCGCGCAAGCTCGACGACCAGCGTTCGATGCTGCTGGTGACACCTCGCAAGCCCGGCAGTGCCTGGTCGGCGAAGAACAAGCGGCACGTCGAAGATCTCGAACGACGCGGTCTGATGCAGGCCGCCGGACGCGCGGTGGTCGCGGATGCAAGAGCGCGCGGGACGTGGAGCGCGCTCGATGAGGTGTCGGCGCTGGTCGTGCCACCAGACCTCGAGGCCGCGCTCGCGGCTCGGTCACCTGCGCGGCGCCATTGGGACGCGTTCCCGCCGTCCGTGCGGCGAGGGATCCTCGAATGGATCAGCCAGGCCAAGCGCGCGTCGACGCGCGCGCGTCGGGTCGACGAGACTGCGCGTCTGGCGCGCGACAACGTGCGCGCCAACCAGTGGCCACGCGACAAGCCCGCGCGCAGATAGGCGAACGCGCGCGCGCCGCCGCCCACGCGCGGCCCTGCGCGCGCGTGGCTCCCTGAGCTCTCACCGGGAGGTAGACGGCGCACGGCTAGGCTGCGAGCAAGCCTCGTCTTGAACGAGTGCACGACCGAGAGAGATCTCGAAGGAGAGTCGCAATGTCCAAACTCGCTCTTGCCCTATTCACCGCGTCCACGTTGGTGTGTGCGTGCGGCGATGACGACTCCGTCACGCTGGCACCCGATGCTGCGCCCGAGGAGGTAACGATCCTCGCGACGGCGCAGGCCACACCCGAGCTCAGTACGCTCGTCGCCGCCGTCCAGTTCGCCAGCGAGAACAATGACCTGGTCAACTTGCTCGCGTCGCCGGGCACCCTCACGGTGTTCGCGCCGACCAACGCGGCATTCGATGCGCTGGCGGTCGAGATCACCGGCGACCCGAACGCCACCGGCCCCGACCTGCTGACGCCGGCCAACAAGGCGCTCCTCCGGTCGGTGCTGCAGTATCACGTGCTGACCACCGAGGTAATGGCCGCCGAGATCCCGTTCGGCAGCCCGATCACGACGGCGGAGGGTTCGTTCTTCAAGATCGACACGGGCACCCCACCGGTGATCACCGACGGGCGAAACCGAACCGCCGAGATCATCGACGTCGACATCGAGGCAACGAACGGCGTCGTGCACGTGATCGATGCCGTCCTCTTGCCACCGAATCAGAACGTCGTGCAGACGGCCCAGTCGCTCGCGGCTGCCGATCCGGGCGAGTTCAACGTCCTCGTCGAGGCGGTCGGCCGCGCGAACCTCGCTCCGACCCTGTCGGGGAGTGGCCCCTATACGGTCTTCGCCCCCACCGATGCAGCCTTCGCAGCGTTGCTCGCCGAGCTCGGCGTGACCAAGGAAGAGCTGCTGGCCGACCGCGAGTTGCTCGCGAGCGTGCTGAGCTATCACGTGGTTCCATCGCTCGTCCTCGCCGCAGACATCCCATTCGACACGCGGATCGCGACCGTGGAGACCGGGACCATCGTCATCTCCGATGACCTCGTCGTCACCGACGAACGAGGCCGCACCGTGAAGATCGTACGGACCGACGTGCTGACCGACAACGGCGTCATCCACGTGATCGATGGTGTGTTGCTGCCTGCTCCCTGAGCGGTGAGCGTCCACGGGTGCGTCAGCGTAGCGGTGCGCCTGAGAAGGCCAGCACGAGCGTATGGATACACCCATACATCCACCCGGCAATCACGCTGCCAAGCACCAGCCAGCGCGACGCCGTCGCGATCGGCAGGCGCGCCAACAACGCGGCCGCAATCGGGACCACCTGGAGCGCGTGAATCGCGACGAAGTGCGGTACGCGAAGATCTCCGTGCTCGGTGCTCCAGTTGAGGACAGGTAGGCCCGGCCCGCCGTCCTCACCTCCGACCGAATGGCGATGCCGCCCGCCCATCGCGAAGCCGGAGACGGCTGCGAGCAGGAAGAGCCACAGCCCCGCGCGCCAGCCCGTGGCCTGCAGTGCATCCAGCACGCCGCGCGCGGTTACCAGCGGGCGGATGGTCGCGACCACCGCCACGATGGCGGCCGCGATCATCCCGACGACGATGGCCGCTCCCATGGTTCGCCACACGAAGGCATCGAAGGGTGTGGCGACGTTGAAGTGGGATGGAACACCGCGCACCGCTTGCGTGACGATCGCGCTGATCTCGACGAGCATGGTCACGCAGAGCACCCAGGCCAGGACCGACCGCAACGCGGGCGAGATCTGGAGCATCGGGACCACGATCGCCATCGTGCCGAGAAACAGGGCGATCGAGAGCGAGAACTTCAGCGGCTTCATCGCCGGATGTGTCCCGAGCACGGAAGGAGCATCCACGAGCAAGAGCAGCCCGCAGACCACCGCGAGGGAGGCGTGTGCGAGTGCGACGTAGAGTAGCTCGGGTTGCAGCCAGGGTTCCGCGGAGCTCGTTGCGCGCACCTCCCTTCGATGCCCCCGCGGCGCGCGCGTTACGTCAGCGCTCGCCTGAACGCGAACGGAGGACCAGCCGCGCGCGGGTTCCGCTCCCCCGGCTCGAGGTCAACTCCACGTCTCCGCCGTGCGCACGCGCGATTCTGCGGGCGAGGGCGAGGCCGAGGCCCACGCCGCCGGTGGTGCGCGCGCGCGAGCTGTCGGCGCGCCAGAAGGGCGTGAAGGCGTGTCCGAGCTCGCTCTCGGTCATGCCGATTCCACGATCGATGACCTCGAACACCCACGTACCGCCTTCCGCTCCGAGCCTCAGCGTCACGGCCGCGTCTGGGGGGGAGTACTTGGCGGCGTTATCGAGCAAATTGTCGAGCGCGCGCCGGACAAGCGCCGCGTCGCCAGAGATCGCAGCCTCCGCGGCCGGCAACTCGAGCGTGATCGAGCGGCCCTGGTGATAGTCGGTAAAGCGCGCTGCGGATCGGCGTGCGAGCTCGCGAAGATCCACCGTTCCTTTGCCCATGCGCGCGTCCGAGTCGAGGCGCACCATGGCGAACACGTCCTCGATGATCTGTTCGATCTCTTCGAGATCCGCGCCGACATCGTCGAGCACTTGTTGCGCCGCGCGCGGATCCGCGGTGGCCAGATCGAGCGCGAGCTTGATCCGCGTGAGCGGTGTGCGCAGCTCGTGCGAGATATCGGCCATCATCGCGCGCTGCGTCTGCAGCAACTGCCCGACCCGGTCGGCCATCTCGTCGAACGAACGTCCCACCTCGCCGAGCTCGTCCTGGCGCGCGAGGCGCACGCGCGCCGCTGTATCGCCGCGCCCGAGCGCACGGGCGGTCTCCGAGAGCGCTGCGAGCGGGCGTGCGATCGAACGCGCGAACCAGGTCGTCGCGACGAGCGTGAGCACGAGGATGAGGCCCAGCAACACGAGCAGCGCTTCGAACGGAACCGGTGGCGCACCTGGCTCCTCCACGACGACGCGGGTCGGACTCAACTCCACCACGACGCGGTCGCGCTCGACGTACGGCCGGCCGGCCCGGACCTCCAGCTCGCGCGCACTCGGCGCGGCCTTGCTCGGATCGCCGTAGAGGAACGTGCCCGTGCGATCGTACACGGCGAGGTTCAAGTCCCGCGCGGGTCCGTTCGCGAGTGATGCCGCGAGCTCGGCATCCGACGGATGGCTCGCGTGGAGCTGCGCGATGAGGACCTCGAGCAGGCGAGCGTCGCGCTCGTTGATCTTCCCACCGAACATGATCGGCGCGACGATCATCGTGCTCAGGGTGAGGAACACGATCATCAAGGCGAACGCGTAGAGCCTCCAGGCTAGCCGGCGGCCCCGTCGGGGTCTGGCGGCAGTCATTCGGGATCGTCGAGTGCGAGGACGTAGCCCACGCGACGGACCGTCTTGAGCAGGCGCGGTCGGCGGGCGTCGTCGCCGAGCTTGTTTCGCAATCGCGAGATGTGGACGTCGATGGATCGATCGAACGCGAGCTCCGCGCCACCGGTGGCGTCGAGCAGCTGTTCCCGCGTGAGCATCCGTCCTGCTTTCTCCGCGAGCGCCCACAGCACCGCGAACTCCTGCGGGGTGACGTCGACCGCGCGATCGTCGAGGCGAACGCCGAGCCGCGAGCGATCGAGCACCAGCCGGCCGAGGTCGATCGTGGTGCGCGGCGGCCCGACCTCACCGCGCGCGCGGCGCACCACCGAACGGATGCGGGCCAGGAGCTCGCGCGCCGAGAACGGCTTGGCGAGGTAGTCGTCGGCGCCGAGCTCGAGCCCGAGCACGCGGTCCGCCTCTTCGGTGCGCGCCGTCACCATGATGATCGGAACGTCGAGCGAACGCCGCAGCACGCGGCACACCTCCATGCCATCCCGACCGGGCAGCATCAGATCCAGCACGATGCAATCGTATGCACGCCGGCTCGCCTCGGCTTCCCCCGCGAGGCCGTCGCCGACGATGGTGACCGAGATGTCGTAGGTCTCGAGGAAGCGTGCCGTCAGCTCGGCGATCCTGGGATCGTCCTCGATCATCAACACGCGGCACGGTCCGCCCGGCATCGACATAACCCTACTCGGAACCCGAAGGCGCGGACCTCTCCGCAACAGTAGGAAACAGCCGAAACACGCAGAAACGAACGCGACGCAGCCAGCACACATGCGCACGGCAGGGTGGTGGATATGGCGCAGCGCGAACTGCCGAGGCACCTCACACGGCTCGGGCTCGGGCGAACCGTGCTGGTGGCTGCCGCCTGGGCAGCCAGCGTCCCGCGTCAGGTTCGTGGCCAGCCTGCACCCGAAACGAGCGACCGGCCCGAGGGCGCAGACACCGTGAAGCTCCGCCTGCGCGGGACGGTCTACAACGGGAGCACGGGCGCCCCGGTCGCCGGCGCCGCGTTCACGGTCGACGGAAAGGTCATCGGGAGGACGCGCAGGAATGGTTCCTTCGCGATCGAGGTCGCGTCGGATGCGACGGTGCTCCTCGAGCGCGACGGCTTCGACATCGTCCTCGTGGATCTCACCGCCCCCCCGGGGCCCGACGGAGATTTCGATCAAGTGATGCTCCCTCTCGGTGCAGCGGGCGAGATCATCGAGCTCACCTCCGAGGTGCCGCCCGCCGCCGCGGGTGCCGCAAAGCTCGAGAGAACCGAGCTCGAGCGGCTGCCGGGCACAGGCGGCGACCTGCTCGCGGGCCTGAAGGTGCTGCCAGGTGTCGTCGGCACGTCGGCGCTGGGGGCGCAGAACGGCCTCGTGATCCGGGGCTCCGCGCCCGAGGATTCGAGGATCTTGATCGACGGCTTCGACGTGCCGTTGCTCTATCACTCGCTCGCGCAGCGCTCGATCCTGCCGACGGGCGCGGTGGCCAACATCGAATATCTGCCCGGCGGCTTCGACGTTGCCTGGGGCCGCGCGAGCTCGGGCATCGTTGCCGTAGCGACGCGCGGAGGCTCGGACGAGGTCGGTGGCCACGCCGAGGTGGCGGTGATCGATGGCGGTGTCCTCGGCCAGGGCCCGGTGGGCGAGAGCTCGCGCGTGCTCGTCGCTGCGCGCCGGTCGGTGATCGATCTCCTCCTGCCGAGCGTGGTCCCGGACGACGCGGAGCTCAGCTTGACCACGGTGCCTCGCTATTACGACGGTCAGCTTCGGCTCGACACCAAGCTCTCGTCGAAGTGGCGCGGCTCGCTGTCGGCGATCGCGGCGACCGATACGTTGGAGCTCTACGCCGACGACGAGAACGATCCCGACGCGCGCTTCTACAACGATTCGCGATTCGTGCGGGTGACCGGGACCGCCAGCTACTACGCCCGACCGTACGCGGCGACCATCGCGGTATCGGGGCTCGCGCAGGGTTTCGAGCTCGAGATCGGTCGAGAACAGCACCTCCAGATCACCAAGTACAGTGGCGCGAGCCGCGCAGAGATCACGCGCACCGATGATGAAGCCAGCGGGCTGCGCAACGTCGTGACCCGGGTGGGCGCCGAGATCGACGTGGCGCGCAACGAGCTCGACCTGGAGTTGCCCAGGTTCCCCGACGAAGGCGAGCCCGACAGCGGTGGCCCCATGGACCGTCAGACCGCGACGCGATTCGTCGGAACCGTGACCTCGCCTGACCTCGGCGCGTGGGCGGTGACCTCCGCGGATCTCGATCCCAAGGTACGGATCACGGGCGGGCTGCGGCTCGACGGCTTCGTCCGCTCTGGCGATGTCGAGGTCCAGCCGCGCGGCGAGCTGGCGATCAAGCTGGCCGAGCGGAGCAAGCTGCGGCTGTCATCGGGCGCCTACCGCCGGCCGGCGGAGAACCGGGACGAGCTCCTCGACGACACCCTCGCACCCGAGCGCTCGATCCAGAGTGTGCTTGGCTTCGAACAGAGCAGCACCCGCGGCTGGAAGGTCCAGGCGAGCCTCTACTACACGCATCGCTCCAAGTTGATCACGCGCACGATGGACGACGGATATGCGAACCAGGGCCGCGGGACGACCTACGGCGCCGAGCTCCTCGCGACGTACAAGACGGGCCCGTGGTTTACGTGGCTGTCCTACAGCTACGCGCACTCGACGCGCGTCGACTCCCCCGGCGCCGAAGAGCGGCTCTTCGACTACGACCAACCGCACACCCTCAACGTCGTCGCGTCCTGGCGCGGCAAGCGCTGGCAGATCGGCGGTCGGTTCCAGTACCTCAGCGGTCAACCGGTGACGCCGGTCGTCGGCTCCGTCTTCGATAGCGACGAGGACCAGTTCCGAGCGCTGTATGGAAGCGTCAACAGCGATCGCCTACCCGACCATACGCAGCTCGATCTGCGCATCGATCGATTCTGGAAGCTCGGAGACACCACGTTGTCGGCGTTCCTCGACGTCCAGAATGTGACGGCGAATGCCCAGGTGTCGAACTACACGTACAACTTCGACTACACGCAGCGGTACGAGTTCACGGGGTTGCCGATCCTGCCGTCGATCGGCGTGCGAGGTGAGCTATGAGAGCGTTCGTCGTGATCGTGACACTCACGGCTGGGGCCTGCGTCGAGACCACACCGCGCTGGGATCTCACGCACGATCGGGTGATCGCGGTCCGCGCGTCACCGCCCGCGATCGAGGCTGGTGGCAGCGCGCAGCTGGACGCGCTCGTCAGCGCCGAGGGCGTCGCGCGCGTGATCGTGCCGGTCGAGGTCACATTGTCGCCGGACGCCCTGGCGACCGTCGTCCAGCAAGACGGTGCCTGGGTGGTAATCGCGGGCACGTCCGAGATGCTCGCGGCGGCGCAGGCGCGGCTCCCCACGGGCACGAGCCTGCGTGTCGACGCCGAGCTCGTCTTCGACGTCGCGGGCATTGCCAAGCACGCGACCAAATCGGTACGCCTGAGCGCCACGGGTGAAAATCCGGTGGTCTCGATCCGCCTCGCCGACGGGCAGGTCGCGACCTCGATCGAGACATCCGTCGGCGTCGAGACGCAGCTCTCGACCGACGCCCCCGATGGCGCCAGCGTG
Organism: Kofleriaceae bacterium; assembly: GCA_033763475.1. Lineage (GTDB taxonomy): Bacteria > Myxococcota_A > Polyangia > Haliangiales > Haliangiaceae > JABFXX01. Next base: position 39,054 of record JANRKM010000113.1, read on the forward strand.
GACTGGTTGACGTCACTCGGCGAGCTCACCGACGATGACGATCCCGTCGCGTTCCTGACGGCGGAAGAGGCCGGTGCCGGCAGCGTCGTGTGCGTGCGGCGAGAGCTCGGCGGGGGCGTGGGATGGGCGATCGCCGCGCTCGCGGTCGAGTAGGGTTTGTTACGAGATGGTTGTGAGCGCCCGACGGCAGATTCTACCTGGAGGGGCGCGGAGAATCAGGAGGAACCACCTCGGGCATCGCTCGACGCAGACGCGGTGAAACTGCAAAACTCAGGGGTAGTGCGCGTGTACCACCGGTTCATTCGGAAGCCATCGTGACCAGCACCTCGCGACTCCGCCGCGTCATCGAGCAGATGCCCAACCTCGTGTGGACCTCTCGGCCTGACGGGACGGTCGACTTCTGCAGCCAGCAGCTCCTCGATGCGCTCGGCCTGAACCTCGAGGAAATGGCATCAGGGAAATGGGAAGAGACCGTACACCCCGATGATCGGGCCAGCGTGGTCGAGGCCTGGTCGTCCGCGATTCGCGATGGCGCTCCCTACGAACAAGAGGTTCGTCAGTGCTGCCTGGGGTCCGAAAATTATCGTTGGTACCTGATTCGCGCCGTGCCACTCGAAACACCAGAAGGTGATCGCGAGGGGTGGGTCGGGTCGTTCACGGACATCACCGCGAAGCGAGAGCAGGATGCGCTGCGTGAATCGGCTCGGCATGAAGCGGAGGCCCGCGCGCGCGAGCTCGAGCAGCTCGCAGAGATGCTGCGGGCGAACGAACGCACGCGCCAGCTGCTCCTGGCGATCCTCGGCCATGATCTGCGCAATCCACTGACGGCTGTCCTGTCGGGCGCAGAGCTGTTGATGCGAGACAGAGGCCTCGGCGCGGACGCGCGCGAAACCGCGGAACAGATCGAGGCATCCGCCTGGCGAATGAAACGACTCGTCGAGCTGATGTTCAGCCTCGCGATGTCCAACGACGGAGCCGGTCCCAAGCTCACGCGGCGCGAGCTCGACCTGGGGGCGCTGCTGTTGCGCCTGACGCGTGAGATCGAGCAAGCGCATCCTGGAACGACCTGCGTCATCCGGCAGTCAGGTCGAACGAGCGGGTATTGGGATCGCGACCGCCTCGAACAAGTCTTCTCGAATCTGCTGGGCAATGCGGTGAGTCATGGCGCGGAGCTTCGCCCGATCATCGTGACACTGAGCGAGGAGGACGGCGGCGTCGCCGTGCGTGTCACGAACGAGGGAACGCCGATTCCTGCCGACCTCCGCGAATCCATTTTCGATCCGTACCGCCGCCTGTCGGAAGGCCGCGCCAGCTCGGGCATGGGGCTCGGCTTGTCCATCGCGCGCCACATCGTACTCCTGCATGGCGGCACGATCTCGGTGAGCTCCACGGAGACGACGAACACGTTCACGGTGGTCCTGCCGTTCGCAGAGAGCGGCACCGCGACGTCGCGAGCCTGACGGCGCCACGCGCTATCTCCGTCGCCGCTTCGGGCGTGGAGCGCTCGATCCCGTTCCCTGCGCGATGACGCGTTCGAAGGCGTCAGGATCCGCGAGCAAGCCTCGGAGCATCGCGCCGAGGGCCGTCGCGAGCAGCGTATCCGCCGAGCGCCAATGAAACTTCGGAAGCTGGCCCATCGCGATCAACAGGGCCACGAGCCCGTGCGTCGCCGCCCAGATCCCCTGCGCGGTCGCGTGCGGGTCGGTGACCTCCGGGCGAAAGAGCCCGGTGTCGATGCAGTCGGTCACCGTGCGCAGGAGTAGTTGATAGCCTTCGATCCCCGTCGGTTCATGCTCCGGGTGCGGTTCGGGCGGATGCGGGGTCATGAAGAGCAGGCGGTAGTGATGCGGGTTTGCGAGCGCGAAGGCGACATAGGCCTCGCCGAGTCGCCACAGGCGCTCGAGTGGATCGGGGCGTGTCGCCACGGTCGCGAGTGCCGCGACGAAGGTCGCGAAGTCCTCGCGCACCATTTGCTCGACGAGATCCTGCTTATCTTTGAACTGAACGTAGATTGCCGTCGTCGAGTACTCGATGCGCTGCGCGATCTCGCGAAGGGTGACCGCCTCGATCCCCCGCTCGACGAAGAGCTCGCGTGCCGCGTCGAGGATGCGCGCGCGCTTGGCAAGACGCTCTCGTTCGATGCGATCGGCGGTGCCCATGTACTTTCATGAGCTTAGCTGGTTCGCCGAGAAGGCGTATTGACGTTCTGTTGGAATGTGGTGTTCTGTTACGTAACAATGTTACGCGTTGGAACGGCGATCGTGTTGGTGGCCCTGACGGTCTCGACGGCGGCGGCGGATGTGCGTGGCCGCATCGTCGACGCCGAGACGAGGGTCGCGGTGGTGGGCGCGACGGTCTACGGGGACGATCCCGAGACCGTGTTCCTGACGGCAGACGATGGCTCGTTCATCGTCCTCGGCTCGCCACCCGCGCTGACCGTGGTGGCCGTTGGCTACGAGCCGGCGGTGGTCGAGGTCGGGGAGGCACCCTTACTCCTCGTCGAGCTCATGCGTGTCGCGAAGGCGTCAGGTCGCGATGATGGCGAGGTCATCGAGATCTCGGGCGGTCGGCTCACCGCGACGCCGGGCGCGACGACGATCGACCGCGCGGAGATCACGCGTGTCCCGGGCGCCCGCGGCGATGTGCTCTCGGGGGTCAAGAACCTCCCCGGCGTGGCCAACAACGGATCCCTCACGCCGCTCTCGGCGGGGCTGATCATCCGGGGCGCGTCGCCCGAGGACTCGCGGATCCTCGTCGATGGATTCGAGATCCCGGTGCTCTACCACTTCCTCGGTGTGCAATCGGTGTTGCCGTCCGAGATGATCGAAGACGTCGAGTACCAGCCAGGCACGTTCGGCGTCTCGCAGGGACGCGCGTCGGCCGGCCTGGTGTCGGTCACGTCGCGCGACGCGGCGACCACGCACGGCGCGTTCGCGGAGCTCTCGTTCGTGAACGCCGCGGGGCTCGTGCAGGGCCCGATCGGCAAGCGCGGTAGCTTCGCCTTCGCGGGGCGCCGCTCGGTGCTGGACGCCATCCTGCCCGGCGTGGTGCCCTCCGACGCGGGCCTCGCGTTCACTGCCTACCCGCGCTACTACGATTATCAGGCGAAGGTCGCCTACCAGCCGCGCGAGCGCTGGAAGCTGTCCGCCTTCGCGTTCGGCAGCGACGATCGGGTGGAGTTGCTCACCGACGGTGACAACGCGGGAGATCCAGCCGCGGCCGGGGGCTTCTCGAACGCGACGAGCTTCACGCGGGTGATCGCGAGCGCCACCTACAAGCACGCCGGCGTGCGGAGCGTCACGGGCATCTCGCTGTTCACCGACACCAACCACTTCACCGTCGGGCGCGAGCGCTTCCTCAACCTCGATCGCGATGGCGTCGCCGCACGGTCAGAGCTGACGTGGGATGCGACCAAGACGTGGCGCCTGGTTGGAGGAGCCGAGTTCGACGTCACGCGCACCGCGTTCGACATGGTCTTCACGCGTCCACCCCGGGAGGGAGATCCGCGCGGGCCGAACTTCACACAGGACGCGTTGCTCGACGCGACCGGCAGTACGACCAGCCCGGATGTCGCGAGCTGGGCGCAGGCCGTGGCGTACCCGATCCCCTCGCTCGAGCTGACCGGCGGGCTGCGGGTCGATGGCTTCGTGCGAAACGAGGTCGCCGTGGCCCAGCCGCGCGGCCAGGCTGTTTGGCGCGCCGCCGATGGCTCGACGCTCCGCGCGGCCGCCGGCCTCTACACGCGTCCGCCCGAGCACCTGGACGAATCCCTGCAAGATGATCTCGATCCCGAGCGCGCCGTCCAGACGAGCGTCGGGTTCGAGCAGCGCCTGGCGCCTGGCCTCACGTTTCAGGCGACCACGTTCTACAACCGCCTCTCCGACCTCCTCGTGCTCGCCGCAGATCGGCGCGACCCGATGTCGCTCGGCGGCTATGTGAACGAGGGTAGCGGCACCGCGTACGGTCTGGAGCTGCTGCTGAAGCTGCGCACCGAGCGCGTGTTCGGCTGGCTCGCCTACACGGGGTCGCGCGCGGTGCGCCGCGATGGCGCTATGTCGACCGAGCGCCGCTTCGACTACGACCAGGCGCACAACCTGATCGTGGTCGGTTCCTGGAAGATCGCACCACATTGGCAGCTCGGTGGCCGGTTCCAGCTCACGACGGGCAAGCCGTACACGCCCGTGACCGGCGCGAGCTACCAGGCGGATGTCGATCTCTATCTCCCGCGCTACGGCGCGACCAACTCGCAGCGGGTGGCGGCCCAGCACCAGCTCGATCTCCGCGTCGATCGAACGTGGCGCTTCGATCGGTGGCGGCTCGCCGCTTACCTCGACATCAGCAACGTCTACCTGAACGCCGCCGCGATCGACTACGCCTACAACTTCGACTACACGGCACGCACGCCGATCACCACGTTACCGATCATCCCGTCCTTCGGGGTGCGAGGAGAGATCTGATGGGACGTCCTCATGTCTTCGCAGTTTCGATTTGCCTCGCTGCGTGCGCGGATGTCGCGCAACCGTTCGAGCTCGATCATGCACGCGTGATGGCCGTCCGACTCGAACCATCGTCCTTGGCGCCCGGCGCGACGGCCCGCGTCGACGTGCTCGTGACCGACAGCTCTGCCGAGCCACGCCTCGCGCGTCCCGACGAGGTCGAGGTTTCGGTCCCCGCGGCTGCCAGCGACTTCGCCGGGCTGGTGCGCGCGAACGCTGATGGGTGGACCGTGACCGCCCCCGACGCCGCCACGCTCGCGACGCTGCGCACGGCCACGGGCCTCGCCCCCGACGCTCTCGTGCTCGCTCCACTGGAGCTGACGATCCGTCTGCCCGAGGGGCCGCTGTTCGCCACCAAGGTGGTCGCGCTCGGTGCCCATGCCGACAACCCGCCGCCGCCGGTGATCTTGGTCGATGGGGTTGCGGGGCGGACGCTGATGCCGTTTCGCGACGAGCTCCAGCTCTCCGTCGCTTCGCCCGTCGCGGAGCACACGTACCGATGGTTCTCGTCGATCGGCGATCTCGCCGGCTACACGCGTCCCGAGGCGACCCTCGAACCCCTCGACCGTTCACGCGGCACCGTCGCCGTGGTCGTCCGTGATCATGCGGGCGGGACGGCTTGGTCGATCGAGCGCGTGGAGCTCACCCGATGATGGCAGGAACACCTCTTGCACCTTTCCGACATGGGAGATGCCATGCAGGAATCCAAGAGGTCGACGTTGACCGCGATCGCCGATGTCGTCTGGCTCGTGGCTGCCGTGGGTGCGATCAACTGGGGGCTCGTCGGGCTGTTCGACTTCAACGTAATTGATCGACTGTTCACGGACCGCCCGACGCGGTTCCTGTACGTGGTCGTCGGACTATGCGGTCTTGCGGCGCTGCTTCTGATCCCTTTGTTGAGGGTGAAGACAACCGTCGGAAGAAGGCCGGCCCACAGCCGAGCATGAGGAGCGAATCATGAGACGTCGTAGAGCGCGAACGGGGCTCGTCGGGACGGCAGCGCGCACCGCCGTCATCGCGAAGACCGCGCAGAAGGTTGGTGGCGGCACCGCCATGCGTCAGCAAGCGGCTGCCGAGGAAGCGGCACACAAGCGTGCGGCCAAGAAGTCGGCCACCGGCCTATTGACGGACGAGGTCGTCGACCAGCTCAAGAAGCTGGGCGAGCTGCGCGACGCCGGCGTGCTGACGGAGGACGAATTCGCCGCGAAGAAGGCCAAGCTCTTGCCGTAGGGCGGGAACTTCAGCTGCGCGGCGTGCGGCCGACCGCGCGTTCGAGCATCCCGAGCAGCTGCGCCGGCGTGAACGGCTTCTGGACGAAGTGGACCCGCTTGTCGGCGAGCGGGCCCGAGATGACGGCGTCCGTGTAACCCGAGACGAAGACCGCAGGCAGCTCCGGGCGGTCCGCGAGCAGGCGCGCGTGGAGCTCGGTTCCCTCGAGCCTCGGCATGATCACGTCGGTGACGAGGACATCGATCGTGTGTGCCGGATCCCCTGCGAAGGCCAGCGCGTCCTCGACCCTCACGACCTCGTGGACGATGTGACCGTGCATGCGCAGGATGCGCGCGGTCACGGCGAGGACGGCAGGTTCATCCTCGACCAGCAGCACCGAAAGGGGGACGGAGGGAGGCGCCTCGACCGGCGGCGTGCGGATCTCCTCGGGGCCCGCATCGTGCGACGGCAGGTAGACGTCGAAGGCGGTCCCGACGCCGGGCGCCGAGGACACCTCGATGAACCCACCCGCACCGCGGACGATGCCATACACGATCGAGAGCCCGAGCCCCGTGCCTCCGCTCGGGCTCTTGGTCGTGAAGAACGGCTCGAACAGATGTTCGAGGATCTCCTTCGACACCCCCGCGCCGGTGTCCTTCACCGCGAGGTGTACGAAGGTTCCCGGCGTGAGGTTCACGCGCGCCGCGCAGAAGGCCTCGTCGAGGACACGCTCGCGCGTCGAGATGGTCAAGCGGCCACCGCCGGTCATCGCATCGCGCGCATTGACGGCGAGGTTGACGAGCACTTGCTCGAGCTGCCCCGGATCGATGTGGATCCTTCCGAGGGGTGTCGACGCTTCGAAGATCACCTCGACGTGCTCGCCGAGCAGGCGATGCAGCAGGCGCAATGCGCCGGCGATCGCCGCGTTGAGGTCGAGGAGAACGGGCTCGGTGACATGCTTGCGGCTGAACGCCAGGAGCTGCGAGGTGAGCGTCGTGCCGCGCTCGGCCGCCCGCTGGATCTCCAGCAGATCGGCATGCGCCTCTGTCCCGCTGGGCGAGTTGCGCAGGAGGAGCGAGGTGTATCCGTGGATCGCCGTCAGGAGGTTGTTGAAGTCGTGGGCGACGCCGCCCGCGAGCCGGCCGAGGGCATCGAGCTTGCCGGCCTGCTGGAGCTGCGCTTCGAGGCGGCGGCGTTCCTGCTCGGTGCGGACGCGCTCGGTCACGTTCTGCGCCAGGACGAGCCCGAACCGCACGGAGTCACCCGCGCCGAGGATCGGAACGTACTCGTAGTGATAGTGCTGGTCGCCGAAGGGGATCTCGGCGGAGAAGCGCTCGCCGGAAAGAACGCGCCGCAGGTTCGGCTCCACGGTCGCGGCGAACTCGGCGGGCACCACCTCGTGGAGGGTCTTGCCCTCCATCACCGCCTTCGAGAATCCGGTCGCCTTCAGCTCCGGTCCATCGACGAGGATGAACCGGAGATCCTGGTCAACCAGGAGCACGGCACTTGCTGGCAGGTTCTCGACGAGCGAGCGATAGCGTTCCTCTGCTGTGACATCGTCGATGCGCGGTTTGCCATCAAGCTCGAGCTTCTTTTCGATTCGTGCGCGATCCACCGTCATCCTGTTCCTAACTAACCCTGCATCGTACCTCAGTCTGTCGGCGGCGGTCGCGTCGCCGGCCCACCGTATGGGCAGAACGCGGACGTCTATGAGTCCGGTATGCCACGCGCGGGCCATGATTGAGGGACGCGTTGTACACGCGCCGGGTCGTAGCCGAGGTCGCCGACGCGCTCGAGGAGGGCCCGGTACCGTTCGTCCGGGATTTCGTGGGTGCGCGCCATGAGCCACACGTAGTCCCGCGCGCTCCGCGCAATGATCGTCTCGGAGTAGTCTCCTGCGAGGTACGCGATGATGTACTCGGCCTTGAGCGGCCAGACGAAGCGCATACCCCAGACCGCGTTGTTGCTGCCCTCGCGCACGAAGCCGCGAGGATGGAATGACTTCGCGGGCCCGCCGAAGCCGCCCTTGCGAAACGTGAACGTCGTGCGAATGGTGCCGTCATCGGCGAGCTCGTAGGACTCGACCGCATTGTGCGCGCCTCGTTCGAACCGCGTCGGAATGTTCGCGATCACGTACCAGCGTCCCATGAACCGCGGGAGGTCGACGTGGCTGACGCTTTTCATCGCCCCCTCCGATGTTATCGACGATGAGCGCGATACGCGGCGATAGACGCTTCTCTTCACGTCGCGCGTAACCGAACCTTGGGGGGCGGTGTCCAAGCCGCCATGAAGAACGTCTTGTTCGCCATTGCGCTCACCGCAACTGTTTCGCCTGCCGCGCTCGCGAATCCAAGCGCGAAGGCTGCGCCGAAGGCCGAGGTAGCTTCCAAGGACATCGTCGACACGGCGCTCGCCGACCCGCGCTTCTCGACCCTGGTCGAAGCCGTGAAGGCCGCCGGCCTCGTCGACACGCTGAAGGGCAAGGGCCCGTTCACCGTGTTCGCGCCGACGAACGATGCCTTCGCGAAGATCCCGCAGGATCAACTCAAGGCGCTGATCGCCGACAAGAAGAAGCTGACCGCCGTGCTGACGTACCACGTCGTGCCGGGCGCGCTCGCCGCGGCCGATGTCGCGAAGCTGAAGTCGGTGAAGACCGCCGAGGGGAGATCGGCGAAGATCGAGGCCTCGAAAAACGGCGTCAAGATCGGGGCCGCGAAGGTGATCGTCACCGATGTGAAAGCGTCGAACGGTGTGATCCACGCGATCGATACCGTGCTGCTCCCGTGACCAACCGACTCACGTACGCTTCGTGAGCTTTGCGACCAGCGCAGCGGCGTCGTCGACGAGCTCGACACCGGCCTCGGTGAAAACCGCCGCGCGGCGCTGTGCCTCGAAGCCGCCGACGAAGATCGGACACCCCGTACGGGTTTGGATCTCGCCCAGCCGCTCCGCGAGAGCTCTGGTTGCGGGCACTCCGGGCGCCGTCACACCACACGCGACAGCGCGGGGCTTCCAGCGCTCGATGACGCCTTCGAGCTCCTCGAGCGGTAGGTTCGAGCCGAGGTAGCTCACCGGAACCCCGGCCGTGAGCAGGTGTGCGAGCACCGTGAGCAAGCCGATGTCGTGGTAGTCGCCCGGCACGGTGCACAGGAGCACGGGGCGCGACCCGCGCGGCAACCCGAGGTTGTGGCAATAGTGAAGCAACCGTCGGCGCACGACGCTGCTCGCCAGGTGCTCCGCGGCGACGCTCGTGGTGCCCGCCATCGCGCGACGCCCGATCTCCGCCAGCAGCGGCAGCTCGAACGAGAGCAAGGATTCGAGCAGCGGCAGCGTGCTCTGCGCCAGGGCACGCTCGAAACCGATCGCATCCCCCGCCTCGAGGAGGGCGAGGAGCGCCTCGTGATCTCCGACGCTTGCCGCGGGCAATTCCGTCGACGGCAGGCTCACGTTCGGAGGCTGTCTTCGCGCCTCGGCGAGCAGCGCGTTGCGTCCACGCGTGGCCAGCTCACCGATGACCGCGCCCGCCTCGCTCTGGGCGCGCACGTACGCCAGGATCGCGACGTCGTCATCCGAGTACAGCCGGTAGCCACCGCGGCTGCGGCGGGGCGACAGCAATCCAAACCGTCGCTCCCACAGGCGGAGCTGATGCGTCGAAACGCCGGCCCGCTCAGCCGTCGCTTTGACGGTGTAGCGCGGTCTCTCGCCCTCGCTCGCCTTGCGCATAAAGCTCCCGCTCGTCCATAAACCAGATCTCTTCGGCAAGCAGGGTCGCGCGCGCCAGTTCGCGCATCCCCGTGATCGTGAGCCACCCATCACCGTCGAGGCGGGTGACCAGCGAACCTCGCGCCGGCCCCGGCCCCCAGGTGGTCGGCGCGAACAGCGCGTCCCAGGACAGGACTTCTCCGTCGACGTGTACGCCGGGCGCGAGCACCCGCGGCGGGGTGGCGATCGCCGCCACCCGAGGTGCGAGCCGGTCGCTCTCGGGCTCGAACGTCTCACCGGGCGCGCACCGCACATCGAGGTCGCCATACAACGCGTGCGACGGCAGGACGAGGGCGAGATTTTCCCACGCTGCGGCGAGCCAGGCGGCGATCCCCGCTCCGTTGCACGGAAGCGCGAACCCGAGCGCGCTTCCTTCCGCGAGCCGGTTCGCACGGTAGGCACCGACCCACTGCCGCATGATGATCCACAGCGAGGGCGCAGGGATCACTTGCTCCGGTACCACCAGCAGCCGCGAGCCGCGGGCCCGCAACCAGTCGGCGATCGCGGTCCGCGCCACGCGACGTATCATCGGTACTTCGTCAGGACCCAGTTGGTCTTGCTCCTGGCGTCGCGGTAGAGCTGGATATAGACGTTGGTGGGCTTCATTTTGTAGGTGAACGTGTACGGCAACGTGAACATGAGCTCGCCCACGCTCACGCCTGTCTTGAAGCGCCCGAACAGGAGCCGGTTGTTGGTGCACGGCGCGACCTGCGTGAAGAAGTTGCGGCCCTCCGCGGCCTGCACGGCGACACCGGCGATCGCGGACTCGCGCGCGCTGTAGAGCTCGATGAGCCCGGTGTCATCGACCTTGATCACGCCGACCTCGAGCTCATCGATCTCGGCGCGCGACATGTGAGCGAGCTGGCCGAGCGTCTCGTCAGGTAGCAGGCTCGTCATCGCGCGGCCCCCTCGTCGAGATCCCCATAAAGTGCGAGCAGCTGGGCCTCGAGGCTGCGGATCATGTCGAGCACCTCACCGGGGCCCGCAACGCCCAGCTGCTGCTCGAGGGTTCGCCATCCGGCGAGCTCTTGCTCCAGCAGGTCGGGGGCGCGAGGGGCAGCAGTGGGCGAGGGCGGCGTTGACATGCGTCAAACATACGTCTAACATGCGTCATAATCAACCGAGGAATGCGGGGGCATGGATCTACGAGCGCGACTGCACGACGTCCTGTTCGGTCCCACGTTGGAGCAGGAGCTCGAAGAGTGCCTGGCGACCTGGCCTAACCCCTCGCCGGAAGAGCTGCTCTCGACGCGCGAGTGGATCGGCGCTCGCCGCCACGAGTTCGTCGAGCTTGCTGCCGAGATCGACGATCGGGAGGAGCTCGAGCTGTCGATCGCGGTCCGCTACATCGAGCTCAAAGCGCACTGGATGATGCTGAACGCCAAGATCCAGTACTCGCTGTTCCGGCTCGGCGAGGCCCCCCTCGAGGTCACCTATCGCGCCTCGCTCGTGTCCTCCGTGATCGGGACGCTCGAGCAGCTGCTCGCGCAGGACGACATCGAACGCATCACGCGGTTCCTCGCCGAGCCGATCGAACGAGGTGTTGCATGATCGACGAGGAGCTCAGGCTCGCACAGGATCGCATCTGCGAGGCCGCGATCATGCTGGCCAGCGGGCGCGCGGCCGACGCGATCGCAGATGCGCTCTTGATCGCACTCTCTCACCTCGAGCGTATTGAAGAGGCGATCGTGGGAGGTGCGGCACGACCCGGGCAAGGCCACGCGCCCGCGCCATGAGCTCGCGCGCGTGGAACGCACGCCTGACGGCTTGGCGGACCATGGGCTATGCCAGCCCGCTGGCGCACCTGCTCGACCGCGCGCTCGCGCGTGCTCCACATCTCACCGCCGCGCTCGACGTGAACGCGACAACCGACACGATGCCAGCGATCCCCGATCTCACCGTGGAGATCGAACGCGATGGCCGTCACCACTCGATCCGCGCGACGCAGGTGCGAGCCGTGATCTCGCACGTCCACTGGTTGACCAGTCCGACCGGTGTCCACCTCGGCCTGGTCAACAACGCGCCGATCCGCGCGGTGTACCCAGGAGCAGACGGCGACGCGGCGCTCCTGATCCGTTCGATCGATGACGATCTCCTGGTGCCCTTCCAGCGGCTCCAGCTGCGCAGGAAGGCGCGTGCGTGAACGCGGTAGCGCTCCCCGAGCGACTCCGCGCGCTGTTCGCGAGCGAGCTGGCCAACCAGTGCACGATCCTCGAAGAGGTCGGGCTCGGATTGTTGTCGACGGACCCGAGTATCGAGCCACAGGACGCGCTGCGCGCCTTGCACACCCTCAAGGGCAACAGCTCGATGATGGGGTTTCGCGAGCTGGCCGCGTACATCCACCTCGTCGAGGATGCGATCCGCCGCGCCCGGCAGGCCGGCACGGCGTACCTCGGCAAGCTCCTCGTCGCGGTGGCCGATCAGCTCCGCGGTAGCAGCGACGGCGCCGCGCCGAACCCGCCGACCGTCCCCGACGTGCTCGCGACCGCGCCGGTGCTGATCAGCGCGAGGACGCGGACCGCGCGCGAGCACCACCGCGTCAGCGTGGACGCTGACGTCTTGCATCGGACGTTCGCCGAAAGCGAGGGGTTGCGGGCGCGGTTCTTCGACGGGCACCGCCGCATCGAGGCCCAGCTCCAGGCGCAGCTGAGCAGGTCCCTGCTCGGTATGTGTCAGACGCCGGTGCGGCCGCTCACGACCAAGCTGCGGCGGGTGGTGCTCGACGTCATGGGTCAGCTCGATCGGCGGGTCGAGCTGGTGGTCCACGGCGAGGAGCGCCAGACCGATGCTGGCATTGTCGAGGTGCTCTCGGAGGCGCTGCCCCACCTGCTGCGCAACGCGATCGATCACGGCCTCGAGCCACCGGCGCAGCGGGTCGCCGGCGGCAAGCCGGCGCTCGGTGTCGTCCGCGTGCGCTTCACCGACGAGCGAGGGCGGTTCTTGGTCACCCTGGAGGACGACGGTCGCGGCATCGACGTGGCGGAGGTCGGCCGGCGAGCCCGCGCGGCGGGCCTCGTCGACGACGACGAGCTCGCGAGCATGACGACCTACGAGCGGTTGCTGCTGATCTTTCACCCCGGGCTGTCCACCCGCGACGTCGCGACGCAGATCTCCGGCCGCGGGGTAGGGCTGAGCGCGGTGCGCGACGCGGTGGTGAGGATCGGCGGCGACGTTCAGGTCGACTCGCTCGCGGGCCTCGGGACACGATTCACGTTGAGCTTTCCGTCGGGGCTCGAGTGGAGCGAACATCTGATCGTCGAGCTCGGCGGGCACTTGCTGGGCGTCCCGGTTCAATGCGTCCGCCGGTTGTGGGACCACGACGACCCGCCGCTCACCTCCGAGGGCTGCATTCACATCGATGGGCGCCCGATCCCGATCATCGGCTTCGCCGCGATGGACCCGCGCTTCGGTGACGAGCAGGCGCGCCCGACGGCGCTGCTCGAGCTCGATGGCGCCGAGGTCGCGTTGGGCGTCGATCGACTCGTCGGTTTCGGCGGTGCCGTCGTGCAGCCGGTCGACACCGTGGTCGCTGGCACGTTCATCGCCGGCCTTGCGCGGGACCCCGATGGGCGGTCGGTCTGGCTCATCGACACGGCAGAGCTGACGCGAAACTGGAACGCGTACGTGATCCCCGAGGACCCGCTCCGCTGACGCGAACCATTCTACGGGCCGACGTGATGTGCGCTCCTCGGCTCGATCGCCGAGCTGCCGGCGACTCTGGCACCCCACCTGGTCAGAACGTCCCGACGAGGCCCAGGTGAACCGCGATCTGGTCGTCGAGGTCGCTGAAGTCGTATCGTTCGACGCTCGTCTTGATGCGCATCGAATCGCCGATCCGGATCGCAGCGCCCCCCGTGTAGCGGAGCAGGATGCTCTCCGAGCGCAGCGGGCTACCGACGAGGACGTTGCCGAAGCGCCGCAGCCCGTCCCAGCGCGCGATCAGGTCGAGGCGACCCAGCGGGTGCTCGAGCTCGACGTAAAAGCCGTCCTTGAGCACCACGTCGGCATAGCCGTCCTCCGTCGGACCGTAGCGGTACCGGCCCGCGGGATCCTCGCCGAGGTCGATCTGCGTCCACCGCGCGAGGTACTCCGCGCGCAGGAACGTGCGGCCCGCCTGGAGCACGACGTCGGCGCCGAGGATCAGAAACCCGAGCCGCGCGTCGGGATCGTAGCGGCCGGCCATCGTCGAGCCTCCGAGCGAGAGCAGCGCGGTCTGTGACAGCGCGAGCGTGAGGCCGGCGCGCCCGCCCACCGTGGGCTGCGAGTTGTTGTCGACGTAGTAGCGCTCGCCCGAGCGCGAGAGGGTGAAGTCGAAGTCGCTCCGCTCGGCGGTGCCCTTGGGCCCGCCGATCGCGTAGGCCGCGTAGTCGAGCTGATGCCGGCCGAAGAAGTGGGTGCCGTAGAGCTCGACGCCGTTGTCGACCCATGGCGCGGGCAAGATGCCCTCGTTCCACTCGCGATAAGCGAGCATCCGGCCCATGTCATAGGGGAGCGGCTTGTCACTCGTGCGGTGGTTCGCCGGGTCGTGGCGGATCGGGAAGCTGCCAAACGCGGGCGTGAACCTGCCTGCCTTGAGGTTGAGCTCCTCCCGGCCACGCAGCTCGACGTACGCCATGCCGATCTCCGGGCCATGGCACGCCACGCATAGCTTCACGTGTGTCGACGCGTGCTCGCCCACGTCGACCGCGAGCTTGAGCGAGGTCTCGACGGTCGCGCCGTCGAGCGTGTCGCGTCGAGCGCGCGCCATCGTCGGTACGGCGAGATAGTCGAGCTGCACCGAGCCGGCAAAGTTGCGCTGGACGAGGCCTGCCCGCGACGCAGTTGGCGCCGGCGTCGGCGCCGACGGTAGGACGCTGACCTCTGCCTCCTCCACGGCGTCACCCGGCGGCGCGAGGGACGCGCCGGGTGGTCCGGCTGCCGGCACGGCGGGGCTGGGCTCGGCGGGGCTAGGCTCGATGGGGGTGGGCGCGCCGGGCGCCGGTTCGGCGAGCGCGCCGAGCTTGACGAGCCCGATCAGGAGCAGCGCGGCGACGAGGATCTGGGGGCGCCTCATGGCTCCTCCTCGGCGTGAAGCGCCGCCACGCCGGTGGCGCCAAACGAGCGATGGACCAAACACTCGACGATCGGTGCCTCCTCCGACGGCGCGATGCCGCTCGCCGGCACCAGTCGCATCCGCCGCACATACGATCGCCACTGCGTGGGCGTGGACACGCGCGCACCGAGCACCCGATCGAGCGGGTGGCACCGCGTGCAGCGGCGCGCCACCAGCGCGCAGCCGGCGCGCGCGAGGGGCGGCGCGTCGGAGCCGAGATCGATGGGAGGGACGTCGGTGAGCGCGCACGCCGAAGCGAGCGCGGCGAGCACCACCGCGATCCGGAGCTCAGTTGTCACGGGCACCCTCCACGATCCAGTCGGCGACGAGCAGCCGGTCGACGAGCGACAGCGCTGGGCCTTCGAGGGGCATCCGCGCGCCAAACGGTGGAGCGTCGCTCACCTTGAGGACGAGCACGCTCGCGCACGGCTCACCGGGCACCACGATCTCCGGGCCGGCCTGCGCGCCACCACGCAGCAGCGTGGCGTAGCTCGTCAGCTCGAGGCCCCCGACGGCGATGCCGATCGGCGTCGCGCCGCCGGGCGTGTGGCAGACCGCGCACCGGCGTGCGAACACGCCACCGACGAGATCGCGCGAGAGGCTGACGTCGACCTCGGGATCGGAGTCCACGTCGACGCACACCGGCTGGGCGAGCGGGCCGACGTCGGGGGCGAGGCTCTCGATGCACCCAGCGCTCGCGCCGCACGCGAGCGCCAACCACGCAGCGCGCATCATGGCCACCCCGCTCGCTGCCCGACGCAATTGCGCAGCTCGGCGCCGGCGGCGAACGCGGTCACCACGCCCGGGACCGGCGCAGGATCGAAGAGCTGGGAGGCCGCGCGCAGGTCCGCGATCGATGCGTCTCCGGAGGTGTCGATCGACGCCGTCGAGGCCGCCACGGCGACGTCGATGGTCCTGCACAGCGGGCTCCGCTGCGTGTCCTCGGCGGCCCACTGGTAGATGTCGTTGGTGTCATCGAGGTCCCCGTCGCCGACGATGTCGACGTTTCGCAGCGGCTCCGACAGCGGCTCGCCGCCCTCGCGCCGGACCAGGTAGCGCGACGTCTCCGGCACGTGCACGCGATCAGCCGCGAGCGGCATCGGCCCGAAGTCGAAGTAGGAGACCGTGCGTCCGCGGTAATAGAAGCGCGCCGGCGGCGGGATCGACGTTCCGTCACCGAGGTCGAGGGTGACGTCGAGCGCCACCGCGGGGCAGTTCACCGCCACCGGCTGGCCGACGGGGGGCTCGACGAGGCCGGCGGATACCGCGGCGCCGATCGCCTCGAACGAGGTGAGGCGTTCTCCGCGGTAGTGGTCGGTGACCTCGACGAAGTACACGCCCCAGTACGGCGAGTAGCCGGGATCACCGGGGATGGCCTCGACGATCGTGTTGTGGTCGATCGGGGCGAGCGCGCCAGCGGCGTCGCGCGCCACCAGCACGAACAGCGGGGCCACGAAGTCGGGTGCGGGGCCGAAGTCCCACGTCCGCGTTGGCGCGCCGGCGGCGAAGCCATTGATCAGCGGGATCGTGCTTTCGATGCCGTCGTGGGTCTCGAGTTGCGCGCGTAGCGCGGGGTCATCATCCGCCGCGGGCACCTCGCTGCCCGCAGGGAGGATGTCGGGATGGGGGCCAGGCTCGTCGGAGACCTGCGGTCCCACGCAGGCCGCGACGCCGAGAACAACGGGCACGAACAGGCGGGTCATGGAAGCTCCGGGGTGAACCGCACCGCCGCGTGCACCGTCACGGTGCCGACGTCGGGTGCGGCGTCGGTGCGAACCTTCGCGAGCGAGGCGGCGACGCACGAGGTCAGCCCGGGCAACGAGGCGTCGGCGACGCGGATGTCGCGGGCGAGTTGGTTCTCATCGATCACGAGCTGGATGCCGAGCGCGATCGCCGGCGAGCGCACCGCCGCCCTCGCCGCGGGCCCGTAACACGCGCGCAGGGCGGGCACCGCGCGTTCGAGCGAGCGGCGCACCGTCGCGACCGTGAGCGAGCCGCGGACGTCGATCCGTTCGAGCGTGACCTTCGCCGCGGTCGCGATGACCGCCGGCGTCGGCGGCGACGAGGGGGCCACCGCGGGGGGCGCACTGGGCGTTGGCTCGGGCGGCGAGCCCACCGTCGAGAGCGAACGGGGCTCCGGGGCGGGCGTGGTGGCCGTCGTGGGCGGCGCCGTATCGCCGGTCGCAGAGGCCTGTGCGGAGGGGACTTCGTCGGCGGGCCGCGCGACGTCGGGCGCCAGCGCCGCCGTCACCGTTGGTGCGCGTGGTCGACGATCGGGGGCGCCGCGGCGTGGACCGGGCGGATCGCTCCGTCCAGTGACGGGGTCCTCGCCCTTCGCGGTGGACGGCGGCGTCGCAGCGGACGGCGGCGTCGCGGCCGGCGTGGGCATGGGCGGCGTGGGCACCGGTGGCGCGGAGGATGGCGCGGGTGGTGTTGCGAGCCGGATCGCGGCGTCGCCGGCGTCGTCGCGCGGGAGGGTGAGCGCCACGCTTGGCGCCGGCGCCTCGCGCGATCCCCACCACAGCGCGGCGCACGCCGCAGCGACCACGGTCGCGAGGAGCAGGAGGAGCGGCGTTCGACGCGGGTGCCGCGAGGGCGCGGCCTCGAGGGATGGAAGCGAGGCCGCGACGGGTGGGCGCGAGCGGGCGTCCACGACCGGTCCGGCCTCGGCTTCCGCGTCGACCGCATCGAGCGCGTCGATCACGTCGCGCGCGGACTGCGGACGGTCGGCGGCGTCGGGCGCCATCAAGCGGCGCACGAGCCGCTCGAGCGCCGCCGGGACCACGACGCCGGGCGCCCGCGTGGCGATCGCCGGGATGTCGCCGTCGGCGTTGCGATGGATGACCTCGAGCAGCGAGCCCTCGAACGGCACCACCCCGGCGAGCATCTCGAACATCGTGACGCCCAGCGCGAACAGATCCGCGCGGTGATCGATCGCGCGACCGTGGGTCTGCTCCGGCGCCGCGTAGATCGGCGTGCCCACCGCGATCCCGACGGTCGTGAACCTGGGGGCGTCGGTCGCCGGATCCGCCGAGATCGCGAGTCCGAAGTCGACGATCCGCGGGACCTCGCCGGCGGCCGACTCGACGACCAGGACGTTGTCGGGCTTGAAGTCGCGGTGCACGAACCCGTGCGCGTGCGCGTGCTCGAGGCCCGCCGCGAGCTGGCGGACGAGGGCGATCACCCGCGGAGGAGCCATCGGCCCCTCCGCGATCAGGCTCGACAGCGGGCGGCCGTCGACGAGCTCCATCGCGAGGTAGAGGAGCCCGGCGTCGGTGCGCCCGAAGTCGATCACCGAGACCACGTTCGGATGCCCGAGCTTGCTCGCCGCCCCGGCCTCCTGGGTGAACCGCATCCGGGTCGACATCGTCGCCGCGAGGTCTCCGAGCAGGACCTTGAGCGCGACGCGGCGGTGCGCGAGGAGCGTGTGGTGGGCGCGGTAGACCCGTCCCATGCCTCCCTCGCCCGCGAGGCCGTCGATCGTGTAATGCGCGATGGTCGAACCGATCAGCGGATCCTGATCGACCTCCACGACGAGGCCTCCGTCGACAGGACAGCGCGCGAAGTCGGCGCGGTAGGTGGAGCCGCAGGTCGCGCAGCAGCGCTGGCGGTCGAGCTGGACTGGATCCTCCACCCGACCGATACGCTGGAGCGCGAGGTCGGTTACAGGGCCCGCGTGGAACGGTGCACACCCTGCCTGCCCGACCATCGGTCCGCGTCCGCTCCTTGCTGCGTGGCTGGACGACGTGGATGCGTGGCGAGCTGCGCTATCGTGGAGCGATGGCGTCCGGTGACGATGGCGGCGGTAGCGACGCGCCGCGCGACAGCCACCGCGATGCGATGGCAAAGACCGAGCTCCACGAGGGTCCGCCGCGGCACGATACCGACGCGACCCAGGTGAGCGTCGGTGGCGCGCTGGCCGCACCACCCGCGTCCGCCGCGATCGAACCTCTGATGGAAGGCGCGCGGATCGGACGCTACCTGGTGCTCGAGCGGCTGGGCGCCGGCGGCATGGGCGTGGTGTTCCGCGCCTTCGACCCCGAGCTTCATCGCGAGATCGCGCTCAAGCTCGTGCACGTCGATCCGGCCCTGGGGCGGGCGCGGCTGCTCCGGGAAGCACAGGCGATGGCCAAGCTCGCGCACCCCAACGTCGTCCCGGTGTACGACGCGGGGACGGTCCAGACCGCGCGCGGCGAGCAGGTCTACATCGCGATGGAGTACGTCGAGGGGATGACCGGCGCCGCCTGGGCTCGCCGTGCCGCGCGTACGCCGCGGGAGATCCTGGCGGTGTTTCTCGACGCGGGGCGCGGGCTCGAAGCCGCGCACGCAAAGGGCCTGGTCCATCGCGACTTCAAGCCGGAGAACATGATCGTCGCCACCGACGGCCGGACGCGCGTCCTCGACTTCGGGCTCGCGCGCCGGGCGCCTGGCAGCCTCGTGCCCGTGTCGGCGCGCGGCGCCTCCGAGCTCGACACCGAGCTCACGTACGCGGGCACGGTGATGGGGACGCCGCGCTACATGTCGCCCGAGCAGCACCTCGGCCGCGACACCGACGCGCGCACCGATCAGTTCAGCTTCGCGGTCGCGCTCGCCGAGCTGCTGTACGGGGAGCCGCCGTTCCCGGGCACGACCTACGACGAGGTCAAGGCGGCGGTCCTCGCGGGCCGTATGCGCGAGCCCTCGGCCTCCACGAAGGTGCCCGCGTTCATCCGGCGGGCGCTGGTGCGCGCGATGGCGGTCGAGCCCGACGCGCGGTTCCCGTCGATCACGGAGCTGCTGACCGAGCTCGCGCGCGATCCGGATCGGCTCAAGAAGCGCGCGCTGCTCGGCGGCGGCATCGTCGCGATCGTCGGAGGGGCGGTGACCGCCACGCTCGCGATGCAGCCTGGCGCCGAGGAGCCGTGCCTCGAAGCGGGCGATCGGCTCGCGGGCCTGTGGGACGATCCGGCGCGGAAGGCGGTGCGCGACGGGTTCCTGGCCAGCGGGCGGCCGTACGCCGACGACGCGCACCGCAAGGTCGTCGCGAGCCTCGACGCGTACGCGTCCGCGTGGACGAGCGCGCGAATCGAAGCGTGCCGGGCCACGCACGTGCGCCACGAGCAGTCGGAGGCGCTGCTCGATCTACGGATGCGGTGCCTCGATCGGCGCGCGGCCGAGCTCGGCGCACTCGCGCGTGTGTTCGCCCTGGGCACCGATCCCGAGGTCGTGGACCGTGCGGTGATCGCGGCGTCGCGGCTCGCGCCACTCGAGGGGTGCGCCGACGTCGAGGCTCTCCAGGCGGTCGTCGCGCCGCCTACCGATCCGGTGGTCGGTCCCCGCGTCGAGCAGCTCCGCGGCGAGCTCGCGCGGGCGGAGGCGCTGGAGCGGGCCGGGCGCTACCGCGCGGCGCTGGTGCTCGCGCAGGAGCTGGCGAACGAGGCCAGCGGCCTCGGCTACCCGCCGTTCCTCGCGGAGACGTTGCACCGGCGGGGCCGCCTCGAGATGGCGACCGGGGACGCGACGCGCGCGCGCGCCACGCTCGACGAGGCGCTGCTCGCCGCGGCCACGGCGCGTGATGATCGGCTCGCGGCCGCGACGTGGCCCGCGCTGCTCGTCGCGATCGGCACCGGCTATGGGCGTCCGGAGGAGGCGCTCGGGCTACGAATCCCCGCGGAGGCTGCGCTGCGCCGAAGCGGCAACGGCGCCGGGACCGAGGCCGAGCTCCGCACGGCGCTGGGGACCGTGTTCTTCGCGGCCGGCAAGTTCGACGACGCCCAGCGCCAGCACGAGGAGGCGCTCGCGATCCGCGAGCGTACGCTGGGGCCGAGCCACGAGGCCGTCGCGGAGTCGTTGACCGAGCTCGCGGTGGTGCTCAAGGCACGCGGCATGCTCGACGCGGCGCGCGACCGTATCGAGCGTGCGCTGGCGATCCTCGAGCGCGCGCTCGGGCCCGAACACCCCGAGCTCGCGAAGTCGCTCACGCACCTGGGCGTGATCCACCGCCTGCGCGGCGACCACGCCGAGGCCGAGCGGCACCAGGCGCGCGCCCTCGCGATCCTCGAGCGCGCGCTCGGGCCCGAGCACCCCGACGTGGCGGAGGCGCTCAACAACCTGGGCGTGGTGCGGCGGGAACAAGGGCGCTACGCCGAGTCACGCGCCGCCCACGTACGCGCGCTCGCGATCCGCGAGCGCGCGTACGGGCCCGAGCACCCGCTGGTCGCGATGTCGGAGAACAACCTCGGGATCACCGCGCGCGGGGAAGGCAAGTTCGCCGAGGCGCTGCGCCACCACCAGCGCGCGCTCGAGATCCGCGAGCGCACGCTCGGCGCCGAACACCCCAAGGTCGCGCTGACGCTCAACCACCTCGGCGATTCGTTGCTCCGGGCGGGCGACGCGGGCGAGGCGCTGCAACGTCACGCGCAGGCCCTCGCGATCCAGGCCCGCAGCTTGCGCGCCGACCACCCCGAGCGGGTGCACTCGCTGCGCGGGCAGGCGGCGGCCCTCCTGGCGCTCGACCGTCCCGCCGACGCCCTCGCCGCGGCGAGGCGCGCGCTGGACCTCGGCGCGGCGCAACGGATCGCGCCCGTCGAGCTGGCCGAGACGAGGTTCGTGCTCGCCGGCGTGATGTGGGCGACCGGCGATCGCGCGGGCGCGATCATGGAGGCACGCGCGGCGGAGGGCGCTCTGGCTGGCGCGGGCGCGCTCGCCTCCCACGCCGAGGTGAGCACCTGGCTTCGGTCCCATGCGCCCTGAAACGGGACGCTTTCAACGTGTCTGGGTCAGGGGCGCGTCGCTCGTCGGGGCGCGCGGCCGCGGCGTTCGGCAGCGCGGCTGGGAGCGAGCAGCGCGCCGAGCGCGGTGACGACCTGACGCGCGATCGCCTCGTCGGAGGTCCCGCGCTTGTCGCGCATCATCCCCTCGATCAGCAGGAAGGCCAGCCCGTGGACCGTCGACCACGCGAGGTGGCTCAGCGCATCGATCGACAGGTTCGCGCCGCTGCCCGCGCGGTGGGCGGCGGTGGCGAGCGTGACGAGCGTTTTATACGTGCCCTCGGCCTCGGGCAGCGGCGTGTCCGCGCGGTCCGTCGTGGCCGCGTCCTGGAACATCAC
This sequence comes from Kofleriaceae bacterium, assembly GCA_033763475.1. Lineage (GTDB taxonomy): Bacteria > Myxococcota_A > Polyangia > Haliangiales > Haliangiaceae > JABFXX01. The sequence continues at coordinate 60,701 of JANRKM010000113.1, forward strand.
GCGGAAGTGCCCGACGTGGTCGCGCGCGAACGCGACGTAGGCGAGCCCGGCGGCCACGAGCCCGGCGCGGGGCTCCGCGGCCGCGGCGGCGGCGTCGGCCATCGCGGCGGTGAGGCTCGCGAAGCCCTCCTGGGCGATCGCACGTAGGATGCCGTGGTGGTTGCCGAAGTGGTGATAGGGCGCCTGGTGGCTGACCCCGGCGCGGCGTGCGACCTCGCGAAAGCTCACCGCGCGCACGCCGTGCTCGGCGACCAGCGCGACGCTGGCGTCGAGCACGCGGCGGCGGACGTCGTCGGTGGTGGCCACGCAGCATCTCTACCACGGCGGCGATCGACTCTGCCTTGACAATGTCTAGGTGGCCGGCTAGACATTGTCACGTGACACTGTCTAGCTGCTGTCTCGCGGCGGGCCTCGTAGCCTCCGCCATCTCCGTGGGGCACGCGGAGTGCCCCACCGTCCCTTCGGACCCGACGTGCCGCCCGTGGACGGCAATCGTCATGCCCGCGGTTTACGCGACGGCGTTCCGGCCGAACGACGGCGGCGGGTGGTGGATCGGCGGTGGCATCGAGGCCGCGTTCCTCACCTGGTCCGACAACTCCCCCGCGTTCGGGCCGAGCCACGGCGAGCTACGCGTCGACGTCGCGGCGCTGCGCTCCGAGGATGCCATGCGCGGCACGATGGCGATGTATCGCCTGGGCGGCGAGATGAGCCTCGAGCGCAACGCGTCGCGCCGGTTCCTCATCCCGTACGTCGCGCTCGACGTCGGTGGGCTATGGACCTCGGATACGGGGACCCGCGGCTTCGTCGACGGCGGGCTCGGCGTCTACCTCGTGCACCGCCGCGGGATCGTGATCTCGGCCGAGGCCGTCGCCGTGCTGCCGTTCTCCTCGCCCAGCGAGCTCGGCGGCGTGCGCACCCAGCTCACCGGGAGCGTCACGCTGTGGTGAAGCTCGACGTCAACGGTACGCCGGTCACCGTCGATGCGCCGGCCGACATGCCGCTCTTGTGGGTGCTGCGCGAGACCCTCAGTCTCACCGGCACCAAGTTCGGGTGCGGGGTCGCGCTGTGTGGTGCGTGCACCGTGCACGTCGGTGGCGCGCCGTGCCGCGCGTGCGTGACCCCGATCGGCGAGCTCGAGGGCGCGGCCGTGCGCACGATCGAAGGCCTCGGCGCGGACGCGCTCCACGCCGTGCAGCGCGCGTGGCTCGAGGAGAACGTCGTGCAGTGCGGCTACTGTCAGGCGGGGCAGCTGATGGCTGCCGCGGCGCTCATCGAGCGCATCGCCACGCCGACCGACGAGGACATCGACGCGGCGATGTCCGCGCAGCTGTGCCGGTGCGGCACCTACCCCCGGATCCGCCGCGCGATCCACCGCGCCGCCGCGGCGCGCCGCGAGGAGACCCCATGACGCTCCGTCGGCGTTCGATCCTCCAGCTCGGCGTGGCCACCGGTGGCGCCCTCGCGATCGGGCTCGAGCTTGGGGGCTGCGCCTTCGCACCGGTCGGCAGCGGCATGCGTCGCCATCACGCCGCCACCGGCGAGCTGCGCGTCGCGGCGTGGCTCCGCCTGCTCCCCGACGATCAGATCGTGCTCGCGCTCGATCGCGTCGAGATGGGGCAGGGCACGACGACCGGCCACGCCATGCTCGTCGCCGAGGAGCTCGAGGTCGCCCCGACCCGCATCCGGGTGGAGCACGCGCCGTCGGATCGCGCGTTCGGGAACCCCAAGCTGGCGGGCTTCCAGATCACGGGTGGCTCGACGAGCACCCAGGGCGCGTGGGGGCCGCTGCGGCGCGCGGGGGCCGCGGCGCGCGAGCTGCTCCGGCGCGGCGCGGCGACCACGTGGGGCGTCCCGCTCGCGGAGTGCCACGCGGCCGACGGCGAGATCCACCATGCGCCGTCGGGGCGGAGGGCGCGCTACGGGGAGCTCCTGGCCGCCGCTGCGGCGCACGAGGTCGACGACGTCCCGCTCAAGCCGCGCTCCCAGTTCCGCTGGATCGGGACCGCCGTCGATCGGCTCGACGCGCGCGACAAGATCGACGGCCGCGCGATCTACGGGCTCGACGTACGGCTGCCCGGCATGCTGACCGCAGTGATCGTCCGCGCGCCGGTGCCCGGCGCCAAGGTGCAGGGGTTCGACGCGACGCGCGCCCGGGCGCGGCCCGGTGTGGTCGCGGTGTTCGAGGTGTCGACCGGGATCGCGGTGGTCGCGCGCGGCTACTGGGCGGCTCGCACCGCGGCCGCCGACGTCGAAGTGCGCTGGGATGAACCTCCGCTGGCGCGCTGGTCGTCGCCCGCGATCGAGCGCGAGCTCGAGCGGATGACGCGCACGGAAGGTCGGGCCGCGCGTAGCGATGGCAACGCGGCGCGCGCCCTCGGGAGGTCCGCGCGCCGCGTCGAGGCGGTGTACGTGCAGCCATTCCTCGCGCACGCGACCATGGAGCCGCAGAACGCGACGGCATGGTTGCACGACGGTCGCTGCGAGGTGTGGGCGCCGACCCAGGCGCCGGGCATCGCGCAGGCGCAGATCTCCGAGCTCACCGGGCTGCCGCCCGACGCGATCGACGTCCACACCACGATGATCGGCGGTGCGTTCGGTCGACGCACCGAGCAGGACTACGCGCTCGAGGCGGTCGAGGTCGCGCGGACGCTGAAGGTGCCGGTCCAGGTCGTGTGGTCACGCGCCGACGACTTCGAGAACGACTTCTACCGGCCGATCGCGGTGGCGCGCGCCGAGGGTGGGCTCGACGCGGGTGGCCGGATCTCCGCGCTGCGCTACCGTGTGGTCTCCCCGTCGATCCTCGATCGCAACGGGGGACTGTTCGTCGGCGCGACCTTGCCGGCGCGCATCCCCCGCGCGATCCGGCGGGTCGCGGTCGCCTCGCCGCGGGCCCTCGCGCGCGGCCTGATCGCCGATCCGCTGTCCGCCGAAGGTGCCGCCGAGCTGCCGTATGCGATCCCCGCCGTGCGCGTCGAGGTCGCGCACGCCGAGCTCCGGATCCCGGTCGGGTTCTGGCGGTCGGTCGGCCACTCGCACAACGCGATGGCCGTCGAGAGCTTCGTCGACGAGCTCCTGCACGCCGGCGGGCGCGATCCGTATCGCGGCCGGCGCGAGCTACTCGCCGCGCACCCGCGACTCCTCGCCGTGCTCGATCTCGCGGCGACCAAGGCGGGCTGGGGGAAGGCGCTCCCCGCGGGACGCGGGCGCGGCATCGCCGTCCATGCATCGTTCGGCAGCGCGTGCGCCCAGGTCATCGAGGTCGCGGTCGAGGGGACCGGCGTGCGCGTCCTGCGCGTCGTCGTCGCGCTCGACTGTGGCCTCGTCATGAACCCGCAGATCGTCCGCGCGCAGATGGAGGGCTCGGTCGTGTTCGGCCTGTCCGCGGCACTGCGCGAGCAGATCACGTTCGCGCGCGGGCGGGTCGAGCAGCGCGACTTCGCCGCCTACGGCCTTCTGCGCATGTACGAGTGCCCCCCGATCGAGGTGCACTTCGTCCCGGGCGGCACCGAGCCGCAGGGCGTAGGCGAGCCCGGGGTGCCGCCGGTCGCGCCGGCGCTATGTAACGCGATCTTTGCCGCGACCGGGATCCGGATCCGGCGGCTGCCCGTCGAGCCGGCGCTGGCGGCGGCGCTGCTTGCTCGGTCGCGTGGGGAGGTGGCGTCGTGAGCCGCGCGGAGGCACTCGTCGGCGGCGTGATCGCGACCGCGGTGGTCGCGATCATCGCGTCCACGGTGCGCGCAGACCCTCCCGCGCCCCCGACGCCGCCCCCCTCGGCCGAGGCCATCGAGGCTGGGCGCCGCGCGTTCGGGGAGGTCGCCCAGGTCCTGCTGTCGCCGCGCTGCCGCAACTGTCACCCCGTGGGTGATCGGCCGCTGCAGGGCGACGAGGGCCGGCCACACCGGATGAACATCTCGCGCCGCAGCGTCGACGCGGGCCTCGCGTGCAGCGCGTGCCATCGCGCGCGCAACGCCGAGGCGATCGGGATCGCCGGCGGTCCACCGGGCGCGCCGGGCTGGAACCTGCCGCTGCGCGCGACCCCGATGGTGTTCGAGGGCCGCTCGCCACGCGCGCTGTGCGAGCAACTCCGCGACCGCGGCGCCAACGGCGACCGAGATCTACCCGCGCTGCTCGCGCACGTGACCGACGACGCGCTCGTCCGGTGGGCGTGGAGCCCGGGGGCGCTCCGCACGCGGCCGCCGCTGTCCCACGCGGCGTTCGTCGCCGCGTTCCAGACCTGGGTCGCGAGCGGAGGTGCGTGTCCGTGAACGTCGACGCACGCCTCGTGCTGGCCGCGATCACGGAAGATCCCGAAGGGCAGCACGTGCTGGCGACGGTCGTCGGGACCCATGGCTCGTCCTATCGCCGGCCCGGCGCACGGCTCCTCGTGCACGCGAGCGGACGTACGATCGGTAGCGTGAGTGGAGGTTGTCTCGAGCGCGCGATCGTCACGCGCGGCGGGTGGTGGGCGCGCGAGGGCCCGACGGTGCGCCGGTTCGCGCCGGACGCGGAGCCGGGTGACGACGGCGCCGCGCCGGGATGCGGCGGGACCATCGACATCCTCGTCGAGTCCGTCGCGCACGACGCCCTGGCGGGCGGGCTTGCGGCACTGCGCTGGGTCGCGAGCCAGCGCGCGCCCGCCTGCATCGCGACGGTGACGCACCGGACCGCGCGCGCGTTGCCCGCGCTCGGCCAGCGCTGCGCCGCGACCGCGCACGCGATGTGGGCTGGCGACCTCGCACCGTCGCTCGCCGAACGCTGCATTCCCGACGTGCACGAAGTGCTCGTGCTCCGCCGCTCCGCCGCGCGCAACTACGCGCTGCCCCAGGGCGAGGTCACCGTGTTCTTCGAGTACCTCGCCGCCCCGCGCGAGCTCCTGGTGGTGGGCCGTCACCACGACGTGGCGCCGGTGGTGCGGCTCGCGCGGCTCGTCGGCTGGGAGGTCACGGTCGCCGCGGGTGGCACGTCGGCGCGCGCGCTCGGTGATCCCGATCGGATGATCCCGCTGACCGCCCCGGCGGTCAGGGCGTGGGCGCATGACCGCCGCGCCGACGCGTCGATCGTGGTGATGACCCACAGCCTCGCGCTCGATCTAGAGGTGCTCGCGGCGATCGTCGAAACGTCGCCTCGCTACCTCGGCGTCCTCGGGCCGCGTCACCGAACCCACCGCTTGCTCGACGAGCTGCCACGCGACGCGCCGGCGCTGGCCGCGCTCCGCTCGCCGGTCGGGCTCGACCTGGGAGGCGAGGGGCCCGAGGCGATCGCCCTGTCGCTGGTGGCCGAGCTGGAGGCGACCTGGAACGAGCGTGTGGCCGCGCCGCACGACGCCGGCCGCACGCTCACTTCATCTTCATCATCATCTGCGCCGCGTGAGGGTTGGCCCGGTGCGGGCGCACCTCGACGGCGATCGCATCCGGGGGCGCCTTCTTCGCCCACGCGGTGGCCGCCTCCAGATCGGCCGCTTCGATCACGAAGTAGCCGCCGAGGCGTGCGCCGGCGACGGCCTGGTCCGCGCCGCCCTTGCCTTTGACGACCCGGCTGTCCGTCTCCGACAGCGCGGACCCGCCGCGGAGCACGTTCGCCGTCGCGAGCTGCGCCGCGAACTGGTCGTAGCTCGTCCAGTACGCGTCGGAGAGCTTCGCGTCGGTGCGGGACGCGAGGGCGGCGGGAGACTCGTAGATGAGGATCGTGTACTCCGCGCCGCGTTTCGGAGCGGCGGTGACGTCGGGCGCGCAGCCGGCGACGCCGATCGTGGCGGCCGTGGCAAGGATGAGAGAGAGATGCCGAACAGATGCGGTGGTGAACATGGGGTGACTCCTTGCCCTCATGTCGCGCGGCGAGGCGGCGTTTCTACACGCCGCAGAAATGTATTCGTCCCACACTCACTCGGCGACGTTGCCGAGGACGTCGCGAGACCCGTCGGAGGCCGAGCATTTTTTGCGTGCGATCGGGTACGCGGACACGTCCCCGCGTAACCTGAGGCAGGTACCGCCGTATACGCGCAACCAGAGCCATGTCTGACAAGATTCGGTCGAGCGAGATCACTCCACCAAGCGTCTACTTCAACCGCCGAACGTTCATCCGCGGCGGCATCGTCGCGGCTGGGGCGGTCGGGTCGGGCGTGCTCTATCGCAAGCTCAACAAGGTGGAGATCGTCGAGTCGAAGGCGCGACAGCTGGCGGGGCTCCGACCGGGCGAGAATCCGGCATTCCGCCAGCCCATCGACCCGGTGAGCGGACGTCCGGAGGAGCTGACACCCGAGCTCAAGGTGATCAATTACAACAACTTCTACGAGTTCACGACCAACAAGGACGGCGTCGCAAAGGCAGCCGCGGGCTTCGAAACCAGGAACTGGAAGCTCGAGGTCGGCGGCCGCTGTCACAAGCCGCGCGTGTTCGGGCTCGAGGACATCCTCGCGATCGCGCCCCCCGAGGAGCGGATCTTTCGGTTCCGCTGCGTCGAGGCGTGGTCGATGGTGATCCCGTGGGCGGGCATCTCGCTCGCGAAGATGTTGACGCTGGTCGAGCCCATGGGCGACGCGAAGTACGTCCACTTCAACACACTCAATGATCCACAGCGCATGCCAGGCCTGGCGAACCCGATCCTCGAGTGGCCGTACAGCGAGGGCTACACGCTCGCCGAGGCGATGCACCCGCTGACCACGCTAACCACCGGTCTCTATGGAAAAGAGCTGCCACCGCAGAACGGCGCGCCGATCCGGATCATCGTGCCGTGGAAGTACGGCTTCAAGAACATCAAGTCGATCGTGAAGATGACGCTGCTCGAGAAGCAGCCACCGACCAGCTGGAACCAGTTCGCACCCAGCGAGTACGGGTTCTACGGAAACGTCAATCCGGCGCATGATCACCCGCGTTGGAGCCAGGCCACCGAGCAACGCATCGGTGAGTCCGGACGCCGCAAGACGCTCATGTTCAACGGCTACGCCGACCAGGTCGCGGGGCTCTACGCGGGACTGGACCTCCATGTCCACTTCTGAGTCCGCGGATCACGCGCCGACGTCCTCCGCGCCCGAGCTGCCCATCGTCGACAGCAAGCTCCTCAAATGGACCGTGATCGTCGGTTGCACTGTGCCCGGCTTGTTGCTGCTGTGGGACGCAGCGCGCGACCAGCTCGGCGTCAACGACATCAACTTCGCCATCCGCTCGACCGGCATGCTCGGTCTGGTGTTCATGACCCTGTCCCTGGTGATCACGCCGATCCGGCGGCTCACCGGATGGAATGCGATCGTCGGCGCACGTCGCAACCTTGGCGTGTTCGGCTTCCTGTACATCGCCGCACACTTCTCGATCTTCTTCCTGTTCGATCGCGACGGTAGCGCCTCGAGCACGCTCGACGAGATCATCGAGCGCGTCTACCTGTGGTTTGGCACCGCCTCGCTCGTCATCATGATCCCGCTGGCGATCACGTCGTTCGACCTGATGGTGACCAAGCTCGGTCCGCGGCGCTGGAAGCTGCTCCACCGGCTCGCGTACGTCGCGGTGCTGTGCGGGATGATCCACTACTACCTGCTGCTCAAGGCCGACAAGTTCAACGCCTACGTCTACATCGGCGCGTTCGGCGGCCTGATGCTGTTCCGGCTGGTGCGCCACTATCTGGATCTTCACGTCGAGATCAAGCAGGCCAAAGAGAAGCTCTCGGCCGCCAAGAGGATGGTGAAGGGCGCGAACAAGAAGAAGTTCTGGACCGGCGAGCTCAAGATCGCGCGGATCTTCGTCGAGACACACAACGTCAAGACGTTCCGCATGGTGCCGATCGACGGCGGGCCGCTGCCCTTCGAGGCGATCGCGGGGCAGTACATCAACCTGATGTTGACGATCGACGGTACGCGCGTGAACCGCTCGTACACGATCAGCTCGTCGCCGACGCGCAACGCGTACGTCGAGATCACGGTCAAGCGCGATGGCCTGGCCTCGACGTACCTACACTCTCGGATCAAAGAGGGCGATCAGATCAAGGTCGGTGCCGCCGCCGGCAGGTTCTACTTCGCGGGGGACGAGTCGCAGCGGGTGATCATGGTCGCCGGCGGCGTAGGCATCACGCCGATGATGGCGGTGGTCCGGTCTCTGACGGACCGGTGCTGGCCGGGCGACATGTATCTGATCTTCGCGGTCAGGAAGCGAGCGGATGTGGTGTTCGAGCGCGAGCTCGAAGACCTGATGGCACGCAATCCGAACCTCCATGTACGGATCACGCTGTCCGACGACGCCGAGGCCAGGGCCGGTGGGATCTGGGACGGCACCACCGGCCGGATCACGAAGGAAATGGTGCAGCAGTTCGTGCCTGGCCCGCTGAAGGATCGCGTGATGCTGTGCGGCCCCAAGCCGATGATGGAGGCCGTCCGCAAGCTGTTCGTCGAGGGCCTCGGCGTGGACAACGCACTGGTGCACGAGGAAGCGTTCGTGTCGCCGCCGGCGCCGAAGGACGAGGCCGCGGCCGAGTCGGCGATGATGGCCCCGGCGACCGAAGCGGCCGACGCCGCCGGCGAGCTCGTCATCCACTTCAAGCGCAGCAACAAGAAGGTCGAGACGACCGGCCTCACCGTGCTCGAGGCGGCGGAGGACAACGGGATCGCGATCCCGTTCGAGTGCCGTTCCGGCATCTGCGGCCAGTGCAAGTGCAAGCTGACGGCAGGCCGGGTCCTGATGGATTCGCAAGATGCACTCACGGCACGCGACAGGGCGATGGGGGTGATCCTCGCGTGTCAGGCCCGCCCGACGCAGAACTGCGAGATCGACGCATGATGATCAGGCACGCGATCCTCGCCGCGTCTGCGTTGTTGGGCGGCTGCCATCCCAAGGGTGATATGGAGCAACAGTGTCACGACGCCGTCGAACACTGGCGCAAGGTCTCGACCATGCCGATGCGCGAGGGCGACGTCCAGATGTTCATGGGCGCGTGCGTGATGTGGAAGTCGACGACGGTTGATTGCATCAAGGCGGCCAAGAACGACGACGACATCAAGAAGTGCCGAGACCTGGAGAAGTAGCCGAGGCGAGCTCTTGTACCGCCCGCTCGGTCGCGGCGTTGCAACCAACCAAGCGCTCTCGCGGCCGTGCGTTTCTTGGGGCCGCGGCAGGCCGAAGCGCTACTTCCCGGGCGATCCGCTGTTCGCGTGCTCGACCAGCTCGAGCGCACGGCGGGCGTACGAGGTGGCCAGCCGCTTGAGGCCCCCTGGCTCCTCGGCGAGGACCCCGTCATTCCACAGCTGGACGAGCCCGTGCGCCATGCTCCAGGTCATGAGCGCGAGCTGGTGGATCACGGGGCTGGCGAGATCCTCGCGGACCTCCGCGATCGCCGCCTCCAGCCTCCCGAACGCCGCGGCCGCGACCTGGCGCAGGGGCGACGTCGGTTCGCGCATCAGCGACGAGCGGAACATCACGCGATAGTGGTCTGGGTGCGCAGCCGCGAACTCGACGTACGTGGTGCATCGCCGGCGCAGCCGCTCCGACGGCGAGCGCCCGCCTGCGGTCTGGGCGAGGGTGGCCTCGAGCGCCTCGAAGCCTTCACACGCCACCGTCGCGAGGAGTGCGTCCTTGCTGCTGAAGTGATGGTAGGGGGCCCCAACCGAGACCCGCGCGCGCTTCGCGACCTCTCGCAGCGACGGGTCGGCGTTGCCCTCCGCCAGCAGCGCCACGGCGGCATCGATCAGGGCACGGCGCAGATCGCCGTGGTGGTATGTGGTGCGGTTTACCGGAGCGGACGGCATCTGGACACTGTTTACATGAAGGCGCGCACCGCGGCCTCGTGACATCGAGCCAAGTTAAACCGTGGGACGCTCGGCGGACGCTTGCACTCCTGTCATGAGATGATACCTATCAGGTGATGCGGTATCCCGCCGAGCACAAAGCCGAAGTCCGATCGCGCATCCTCGCCGCCGCTGCGAGCGCGCTGCGTGCCCGTGGGCTCGATGGCATCAGCATCCCCGCGCTCATGAAGAAGGTGAAGCTGACGCACGGCGGCTTCTACGTGCACTTCCCCGACCGCGATCACCTGGTCGCGGAGGCCGTGGCGATCGCCGCGGAGGCGACCGGCGACAAGGTGTTCCGAGACTCGCCGGACCTCGACACGGTCATCGACCGGTACATCTCGCACGAGCACGTCGCGGACCCGGGTGGAGGGTGTGTCGTCGCTGCGCTGGGCACCGATGCACCACGCCAGCGAACGCCTGTGAAGCGCGCGTTCGCCTTCGCAGTCAAAGGCATGTTTCAGCTGCTCGATCACAAATTCCCAGGCCGCACCGCTTCCACGGGGAAGCCCAGCGACGACGCGCTCGCACTCGCATCACTGATGGTCGGTGCCGTCATGCTTGCGCGGCTGGTCGACGACGAGCTCGCCGACCGTCTGATCAGGGCGGCTCGCAAGGCAGCGCACGCGATGGTCGCGCGCTGACCGTAACCATCGCGCAGGCGGGCGCGTCTAACGTGTGAATGAAGGGATGATGATCATCATGCAAAGACTCCGAGAGCATTACGGGCCTTGGGCCCTCATTACCGGCGCATCCGATGGCATCGGTCGTGCGTTCGCGCACGAGCTCGCGGCTGCCGGCGTGCATGTCGTGCTCGTCGCGCGTCGCGGCGATGTCCTCGAGGCGCTCGCGCGCGAGCTACGCACGGCGCACGGCGTCGAGGTCCGGGTCGTCGCCGCCGACCTCGCGCAGGCCGATGGCGTCGCTCGCACCGTCGAGGCGATCGCTGACCTCGACCTCGGTTTGTTCGTCGCCGCCGCGGGCTACGGCACGTCGGGCGACTTCATCGGCGCCGACCTCGCCGTCGAGCTCGCCATGATCGACGTCAACTGCCGCGCCGTTGCCGCGCTGACCCAGCCGATCGGCCGCAAGCTCGTCGAGCGCGGTCGTGGTGGCCTCGTCTTCATGAGCTCGCTCGTCGCGTTCCAGGGCGCGCCGCGCGCCGCGAACTACGCCGCGACGAAGGCCTACATCCAGACGCTCGCCGAGGGACTCGCGATCGAGCTGCGCGGTACGGGCGTCGACGTGCTCGCGGTGGCGCCAGGTCCCGTGCAGAGCGGGTTTGCGTCGCGCGCCGACATGAAGATGTCGGTCACCGACTCGCCGGCCACCGTCGCACGTGGCGCGCTCCACGCGCTTGGCCATCGTACGACGACGAGGCCGGGTCGGTGGTCGAAGCTCCTCGCCTGGTCTCTCGCGACGCTGCCGCGTTGGGGGCGCGTCCAGGTGATGTCGAAGGTCATGCACGGCATGACGCGCCACCAGCAACTACCACGTGAAGGTCATCCATGGGCTACGCACACGCTCCCACCGGCCCCATGATCATGCCGGTCTTCATGCTCGCGCTTGCCGCGTGCGCCGTGTCCCGCCCGTTCGCGGGGCCCGGCTACGACCGCGAGCGCGGGGTGATCGCCCCAGATACGGGAGCGATGGTGGTCGTGGCGCTCACCAACGCAACCCTCGACGGCGCCCGCAGACACACGTTCGACGACCACACCCGGCGTGTCGTCGACAGTCTTTCCTCGCAGCCGGGCTTTATCGGCTCCTCGCTGCGCACGCGCATCTTCGGCAACGAGGTCTGGACGATGACGGCATGGACCAGCGAGGAGGCGCTCGACAACTTCGTCGCTTCTGGGGTCCACCAGACCGCGATCGAGAACGGGATGGCGCCCGTCCGGACCGCCCGTTTCGCGCGCATCAAGGTTGCGCGCACCGCGCTTCCGCTCTCCTGGGACCGCGCGCTCGAGATCCTCGAGACGCAGGGCACGGGCTACGCGTACTGAGGACGCGGCTATCCCATCAGCGTGCGCCACGGGATCAGGAAGGGCCAGCTCAACACGATCAGCGTGAACGAGACCGTGATCCCGCTCGGTACCTCGTCACCCGCGCCGCGGAGGTAGCGCGGAAGCGCGTACATCGCGAGGAACGTCGCCTTGTAGATTACCTGGATCACGAGGACGGACGCGAACCGCTCCGGCGCGCGCAGCGCCAGCGCCGAGGTGACCATGATCGCGAGCCAGAAGCCGCCGACGATCGTGCGCCAGCCCTCGCTCTCGATGAACTTTCCCTGATCGGTCGGCAGGCGCAGCAGCGTCGGGATCGCGACCGGGATCAGGATCAAGAGGTTCGCGATGAACGGGATGTGATAGCGGGTCACGCTCGGGTCCTCGATCTGATCATTGTTAAGATTGTGCGGCGAATCTAAACACTGTCAAGATTTGGTGAGGCATAGCCCCGGACCGGGGCGTTCGCGGCACGTCGGCGGCCTCACGCTTGCAGGTAGGGAGAGCATGAAGATCTCGCACGACCGCGAGCTCGCGGCGGTGTCGGTCGAGCGCGCGCGCACACGGAGCGTGCTCGCTGGCCTCGGCTTCGCGCTCGCATGTTACGGAGTCGCCGCGCTCGGGACGCTTACGATGCGCGGGCGCGGTAGTCCGAACCGATGGTGGTTTCGGAGCCTGCGCAAGCCGTCGTTTCAGCCGCCGGACCGCGTGTTCGCGCCGGTGTGGACCATCCTGTACGGCACCATCGCCTATTCGGGTTGGCGCATCTGGAAGCGGCCGCCGTCGAGAAGGCGCAGCGCCGCGCTCGGACTGTGGGCGGCGCAGCTGGTCTTGAACGGCGCCTGGACCCCGCTGTTCTTCGGCGCGCGTCGACCGCGCGCGGCACTTGTCGATCTCATCGCGCTCGACGTCGCGGCGAGCGCGTACACGGCGAGCGCCGCGCGCATCGATCGCATGGCATCGCTGGCCTTCGTGCCGTACCTCGGCTGGCTGGGGTTCGCGACGGTGCTCAACGCCAAGATCGTCGCGAAGAACCCGAACGCACTGCTCGCCACCTGAGTCAGGTCGCGGGGGCCAGCGGGACGACGATCTTGACGATCTGCGCCGCGGGATCCGGCGTCGTGACCGGGTTGGTCACGAACACCTCCCAGCGGGGGCCTGCGGCGCGGCGCTTGTTGGCGACGAGCCAGGCATCGAGCGCCGCGTGCGCGCGGGGGAGGTCGGCCAGCTTCCCCCGATGTTCGAGGGTGATCGCGGGCCCCGCGGGAAGCGTTCCGAGCTCGAAGCCGCTCGACTTCGCGGGCAGCTTGGTCACCGGTAGCGCCGCTTCGACGACGAACGTTGCATCGCTGGTGGCTGCGCGCTCTCGATAGCGTGCGATCGGCGATCCCGCGAGCGCCAGGCCGCCCCGCGAGGCGATGCCGACGAGCGCGAGGAAGGCGCCGCGCATCTCCTCCTCGAGCTTCGCGGGTGGCGCCTTGACGAGGCGAAACACGATCGGCTGGGCGGGGAGCTCGACGACCTGGATCTGCGGCTTGGCCGCGGTCTTCGTCGAGGCGGGGGCGTCTGCCCGCGCGGTAACGAGCGGCGCCGCCAGGACGAGCGACGCGCACAGGATCGCGCGCCGGATCACGCGCCACCACCCATCGCCGCGAGCGTCTCGCGCACGCCGGGATACCCGAGCTGATAGAAGCGCCACCAGCCGAGCATCATCGTGCCGTGGCCGATGAAGATGCCGACGTGGCTCCACATCTCGACGGGGTCCGCCTTGTGGCTCGTGTAGCGGCGCCAGTGAAACACCTCGTCGACGAGGCTGTAGACGAACGACAGGATCGTGAACACCATCGCGGGCACCCACACGCCCTCGTGGTTGTAGGCGAGCACGAGCAGCACGCAGCTCGCGACGCCGCACAAGATGGTGATGTGGTGGACGAGCTGCTCCCCGCCACGCAGCACCTCCTTGTAGACGGTGCGGTGCCCGATGGTGTCGATCGCGATCGCGATCGTGAACACGGCTGCCCCGATCGGGACCAGCCAGGCCTCGAAGGGGAACTGCACGCCCGCACGCGCACCCGCGACGAGGAAGCCGCCGGTCGAGAACACGAGGCCGAGCATCATGCCGACCCACGCGAGGTACACGTACCAGTCGATTCGCGTGAAGTCGCGAATGCGCCCCACGTAGATCCCGAACGCGCTCCGGCCGCGCGCGGCGGTCGCAAGCTCAGGGGTGGGCGACATCACGAAGCTCCAGGGTCGTGGTGGGCACGCGGGCCTTGCGGCCGCTCAAGGCGCGAGTCATGCGAACGGGGGAGGAGAGGGCGATGCGCCCGAGCGCGCTGCCAACCCGGGCGAGCTTACCCGCCGCCGGCACCACCGCGCGCCCCGCGGTGACATCGTAATCGGCGCGCGCGATCCGGTCGCCGATCGCCGCATAGACGTTGCGGGCCGCGCGGACGGCGAGCGCCGCACGCCATGGCAACGCGGGCACGCCGCGGTCGCCCGAGCGATAGTAGCGATCGGCCAGCGCGAGCAGATCGCGCACGACGCGGCGGAGCGCGGGCAGCGCGGCCGAGGGCAGCGGGCCGCCGAGCTCGCGCGCGAGCCCACCCGCGCCGTGCGCGGCGAGGAGCGCGTCGGGGAGGTACAGGCGGCCGCGCTCCCAGTCCTCCGCGACGTCTCGGCAGATGTTCGTGAGCTGCATCGCGATGCCGAGGTGGACGGCGCGCGGCAGCGCCGATTCATCGGAGACGCCGAACACGTGGCTCATCATCAACCCTACGACGCCCGCCACGCGCCAGCAGTAAAGGATCAACTCGTCGAGCGAGGCGTAGCGGGTGTCGCTCACGTCCATCGCCATCCCCGCCAGCAGCTCCTCGGGGTAATGCCTAGGGATCGCGCGCTCGTGCGCGACGTCGCCGAACACGGCGAGCACGGGGTCAGCGCAGCGGCCGGCGTAGATGTCGTCGAGCTCCGCGTAGAGGCGCGCGAGCGCGGCCTTTTGCTCGGCCGGTGAGGGGGCCGCGTCGACCGCGTCGTCGGCGCGCCGGCACCACGTGTACACCACCGCCGTCTGATCGCGCAGGCGGCGGCCGAGCAGCGCGCTGGCGAGCGCGAAGCTCTTGGAATGATGCGCGATGGTCGCGCGCGCGATCGCCTGCGCGGGGCGAGGAGCGAGCGCGACGGTGGTCATCCCGCGGCCCTCTCGGCGCTCGCGTTCGACACGAGCGACCCGGCCGCGGGCAGGCCGAAGTCCTTCGCGATCTCGGAGTACGTGGCCTTCGCGCCGTTGATCACGCCGGGGACGCCCGCGCCGGGGTGCGTACCGGCGCCCACGATGTACAGGCCAGGGATCCGATCATCCTTGTTGTGCGGGCGGAAGTACGCGCTCTGGAGCAGGCGCGGCGCCACCGAGAACGCGGAGCCTTGATACGCGACGAGCTCGCGCTGAAAGTCGGCGGGGGTGAAGTGCCGGCGCACCACGACATGCTTGCGCAGGTCCGGCAGCAGCTGCTCGAGCGACGCGAGGATCCGGTCGCCGTAGGCCTCACCGATCGCATCCCAGTCGAGGGGCGCGTTGCCGAGGTGGGGCACGGGCGAGAGCACGTAGAACGCTCCTCCGCCGGGCGGCGCCAACGACGGGTCGGTCACGTGCGGCGCGTGCAGGTACAACGAGAAGTCGTCGGGGAGCTTGTCACCGTGGAAGATGTCGTCGAGCAGACCGCGATAGCGTGGCCCGAACACGACCGTGTGGTGCGCGATCTGCCCCGCGTAGTCGCGATCCGTCCCGAAGTAGAGGACGTACAGCGACATCGACCAGTCCATCTTCTCCAGGCGCTTGGCCATCGGTCGCGCATCCGGCTCGTCGGCGTACAGCTTCGTGTACGTATGATGGAGGTCCGCGTTCGAGACGACGAAGTCGAAGGGCTCGTCGGCGCGCTCGGCCGTCGACACCAGGTGACACGGCCGATCCTCGCGCTGTTCGACGCGGATCTTCGTCACCGGGGTGCGGAGCCGCAGCTCGCCACCGAGCTCGCCGAGGAGCTTGGTCATCGCCGCGACCAGCGCACCGGTGCCTCCGCGCGGGAAGAACACGCCCCAGGTCCGCTCGAGGTAGTGGATCAGCGTGTAGATCGACGAGGTTTCGTACGGGTTGCCGCCGACGAGCAGCGAGTGAAACGACAACGCCTCGCGCACGTGCTCGTCCTCGACGAATTTGGCGACTGTCTTGTACACGCTGCGGTCCGCGCGCAGTGACGCGAGCTTGGGCGCGACTCGCAACATGTCCGAGAAGCGAGGAAATGGCGTGTGCGCGAGATCGACATAGCCCGCCTCGAACACCCGCCGCGAGTAGTCGACGAAGCGAAGGTAGCCGTCGGCATCCTCGGGGCGACGCGCGCGGATCTGCGCGAGCATGTTCTCGCCATCTCCGTCGTAGTCGAAGGTGACGCCATCGCTGGTCCAGAACAGCCGATAGAACGGCGCGACCGGCAGCAGCTCGACGTAGTCCGACAGCGCGCGGCCGGCCTCGCTGAACAGCTCCTCGATGCAGTGCGGCGCCGTGATCACCGTCGGTCCCGCATCGAACGTGTAGCCGCGGTCCTTGTAGACGTAGGCGCGCCCGCCGGGCAGGTCGCGCGCCTCGAAGACGGTCACGCGGACGCCCGCGGTGGCGAGCCGGAGTGCGGCGGCGAGGCCACCGAACCCGGAGCCGATGACCGCAGCGCGCAAGACGCGAGGCTCACCCATAGCTCTTCTCCATCTCGGCGAGGTCTGCCGCGATCCGTTCGGTGACCGGGCTCTTGCCGACGACATGCTCGAGGTCGGCGAGCGCCTCGTCGAGCGTCGAGCGGATCGTCGTGCGGCCGATGGCGCCGACCTCGCCGACGAGCTCGTCGATCAGCTCGTCGGGATCGCCCGCGCCCCGTGCGAGGGCGCGAGCCATCGATGACACCCGCGCCCACGCGAACGGGCGGTGGGTCGCGAGCCAGGCCCATGGCCAGGTCGGGCGGCCTTCACGCAAGTCCTCGAGGCCCTTCGCGCGGCGTGTCAGCGAGGTCAACGAGCCGAGATCGTCGAGCATCTGGAGCCCGATACCCATGCTCTCGCCGAACCTGGCGATCGCGGCACGGCGCTCGGGTGACGCACCCGCGGCGAGGGCGCCGATCTCGGCGGCGAGCCGGCACAGGCTCCCCGTCTTGAGCCGCGTGGTCGCCGCCACGATCGCGGGCGCCTCGTCGACCGCGACATCCGCGATCTTGGTCGAGAGGTCCAGCGCTTGTCCCTGATGACACTCCACGAGCGTGCTGATCGCGCAGCGCAGCGCCGCGAGCTCGGTGGCCGGAGGCAGCCCGAGCGCGCCGAGCTCGGCGAGAGCCCAGAAGTACATCCACGAGCCGGTGTTGATCGCCAGCGGGACGCCATACACCTGGTGGAGGGCGGGGGCGCCGCGGCGCTCCGTCGAGCCGTCCTCCACATCGTCGACGATCAGCGAGCCCGCGTGCAGGATCTCGATGACGAGCGGCAGATCTTGGGGCATCGCGCCGTGTGCGCCACCGCCGAGGAGCCAGCCCGCGCGCACCACGCTCGTGCGCAGCTGCTTGCCGGGTCGCGCAAGAAAGTCAGCCGCGGGGCCGGCGAGTGCTTGGCGCCAGACGGTCGTGGACACGCTCGGGTCGAGCGCGCTGGTTCCACCCGGGCGCAGCGCGCGCGCGAGCGCGTCGAGAAGCGCGGGCAAAGCTGCAGGGACAGCGAGCTGTTTCATCGCGAACCTCTCATGACCGAGCGCAACGACAGCCCACGAGGTGGCCGTCCGACGAAGATGCGAGCGCGGTCCAACGTGGTGAGCTCGAGGGCGTAGAACCGCTCCACCACCGCCTGCGGCAGCCGGTAGAACCTGGCGAGGATGTGATGCCGCTTATCTGGCGGATACCATCGGAACATCATGTGGTTCAGCTTCCCGCCAAAGGCGAGTTGCCGCGCGTGCTCACGCGCGAGCTCGTCGAGTGCGGGGCCGAACAGCTGATCGGGTGCGCGCGTCCCGACGTGCTCCGCGAGGCGCGTCGCGATCGGAAACGAGTATGCGGTGACGGGATGGAACCAGCTGCCCGCGTAGCCGGCGACCAGTGGTGGTTTCGCCGATGGCGGCGGGGGGCTGATCGGCATCGGCAGGACACCCGTCTCCTCGCGCTCGACGGACGTGATACGCCATCCGTGGCGCGTCGCGTAGCTCGCGATCTCGGAGCGCAGCGCTGACACGTCGACATGGCTTCCCTCGTTGAAGTAGGTGTCCTCGATCAACAGCCGGTCCTCGGCGAGAGGGAGCACGTAGAAGAAGCGAAACCCATCGACCTGCGCGACGAGCGCGTCCATGAGGATGGGACGGTCGAGGCCGTGCGGCGCCGCGAGCCGCACCTCCTGGCCGAGGAACTTCTGCCACCCGCCATCCGAGCTAGTCAGGCGGTCCGGGCCGCGCGCATCGATCACGGCGCGTCCGCGGATCACCTCGCGCCCGCCGTCGGAGGTGGTGACCTCGACCTCGTCGCTAGCAACCTTCACCGCCGTGGTGCGCACGCGCGCCGACGAGCCGGCGCGCGCGAGCGCCCGGTGCACGTGGGCGGCCAGGCTCTCGGACGTGACGCACGCGTAGGGCGTGTCCAGGCGCCGTTCGTGATCGGGAAACCGGACATCATAGCCGGTCCAGCGTCGCACCACGAGAGGGTCGACCCAGGGCGCGGATCCCGCCGAGACGTCGCGGGCGTGAAAGCACCACGTGTGATTGCCACCGAGCTGCGCGCCGCGCTCGATCACCGCGATGCGCGCTCCCGGTTGGTTCGCGCGCACGGCAAGCGCGATCAGCCCACTCTGCAGGCCGCCGCCGACTAGGATGTAGTCGAAGATGTCGCTCACCGTCTGATTGGATGCCTGGCTGGGTTAACGGTTACGTCGCATGATCGTAGTAGCCCTCACCGTTCGAATTGGAAAAGAGCAAGACCGAGGCCACCGAAGGCTACCGAGAATCCCAGAAGTGCGCCAACGGACGGCAGGATGTCCAGGAGGCTCGTCCCGGGCACCACGAGTAGCGCGTAGTAGCCGTCGAGGGTCCACGCGTGGGGGACCGCGAGGCCGAGCGTCTGCATGATCTCGGGCATGAGCAGGCGCGGGATCATGCAGCCTCCCACCATCCCCATGATCAGGAGCACGACCGACCCGATGCCTCCGAGTTGTCGCTCGCTGCCGCCGACCGCCGCGAACAAGAGACCGAGCGAGACCGCGCAGGCGACGTTGGCGAGTGACAGCACGATGAGGGCAAGCACCGACCCCGCGACGGTCACGTCGAAGCCGACGATGCCGACGAGAAAGAGGAAGGCGAGCTGGCAGATCCCGATGAGGAAGTAGGGGACCAGCGTCGAGAGCAGGACCTTCCAGCGCGGGATCGGCGCCGCGAGCAAGCGCCGCCAGGTCCCCGTCCTGCGCTCGGTGGTGAACGCCATCCCGACGGTGAGTGCGATGAAGAAGCCGAACAGCGTCGCGTTGCCCGGCACGGCGACCTGAAAGCTCGTGATCGCCCCGTAGGGCCCCGGTATCGACGGCTTGCCGGCGGTATCAGACGCGAACGCGAAGCCGAACACGAACATGAACACGACGGGCATCGCGAACAGGCTGATCAACGCGCCACGGTCCCGAACGAGCAGGTGCACGTCTTTGGCGATCGCCGCGAGCATCAGTGCGTGTCCCGCAAGGCATGACCCGTCAGCGTGAGGAATGCCGCCTCGAGAGAGGCCGGGCGGGCATCGACGCGTTGAATCTCCGCGCCCGTGCCCTCGATCGCCGCGATCACCGGGGCGAGTGGGCCCGTCCATCGCAACCGCAGCGTGGTGCCATCTCGGTCGAGATCGCCAAGCGCCGCTGCCGCCGTGGCCGCGGCCTCGATCGTGTTCTGAGGACCCGCGAGCACGATCACGATCCGATCGCCTGCGCAGTGGGAGACCAGCTCGCGGATCGTTCCCGTCGCGATCAACCGCCCCTGGTCCATGATTGCAACGCGATCGCAGAGCGCCTCGACCTCCTCGAGATAATGGCTGGTGTAGATGATCGTCGTCCCCCCAGCGCGCAGCCCGCGGACGGTTTCGAAGATGTGGTGCCTGCTCTGCGGATCGACGCCGACGCTCGGCTCGTCGAGAACGAGCACGTCGGGGTGGTGAAGAAGCCCGGCGACGAGGTTCAGCCGGCGCTTCATCCCACCCGAGAACTGGCGGACGGGTTCGCGCGCGCGGTCGCTGAGTCCCGCGATCTCGAGCGCGCGCTCGATCTGCGTTGCGAGGTTCTTGCCGCGCAAGCCGTAGAGCCCACCGAAGTAGCGAAGGTTCGCGCGCGCGGGCAGCTCGTCGTAGAGCGCCAGCTCCTGGGGAACGACGCCGAGCTTTGCCTTCGCACCGTAGGGATCGCGCGCGAGATCGATGCCGGCGATCTCGACGGTGCCGCGGGTCGGCGTGATGATTCCGCACGCCATCGAGATCGTCGTTGTCTTGCCCGCGCCGTTGGGTCCGAGCAAGCCGAGACACTCGCCCGGAGACACGTCCAGGTCGATGGCTCCGACGGCGATGCGGTCACCGTAGTCCTTGCCGAGTCCACGCAAGCGGAGCGCGGGCGTTGCCACGCCGCATCATCGCACGACCGATGCCGCGAGCGCTGCGAGCTCGGACATCGTATCGACGCGTCGAACCGCGTGATGAGCACTGGCGATGGCGCCGCTCTCGCGGCCTCCGACCACCGAGATGATGCTCGACGGCAGACTGGCGAGCCAGTGCGCGATCGCACGCGCACGCGCCGGCGCCAGATGCGCGCTCGCGCTGATCCACACCAGCTTCGGCTGTTGCTCCTCGACGGCTGCTTGCAACGCGCTGAGTGGCGTGTCGGGTCCGAGGTTCACCGCGCGAAAGCCCACCGACGCGACGATCATCGCGCACATGAACGAGGGCAACAGATACGGATCGTCCTCGGGCGTGGCGCCAACCGCGATGGGGGCATCGGGGGGCTCCTCGAACGTGGCGCGTAGATAGGCGAGCGCCTGCAAGCACACGTCCGTGCCGCGGTGCTCGATGAAGACGCCGCGCTCGTCGTGGGCCCACAGCTCTCCAAGCGCGTGCATCGCCTCGCGGACCGGGCCATCGCACAGCTCGGCGACGGAGGCACCGCGCAGAAAGCGCGACATCAAGAACCCACGCGCGGCGAACGCATCGCCGGCCTCGAGGTGACGTAGGAGCTGATCGTGCCCGTGCGCTTCGCGTTCGTTGGCGGCCGCGACCTCCGGCATGTCGAGGAGCTCGGGGTTCGCGACCGGCGCACCGTTCTCTCGCACATATCGGATCGCTTCTGTCAGCGCGATCTTCCGGTGGCCGCCGTCGGTGCGCGTCGCTGCGATCTTGCCGGCATCGACCCATCGCTTCAGCGACGACTCGCTGACGCCAAGGGCCTGGGCGAGCTCACGGGGGGACAGCAAGCGCATGGGCCGAAACCAAGATGCCTCCTCCGTTAGCCCGGTTACACAAGCCAGGTTGTCATACATGAGATCCCTAGGTGGGCGATCTTATAAGTATCTAACAATAATAACAAAATCGAACTAGCAAGGAGATCGGATTGACGAGCTGAACGTTTTGCCTTAAATGGACGTTATGAACGATTTGGCCGAAAAAACGTCCACGCTCGACACAACCATCGGGCCGGAGGAGCGTGGGTTTGTCTACGCCGTGGCTCGCCGGATCGTCGGCAGCCCCGAGGATGCAGAAGACGTCACCCAGGAGGCGCTCCTGCTCGCGCACCGCCATCGCGACAGCTACCGCGGCGAGGCTCGGTTTCGGACCTGGCTCTACCGCATCGCCTCGACCGCCGCGCTCGGCCACCTGCGCCGCCGCCGCCGGTCGCGCGAAGTGCTCGCGCCGACCACGGGCGCGCTCGCGATCCAGGTTCCGGATCAGAGCAAGTCGCCCGAGTCCGCGCTCGCGGAGGCCGAGTCCGCGCGGCTAGTCACGATGGCGGTGGCCGGTCTCGACCCGAAGTACCGCGACGTCGTCATGTGCCGCGCGTCGGCGAGCGACGCCGAGACAGCCTCGCAGCTCGGCATCACCGTCGCGAACGTCAAGATCCGCGCGCATCGAGCGCGCAAGCAGCTGCGCCCGGTCCTCGAAGCTCTCCGGTAACCCAGAGCTCAGCGCTTCGGGAGCGCATGCCCCCTATGCTCGGGGACACGCCGAACGTGTGCATCCTAGGTGGCGAGCGCGCCGTCAACGATTCCTATCGTCGGGAGTAACCTTTTCTCTGTGCGGGCGATCTGAAATCACGGTGCATCGGCTCGAACGCACGCAGGTCGTAGCTCGCCCGCGCTCGGAGGTGTTCGCGTTCTTCTCGGACGCGACAAACCTCGAGCGGATAACGCCACCCTCGCTCGGATTCTCGATCCTCACGCCCGCGCCGATCGAGATGCGCGAGGGCGCGCGCATCGATTATCGGATCAAGCTCAACGGCATCCCGATGCGGTGGACGACGTTGATCGCGGCGTACGAGCCAGGGGTGCGGTTCATCGACGTGCAGGAGCGCGGGCCCTACAAGCTCTGGCATCACACGCACACGTTCCGGGACGTCTACGGCGGCACCGAGATCGGTGACCTGGTGCTCTACGAGATCGGACGGGGCGCGCTCGGGACGCTCGCGCACGCAATGTTCGTACGCCGACAGCTCGCGCACATCTTCGACTACCGATCCAAGGTGATGAAGGAGCTGTTCGGATGAGCGCGCCCGAGATCCCGAAGCCACGGCCGGCGAACGTTCCTGGGCGCGCGCGCCTGGAGCGGGTGACGGTCGTGTTGCCCTGGGATCTCGATCCGCGTCTCTCCGCGTTTCCGCGTACACCTCGTGACGGACAGTTGGTCGTGCTGGAGACGCGCGCCAAGCCGCTCGCGCTTCCCTTCCATCGCCAGAAGCTCGCCCTCGTGGTGAGCGCGCTCCGCCACTTCGTCGCCGAGCGGCGCGCTGCCGGGTTCGTCGTCGAGCACCTGGTCGCCGACGACTACGCGACCGGGGTCACCGAGATGATCGCGTGGGCGAAGCCACGCGAGGTGCACGCGATGGAGCCGCGCGAGTGGGCGATCGATCGCCGGTTCCGCACGCTGCCGATCACGCTGCACGCCGACGGCGGGCCCGGCGGACACTTCCTCGGTTCGCGGGAGGAGTTCCTGGCCTGGGCGCGCGGGCGCAAGGTCCTGCGGATGGAGCACTTCTATCCGCGCATGCGGCGCGCGCTCGGCGTGCTGGTCGATCAGCAGGGACGTCCGACCGGCGGACAGTGGTCGTTCGACACCGAGAACCGCAAGCACGCGCGCGGCGTCGAGGTGCCCGCGATTCCGTGGATCGCGCCCGACGAGATCACCCGCGCTGCCCTGCGGTTCGCCGCACGCGCGGGGCGGTGGGGCACGCTCGAGCCCTTCGGGTGGCCGGTCACGCGTGCCGATGCGCTCGGCTGGCTCGATGATTTCATCCGTGGTCGCCTGGAGCGGTTCGGTCCGTACGAGGATGCGATCCGCACCGACGCTCGGTTCCTGTTCCACAGCCTGCTCTCGGTGCCGCTCAACCTCGGCCTCTTGCACCCGCGCGAGCTCGTCGACCATGCGGTCGAGGCGTACCGCGCGCGTCGCTTGCCCCTGGCGTCTGTCGAGGGCTTCGTGCGGCAGGTGATCGGATGGCGCGAATTCATCCGGGGCATCTACTGGCACCTGATGCCCGGCCTGCGCGAAGCGAACCAGCTGGCCGCGACCCGCCCGTTGCCGGCGGCGTTCTGGGAACCGGAGCGCACGGAGCTCGCGTGTCTGCGCGATGCGCTCGCGAGCGTGCGCGACACCGGCTACACGCATCACATCCAGCGCTTGATGGTGATCTGCAACTACTCGGTGCTCGCCGGCCTCGATCCACGCGCGGTGTCGCACTGGTTCTGGGCCGCGTTTGTCGACGCGTACGAATGGGTGGAGCTCCCCAACGTCGTCGGCATGGGCATGTTCGGCACGGATGCCTTCACGACCAAGCCCTACGTCGCCTCCGCCGCCTACATCCAGCGCATGGCGGGGGGACCCAAGGCGGCGCCGTGTGCGAGCTGCAAGTTCGACCCCTCCAAGCGCACGGGCCCCGACGCGTGCCCGCTCAACGCGATGTACTGGGACTTCCTTCGCCAGCACCGCGCCGAGCACGCGCGCAATCCGCGGATGCGCGTGCTGCTCCAGAACCTCGACCGGATGAAGCCCGCGGAGCTCGCGCAGATCCGTGCGAGCGCGGAGGCGCATCGCGCAAGCCTCGCACCGCTCGATCCGCCGTGGTCGTTCGAGGAGGACGCGGGATGAGGGTCACCGCCGTCAACGACGCGCCCATCGCGTCTCGTGGCGCGTATGTCCTGTACTGGATGATCGCGGCGCGCCGCGCGCGCTGGAGCTTCGCGCTCGACCATGCCATCGCACGCGCGCGCGAGCTCGATTGTCCGCTGCTCGTGTTCGAACCGCTGCGTGCAGGGTATCGATGGGCGAGCGATCGCATGCACGCGTTCGTGCTCCAGGGCATGGCCGATAACGCGAAGGCGTTCGCGTCGGCGGGCATCACGTACCTGCCGTACGTCGAGCCCGAACCAGGGGCGGGGCGTGGCCTGCTCGCGGCCCTCGCGGAGCGCGCCCGCCTCGTCGTCACCGACGAGCAACCAGGTTTCTTCTTGCCGCACATGGTCGCGGCCGCAGGCAAGGCGCTCCCCGTTCGGCTCGAGCAGGTCGACGGAAATGGGCTCCTGCCGTTGCGCGCGACGGAGCGCGCGTACCCCACCGCCGCGGCGTTCCGGCGGGTGATGCAGCGCGAGCTGCCGAAGGTCCTCGCGCTGCCGGCGGCCGATCCGCTCGCGCGCGTCCCGCGAGCCATCAAGGACGCCGAGCTGCGCGGACGCGAGCTGCGCGCGTGGCCACGCGCCAGCGACGCACTGCTCGCCGCCGCGCCTGCAGCGCTCGCAGCGTTGCCGATCGATCACACCGTTCCGGTCGCGCCGCTCGTCGGTGGCATGCACGCGGCGCGCGCGACGCTCGACGATTTTCTCGCGCACAAGCTCGCGCGCTATGGCGAAGGCCGCAACCACCCCGACGATGACGCTGCGAGCGGCCTATCACCGTGGCTGCACTTCGGGCACATCTCGGCGCACGAGATCGCGGCGGGGGTGTGGGCGTCGGCGGGGTGGGATCCATCGCGGCTCGCGACCGCGAAGGTCACCGGCGCGCGCGAAGGCTGGTGGGGCTTGCCGGCACCGCACGAGGCGTTTCTCGACGAGCTCGTGACGTGGCGCGAGCTCGGATACGGCTTCTGCTTTCATCGTGACGACTACGACCAGTACGCGTCGCTCCCCGACTGGGCGAAGGCCACGCTCGCGGAGCACGCGCACGACCCGCGGCCCGAGCGGTACACGCCGGCGCAGCTCGCCCGCGCCGAGACCGGCGATCCGGTGTGGAATGCGGCGCAGCGCCAGCTGCTCGCCGAGGGGCGCATGCACAACTACCTCCGGATGTTGTGGGGGAAGAAGATCCTCGAGTGGTCGCCCTCGCCACAGCGAGCGCTCGCGACGCTGATCGAGCTCAACAACAAGTACGCGATCGACGGCCGCGATCCGAACTCGTACAGCGGCATCTTCTGGACCCTGGGACGATTCGACCGCCCGTGGGCACCCGTACGCCCGATCTTTGGCAGCATCCGGTACATGTCGAGTGCAGCGACGGTAAAGAAGCTGCACATGAAGCAGTACCTCACGCGATGGAGCGACCCACCGCGCCAGGGTACGTTCGCTCTGTAAACGCTGACCACGCCGAGGCACGCACGCATGGGCACCCGTACGAAAGGCATCCTCCTTGCCGGTGGCAGCGGCTCGCGGCTGTACCCGGTCACCACCGTGGTCTCCAAGCAGCTGCTGCCCGTCTATGACAAGCCGCTGATCCACTACCCCCTCGCGACGCTCATGCTCGCGGGCGTGCGCGAGGTCCTCGTGATCTCGACCCCCGCGGACCTGCCGCGGTTTCGTCAGCTCCTCGGCGACGGCGCGCAGTGGGGACTCTCGATCGACTACGCCGAGCAGCCGCGGCCCGAGGGAATCGCCCAGGCCTTCCTCATCGGGGCGCCCTTCATCCGTGACCACGACGTCATGCTCGTGCTCGGCGACAACATCTTCTACGGCCAGGGGCTCGGGACCCAGCTCGCGCGCGAGGTCGCCTCCAATGAGGGCGCCACCATCTTTCTGTACGCCGTGCGCGACCCCGAGCGCTACGGTGTCGCCGAGCTCGGCCCCGCTGGCGAGGTGATCGATATCGTCGAGAAGCCTGCGACGCCGCGCTCGCCCCTCGCGGTCACGGGCCTGTACATCTACGACCACAACGTCGTCGAGATCGCGCGCGGTCTGCGCCCTTCGGCGCGCGGTGAGCTCGAGATCACCGACGTCAACGTCGCCTACCTGCGCGCGGGGCGGTTGCGGGCGAACGTGCTCGGGCGCGGCACGGCGTGGCTCGACACCGGCACCCACGACGCGCTGCTCGATGCCTCGAACTTCGTCGCCGCCGTGCAGAACCGCCAGAGCCTGAAGGTCAGCTGCGTCGAGGAGATCGCGTACCGGCTCGGGTACATCGATGCGGCGCAGCTGGCTGCGCTCGCGGCCGCCTACAAGGGCAACGAGTACGGGGCCTACCTGCGCGCCTTGCTGGGAGCCGCGCGATGAACGTTCGCGAGACGGCACTGCCCGGTGTCGTGGTGATCCAGCCGAAGGTGTTCACCGACGCGCGCGGCTGGTTCGTGGAGACGTTTCGCCGCGATCGCTATGCGACCGCGGGCATCGAGGCCGAGCTCGTCCAGCACAACCGTTCGCGTTCGGTGCATGGCGTCTTGCGCGGGCTCCACTATCAACGCCGCCAGCCGCAGGGCAAGCTCCTCGAGGTCTGCTCCGGTGAGATCTTCGACGTCGTCGTCGATCTCCGGCGGGGCTCGCCGACCTTCACGCAGTGGTTCGGGATCCGCATGACCGCCACCGAGCACACGCAGCTCTGGATCCCGCCCGGGTTCGCGCACGGCTTTTTGGTGCTGTCCGAGGTCGCCGAGATCTCCTACGGCTGCACGGCCTACTACGATCCCGATGACGCCTGCGCGATCCGCTGGGACGACCCCGAGCTCGCCATCGCGTGGCCGCTCGTCGCGCCGCCGCTGCTGTCACCGGCGGATCGCGAGGCGCCGTTCTTGCGGGATGCGCTCCTGCCCGAGGGCACGCCGTGAGGGTCCTGGTCACGGGAGGCCACGGGCAGCTCGGCCGTGCCCTGGTCCGCCGCGCACCCGTCGGCGACGTGCTCCACGCGGTGGGGCGCGAGGTGCTGGATGTCACGCGGCCCCCCACGATCGCGCGCTGCCTCGACGAGCTGGCGCCCGATGTGGTGATCAATGCCGCGGCGTTCACGAACGTCGACCTCGCGGAGACGGACCACGCACGTGCGCATGCGGTCAACGCGGCCGGCGCGCACGAGGTCGCGCGAGCCTGCGCCGAGCGCGGGATCCGGCTGATCCACGTCTCGACCGACTACGTGTTCGATGGCTTCGCCACCCGTCCCTATCGCGAGGAGGATCCCGTCGCCCCGCTCAACGTCTACGGTGCGAGCAAGGCCGCGGGCGAGCGCGCCGTGCGCGAGCTTGGAGGCATCATCGTGCGCACCGCGTGGCTGTTCGGGGAAGGCGGCCCGAGCTTCGTCCACGCGATCGCGCGGCGCGCGGCCGAGCAGCCGGTGCTCCGCGTGGTCGACGATCAGTGGGGCTCGCCGACCTGGGCCGATGATCTCGCCGATGCACTACTCGGCGTGGCGCGCGCGCCGTCTCCCCCACGTGTGCTGCACGTGTGCGGCGACGAGCCCGCATCGCGCTACGCGTTCGCGCAGGTGATCGTCGAGGAGGCGCGCCGGCTCGGGCCGATCGCCTGCACGCACGTGGAGCCGGTGCAGACCGGCGATTTCGGCGCGGCCGCGCGGCGTCCTAGGTACAGCGTCCTCGACACCTCGCGCGCACGCGCGGCGGGCCTGCCGATCGGCGCATGGCGCGAGGGTGTGCGCCACGTCCTCGAGCGCGAGGGACGCGTGCAACGATGACGCGCTATCTCGTCACCGGCGGCGCCGGCTTCATCGGCTTCAACCTGGTCCGCGAGCTCCTCGCGCACGAGCCGGCGTGTGAGGTCATCGTGCTCGACAAGCTGACCTACGCCGGCAACGCGCACTCGCTCGCGGAGCTCGCTGCTGAACCGAGGTTCTCGTTCGTCCGTGCCGACATCGGTGATCGCGAGCGCGTGCGCACGCTGCTCGCCACCGTGCGGCCCGAGATCGTGTTCCACCTCGCGGCAGAAAGCCACGTCGATCGGTCCATCGACGCCCCCGCGGAGTTCATCACGACGAACCTCGTCGGCACGTTCAGCCTGCTCGAGGAATGCCGGCGCTACGTCGCCGACGGCGCGCCCGCGGGATTTCGGTTCGTCCACGTCTCGACCGACGAAGTGTTCGGCGCGCTCGGGGCCGAGGGGCGGTTCGTCGAGGAGACGGCTTATGCGCCGCGGTCGCCCTATGCCGCGTCGAAGGCGGGCAGCGATCACATCGTGGGCGCGTATGTCCACACGTACGGGTTTCCGGCGATCATCACGAATTGCTCGAACAACTTCGGCCCGTACCAGTTCCCCGAGAAGCTGATTCCGCTCGTGATCACCAGGGCCGTGCAGGGCGCGCCGCTGCCGGTGTATGGCAAGGGGGAGAACGTGCGGGATTGGATCTTCGTGACCGACCACTGTGCAGCGCTGCGCGCCGTGAGCACGCGCGGTCGCCTCGGCGAGAGCTACCTGATCGGTGCCCGCAGCGAGCGCAAGAACCTCGACGTCGTCCACGCGATTTGCGACCTGCTCGACGAGCTCCGGCCGCGCGCGGGTGCGCATCGCGAGCTCATCGAATTCGTCGCTGATCGGCCGGGCCACGACTTTCGCTATGCGATCGACCCGTCGAAGCTCGAGCGCGAGCTCGGCTGGCACCCCGTCGTCGACTTCACCACCGGCCTGCGCCGCACGATCGAGTGGTATCTCGACCATCCCGCGTGGGTCGCGGCGATCCAGGCCAGGAACCATCGGAAGGTGGCCTGACGTGCGCGTGCTCGCCGCTACCGTTCCGCTGACTGGCCACGTGCACCCGATGCAGCTCGTGGTGCGTGCGCTCGTCGAGGCGGGGCACGAGGTGATGTGGTACGGCGCCGGCAAGTTCCGGCCCAAGATCGAGGCGACCGGCGCGACGTTCGCGCCCATGCGCGCAGCCCCCGATTGGGACGACGCGGACGTGGAGGCGGCGCTGCCCGCGCTCCGCGGTAAGCGCGGGCTGGCACGGGTGAAGGTGCAGCTACGTGAGATGTTCATCGCTCCCATGGGGCACCAGCTGCGCGATCTCGACGAGCTTGCCGCCTCCTTTGCGCCCGACGTCGTGCTCGCCGATCAAGCACACCTCGGCGCGGCCTTGCTCGCCGAGCACCGACAGTTGCCGTGGGCGGGACTCGGCATCAGCGCGTTCGTGTTCCCCAGCGTGGACACTGCGCCGTTCGGAGCCGCGCGTCCGCCTGCGAAGAATGACGCGGATCGCAAGGTGTATCGATTCTTGAACTGGCTCATCAATCGCGTGCTGTTCCGCGCCGTGAACCGCGCGTACCACGAGGGCCGCGTCGCGGCGGGCCTGCCGGCCGGAGCGCAGACCTACTTCGACGTGCTCTCGCCGGATCTGTTTCTCCAGCCCACGATCCCGTCGTTCGAATATCCGCGCTCGGATCTGCCGCCGCAGGTGCAGTTCATCGGTCCGCTCGTACCGCGCGGCACGGGTGGCGAGTTGCCGAGCTGGTGGGGCGACCTTGTCGACGCGACCGCCGCCGGCACGCCGATCATCGTGGTCACGCAGGGCACGCTCGCGACCGATCCGCGCGAGCTGATCGGCCCGGCGCTGAAGGCACTCGCCGGCGAGCGCGTGCTCGTGATCGCGACGACCAGCGCCGACGCGCGCGCGCTCGGCATGGATGCGCTCCCCGCGAACGCACGGATCGCCCCCTACATCCCGTACGAGCGGCTCCTTCCGCACACGCGCGTGCTGGTCACCAACGGTGGCTACGGTGGCGTGCAGATGGCCCTCGGCCATGGGGTGCCGATGGTGATCGCCGGCGGTAGCGAGGAGAAGCCCGAAATCGCCGCGCGCGTGGCGTGGTCGGGCGTGGGGATCGATCTGCGCACCGGCCGCCCACGCCCGCACAAGATCCTGCGCGCGGTGCGTCGCGTGCTCGAGGAACCGGCGTTCCAGCAGCGCGCGCGCACGCTCGCGGACGAGACCGCCCGTTACGATGCGCCGCGCGCTGCGGTCGCTTCGATCGAACAGCTCGTCGAGCGCCAGCGCGGCGCGCGGATGGAGGTCGCATGAAGTTCCTGCTGCTCGTTTCGTCCCTTCTCGTTACCGCGTGCAGCGGGTTCATCGACAAGCAGGCGGCGAACAGCACCTTGCGCATCCTCGAGAAGTCGCAGCTGGCCGCCCAGCGCCAGCCGGACCTCGAGCTCGCGCGCGAGGCGATGCCGGCTGGAATCATCCAGCTCGAGGCGTTCGCGCTCGCGTATCCCTCCCAGCGGGCCTTCGCGAGGATGCACGCGGATGCCCTCTGTCAGTACGGGGTAGGGTTCGTGTTCGACGATTGGGAGGATGCGGATCTCCTCGGCCGCACCGAGGAGGCTGCGCGTCTGGCGCCCCGTGTCGTGCAGCTCGCGCGTGCGTGCATCGACGCGAACCTCGCGTTGCTCCCACCTGCGTGGAGCACCGCGCGCCGGCAGGGCGGGGCGGCGTGGGACGCGATGATCGCGAAGGCGACCCGCGCGGATGTGCCGGCGCTGCTGTGGATCACGACGGCCGATGCCGTTCAGCTCGCGATCGATCCGATGAAGGGGATCGACAAGCTGGGCTCGATCACCGTCGCCCTGGAGCGCAGCATCGCGCTCGCACCCGGCTTCCGCGAGAGCGCAGCGGAGATCCTGCTCGGCACGCTCGAGGCTGGGCGCAGCCAGTTCCTGGGTGGGGCCGACGGGAGTGCGAGGTTCGCCCAGGCACGTGCCCAGCTCGGCGACAGTGCCTTGATGCCCCGCGTGATGTTCGCACGTGGGACGGCGGTCGCACGGAAGGACCACGCCTTGTTCACGTCGACCCTTCAAGCGGCGCTCGCCGTCGATCTGACCCCGTGGCCCGATCGCCGCCTCGCCAACGAGCTCGCCCGCCGGAAGGCAGCGCGCTACCTCGCAGCGATCGAGCGGTTGATCCCTGCGGCGCCGACCCCGTAGACGAGTAACCTGGGCGTCGCCGTCGACATCCAAACTGGATGCAAATAGCCCTCGTCACCGGTGCCGGCAGTGCCACCGGCATAGGCGCTGAGGTCTGCCGCCAGCTCGCTGCCTCCGACTTTCACGTGGTCCTGACCGCGCGCAGTCCGGCGGATGCCGCGGCGAGGTCGCGCGAGCTGGGCATGCCGGGCATTGCGCTCGACGTGCTGTCGGCGCAGAGCATCACGGACGCGGTGGCGTTCTTGCACGAACGGTTCGGCAAGCTCGACGTGCTCGTCAACAACGCGGCTGGATCACCTGCCTTCACCGAGCGGCCATCGACCGCGGCGCTCACGCGTGCACAGGCCGTGATGGACGTCACCCTCTGGGGAACCTGGCGTGTGACGCAGGGCATGATTCCGCTGCTGCGCAAGAGCACCCGCGGCCGGGTCGTCAATGTATCGAGTGGCGCCGGCTCGCACGGCGATCCCACCTTCGGGCTCCACAGCGAGAACTCGATGGGACCTGCCTATGCGGTGGCCAAGTGCGCGCTCAATGCGCTCACGGTCGCGTTTGCGAACGAGCTACGGGGCGATCGCATCCTCGTCAACGCGGTGTGCCCCGGCTTCACTGCCACCTTCGACGGAGGTGAGGCGCTCGGCGCGCGGCCCGTGCAGGATGGCGCCAGGAGCGTCGTGTGGGCAGCGCTCCTCGACGACGATGGGCCGACCGGAGGTCTGTTCCGTGACGGCCAGCCGCTGCCCTGGTAGCTCTCGAGCGTAACCGCGCGCGCGAGGACGACATCCATTCGCGGTGCTCGGTTGCTTCGTGCTGGTGTCACTCGCAGCGTACGCGCAGTACCGCTCGGTGCGTGCAGCGCTCGTTCTCGAGCACGCTCTCCCGGGGAACACACCAATCCACGGGAGCCACGAAACCTTCGTGGCTCCGATGACGTCCATGCCCCGCTTCGATGCCAACGCTTTTCCGAAAGGACCTAGTCATGCGCACGCTTAACTTGCTCACTCTTGCCACCCTCTTGATCGGCTGCGGCGACGACGACGGCTCGAGCACACCGGATGCCCCCGCGGGCCCCGTCTCGATCGTCGCGACCGCCCAGGCCACCGAATCGCTGTCGACGCTCGTCGCCGCAGTGGAGTTCGCGAGTGACAACGGGGACCTCGTCAATCTGCTCTCCTCGCCAGGAACCCTCACCGTGTTCGCTCCGACGAACGCGGCCTTCGATGCATTGGCGGTCGAGCTGACCGAGAACCCGAACGCGAAGGGGGCCGATCTACTCACCGCCACGAACAAGCCGCTGCTCCGGCAGGTGCTCCAGTATCACGTGCTCACCACCGAGGTCGGCTCGTCGGCCATCCCCTTCGGCAAGGCGATCACGACCGCCGAGGGCAGCATCTTCAAGATCGAGGCAGGCACACCCCCCAAGATCGTCGACGGGCGCAATCGCATGGCGAACATCACCGCAACGGACATCGATGCGTCCAACGGTGTGGTTCACGTGATCGACAAGGTCATTCTCCCCGCCGACAAGAACATCGTCGAGGTGGCGCAGGCCGCGGGCGATGCCACGCCACCGGAGTTCACCGTGCTCGTCGAGGCTGTGGTGGCAGCGGGGCTGGTCCCGACGTTGAGCGGAGCCGGTCCATACACGGTGTTCGCACCGACGGATGCGGCGTTCGGTGAGCTGCTCGACGAGCTCAACCTCACGAAGGAACAGCTCCTCGCTGACGATGAACTACTTCCCGAGGTCTTGAAGTACCACGTGGTCTCGGGTCGGGTGCTGAAAGCGGATGTGCCGGTCGGCACGGCGATCACGACCGTTCAGGGCGCGACGCTTACCGTGGACGCGTCGCTGGCCATCACCGATCAACGCGCTCGCAAGGCCAACATCGTCGCGACCGACGTGTTCGCCAAGAACGGCGTCATTCACGTGATCGACAAGGTCATCTTGCCCCCTGCACCGTGAACAGCCCGACGCCGAGTGGCGTCGTCGTGGACTGCGATTCTCAGTGGTCGTGATCGCAGTCGGGGCCGTGGACGTGCCCCTCGTGCTTCTTGATCTCTTCCTTTACCTTGGCCATGTCGAGGCCCTGAGCCTGGGTGACCAGCTCGTCGAGCGCAGCGGGTGGCACCGCGCCGGCTTCGCGGAACAGCAAGATGCCGTCGCGGAACAACATCAGCGTGGGGATCGCCTGGATGTTGGCAGCGCCGGCGATCTCCGGCTGCGCCTCCGTGTCGACCTTGCCGAACACGACGGTGCCGTACTTCTCCGATGCCTTCTCGAAGACCGGAGCGAATACACGGCACGGGCCACACCACTCTGCCCAGAAGTCGAGCAGGACGATGCCCTCCTTCTCGATGATCTGCTGGAAGTTCTCCGTGGTGATCTCGACAGTCGCCATTCACGCAACATGGCCCGAGGGCGCTGCGTTAGCAAGAGCCGTGCGCCGTCGCGCGGTGGGAAGTGCGCCCATGGCATGTCGGTTGCTGGCCGATCCGGCATGATCGCTCACCATCGCGCCGTCGTCGTCGGCTACGACTTCAGTCACAGCGGTCACGCGGCTCTCACGCGTGGTGTGGCGATTGCGGCGGGCGCCCCACAGCACGTGCTGCACGTCGTCTGTGTGGTCGACCCGCGCGCGCCGATTCCGAGCATCCCCAGCTATCGCGGCGTGGACGTGATGTATGCCGCACGCATCCAGGAGGCACTCGCCACCTCCGTGCATGCAGAGCTCGAGCGCCATGAGGTCCACGCGCGCATCGACTTCTTCGTGCACGCACGCATCGGCAAGCCGGTTCCCGAGATACTCGCGTTGTCGCGCGAAGTCGGCGCGGACCTGATCATCGTCGGTAGCCATGGCCTCACCGGGCTCGAACGCCTCGTCATCGGATCGGTGTCGGAGAAGATCGTTCGCGAGGCAGGATGCACCGTCGAGGTGGCGCGGCCGAAGCGCTACCCGGATATCGAGCTACCCGAACTGCCAGAGACGCCGGACGAGCACCGCTACCTTCCGCCGCATCGCTACCAGTACGAGGACCATCGCGTCCTCCTGCGGCCGAATGACTGGCCCTTGTGGTAGGGGCCAGCGTGCTAGCCTTCCGGTGTGGCCAAACTGCGGATCACCTACAACGCTCCGGTCGTCCTGACGTTCGCGATCCTGGCGTTGGTCGTGACCTTCCTGTCGAAAGAGACCCGGCTCCTTTACTTCTCGGCGCACCCGGACTTCTACGACTGGCGTAGCTACCTCGGCCTCGAGACCCACATCCTCGGCCACGCCGACTGGAATCACTACCTCGGCAACTTCATGTTGATCTTGCTGCTCGGGCCGATCCTCGAGGAGCGTCACGGTTCGCGCCAGCTGCTCGCGATGATGATGATCACGGCGCTGGTGACGGGCCTCCTCAACGCGGCGCTGTCGAACCATCCGCTGATGGGCGCGAGCGGCATCGTGTTCATGATGATCCTGCTCGCGTCGACGGCGAACATCCGCCAGGGCGAGATCCCGCTGACCTTCATCGCGGTCGCGGTCATTTACCTCGGCGGCGAGATCTATCGCGCGTTCACGTCCGACGACAACGTGTCGCGCATGGCGCACCTGATCGGC
The DNA here is from genome assembly GCA_033763475.1 of Kofleriaceae bacterium. Lineage (GTDB taxonomy): Bacteria > Myxococcota_A > Polyangia > Haliangiales > Haliangiaceae > JABFXX01. The sequence goes on from JANRKM010000113.1 coordinate 95,480, forward strand.
GGCGTTGCGGGCGCGGCGTTCGGCTTCCTGGGGGCGAGGAAGTCGGCCAAGCCCGTCGGCCTCAAGGACCTCGGGCTGCCGGCCGCGAAGGCCCGACCCAAAGCGAGCTGAAGTCTCCGGCCCGGTGCTTAGACGAAGAAGTCGGGAATCAGCTGCGCGCCCGGGGTCATCGAGTACTCGGAAAGGTCCGTCTTGCCCGCGGCCGTGAGCACTTCGTCGTCGATGAAGAAGTTGCCGGTGCACTCGCGGGAGTTCTTGTTGAAGATCTCCCACGCGGCGTCGCCCATGATCTCCGGCTTGCGCGAGCCCTTCATCACCTGATCGCCGCCGAGCAGGTTCTGGATCGCGGAGGTCGCGATCGTCGTGCGTGGCCACAGCGCATTCACGCCGATACCATCGCGCTTGAGCTCGCCGGCCATGCCGAGCACGCACATGCTCATGCCGAACTTGGCCATCGTGTACGCGACGTGCGGGGCGAACCACCGCGTCTCCATGTTGAGCGGCGGCGAAAGGTTCAGGATGTGCGCGTTGCCGCCGGCCTGCGCCGCCTTACGGAGGTGCGGGATGCAGGTCTTGCTGACGACGAACGTGCCGCGCGTATTGATGCTGTGCATCAGATCGTAGCGCTTCATGTCCGTTGCCTCGGTCGTGGTGAGGCTGATGGCCGACGCGTTGTTGACGCAGATGTCGATGCCACCGAACGTCTCGACGGTCTTCGCGACCGCGGCCTGCACTTGGTCCTCGAAGCGGATGTCGCATTGGAGCGCCAGCGCCTTGCCGCCCGCGGCTTCGATCTCCTTGGCCGCCGTGAAGATCGTACCCGGCAGCTTGGGGTTTGGATCGGCGGTCTTCGCCGCAATGGCGACGTTGGCGCCGTCGCGCGCAGCCCTGAGGCCGATCGCGAGCCCGATGCCTCGGCTCGCACCCGTGATGAACAGCGTCTTTCCGCGGAGTGACATCCGCGGAACTTACCGCACTCAGAACTGATCCGGGTCCATCGCGCCGTCGAGCATGTCCGGGTCCGTAGGCCGAATCAGCTTCGCGAGGAGCTGCGCGGCGGCGATGCCTACGACGGCCCCGATGCCGAACGCTATGAAGCCGGGCGCGATCCCGACGAAGCCGGCGGGACCGGGCTTGGTGGCGACGAACGCGCACCCGGTGATGAGGGCCGTCATGAGCGCGAGGAGCGCGACGCTCGCCGGGGATACGGGGAGCTGCGGTCGGCGCCTGGTCAGCGCGAGCACGGACGTCACCAGGAGGGCGAGCGCACCCAGTGCACACGAAACGCAGGTCACCCAGCCCATCGGCGCGAAGGCGCCCGAGGTGTGCTTGCGGTCGTCTGTTCCCCACATCTCCTTGGCGATCGCGCGCATCGAGTCGACGAACGCAGCGTTACTCATCGCGCAGCCGTCGCTCGTGTCACCGGCGAGGTAACAGCAGTTCACGCAGCCACGCGGGCCGAACGAGATGCCGAGCCTCGGGTTGTGCATCCATGCACGCGACAGCGCTGCAAACACGAGGAGCGCCGCTGCGACGACAGCCAGGGTCACTCCGACCGCGCGCGGTTGATTCACAACGTGCCTCCACGTGGTAGCTGCGGCATGACCTTGCCCATCTCGACGTACTCGTGATGCGCGCCGGCCCACAGGTCCTCGGCGAGCAGGTCGCGGCCCGCGCGTGCGGCGATCACGGCAGCACGCACGACGGCATTCTTGATGTAGCCGCCGGTCATGTCGAACTTCTCGGCGAGCGCGCGGAAGTCGACGCCCTCGTGCAGCTTCGTGGACGGCGGCAGCAGCATCTTCCACAGCCGCTCGCGCTCCTCGACCTCGGGCTCGGGGAACCGGATGCGGAAGTTGAGGCGGCGCTGCAGGGCGGGGTCGATGGAGCTCTCGGCGTTGGTGGTGAGGACGCTGACGCCGTCGAACGTCTCCATGCGCTGCAAGATATAGTTGACCTCGAGGTTGGCAAAGCGGTCCTGGGCCGACTTCAGCTCGGTGCGCTTGCCGAACAAGCTATCCGCCTCGTCGAACAAGAGCATCGCGTGCGCGTCCTGCGCCTCGTCGAAGATCCTGCCGAGGTTCTTCTCGGTCTCGCCGACGTACTTCGACACGACGGCCGACAGATCGATGCGGACGAGCTCGAGCCCTAGCGCCGATGCCACCACGCTCGCCGCCATCGTCTTGCCGGTGCCGGGCTCACCCGCCAGCAGCGCCGACACGCCGCGCGAGATGCCGAGGTGACGCTGGTAGCCCCAGCGTTCGAGGATCTGCGAGCGCTCGCGGACCATCGCGATCATGTCGTGCAGCGTGTCGATCACGTCCTCGGGCAACACGAGCTCGGAGAACCGAGCCTTGCGTGCGACGACGGTGCCGTAGGTGCCGAGACGCAGCGACAGCCGGCGTCCGATCGCTGCCTCGAGCGCGGGCGTGTCCATTGGCGCGCCTGCCGCGGCGGCGTACTTGGTCGCCTCGACGACGACGTCGGCGATCGCGCCTGGGCCGATGACGTAGCGTGCAGCGAGCTCCGCGGCGTCGGCGATGCCGTGCGGTGCGAGGGCCGTCGACCACGCGCGCTCGCGATCGGCGATCTCGGTCCGCGGCATCGCGACCGACATCGCAGGCCGGCGCAGCTCGAGGTGCCCGCTGCCGCCTCCGGTTCCGACGATGATCACGCCGGGGGTGTGCGCCACGGCCTCGAGGTGCTCGGGTGCCAGCTCCCCGTGCTCGTCGTAGAGCCCCTCGGCGTCGGCGAGGTACGGCACGGCGGCGCGCACGCGAGCGGTGGCGAGGGCGGCCGGCAGAAACTGCGTCCGGTTGCGCTTCTCTGCGGCGACGATCCCGGGTACGGGAATGACGAGCAGCGGGCGGCCGAGGGCTGCGGCGAGGCGATGTGCGGCCGCCTTGCGTCCCGAGCCGCGCGGTCCGCGCAACAGCACCGCGAGCGCCGCGCCGTTGCGCAAGGTCGGCACCAGCGCATCGAGGGCTGCGAGGGTCGTGGAGGGAAGGACGACACCGAGCTCGGCGGCGGGCTCGATCGCCTCGACGAAGCTCGCGAGCGGTGGCAGCACGGCATCGTCGCCGAGGAGCCACGCAAGCGCCGGTCCTCCCAGCTCGATCGTGGCGCCGAGGCTCTCGCCCTCGACGGTGAGCACGCGTGCGCGGCGCAACCCACTGCCAGGCATCACTGCGCGCAGGATCGCGAGGGGCGATAGGCCGAGCACGTCGGCACAGGTCTCGAGATAGAGCGCGGGACGCAGCCGTGGCGCGAGTGCGTGACACAGCTCGCGCGTGTCCAGATCGAGCGCGTACGCGAGCGCGGCGGCCAGCAGGCCACCGTCGACGGGGTCGAGCCCGAGGCGCTTGACCATCAAGCCCAGGCGCGTCGTACCGGCGTCGCTCTCGAGCGCGGCGATCGTGGTCGCGAGCTCGCCGGCTGCCTTGCGATGCGTACCCGTCGGGCGCAGCGTTCCACCGGCGAGGCGGGCGAGGGCGGCATCGTCGCGCAGGTAGATCTGCGACGGTACCCGCGGGTCCGCGAAGCCCGAGCCCGCGTTGAGTCGCCTGAGCAGCGCGGCTTCGGCGTGCAATCGGATCTCCGTGATCACCCCGTCGAGGCGCTCACTCACGGTTGCCACCACGTCTTCCTGGCCGCGGCGGCGATCTCGCTTGCATCGCCGAGCGTCGTCGGTTGCGCAGGCGGCTCCTTGCGCTCCGCCCCGGTCAACGTCGTCGGCGCCTTTTCCTGCTTTACCTCGGGGCCGGTCAGGGTCGTGGCGGGCTTCTTCTCTTCCTCGCGCTCGGGCCCGTAGAGCGTGGACTCCTTGTCGTCCTCGTCCGCATCGTCAGGCTTGTCATCGGAGTCGGCCTCTTCTGCTTTCTTCTTCTCGGCCGCCACGCCGACCAGCTCGTCCTGTCCGTCCTCGAGCTCGAGCAGTGTTTCCCGGAGCTCCGTCACCTTCACGGTCAGCGCTGTTAGCTCGTTCTGCAGCTGCGCCGTATCGTGCGAGGTCAGATCGGGCTGCAGCACGGCGAGCGCTTGCTCGAGCATCGCGCGGCGGTCCTCGGCGTACACGAATTGATGTGTGTCGGCGCTCTTGCCCGTGACCGCGACCCGCATCGCCTCGAGTGCGCGAAGTTCGCGTTGCGGCAGGCGCAGCGTGTTCAGAGCGATACTCCTGTCCTCGAGGATCGATCGCATCACGCCGAGTAACGCGTCGTGGCGCTTGTGCTCGACACGCCGCATCGCGTCGCCGACCTCAGCGAGATCGGTGGTGCGTTTCACCTCGAGTGGACTCTTCTCGCGCTTGCGTTCCTGCTCGAGCTCGTCCCCGTCGACCTGTCGCTCCTCGACACGCACGGGCCCGCCCTACTCCATCTTCTCCCACCACTGACACCACCACTCGCCGCCCACGAGGATGCGGAGCTTCGGGTGCCAGCAGTACGAGATGTTCTCGTCGGGGTTCAGGTAGAAGAGGCAGTTGTCACACCTCTCGTCGCCGTACGGTTTGCCCTTGAGGACGTTGTCCTCGATCATGTGCTTGAGCTGCAGGGCCAGCTTCTCGTCGATCTCTTTGGGCTCGGGCTTGGGGAGGGTATCGTCCGCCATTGGCCCGAGCGTATCACCTACGTGCGCTCTTTGGACTTGCGCGTCCGCTGAGAGAACCAGCCCACGGTCTCCGCCATGCCTTCGATGACCTTGTGGGTGGGCGCGTAGCCCAGCGCCGCCTGGATCTTGTCGATCGACGCCTGCGAGTGGGGGATATCGCCCGCGCGAGGCGGCTCGAACAGGGGCTCCGCGTTCGCGAGCTGCGGATGATCCTTCGCGAGATCATCCCGGATCATCGCGTAGAGCTCGTTCAGGGTCGTGCGTTCGTTGCAGCCGCAGTTATAGACGGTGCCGGTCGCGCTCGTGTCGGTCGTCGTCGCCGCGAGTAAATTCGCCTGCACGATGTTGTCGACGTAGCAGAAGTCGCGGCTATTGGTCCCGTCGCCGAAGATGACGCACTGCTTGCCGTCGAGCAGCTCGGCGATCCAGCGCGGGATCACGGCGGCGTATGGCCCGTTGGGATCCTGCCGGCGTCCGAACACGTTGAAGTAGCGGAGGCCGATGTTCTGGAGCCCATACACCTCCTGGAACACCTGGGCATAGATCTCGTCTACGCGCTTGCTCGCTGCGTAGGGCGATAGCGGCTTGCCGATCTTGTCCTCGACTTTCGGCAAGCCCGGATGGTCGCCGTACACCGACGAGCTCGACGCATAGACGAGCCGCGGCACCTTGGCTTCCTTCGCCGCCCACATGACATTCATGAAGGCATCGACGTTGTGCTGGTGGGTCGCGATCGGATCCTTGATCGAGCGCGGCACGGAACCGAGCGCCGCCTGATGGAGGACGATGTCGACATCTTTGACCGCCTCCGCCGCAACCTTCGGGTCCCGCAGGTCACCTTCGATGAAGCGGAACTGTAGACGCTCGTCGGGATTGATCGCGAGGACGTTGTCGAGGTTCTTCTTGTGCCCGGTGATGAAGCTGTCGACGCCGACCACCGTCTGCCCGAGATCGAGCAGTCGCTCGAGCAACGCCGACCCGATGAAGCCAGCGACACCCGTCACCAGCCACCTGCGTGGTTCGTTCACCAAGTCTTCACAGACCTCGTCGTAACGCAGGCGTGTCATAGGCACCAGATCCTGATGTTGCGCGGCGGTTTGGTCGAGGCAGGCAGGGCGCTCTTCACATCGATCACCGCGCCGCCATCCTTCACGCGTTCGAACAGTGACGCAGGGCTTTCGATGTACTCGCGGTGCGCGACGGCGAGGATGCACGCGTCGAGCTGCACGAGCTTGTCGAGCGGGGTGAGCTCGATCTTGTACTCCTCGTGAGCCTCGCGCGGGTCGCCGAGCGGGTCGTGCACCATCGCGTCGATCCCGAACTGCGCGAGCTCCGCCACGATGTCGGGGATCTTCGAGTTGCGGAGGTCCGGCACGTTCTCCTTGAACGTGAGGCCGAGGATGCCGACCTTCGCCTTGCGCAGCGGGACGTCGTGTTGCGTGAGCATCTTGACGCACTTCTGCGCGATGAACGGGCCGACGTTATTGTTGATGCGGCGGCCGGCGAGGATGACCTCGGGCAGGTAGCCGAGCTCCTGCGCCTTGGTGGTCAAGTAGTACGGGTCGACGCCGATGCAGTGTCCGCCGACGAGGCCGGGCGAGAACTTGAGGAAGTTCCATTTCGTCCCCGCCGCCTCGAGCACGTCGGCGGTGCGGATACCCATGCGGTCGAAGATCAGCGCGAGCTCGTTCATCAAGGCGATGTTGAGATCGCGCTGCGTGTTCTCGATGACCTTCGCAGCCTCGGCGACCTTGATCGACGGTGCGCGATGCACGCCGGCGGTGACCACCGACGCGTAGACGCGAGCTACCCTTTCGAGCGCTTCGGGCGTCTGGCCCGAGACCACCTTCATGATCTTCTCGAAGGTGTGCTCCTTGTCGCCGGGATTGATGCGCTCGGGCGAATAGCCGAGGAAGTAGTCGACGCCGTTCTTCAGCTTGCTCAGCTCGTCGAGGATCGGGCCGCACACCTCCTCGGTGACGCCGGGATAGACCGTCGACTCGTACACCACGATGTCGCCCTTCTTCAGGTGCGGGCCGATCGTCTTCGAGGCGCTGATCATCGGGCCGAGGTCGGGCCGGTTGTTGCTGTCGATCGGCGTCGGGACCGCGACGATGTAGAACGTGCAGTCGGCGAGCACCTTGGGGTCCGCGGTAAGGACGAGCTTGTTGGCGGCGCCGAGCTGTTCCGAGGTGACCTCGCGGGTCTCGTCGTGGCCGCGCTTGAGCTCGTCGATGCGACGCTGGCGAATGTCGAAGCCGACCGTCGGTAGCTTGCGACCGAATGACAGCGCGACCGGGAGGCCGACGTACCCGAGCCCGATGACGGCGATCTTCTCTTCTTCCAACGTACGCATCTCGACGAGGACAGCATGCTCCCAGCACGGTTTCAAGTGAGCGCACGCGCACGCGCAACACGGATATCGTGATCGACGTGGGGCCGAATCTCGCTCGTCGGACCGACGCCTATGCAGGTCGGGAGCGTACGCGATCAAGCGCGATCACAGGCTGCTCGGCGTCGACGCTCGCGTGCGTGTCTCTAGCCGACGAGGACCACGCCGAGGAACCGGTCCTGGGGCATCGCCGCCGCGAGCTTGTTCAGCGTGCGTTCGTGCGTCTGGTGCGCGCGTCCCACGATGCCGACGGCATCCATGCACGCCGCCGCGGTGGCGTGCTCGCCGAGGCGTTCGAAGCCGCTCAGATCGACGAGCAGATGGCCGAACAGGTCGTTGGTCTCGAGCAGTACGCGCGCCAGGCGGGGCACGACCTCGCCGGAGCGATCGGCGCGCGAGGGGGAGATCAGCGCCAGTGCGCCGCGCAGCCAGCGCGCGGAGTACGCGGCACTGCCTTGCGCGATCTTGGCGAGATTGGGAAGGCTCGGATAGCGCGCGTTCGCGTCGACGACGGCGACGGTGGTGCCCGCGAGCTCGCACAATGCGAGGCCGATCTCGACGAGGAGTGGGGCGACGGAGACCCGTGGGTCCGCCGGCACGAATCCGACGACACGCAAGCCGTCGGTGCGGAGGCGATGGGCGATGCGCGTGCAGGCCGCCGCGCGTCTGCCACGTGCGTTGGCGCCCACAGCGAGGCCGAGCACAGGACCGAGATCATCGTCGTCAGCTAGTGTAGGTGAGGGCACGGTCACGCTTGCAGCCTAGCGCCGCATTCGGAGGTAGCTAGGTGAGTGCTCTCGATCGTTCACGTCTTGTCATCGTTCGGCATTGGAGGTCAGGAGCGTGTGGCACTCGATCTCGCGATCGGTCAGCGCGCACGTGGCCACGAGGTTGCCGTGCTCTCGCTCGCGCCAGAACCCGACGGCGCGATCGCGATGGAGCTCGCCGACGCGCGGATTCCTTTCGGTCGCGTCGCCAAGAACACGAACGGCCTCGATCCATCGCTCGTACCGCGCCTCGCGCGCGAGCTGAGGCGCCGCCGCGTCGACGTCGTGCATACCCACAACCCGCTGCCGCTGATCTACGGAGCCCCCGCTGCGCGGCTCGCGGGAGCACGCGTCGTCCACACCAAACACGGCATGAATCCGGGCTCGCGCGGACAGCGCTGGTTGCGACGTGCCGCAGCACGCATGACGCACGCATTCGTCGCGGTCTCCGATACGACGGCGGCGCAGGCACGCGCGCAGGGCGATGCTCGCTCCGTTCACACCATCCCCAACGGGATCCGTCTCGATCGCTTCGCTCCAGATCCCGTTGCACGGGCGGCCGCCCGCTCGGAGCTGGGGCTTGGCGAGGCGTGGGTCGTGGGCACCGTCGGGCGCTTCGATGGCTACAAGAACCAGGCGATGCTCGTGCGCGCGATGGCACCACTGCTCTCCGAGCGCGTGCGCCTCGTGATCGTCGGTGATGGTGAATCGCGCGCGGAGGTCGAGGCGGCGGTCGCCGCGCTACCCGAGCCACGATGGGTGGTGCTGACCGGGCGGCGCATGGACGTGCCGCGCCTGGTCCACGCGTTCGACGTGTTCGCGCTCTCCTCGAGCTCGGAGGGGCTGCCCCTGGTCGTGCCAGAGGCGATGGCCGCGGGCCTGCCCATCGTGACGACCGCCGTGGGTGGCCTGCCGTCGGTGGTCGACCACGACATCACGGGCCTTCTGGTTCCCGTCGAGGAAGGGCCCCTGGCCGTCGCGCTGGCCGAGCTCACCCACGACCCCATGCGTGCGCGCAGGATGGGGAAGGCGGCTCGCCGCGCCGCCCTGGCCAGGTTCAGCCACGACCGCATGGTCGACGCTTATCTGCAGCTGTACGGCGCCTAAAACTGGATCATCCCGGAGCCACATCCGAAAATTTTCTGGATGAACGATCCCCGCCGCACCAGTCCCCGGATCGATGTCGAAGCGATGTGCTGGGAGGTCCTCGACGGCCACCGCGCCTCGACGTGCCTCGCCGTCGATCTGTCCTCGATGGGTGTTCGCGTCGAGCGCCCGTACATCGGTGGCCAGCGCCTGAAAGAGGTCCACCTCGAGCTCGAGGTGCCTGGCATCGACGAGGTAATGTGGGCACGTGGCGATGTCGCGTCGGACTGGCTGATCCCGACGCGCAGCCCTGCCGGTGGACCGCTCGGGTTCATGCGGCGCACCGGGTATCGGCTCGTGCTTGCCGCGAAGCGCGATCTACGGCGTCTCGAGGAGTTCGTGTTCGAGACCGACCGCCTCCGTCGCCGCGAGCAACAGGTCACCGACGACATGATGTTCGCGAGCTGCTACATGGCCGGCTGATGCCGCCCGTAATAAGCGAAGCGTGGCAACGCGATCTGAGTCAGGAACATCGCGTCGGATAGCGAGCGGTCGATCGAGAGCCGCCGCACGTCGAGGCGATCGACGGGGGCGAACCGGCGCAGCACGCGCGGCATGAGCACGTTCACGCCCGAGGCGTTGGTCAGCCCGACCTGATAGCCCGCCGCGGTCAGCGCGCGGCGAATGTGATGCGCGCGGCCGAGCCGCCGCCCGACGGGATATGCGATCGCGCGCACGCGGCGACCGAGCTGGTTCTCGAGATCAGCGCGCGAGCCGGCGAGCTCGGAATGCAACGCCGCCTCGTCGAGGGTCTGCAGCACGCGGTGGTTGCGCGAGTGCGACTCCACGTCCATGCCGGCGCGCGCGAGGCCGCGAACCTGATCCCAGGTCATGATCAGGTGCTGCGCCGCGTCCATTTCGGTCTCGAGATTCCATTCGACGCCCAGCGCGACGGCGACGCCCGCAAGGAATCGCGGCAGGTCGAGGTTCGGCGTGTCCTTGACGAGGTCGTTGAGCTTCGCGCGCGTCCGCGGGTTGCGCGGCGCGAGTACGACGGGCTTGGGATACGTGATGGTGCCGGCGTGACGGGCGCTGCTCACCAGCATCGAGATCTGTTCCCACCAGTAAAGGCGTCGATCGGTGATGTACGAGGTGGCGATGAAGAACGTCGCGCGGATGCCGACGGCGCGAAGGATCGGTAACGCGACGTCGTGACAGCTCTGATAGCCGTCGTCGAAGGTGACCATCACCGGGTTCTTCGGCAGCGGTCCGCCGTCGAGGGCGGTAAGTAGGTCGTCGATGCCGATCGGCGTGCAGTAGCGCGCGAGCGTTTCCATCTGCCAGCGGAACTGAGCCGGTGTCGCGTCGGCAACCTCGGGATCGAACGGATACCCCGGGTCGTCGTCGTGAACGTGGTGGTACGTGATGATACTGACTGTCGGCAGCGGGAAGAACTGCCGGGCCTTCATCAGTGCCTGGAGCGCTCCAGCTCGATGCAATACGCCCGCAACTCGTTCACGCACGTTCAAAGCATAGTGACCGTCTCGACGTCGCCCAGGCGCTCACTCGTGTTTCTCGCTGAAACATCACGCAACAGCGAAATCCGCGCTGGTCCAGTGGTTGCTTATTACCGCCGGGTGTTTGCGATTCCGGGTATCTGCGCGCTGATGATCTTCATCCTGGCGCGACCGCAGGAGTTCCTCGTCGAGCTGCAGCGGGTTCCGTTCCTACACCTGTTCACGGTACTCGCCGTGATCGGCTGGATCATCGACATCCGCCTGCGCCGCCTGCAACCCGCGGCAGTTCCAACACTGCCGTGGGTGATCGCGCTGATCGCGTGGGTGCTGGTCGGCACCTCGGTCGTCGCGCCGGACCATTTGATCGAGCGCGCCATCGAGATGGCGATCATGTTTGTCCTGTACGCGACACTCGCGCACGGCGTGCAGAGCTTCCGCACGTTCCAGATTGTGGCCGGTGTGATGGTCGCGACGTGTCTGTTCATCAGTGGTGTGTGCTTTCACCAAGGGCTCTCACCCAAGCAGTGCGTCGCCGGTGAAGAAGCCGCGGATGGCGACGTCTCCGGCGTTCCCGACGGGCGCCCTTGTGACACCGCGCTCGTGTGCCTCGGGCCGGATGCGGAGCCGGGGAAGGAGTACCGCTGCGAGCACGTCGGCGCGTTCGGTACGTACAGCGTCGAGGAGCGCGTGCGGTACCGCGGCGAGCTACACGATCCGAACGAAGTCTCGCTCGCGATCAGTGCGGGAGCGCTGTCCCTGTTACTGGCGTTCTCGATGCGCAAACGCACCGTGATCGGTCGCTTGCCCTACGCCCTCGGCGTCGGCCTCGTGATCTCGACGGTGTTGTTGACGCAATCACGCGGCGGCCTCATCTGCGCGCTGTTCGTGCCGGGTGTCTACGCGCTGCGCAGATACAAGCTCTGGGCGCTGATTCCTGCCGCGGTGCTCGGCGTGGTAGTGCTCGTCTTCGCGGGACGGAGCGGCAGCAACGCCGATATCTCGACGTCGCTGCGCTACGAGGCCTGGGCTACGGGGCTGCAGCTGTTCCAGCAGCACCCGCTGTTCGGCGTCGGTGCGCGGCTGTTCACCGATCACCACTACCTGACCGCACACAACTCGTTCGTGCTCACGCTCGCCGAGCTCGGCTTCGTCGGCCTGTGCCTGTTCGTGACCGTGCTCTACCTGTCGATGAAGACGCTGATCGTGGGCATGCGTGCACTCGCGCGCGTGCCGGGCTCGGCGGTCGCGCAGGTGTGGGGCATGGCGCTACTCGCGTCGCTGTCTGGCATCTCGTTCCAGATCAACACGCTGTCGTTCGCCTACCACTCGGTCCTGTGGATCGTGTTCGGGCTCGTCGGAGCGTGGTTCTCCGCGATCCGACACCACGCGCCCGAGATCCGGGTGCGCTTCACGTGGAAGGACGCGCTCGCCGTGATCGGCGGCTGCGCCTTTTACGTGTTCGTGATGCTACGCGTGTTCCTTCGTTACAAGGGAGAGCTGTGATGTCCCCCGCGGCACGTCGCTACTTCTTCTTTGCGGGGGCCTTGGCGGCAGGCTTGGCCGGAGCCTTGGGCTTGGCCGGAGCCTTGGGCTTGGCCGGAGCCTTGGGCGCAGGCTTGGCCGGAGCCTTGGGCGCGGGCTTGGCCGGAGCCTTGGGCGCAGGCGCGGGCTTGGCCGGAGCCTTGGGCGCAGGCTTCGCGGGCGCCTTGGCAGGCGGCGTCGCGGGCTTGGCCGGGGTCGGCGGAGTCTTGGGCGTGGGTAGAGGCTTCGGCGGGCGCGGCGGAACTGGACCGCGGCGCGGACGCTCGTCTTCCTCTTCTTCCTCGTCTTCTTCGTCTTTTTCGTCTTCGTCTTCGTCCTCGTCTTCGTCCTCGTCTTCGTCCTCGTCCTCGTCCTCGTCCTCGTCCTCGTCGTCCTCGTCGTCCTCGTCGTCCTCGTCGTCCTCCTCGTCCTCCTCCTCGTCGTCCTCGTCGTCCTCGTCGTCGTCCTCGTCTTCGTCCTCGTCCTTCTCGTCCTCGTCTTTACCCCACGGAGGCTCGGAGCCGTCACGCCACCCGCCGACGTCGTCCTCGTCCTCGTCCTTGTCCTCGTCGAGCTCTTCCTCGTCGCCGCTCCAGTCCTCGTCGTCGCCTACGGGCGCAGCTCCGCCCGCGGCGCCGCCTTCGTCTAAGTCCTCGTCTTCCTCCTCGTCCTCGTCCTCGTCGTCCTCGTCCTCGTCTTCGTCTTCGTCTTCGTCCTCGTCCTCGTCCTCGTCCTCGTCCTCGTCCTCGTCCTCGTCCTCGTCGTCATCGTCACGGTCAGCGCGCCGCGTCGGGGAGGCGGTCCAAGGGTCCAGCATCTGCTCTTCGACGAGTTCACTACGCATTGTCGGGGTTCCTCGTGCGAATTCTAAGCATGCGCAATCCCTGGTGTGTCAACTCGCGGCAGCTGCATTCTTGCTGCTGAGCGTCATCACCGTTGGGCCTGCGACAGCAGACCGCGGCAGCGTGCACGTGACGGCCAGTGGCGATCTCGCGTTCACCGACAACGTGTTCGCGGAGCAGTCGGGCGATCAGAACAGCGATCTGTTCATCCAGGTCCGACCAGGCATCCTGATGTCTTACGGGATGCCCCGCATGATCAACGACCTCTCGGTGGAAGCCGAGGTCACGGGGTACGCGATCAATGGCAACGATGCAGCGCTCACCGGTCGCGGGACGTGGCGCGCGCTGTTCTTTCCCTCGCCACGCACCGAGCTCGTCCTGCAGGCGAGTGGTGGCTCCAGCTTGCTCAACGTGATCTCGGTACTCGCACAGCCCGATCAGGCGCTCGGCGTGCAGCCCACGGGAGCGGTCATCGCGCTCACCGCGGATGCAGGCCAATCGTTCTCGTATCAGCTGTCGCGCGAGTTTCGGCTCTCGCAAAACCTGTTCGCACGCACGACCCAGACGGACGATAACCGGATCGACCCCACCATCACGGATTCGCGCGAAGCCGGATTCGATATTGGCATCGAGCGGACGTTCGAGGGCAGCTCTATCGCGCTCCAGATCGGCGGCTCCATCTTGCGGTTCGAGCGCGAGGCGCCGGTCGACGCGTTGATGGGTAGTCGGCTCGACCGCCAGCGCAATCCACGCGCGCGCGCCCGCTACCGCCGTGACTGGAACCGCAAGTTGTCGTTGGGTGCCGACGTCGGCGTCGTCAACGTTCGGCCGTACGGCATCGATCCCTACAACCCTGACGACATGGACCGCAGGGACGGCTACTTCCCGATCGTGGGCGTCAACGCCAACTACTCCGACGAGTGGGGCGTCGCCAATGCGTCGGTACGGCGCGACATCACGCCCAATCTGCTCGTTGCGCAGAACACCATCAATGATTCGCTCAACGCGGCCGCCGCGTTTCCGATCGCCTACAACGGAGGCACGCGACGCTCGCCCAAGCTCGTCGTTATCAGCGCCCTCTCGCTACAACGCCAGCAGTTCATCGATCCCGTGACCTCGGAGCCGGGCGCGTCCTTCGGCATCGCGCAGTTCACCGTCGGGTTCCAGTATGCGTTCCGGCCCGGACTGTCGTATGGCGTGCGCTACGAGCTGGCGCTGCAGGACGGCAACGGCACCGTCGACATGCCGGCGCAGAGCTTCATGCGCAACACGATCTTCGCGACGTTCCGCATCCGCTACCCCGAGGACGTCGCCTTCCACGTGCCGCGTCGTCGGAAGAACGGGGCCGCCAGCAGGGACTCGCCGATCGGCGCCGAGCCGGTCATCCCGGATCTCGTCGACGTCGAAGAGGGGACCGGCAGCGCCGATTAACTACCGACACACGTCCGGTACGTCCTCGACGTCGGCGTGCGACTTCCGCTCCAGCCACCCATCCGCATCGGGGAGCAGCCGCGGCGACAATGGATGCGCGAGGACCTCGGCTGGAATCTTCGAGCGATCGAGGTCGTAGTTCTCGATCACGTAGTCGACGATGTCGATGCCCTCGTACTCCGCGGGATCGAACAAGCTCTCGGCGTAGAACGCCCGGTACTCGTGCAGGAACGCCGACGTCGGCAGGTCATCGTAGTAGCCGACCTCCGACCGATTGAGCACGTGGTTGACCTCGTGCAGGAGCGTCGCCGCGAGACGCATCGACGGCATGCCGCGCGCAACATAGATGCGGTTGCTCCACATGTACCCGTCGAGCTCGCCTTCGATCGCCGCGGCCACATCGCTACCCCGCTGGCGAAGTCGCGCGCGGTCCTCGGGAACGAGGCTCGCATCGGGCAGGTCGGCGCGCACGCGCTCGAAGTCCGCGCATGTCAGATCACGGAGCTCGTCGATCTTTACGTACCCCTTCTCGATCGATAAGAGGGTCAGCTGCGCCAGGGCCGAGTCCTGCGCGCCGAGCTTGTTCAGCGCGGTGTTGATGTAGCGCCGGAACGCGACCGTGCTGTGCGAGGGATCCACCTCCACGAACCGCCCGCGCCCGCCATCGGCCTTGCCATCGGAGACCTCGCCATCGTCCTCGTCGCCCTCGTCCGCGGGTGCCGAACAGGCCGCGGCGAAGAGGACCAGGAGCCAGGCAGCGCGCATGGCGCTCCAGGTTGCAAGATCGGGCCCTCTGCCTCCCCGCGCCTCGTCGCGCACTTGGCTGTCTGTTCCATGGCGGCGCCGGCAACTCGATCAGCCAGCGAGCACGACGTCCGCTGGGGATACCCCGCCGAAGCCCGTGTTCCACGCCACCGCGTAGCCGGTGACGTGCCGGAACACCACCCGTTCACCTGAACCGAGCACGTCGGGACGCACGGTCCATTCGCCGAGCACGTCCTCCTCGGAGCATGTCGGCCCCCCCACAAGCATGCCCACGCCTGTCCCCGCATGTGGCGCCGCACCGACCAGCTCGATCTGACTCCAGCGCAGATGACACAGCCGCGACAGGTCCACCACGCACAACCTTCGATCGCGCAGCCCTCGCGCCACCACCACGCGCCCGCACGCGAACCCTGCTTCGTCCGCGAACAACCGCCCGGGCTCGACGATCACCTCGATCTTTGACGGCACCGCTGCTCGCACGTCCGCGAGCGCGCGCTTCACATCCGCAACTCCGTGCCACGCGCCTCCGAGATCCACGAATCGCGGCTCGACACCCGCCTCCGCGGCCAGCGCGAGCACCGCCCGCGCGGTCTCGACGAAGCGGGCGCTCGTCGTCGCGGTCACCGGGCCGTGATGCACGTGCAATCCCACGCGCCTTCCCGCGGCAGCTGCGTGCATCGCGATGATCTGATCTCTCGCATCGCCCTCGAGCCCGAACCGTGATCGGCGATGGCCGCTGCCATCTTGCACCGCACCCACCGCCGGATCTCGCTCGGTGATCGATGCGCTCACGCGTATCGCGATCTCCGTGTGCGCCGGCGCCGACTGCACTTGCTCGACGGTCTCGCACCCGACGATCACACGCCGCCCGCCACTCGCACTCGCACTCGTCGCACGCGCACCGGCGCGCCCGCTCGGATCGACGATCGATACCACGCCCGTGGCCGGCACGCTTACCAGCTCGCCTTCACTCGCTACGTCGAAACCACCTAGCGCGCTCGCGGCCATCGACCACACATCGCGATGCGGGAACGACTTCGCTGCGAATAACGTCGTGATGCCTTGCGCTCGTGCAGCTTCTCCAAAGCTCCGCAGGTTGGTCTCCAGCCGCGCCCGGTCGAACACCAGCGTCGGCCGTTCACACCTCTCGATGACCGCGAGGACCGCAGGCGGAACATCGGCGCGCATGCAGGCTTCCTACCACCAGTCGCCGCGGCAGGTCCTCCCGGGGCAACTCGAGCCAGCCCGCTTGGAGACGTGTGGGGCGGAGAGCCGTGCCGGTGGGCCCCGACGCCGTCGATCCTCGATCTACGGGCCGGGCGGCGGCTGCCTGCGAACGGGCGGGCGGGCGAATTCGTCGTCGGACGGGGGCGCGGGCGGCGCTTCGATGGGCTGGGTGTCCTCGACGGGCCTGGTGTCCTCGGCGGTCGCGGGCTTCGTCGCGGCGGTCGCGGTCTTGGTGCTGCTCGCTTTGCTCGGGCCCCCGGAGAGCGCGACGTAGGTTACCGGAATGGCGATGCCCAGCGTGACGAGGATGGTGCCGCGCCAGCGCAGGCCAAGCTTGCCCTTGATCATGAACAGACCGCTGATCGCCAGGTAGAGCAGCATGAACGCGTAGACATCGGCGACGTACGTCCACGCCTTCTTGCCGCGGTTGTAGTGAAGCCAGTTGGCGACGCGGAAGAAGAAGCGATCCGAGCGCGCCTGGACGGTGACGTCGCCCGTGTCGCCGATGACGGTGACTTGCGTGCCGCTATGATAGCTGAGCCGGATCTCGTCTCCTGCGCGAAAAACGTCGTCGGGTGTGCCGGTGCCCGTGGCGTCGGTGACGCGCTGGATGGCTTCCGCATCGGGGAGCTCGGCCGGGATCGGGGCGATGTGGAGGGTCTTCTCCGAGGCGCGGAAGTTCGGATCCCAGTCGGAGATGTGATTGATGGCGATGCCCGACAGCGCGTAGATGAACGTGAAGCCGACGGCGAGATAGCCGAAGTCGCGGTGGATCGCCCGCAGCCAGCCACGCCAGCGCTTCTTCACCGCCGCGCGGAAGCCCGCGGGCTCAGCCATACCGCTCCTCCTTCCACGGGTCGGCGTGGTTGTGATAGCCGCGCACCTCCCAGTAACCGGGGCGGTCGTCTTTCACGAACCGGATCCCGGTGATCCACTTCGCGCTCTTCCAGAAGTACAGATCCGGCACGAGGCCGCGCACGGGCGCTCCGTGCTGGAGCGCGAACGGCTTGTTGTTGAGACGATACGTGATGAGGGCGTTGTCGGTGGTGGCTTCCTTGAGCGGGACGTTCGCGGTGTAGCCGTGCGCAGCCTCGAAAATGACGTGGCGCGCGTCGGCCTTCATGCCGGCCTTCTCTGCGAGCAACGAGATCTGCACGCCCTTCCACAGGCCACCGATCAGCGACCAGCCGGTCACGCAGTGGACGTCGGCTTCCTTGGTGACCTGCGGGAGCTTGAGGAGCTCGGCGTAATCGAGCTCGAGCGGCGTCTTCACGAGGCCGTGGACCTTGAGCTTGAAAGTGCGCACGTCGCCGTCGCCTTCCTCACCGCCCATCGGACGCAGGTTCTCGAGCACGCGCTGGCCGGGTGGTAGGCGCGGGCGGCCGTCCGGGCGCTTTTCGGCGCGGGCCTTCTTGGTCAGGTCGTCCGCGGCGATACGCACCAGCGCGCCTCCGAGGGCCATGAAGGCCGTGCCCGCCGCCGCTGCCTTGATGAAGCGGCGGCGATCCCAGGCTGGTTGCAGCTCGGGGTAGCGCTCGAGATCGGGTCGGTTGCTCGATCGGGTCACGTGGTCTCCTCTAGCTCGCCAAGCCTAACGTGCCTACGCGGCAGGTCCGCATAGGTTACGAGCCAGGGCGGCGAACGGATGGATGCCCCGTGATGTCAGCGCGTTACACCGCGCGCCAAATGGCTTAGCCGCGACCGTAGACCGGGACGAGGGTGCCCGTCGTCAGGGTGTTTTCGGGCGACGCGAGGAACGCGATGGCCTGCGCGAGCTCGGCGGGTTTCGGCCACCTGTCGAAGTCGGCCTTGGGCATCGAGGCGCGGTTCGCCGGGGTATCGATGATCGAGGGCACCACGGCGTTGATGAGGATACCGTCGGCGAGCACTTCCGACGCGAGCGACTGGGTCAGCGCGGCGACACCCGCCTTCGCCGTCGCGTACGCGATCATGCCGCCGGTCGGCGACAGGACCGGCCGCGCCGCGACGTTGACGATGCGTCCGCCGCCCGACCTGCGCATGGCCTTGATCGCCTCGCGGCAGGAGAGGAAACACGTCGCCGTGTTGAGCCGCCACTGCGTCTCGAAGTCAGCGAGAGACGTGCTCTCGATCGGGGCCATCGCGAAGCCACCGACGAGGTGGATCGAGGCCCACAGCGAAGGCAGCGCCGCGTAGAACGCCGTCGCCGACGCTTCGTCGTCGAGCTGGACGTCGGGACGGTCCGCGACGTGGACGATCGCGCCCTTCGCTTCGAGGAGCTCGACGACCCCCTTGCCGAGCGCCCCGCGCCCACCCGTGACCACGACATGCGTTCCCTGCATGTCGCGAACACTAGACCAGATTAGTCCGGCCGGTAGGGCTTAAAGGATGATGCCGCCGCAGGCAGCTTGGAACTTGCTGATCACGTCGTCGAGCGCCGTGGTCAGGTCGCCGGCGCAGATCGACGAGAACACGGCCTGCTGCGGACCGTTCGCGTTCGTCATCTGCACGAACTGCTTGAGGCGCGTCGCTTCGGCAGCGTCGCCGAAGCTCGAAGAGCACGACTGCTCGCCCGCGATCACGCCCGCTGCCCAGCGGCTGCGGTGGCCCTTGAGGTTGTCGAGGAACGTGATCTGATCCTGCGGATTCCAGTTCGGCGTCGGGCCCGGGCTGGTGATCGAGAGCGTGAAGTTGTTCTGCGTCGTCGACGAGTCGTCCTCGTCAGTCAGGTACACGATGCCGAGCAACGCGTCTTGGCGCAGGAAGCCGGCGTTGGTGCCGTCGCTCACGCGGTCGGCAAGCGCGAACTTGCTCATGAGCAGCGGCATCTCGTAACCGGGGCCACTCGTGCCGACACCCGCGCGGCAGCTGAGCGCCGAGCCGAGGTTCGTGTCCGTCGGTTCGAGCCAGCGACGGGAAACGCCGCAGCCCTCGCGGAACGCGCCGTTGTCACCCTCCTCCGTTGTCGGGAGCGAGATCGGTCCGCTCTGGATCGTGTACGTGATCGTGCGGCCGGTCGTGGTCACGGCGACGCGGAAGTCGATGTGCTGGCCTTCGGCGTTCGTGTAGTTCGAGAGCAGCGTCGCGAACTGCGGGAAGTTGCTGGCGAGGTTGCCCTGCTCCTCGGCCATCGAGCCCGAGTCGTCGACCACGAACAGGATGTCCATCTTCGAACACTTGCCCGCCGCGACCATGCCGGCATCGGGGGTGTCGGGATTGTTCGAACCGTCGTCATCGCCACCACCGTCATCGCCGCGGCCAGATGGCGCGCAGGCGATCAGAGCGAGTGCGGAACTGATGAGAAACGGAGCGGTAATGGCCTTCATTGCAACCCCACGGCGAAAGGTGCGCGGACGATACATTTGGCATTTCCTGATCAAAAGAGTTTTCTGATAGGGGGCCGAGCGCAGATGCGTTTTGCGCGAATTGCGCACGGGGGAGGCGCGATCTGCGCAATCACGTGGCGGGTCACGACGGCCGGCCTTGCCCGGCGAGGCGTTGCGACGCTAGAAGCGGCGCATGGGCGCCCAGTGGAAGACCGCCGGCAAGATCGCGACGTCGGCTGCAAAGGGCCGGATCTTCAGCAAGCTCGCGAAGGAGATCATCATCGCCGCACGCGGTGGTGCTGACCCGGCGGGCAATGCGCGCCTGCGCGCGGCCGTCGAGGCGGCGAAGAAGGTCTCGATGCCGCGCGACACGATCGAGCGTTCGATCAAGCGCGGCGCGGGACTCCTCGACGACGGCGCGACGTTCGAGACCGTCACGTACGAAGGCTTCGCGCCGCACCGCGTGCCGGTGATCGTCGAGTGCCTCACCGACAACCGCAATCGCACCACGACGAGCATTCGGGTCCTGTTCCGCAAGGGGCAACTCGGCACGACGGGCTCGGTGTCGTGGGATTTCGCGCACGTGGGGCTCGTCGAGGCCACGGCCCCTGACGCCAACCCGACCGCGAGCGCCGAGGACGCGGCGATCGAAGCGGGTGCGCAGGACGTAGAGTCCGATTCCGAGGCTGGGTTCCGGTTCTTCACCGAGCCCGCGGACCTCGATGCGGTGAGCAAGGCGCTGTCCGGTCTCGGCTGGACGGTGGCGACGATGCGCCTCGGCTGGCGCGCGAAGAATCCGACGAAGGTGGAGGACGCCGCCGCACGCACCGAGGTCGAAGAGTTCCTCGCAAACCTCGACGAAGATGACGACGTCCAGCACATCTACGTGGGGTACGCCTGAGCAGCAGCGCGCTGATCAGCGCCTGCGCGCGCCGACGAACGGAGCGGCGAGGGTGCCGCGCCACTGTCCGGAGCGCAGCTCGTCGAGCGTGCCGTTGCGATCGACATCGAAGCCGTCGGCACTGCCGGTGAGCTCGAGGACGAGCGGCACCTCGTCGAGTGCCGCGATCTGGCCGTACACCTCGTCGGCGAGCGCGGCCATGCCGGCGTCACACGCGGTGCCGAACAAGGCGGGCGCACCGATGCCGAGCGTGTCGGCCACCAGCTCACCGACGCGATCGCAGTCGACGAGCACGGCGAGGGCGGTGCCCAGATCGGTCGCGCGCGGCTCGACGGTGGGAATCACCGCGCGGTCGAGCCCGAGTCGTACGAGCGCGCCATGACGCAGCTCGATCGTGTGACGCTCGATCGCGAGCGCGCCCTCGCGGTCGAGCGCAAACCGCGTCGCCGCGGCGACATCGGCGATGCCGTGATCGGCAAACGCGAGCACCGGTGCCAGTGGCGCGATGTCGAAGCGTGCGCCTCGCACCGTCCGCACGGCCGCGCCGCTCTTGTCGACAACGAAGCTCTCCGCGAGCTCGACGTGCGTAGCCACCCGCGTGATGCCATCGGCGATCGCGTGCAAGCCCGGCGCGAACCGCGGCGCGACCTCGGCGAGCCTCTCGTCGAGATAGGCCGCCACGAACGGCACGGTGAGCTCTGCGATCGTGCGCGGTGAGCCGTCCGGCAGCTCGGCGACCAGGCGATCGAGCACGTACCGCATGGGATCGTCGGCGCCGCGCGTGGCACCTTGCACGAACGCCAGCAGGGGACGCGCGGCCTCGCGCACGGGCATGTCGAACGTGCTCGTGACGTCGAAGACTCCCGCCGGATCGCGCGGGATCGTCGACGGTGGGGCGTCGCCGATCGCGGCACCCGCAGCATCGGGCGGCGCATCGTCGGCGGTGGCGCAGCCAACGAGGGCAACACACAGCGGGACAAGAGCAGGGACGAAGGTGGGGATGGGGGCGTGGACGAAACGAGACGAGCGCATGAGATTCTCCTTGGGTCCACGCCGCGAGTGCAGCCGGCATGCCGCCGGGCGCGCGCGGCGCCCGTTCGCTGGTTCTCGACGGAGATCGTGCCCGCGCAGGCGATCGCCCGTGTCCGGTTCACGGCCGGATCCCGGACAAGCGTCCGGCATCCGGCCGGACAGCGCGGCAGGCGCATTTATCGGTTGAAACCGAGGCCGCCCCGCGGTTGTCTCACGTAGGTGATTCGCCGCCACGTGCTCGCAGCCCTCGCCGCCGGCATCGCCGAGGGTGATGACGACGCCGCGCGCAAAGCGCTCCGCCGTACAGACTGGGCGATCCGCAGCGCGGCTCGCCGCCGCCTCGAGCGCTCGCTGATCGACGCAGCGCTCGCCACCAACGAGCTCGGCGGTGCCGCCGATCCCGAGGCTGCGCGTCACGTGCAGCGCGTCGCCGCCCTCGCGGTGGCCGGGGCGGCGATCGACGACGTCTCCGATCGCGCGCGCGTCGAGGCGGCGTATCGCGCGTTACCCGCAGTCGTCGCGCCGAAGCTGCCGCTGTTCACGATCCTCGCGGCGACGCTCGTGACTGCGCTGGTCGCGGGCGGCCTGTACTGGTACGAGACCAGGCCGGGGCCACCGCCACGCACCCATCAGCGTCCGCTCTCACCGCCGGTCGCAGGAGCCTTCAAGGACGGCGGCGTTCCGCTCGGTGATCCCGCACTCGAGACGCTGTTCGTCGACCGGCTGACCGAGCTCGTGCTCGAATCTGATCGCGATCGTCAGGGCGGCGGCATCGACAAGGATCGCAAGGCGCACTCGATCGCACTCATCGGCGCGCCCGAGGTCCAGAAGCACGGGCCCGCGCTGGTAAAGGCGTGGGCTGACATGCTCGACATGCTCGACCGCTGGGTCTCGGTGCCTGTGTCGAGCCGCGAATTCCGCGATATCGCGCGCCAGTTCCGTTACCGCGTGCGTGCGGTCAGCGATCAGCTCGCCGCGGCGGGCATCGGCCTGTTCCTCGAGGGTGACGTGATGGTGCGTGGCAGTGGTGCGGCGCACGCGTTGATCTATGCGTACAAGGTCGAGGAGGTCGTGATCCTCGACGCCGGTGGCCAGCCGCGCCGCGTCCTCTCGCTGCGCCGGCTCGATCGCCTCAACATGA
This sequence comes from Kofleriaceae bacterium, assembly GCA_033763475.1. Lineage (GTDB taxonomy): Bacteria > Myxococcota_A > Polyangia > Haliangiales > Haliangiaceae > JABFXX01. The sequence continues at coordinate 118,015 of JANRKM010000113.1, forward strand.
GCCACACGCTGCTCGGCATGCAATCGAGCGAGCTCGGCGATCCAGTGCTGCTACTCGATCAGATCGACGAGCACGTCGCGTCGCACGTGCTGCCGGTGCTCGCGCCCAACGCGGCATATTCGCTCGGCGACGACGACTGGATGCGTGGCGACGGCAAGGAGCTCGCCGCGATCGCGGGCGAGGCGATCCGCCAGGAGCTCGCCGCCGCGTTCGGTGGCGATGCAGAGGCAGCGCACAAGATCGCCGCGCTACTGCAAGAGCGCGGGGAGATCATCGAGGAGTGGCGCGAGATCATGGAGCGGCGCGGCTATCGTCTCGCGCGCACCGACGATCTGTTCTTGCCCGAGACCATGACCGAGGATCTCGAGGGCGCGGTTCCGCGCTTCCAGCGCGATCGCGTCGATGCGATCGAGGCCGAGCTCGCGCAGCTCGAGGCGCCGCGCATCGCCTCGCGGTGCCATGAGCTCGTCGCGGCCACCATTCGCCGCCACGAAGCGCAACATGGCATGGACGACGATCGCTCCACGCCCCTCGCCTATCCGACCGTGCTGGAGGAGCTCCTCGGCGACGCGCTCGACGAGGATGGCGAGCCGGATCGCACCGTCGAGAGCGGGCGCGCCGAGCTCTCCGCGTACACGAGCCAGCTCGCGAACGACACGCTCACGCCGCAGATGTCGCTCTGGAACGTCGCGCGGTTCGCGTTCAACAATCGCCACTGGGGCTCGTCGGAGTCGTACGCGGCCGTGATCATCGTCGAAGGCCTCGCACGCCACCTGAAGCTCCCGAGTGACGGCCCGGTGATCCACGGGCGTCGCATCGATCGCGCGCGCCTTGCAGCCCTGATCAAACCGATGGCCACCATGCCTGGCGAGCAGCTACGCGCTGCGGCCCGTGCCGTGTGGCGCGACCTCTACTCAGAAGACATCGTGCCCATCATCGACCGCACGAAGTGAGACGGCTACGAAGTGAGACGGCTGCGCTCTCGGGGCTAGATGCTACGCTCGGCGCCATGAACTTTTTCGCACGTGCGGTGGTTACTGGTTTCGCCCTCTCTCTCGGTGCTGCTCTGTTCAAGAAGGTCGCGAAGCAGCTCGGGCTCGCCGACGAGGAAAAGGAAAAGGACGCCGAGCGCATCCGCCAGCAGGATGGCGCTACTGACCCGTCGCTACAGGCGCAGCCTCAGCACAACTAGCTGGGTACGACACGGCCGCACAGGACCGTGCGCCCGTGCGGCACTCCATCGCCTCGGAGATTCTCGGTCGAATTGTCGCGCCTCTTGCGCAGAAGTGCGCAACACTGCGTCGAGGTGTTGGAGAGCAGCAATTTGGCACCAGGCCTCCTCCTGGCGATGCCGCAGCTCGCGGATCCCAACTTCTCACGAGCGGTGGTTTTGATGATCGAGCACGGCGAACAGGGCTCGTTCGGCCTGGTCATCAACCATCCGAGTCCGATCAAGGCCAGCGAGTTGCTCGATAGCCTCGAGATGAGCTGGAAGGGCGAGGACTCCGCGGTCGTGTGGGCTGGCGGACCGGTAAGTCCGAGCACCGGCTGGGTCCTGCACGAGCCGGTCGGCATCGCGGAGCCGGGGCAGGGCACCATCGCGATCACGTCGCGCATCTCGCTGTCTACGTCGCCCGATCGCCTGCGCGCGATCGCGAACATGCCGCCGCGAAACATTCGCCTGCTACTCGGCTATTCGGGATGGGGGCCGGGCCAGCTCGCCCAGGAGATGGCGCGCGGCGCCTGGCTCCACACCGACGCGACACCGGGCCTCGTGTTCGAGACGCCCCCCGACCAGATCTGGGATACCGCGATGCGCTCGCTCGGCATCAACCCGCGCGATCTGTTCGTCGGCGGCGGTGTCAACTGATCCGCCGCGTGGCCTAAATGGCCGATCCTATCCGATGAACGCCGCACGGCCCTCGTTATCCTTGGGCCTGTCATGCGCATCGCTCTGCTCCTGGTTGGTGGCTTCGCTGCGGCGTGCGCGCGTGCAGGCGGCGAGGGCACGGTCGACGCGCAGGAAGGGACCGCCGATGCCCCTCCTAATGGTCGGATGGTGACGGTGTCACTCCGGGGGCCTGGCTCGGGCTCGGTCACGTCGACGCCGTCCGGCATCGCGTGTCCGGGCGACTGTGAGGAGCCCGTCACCGTGGGGCAAACGGTGACCCTGACCGCGCAGGCCGGCGCGTCGTCGGCGTTCACCGGTTGGAGTGGCGCGGGCTGCTCGGGCACCGGCCCGTGCACGTTCACCGCGAACGGTCCCGTCGAGGTCTCCGCGAACTTCGAGGAGAGCTCGCAGGTGCCGCTCTCCGTCGGCAAGCTGGGCAACGGCAGTGGCTCGGTGACGTCGAGCCCCGGCGGCATCGTGTGCGGTGCAACGTGTGCGTTCGGCTTCGACGAGGGCACCGTGGTGACGCTGATGGCCACGCCCGCGTTGGGCACCAGCTTCACCGGCTGGTCGGGCGGTGGTTGCAGTGGCACGGGTTCGTGTGTGGTCACGCTCACCGCGCCGACGTCGGTTAACGCGACCTTCACGCTCGCCCAATACGCGCTCACGGTCACCAAGGCAGGCTCCGGCACGGTGACCTCGAATCCGAGTGGCATCTCGTGCGGCGCCGACTGCACCGAGAGCTACGCGCACGGCACGAGCGTGACGCTCACCGCGACGCCGAACGCGTCCGGCACGTTCACCGGCTGGTCGGGCGGCGGCTGCAGCGGCACGGGCACGTGCACGGTGCCGATGACCGCCGTGACGTCGGTACAGGCCAGCTTCAGCGGACCGCTCACCTGCTCGTCGGTCACGAATGCGAGCTCGTGCACCAATGGCGCGATCTCCGAGATCAACCTCGGCACGATCAGCGCCTCTTCGTGTCGCACGCAGTGTCAGACCCAGATGGGCCAGAAGGGCATGAGCTCGGGCTGCTGGCTCGTGGCGCTCAACAACATCTGCTACTGCCGCAGCGGCACGCTCTCGACGGGCGGCTCGAACGGCAACCGCCCGGGCGGCGTCTGCAACTGAGCTCGTCGAGACGTCGTCGCCCGGGGGGAGCTGTGGCTTTTTTGCCGCCCGGTTCCCCATTGCCGATCGACATGCTGCTTTTGGGTCGCCTACAGGTCGCTCTCGGTCACCGAGAGCGGGACGATCTACAAGTTTGTATCCGGTGCACGAGCCCCGTAGCGGCTACACCAGTTCACCCCCGCCCAGCTCGCCGTCACGGGAAGCCCCACGCCGGCGAAGGTCGTCACCAGCCCGGACGTGTTGCATCCGTCTGCATGCACAACCTCTGGGTCGCTGACTTCGCGACCTCTTAGTCGTAGTACTCGGCGCCGAGGTGGGTGATCAGCTCGTCACCCTTGGTGTAGCGGAGCGTGTTCTTCAGCTTCATGAGCTGGATGAACAGGTCGTGTTCCGGGTACAGGCCCTCGGGCGTCATCGGCGACTTCCAGTAGAACGACAGCCACTCCTGCACACCGCTCATGCCGGCGCGCGCTGCGAAGTCCATGAACAGCGCGAGGTCGAGGACGATCGGCGCCGCGAGGATCGAGTCGCGGCACAGGAAGTTGACCTTGATCTGCATCGGATAGCCGAGCCACCCGACGATATCGATGTTGTCCCAGCCCTCCTTGTTGTCGCCGCGCGGCGGGTAGTAATTGATGCGGACGACGTGGCTGATGTTGCCGTAGAGCTCGGGGTAGAGCTCCGGCTGCAGGATGTGATCGATGACGCCGAGCTTGGTGACTTCCTTGCTCTTGAACGACTCGGGATCGTCGAGCACCTCCCCATCGCGGTTGCCGAGGATGTTGGTCGAGTACCAACCCTCGAGGCCGAGCATGCGCGCCTTGAAGCCGGGGGCGAGGATCGTCTTCATCAGCGTCTGGCCCGTCTTGAAGTCCTTGCCGGCGACGGGGAGGCCTTGCTTGCGCGCGAGCTCGAGGAGCGCGGGCGTATCCACCGAGAGGTTCGGCGCGCCATTGGCGTAGGGCACGCCCATCTGCAGGCACGCGTACGCGTAGATCTGGGACGGGGCGATGTCGTCGTGCGAGTTACGGAGGCCTTCCTCGAACTTCGCGAGCGTCGAGTGGACCTCGGTCGGCTTGCGGTAGACCTCGGTCGAGCCGCACCACACCGCCACGAGGCGATCGCAGCCGTGCGTCGCCTTGAAGCTCTTGATGTCCTCCATCACCTGCTCGGCGAGGTGCATCTTCGACGTGCCCTTCTTCACGTTGGGACCGTTGAGCTTCTTCACGTATGCCTGCTCGAAGACGGCGGGCATCGGCTTGACGGCCTCGAGCTCGGCCTTGAGCGGCGCGAGGTGCTTGTGCTCGTCGAGCACGCCGGCGCGGAGGGCTGCCTGGTAGGCGTTATCGGGGAAGATGTCCCAGCCGCCGAACACGATGTCGTCGAGCTGCGCGAGCGAGACATAGTCCTTGATCGCGGGCGACTGTCCATCGGTGCGCTTACCGATGCGGATGTGACCGAGCTGCGTGAGAGAGCCGATCGGCTTCCCGATGCCCTTTCGGATCGCCATCACGCCCGCGACGAAGGTTGTCGCGACCGCACCCATCCCAGGCATCAAGATTCCAAGCTTGCCCTTCGCGGGCTTTACATCGACGGCTTTCTTCAGCGGCATTGCGGCAAAGTGCACCACGCTCCGTAGGATTTTCAAGACGTCGCGAGTGGCAAACCTAGTCTCGTGCCGTGTCCGTCGCCGAGTGTGTCGAAAGTCCGACAGCTGTCGACGGTACGAACAAGCTATGTAGCGCTGCCGGATCGTTGGTCATGATTCCGTCAGCCCCGAGCTCGAGGAGGCGCGCCGCCTCCGCGGGATCGTCGACGGTCCAGAAGTCAACGCGAAGTCCGAGGCTGTGACACTTCGCAATGAACGTCGGTCGATCGAACTGCACCGCGCCTTGGCGCACGGGGATCTGCGCGGCGGAGCCGGTGAACGGCAGTTGTCGCCACATCAACGCGGGCAACGCGAGGAGTGACACGACCTCGCCCTGCGAGAGTGCAGTCTCGCCCTCGTAACCGCGGCGGCGTACGCCGACGGCGATCGCCGTCTTGAAGCTCGCGATGGTGACGCGCTCGGCCGCGCGGCGTTGCGCGACCAGCTCGATCATTTTCCCGATCGCGCGCTCGTCTTTCTTGATGTCGACGTTGAGGCGCATGTTCGGGAACGTATCGAGCACTTCCTCGAACAGCGGTACCGAGATGCGCTGACCGGCGAACGGGCGCGAGCCGTCGGGCGCGACGAAGCCCCAGCCCACGTCGAGCCGGCGCGCGTCGGCGAGGTCGACGGCATTCCACGCGACGCGCGCCCCTGCCATGCGCTGTGCGTTGTCGTCATGCGCGACGATCAGGTGACCGTCGCGCGTGAGGTGGACGTCGAGCTCCAGCGCTTCGACCCCGATCTCGACGGCGCGCGCGAACGCCGGCATGGTGTTCTCGGGCCGTTCGGCGGACGCTCCACGGTGCGCGTAGAGCCGGCGCGCGTGCATGACTACGCGTCCCTCGGGACGCGTTCGCCGTAGGGAGATTCGCATCCTTGCTTCGCGGCGGACACGAATCGATCGATCCGGCTCACTTGTCTTCTTCGAGCTTCAGCGCGGCGGCGGGCATCGGCGGCGGGCGTGGGTCGGAGACCTGCACGACCTCGACAGCGTACTTGATGTCCTTCTCGGCGAGCGGGTGCACCAGGCGCACGTCGACCTCGTCATTGCCGACCTTTTCGATCTGCATGATGACGTTCATGTCATTGGCGCCCTTGGCGACCAGCTTCTCGCCGACCTTGAGCGCGAGGTCCTTGGGGAACTCCGTCCGCTTCATCTTCTTGAGCGGGTGCATCGCCGGGTTCCCGAAGGCCTCCTTGGCCTTGAGCACGCCTTCGCGCTTGGCACCCTTCTCGAGCCCTGCAAGCACGGTCTCGAGCCCCGAGAGCATCGCGCCCGAGCCGAAGATGAACTCGACCTGGTTCTTCTCGAGCTGCTGACCTCCGGCGACGGAGAGATCCACCTTGAGCGTGACTCGGCGGCCTTTCTCGATCTTCACGTGACCGAGGCTACACGCTCGCACTCCGCGACATCAACGCCCGGCGCTGTGAACCAACCATCTCGGATCGCGCCCGCCTTCGACCTGTTTCCACATTGTTGCCCGCTGGCACGAAAGCAGCAGAGAGTGCTCGCCTGGTCATGCTTCGCGTTGTCCTTGCTCTCGCTGTCGGATTCGCTGTCATCGGTTGCACGTCGACGAAGGCACCCGAGCTTCGCGTGCTTGGCGTCCGCGAGTCGTTCCGTCACGAGTCGGTGTTCGTGCAGGTCACCAACCCGGCGAAACACCCGATGCGCCTCACCAAGCTCGAGTACACGTTCGCGTCGCAAGGCGAGACGATCTCCACGGGGGAGGTGCCGCTGTCGCGCGAAGTGCCCGCAGGCGCAGCGGTTGTCGTCGAGGTCCCGCTAGATATCGACGCTGCCGCCGGCGACGTCACGCTGAGCGGCAAGCTCACGACCGAGCTCGACGAGATCGTGCGCACGTTCTCGGTGAGCGCGCAGGTCAAGCCCCAGTGAACGTTCAGCACGCCTAGGTACCCGCATGTCGGGTAGACCTTCGCGCGGGAGGCATTCACGATAACGGGATGCGCTCCATTTACCTGGTCCCATTCGTTCTCATGGCAGCGGTCGCCGGCACGACCGTCGCGGTTGCGGGCAAGGGCGGCAAGCAGGTCCGGTACCACGGGATCCATCCCATCCCGAAATCCGAGGGCGGCGGCCTTTGCTACATCGAAGGTCGGCACGTCCACATCTTCGCGGCCAACAAGCTCGAGTACCGCGACCATCGCGGCGCGAACTACTTCGTGGGTGACCCCGCCGCTTACGGGTATGACGGTCCCAAGCACACGTACAAGGGCCACCACCCGATCCACGTCCACGCGGTCGTGGGCGATGACCACGAGGACGTCGAATACTGCTACTTGGACGGTCCCCACTACCACTCGTTCGCTCCGCCGGAGGGACCTGACTTCGAAGTCCGCGGGGGCGTGAACTTCTACGTCGGTACGCCGGCGCCCATCTACCTGGAGGCGCGCCCGGCGCTGGTGAAGGTCAACGCGGTCTACACCCCGCTCACCTACGAGCGCCCGGTGGTCACCGTCGAGGCGCCGCCGGCATGGATCGGCGTGCGCGCGGGCTTCGCTCCGGCCGTGGTGATCGATTCGCGCCCGCCCGCGGTGGTCGTCGAGACGCCTCGCGTGCGCGCGGGCGTGAGCGTCGACGTCGTGGTGCCCCCGCCGCCGTCCATCTCGGTCGACGTCGGCATCGGCGTGGGCAGTGGTGGTGGCGTGATCGTCGGAGGCCCTGGCCAGCGCCATGGAAAATTCAAGCACAAGAAGCACCGCGGTCGCGGCCGTGGCCGCTGGTGATCCCGATGCGCGCACTCCAACTTTTGTTCGTCGCCCTCGTTGCGTGTGACAAGGCCGCGGAGACCCCTGCAGGGGCCAGTGGCCGCGATGGCATCGTCGAGGGCTGGAAGAAAAAGGGCCTGACGCCGTCGGCGTTCACCAAGGCGGAGGTCGCCGTCGGCAAGGACTGCCAGAGCGGCACCGTCGGCGGTATCGACGTGCTTCTGTGCGTATTCCCGACCGACGCCGAGGCCAAAGCGGCCGAGGAAGCGGGGCTCGTGTGGGTCGGCGACACGACCGGTGCCGCGCAAGCCAAGGGCGCGATCCTCGTCGTCGCCGCAGATCGCAAGAAGGCCGACCCGAGCGGCCGCACGATCAATCAGATGATGAAGTGAGCGTCAGAACGAGCCGCTCGCCCCACCGCCGCCGGAGCTGCCGCCGCCAAGACGTTCCTGACGAGCGCTTGGGGGAGGCGCTTGTGCGCGGTCCTTCACGAGCAGGCGATCGAGCTCGTCAACCGCGATACCCACGGCGTCGGCCATGCGGCCGTTCGCGACGAGCGGCCATCTGCTTGATGATCTCGAAGCTCTGGAGATCAGCCGATGAGGTGCCCGCGCTTGATGAAGAACACCGCTCGGCCAAGGCCGTCGATCACACCATGCGCAAGCTCGATCTCGATGGCGTCGGCAGTCTCCGCGACCACGCGACAGTCGAGCTGGAGCTCCATGGGGTACGCCGCGCCGGGCCGCAGCCGATCGGTGTCGTCGAGCACGGCGGTCTTGTCGACGAGTACATGCACCGTGCCGTTGGCGTCGACCAGGTGACACTCGACAAGGCCGGGGAACGGGTCCTCCGAGATCCACCGGACGGCCAGGCAACGCACCCTCGGCATCCGAGGAGCATACGCTGGCGCGGGGGGGCGTTCGGCGATAGGTTCCGCGGCGATGTCTTCCTCCTGGGCCCAGCTCGCTGACCGCGTCCTCGCCGGTACTCCTGTCACGCGTGGCGAGGCGCGCGCCGTGTTGCACGCACCTGCCGACGAGCTGCTGTCGCTGCTCGATGCGGCGTTCACGCTGCGCAAGGCACACTGGGGCCGCCGCGTATCACTGCACGTGCTCGACAACGCCAAGCTGGGCGCATGCCCAGAGGACTGCGGGTTCTGCTCGCAGTCGAGCAAGCACGCGTCGCCGAGTGGCGAGGCACCGATGAAGTCGGTCGACGATCTTGTCGAGGGGGCGCGGCGTGCGCATGCAGCACGCGCCAAGCGCTATTGCATGGTCACCGCCACGCGCGGCCCGTCGCAGCGCGACCTCGACACCATCTGCGCCGCCGCCGAGAAGATCAAAGCGGAGCTCGACATCGAGCTGTGCGCGTCGCTCGGCCTGCTCAACGAGGCGAAGGCCAAGCGCCTCGCCGCATCGGGCGTCGACCGGTTCAATCACAACCTCGAGACCAGCGAGCGTCACTACAACAACATCGTGTCGACACACACCTGGAAGGATCGCGTCGAGACCGTACAGCACGCGAAGAACGCGGGAATGGACACCTGCGTCGGTGGCATCGTGGGCCTCGGCGAGTCCGAGGACGATCTGCTCGACCTCGCGTTCTCGCTGCGCGACCTCGACGTCGACTCGGTGCCCGTGAACTTCCTCGACGCGCGCCCGGGCACGCCGCTCGCGGGCTCGTCGCTCGTCGAGCCGGGTTACGCGCTGCGGGCGCTGTGCATGTTCCGCTTCGTGCACCCGCGCACCGACCTGCGCGTCGCCGGTGGTCGCGAGGTCACGCTGCGCTCGCTGCAGACGATGGCGCTGTACCCAGCGAACTCGATCTTCACGCAGGGCTACCTGACGACGACCGGCACCACGCCGGGCGCCGACCATCAGATGATCAAGGATGCTGGCTTCGAGCTCGAGCTCGCATCGGGTGAAGCGGTGCCCGCGGATCCGCAGGCCGTCGCCTCGATCCCCGGCCCCACGCGCCGCGGTCCGTCGCTGCCGGTCGCGCGCAGCTAACAAACGAGCCCGCGCCCGCGCCCGTTGTGCCATTCCGATCGTGGGCGCATCGCGGGAATCATCTCCGCTCGGCGAGCGTTCAGCGCCGGCATGAGCTCTCGCTTCGTCCTCGCGTTCGTGATTGCGCTGACGCACGCGCTCGCATTCGCTGAGCCCTCCAGCTCATCAGACCGGCAGGCGGCATGTGCGGCGAAGGATGCCGACGCGTGCTTTGCGCTCGGTACCGATGCGACGAGGGCCGATGATCGCGCCACGGCGTCCAACCATTTCGCCGCTGCGTGCCTGGCGGGCCATGGCTTGGCGTGCATCTACACGGCCGACGCTGAACCGAACGCCAGCAAGCAGCTGCGCTGGCGAAACAAAGCAGGGCCGGCGTTCGAACGTCGCTGCGCGAAGGATGACGCCGAGCACTGCTACTACCTCGGCATCTCATACGAGCGTGGAAACGGTGCACGCCGCTCTCCCGCCAAGTCGTTCGCCGCGTACCGCAAGTCCTGCAATCTCGGCTTTACGCTGGGGTGCACCAATCTCGCGGGCAGCTATCTCGACGGCAACGGGACTACCAAGGATCCTGTGAAGGCCGCCGAGCTCTACACGACTCAATGTCGCCGCAGTGATGACCACGCTTGCTACATGCTCGGTCGCATTCATTCCGACGAGCTCGGGGCGCCCGCCAAGCCGTCTCGCACCAAGCGCCTGTCCGCCGAGGTTCACGTCAACGTCCTCGACAACAAGGATGGATCCAGCGCCACCAAGGTCCCGGCGTACGGGCGGGTCCTTGCTGCGCTCGGAAAGGCCGCGTCGGCCGAGCCGCTACGGAAAGGCTGCGACGGCCGCCAGGGACTCGACTGCTACCTGCTCGGGCTGATGAGCGAGCTCGGGATCGGTGGGGTAGCCGCCGACGATCCCAAGGCAGCCGAGCTTCATCGACGGGCGTGCGATGCCGGGAACGGATGGGGATGTTTCCGCCTGGCCGACATGTACATGTCGGGACGTGGCGTCGCGAAGAGCATTGGCGACGGCGCGCACTACTACAACGAGGTGTGCGCGAAGCGCGTGGGTGGCGAGGGGAGCTTCATCCCCGAGTGCAACGCGGTGCTCGAGCGGATGGGGCTCTAGGTGCCCTAGCGGCAATGCTGGTCAGTTAACACTACTGCGTCATAATTCGACGTCGAATTCCGGATCGATTTCGATCAGTTGTGAGATTCCTCGTCGAGACGATCGCGTGTGACCCTTCGTTGTGATCAAAGGGGGTATGGCGAATCTGATGA
>JANRKM010000114.1:0-45288 GCA_033763475.1 Kofleriaceae bacterium
CCGTGATCGCCGCCGTGCGCGGCATCTGGCTCCCGACCTGCGACTGGGGCTTTGGCATCGAGGCGTATCTGTACCTGCCGATGACCACGGGCCTGCTCGCCGCGATGGTCGGCCACGCGATCGGCGTGCTCGTCGGGCCGCGCCGCTATCTGTGTGCGGCGCTCGCGATCGCGCTGCCGCTGATCATCGTCGCAGCGTTCGCGATCGCGCGGTTCCTCACCGAGCCGCCGGTCTTCACGTACAACGCGGTGTTCGGCTATTTCCCGGGCAACCTGTACGACGAGAACATCAAGCTCGGCACCGCGCTTGCGTGGTCGCGGCTCGAGCAGCTGTTGTGGGCGCTCGCCGTGCTGGGGCTGGCGGCGTGGCGCCTCGACGTGCCGAGCTTCCGCGGCGTGCTCGCGCCCCGCCCCTCGGGCCGGCGGATCGGCGCGCCCGCCTTCGCCGTCCTGTGCATCGCGGGTGCCGTGGCGCTACGATCGCAAGGCGGCCACCTCGGCTACGCGATCGATCGCGAGGACATCGCGGCGGCGCTCGGCGGCGTGCGCGAGACGCCGCACTTCATCATCCACTACGCGCAGACCAAGGAGGTCGAGGAGGTCATCGACCTCGTCGCCGCCGACCACGAGTTTCGCTACGCGCAGGTCGTAGCCACGCTCGGCATCGAGCCGTCGGGCAAGATCCGGTCGTTCTACTTCGCCAACCGCGAGCAGAAGGGCCAGTGGTTCGGCCCGCGCGACGTCGAGATGGCCAAGCCGTGGCAGCGCGAGATCTTCCTCGAGCATCGCGGGTTCCCGCACGGCTCGCTCCGCCACGAGATCGCGCACGCGGTCGCGAGCGAGTTCGGTGATCCTTGGTTCGGCGTCGCGGCGAAGCGCGTGCTCGGCCTGCCGGTGCTGGTCAGCCCCGGCTTGATCGAAGGGCTCGCCGTCGCCACGGACTGGCCCGGTGATGCCGGTCGCCTGAGCCCGCACGAGTCCGTGCGCGTGCTGCAAGCGCTCGGCAAGCGGCCCTCGATCAACGAGCTCCTGTCGCTCCAGTTCTTCAAGTTCTCGTCGTCGGCGGGCTACACGACCGCGGGATCTTTCCTGCGCTTCCTCCTCGAGAAGTACGGTGCAGCGAGCCTGCGCAAGTTGTATTTCAGCGGCGGCGAGTTCCAGGACACGTATGGCGTACCGCTGTCCGCGCTCGAGAACGAGTGGCGCGAGATGATCGACAAAATCGAGCTGCCCGCCTCGCTGATCGAAGCGACGCGCGAGCGGTTCCGCGTCGGGGGCGTCTTCGCGCGGCCGTGTCCCCATGCGATCGCCGCCCGGCGCGAGCGCGCGGCGATGGCGCTCAATCGCGGCGATCGCAAGAAGGCGCTCGCGCTGTTCCGGCAGGTGTGCACCGACGCGCCCGACGAGCCACGGTATCGCCTCGATCTGGGTGCGGCCTTGATCGGCGGCGACGCGACCGAAAAAGCCGAGGCGATGAAGCTGTGGACCACGCTGTCGCACGACACCGAGAACGGCACGCCGTCCATGCGCGCGGATGCGTACGAGAAGCTCATCAAGGTAGCGGCCGTGCGCGGAGATCTCGTCGAGATCCGGCGCCTGGTCGCCGAAGCCGTTCAACTACCGCTGATGCCAAGCGAGCGCCGCCAGCTCGACGCCTACGCGTTCGCGCTCGCGCATCAAGGGCCGGCGGCCGCCGCGCTGCAGAACTACTTCTTCAACGTCGAGGCGCGCATCGACGGGCTCACCTGGGCCCTGCTCGCCACGCTCGCCGAGCCCGAGCTTGGCTTCGGGCACTACCTGGTCGGAATCCAGTACTACAATCGCGAAGCGCCGAAGGAATCCGTCGAGCCGCTCGCGCGCGGCATGGCGCTCGGACTGCCGAGTCAACCGTTCGTCAAGGAGGCCGCGCGCCGCCTCGCCATCGCCGCCTACCGCACGAAGGACCTCGCGAAGGTGCGGGCCGCCGCGGAGGCCCTCGCAGGCCCGGGCATGTCGGAGAGCGATCGCCTGCTCGCCAAGGACTGGCTGGAGCGGCTGACCTTCGACGAGACGCGGACTACATCCCCGAAATGAACAACCAGCGCTGCCCGTTCCACTCGAGCATCAGCTGATTCTGGTCGCGCTTGTCGAGACGGAGCGGCTTACCGTTCACGTCCTGGATCGTGTAGCTCGCGTTGATGATGACATCGACGGCCGCGCGGCAGCCCGGCTCGAGCTCTTCCTTGCACTGCTGGGACACGCTCATGTAGCGCATCGTGTAGCGGATCTCGCTCGCCTTCCCGAGGCGTTCGACGAGCACGTTGCGTAGGCCTTCATAGCCATAGTCATCGGTACCGGTGGGGGTGCCGCTGTCCTCCCAGTACTCCTTGTGCGCCATCAACATCAGTGCGTCGGCGTCAGCGCGCTCGACGGCGAGCCGGTACTCCTCGACTGCGTTGAGCACCGACTGGTTGTTCTTCGTGTACGTGATCTTGGTGCCGCGCACGTAGCTGGCGTTGCCGCCGCACGCGCTCGCCACGAGGGCGACACCGACGATGAGAGGAGACAGCTTCATGAGCTCGCGAGCGGCAGTGGCTTCAAGAACCACGCCAGCGGTCGCAACGCTACATCAGCGACGTAAGCTCGCCAAGAGACTGACCTCTCCATGCGTCGCAGCGCGCCAGAAAGGCACGGAAGTCCTTTTCGGGGTTCTGGACCTTTGCCAAATAGACATCCGTGATGCGGGTGATGGTGAACCTCGCCGCCGCTGCCCGCACCTCGGTCGGTAGGGCTTCCTTGTCGGCCGCCGGCAGCGGGCGGATTCGCTGATAGCCGGCGAGGAGCGCAGCGCACAGGTCGAGGCGCGGGCCGTCGGTCCAGCACCAGTCGTTGAGGCAGACCGCCAGGTCGTACACGAGGCTTCCGCCGGACGCCTGCTCGAAGTCGAGGATCGCGGCGATCTGGCCGCCGTCCCACAGCACGTTGTCGCGGAACAGGTCGCCATGGATGAGGCCGGCGGTCGCGCGCGCCCGGATCGCGCTGGCTTCGCGCGCGACGGCAAGCTCTTCACCGAGCACCTCGATCGCACGCGCGAGTGCGGGGTCGGAGCTCGCGCGAAACGCGGCATAGCGCTCCACGAGGTGCGCGTGGTCGTAGATGCTGGTGCGTCGCCAGTCGGCCGGCAGCGCGAGCCCGGCGACGTGCAGCTGGGCGAGCTGCGCCCCGAGCGCGTCGGCGAGCGGCGGCGTGACCTCGGCGGGCGCGAGGTGGTGACCTGCGCGCCAGGGAAACGCGCTCACCCACTTGCCGGCGTGCGCGAGGTACGGACGACCATCGCGCGCGACGAGGGGCGGTGGCGTCGCGACACCGGCAGCAGCGAGGGCGGTGACGAGGCGCGCTTCCCACGCGACATCGGGCTCGGCCTTGCCTTCGTTGATGCGCAGGAACCACCGCCCACGCGCGGTGATGACCTCGAAGTTCGAGTTGATGGTGCCGGCGGCGATGGCGCGAAATGCCTCGACGGTGCCGAGGTCGAACGCACGTGCGATCTCGCGGACCGCGGCGTGATCGAGCTGAGTGAACACGCCCACGGGCAGAACCTAGCGCAAATGCGGTACGTTCGCAGCGTGGACAATGCGGAGCGCGCGCGGTTGGTCGAGGGGCATCTCGAGCTCGTGCGCAAGGCCGCCAGGATGATCTACCCACGGGTCAAGGCGCACGTCGAGCTCGACGAGCTCATCGCGCTCGGCAACGCTGGTCTCGTCGAGGCGGCGCAGCGCTTCGATCCCACCCGCGGCGCCTCGTTCTCGACGTTCGCGTGGTACCGCGTGCAGGGCGCGATCATCGACGGGCTGCGCAAGGCGAGCAACCTGCCGCGGCGTGTGTGGGCGCAGATCGTCGCGCTGCGCGCGGCGAGCGAATACTTGGAGCATCGCGCCGAGCGTGAGGTCGGCGCCGCGCAGAGGGGAGCTCCCGCGCAGACCAGCGCCGATGCCCTCGCCGCGACCAAACAGGCGCTCTCCGCGATCAAGACGATGTACGTGACGTCCCTCGAGGGGATGCGCGAGAGCATCGGCTTCGATCCGGCAGACGAAGCGAATCCTGTCGAGCGGATCGAATACGGCAGCCTCTCCGCGAAGCTGCAGCGCGCGATCGCATCCCTCTCGGAGAAAGAGCGTGCGCTCGTCACCAAGCACTACTACGAGGGCAAGAACCTGCTCGAAGCCGGCGCGGAGCTCGGCATCTCGAAGTCGTGGGCGAGCCGCATGCACGGCCAGATCGTCGACAAGCTGCGCGCCGCCGTCGAGAACGAACGCGCCGACACACCGCCGTAGCGCGAGCAGAGTGCGCCTGGCTTACGCCGTCTGCGCGGTCTCGCCGGGCGAGCTGAGCGTGCCGTGCGACTGGTAGTAGTCGAACAGCTGGCCCCAGTGCGTCGACTCGCGCCAGTGCTCGAACACGCGCCGGTCGCGCAGCGGCCACCGGTAGTAGTCGTGATAGGCCTCCGAGCCCATCACGAACAGGTTCACCAGCGGGGTGTGGAAGAACAGCTTCTGGAACCGCTTGAGGGGCCCGAACCACATCACGTCGCCGACCATCGACGCGCCGTTGTCACCGACGGAGAATCCCCACCGCTGATCTGCGAGCGCGGTATCACCGACAACCTCGATGTTCTCGCGGCGCCCGTTGCCGAGCCCGTCCTCATCCGCGAGCCTGATGTATGGCAGCGTCATCGGATCGAAGCCCATCATCGACGCGGCGACCGCATCGATTGCGACCTGATCCTCGGACGCGAGCATCACGTCCTTGATCACCGGGCGCATCGTGCGGGGGCCGGGGCCGTCACCGGCCGTGGTGCCGTCCATCACCGCGAACAGGCCGGCGTGGATCTCCTTCTGGATCGCCAGCAGGTCGACCAGGGTCTCGTGGATCCACGAGTGCGTGTAGTGCCGCTTGGTGTTGAGCAGGCCGCCAAACGCGTTCTTCATCGCGCCCGTGGTCGTCGTGTAGATGTGGCACTTGGTCGTCGGCAGGTGGACGATGTTGGTGCCGTGGAAGGCATCCGGGATCTGGATGCCTTCCGGGAAGATCGTGTCGAGGACGCGCATCCGCGCCTTGGGCCGGTACACCGACCACGTCATGTCCTCGGGCTTGAAGTTGTAGCGGACGGGGATGTCATACTTCTTGAACACCGGCACGTAGCCGTTGAGGTCCTCACCCTTGAAGGCGTCGGTGACCACCGTCTTGTTCTGGACACACACCAGGTCGTTGTAGCCACGCGCGCGCAGGCTGCGGATCGTGCCCTCGAGCTGCCACGGCGTGGTGTTCGCGCCCGGGAACGGGAAGTGCCAGGAAATGTTGTCCTTGAGGACCGTGGTGGCACCTGGCTTCAGGGCTTGTTCGACCCCAGCGACCGCATGCAGACGCTCGATGTCCTCCAGAACGTGGTCGGGGCGAACCTTGACCACAGCGACCTTGGAACGGCTCATATCGGAGGCGACCCTAGCCGAAAATTTGCCGCGCGGATCTCCGAATGTGAGTCTGCCCGAATGGGCGAGACGCTGTTCACCAGCTCCTTTACACCGGATCCGAAGAACGCGCTCGATGTGCTCGCGTTCGTGCTGACTCCGGCTGAAGCGTTTGCGAACGATCCGGAGGAGCTCGAGGCAGTCTCCGAGCTACTCGGGGCTGCGAAGTCGGAGGCGATCGAGCGCTGGCAATCGCTGCGCTCCGAATCGCGCCGCAGCTAGCCCTTGTACGTGAACTTCATCTTCTCGGTGTACAGCTCCACCTTCACGAGCTTGATCTCCTCGCTGGTGGAGTCCGACCCGGCCGGCGCGACGTTGAAGATCTCGGCGCCGAAGAACTCGAGCGTGCACAGCGTGCTCAGGTCGTGATCGAAGAGCTCGATCATGCCGGTCTCGCCGCCCTGCTTGATCTCGCGCTTGTTGACCATCGCCCGCCGATTGAAGTGCTCCCAGAACGGCTGTCCATCGGCCTCGGGCACGTAGAACGTGAGGCTCGGAAAGTCGATCTGGCTCGGCGTCTTGATCGGTGACTGACGGCCGCCGACGTGATGCTCGAGGATGTTCTGCTTGATCGTGAACGAGTCGACCTTCGTGACGCGCTTGCAAGCCTGATCGAAGCCGTCCAGCCGGAACCGGAAGTTGTTCGGGCTCCACAGCTTGTTCTTCTCGGTGCCCGGGGACTGCGCGAGCTTGCCGCCGCCACCGGGTTTGAACACGATGTCCTCGACGGCGAGGCTGACGCCCATGTACGCCGCCTTGGAGTCCGAGCCGTCGAGCTTTGGGAACACCAGCTCTTTGATCAGCGCTTCCGAGAACTCGCGGCGCGCGCGCTCGTTGTAGTGAAAGTCGGCCGCGACGATCGCGCCCGTCTTGCGCTCACCAGCGCCGGTGAAGAACCGCTCGATCCAGCGGTAGAACGTGGAGGACATCGCCATGCCCACCTGGAGCTTGATGTCCTCGTACTTCTGCTTGCCGAGGGAGCGCCAACGGTCGTAGTTCGTGCCGTTCTGGTACGTCATCACGTCGGCTTTGACGCCGCCGCCTTCGACGTTCTTGAACAGCCCGACGTTGCCCTCGCCGTCCAGCTCCAACGCGAAATGCGCTGCGGAATAGGCCCTATTTTGCGACGTGGCGAGAGGCATGGGTCCCTTTGATTGTACACGAGCCGAAGCAGCCGCTCCGGGAGCGATGCTTTAGCGATGTTCAGAGCATGCTACGGTTCGAAAGCGCGTCGCCTTCCTAGCGTGATGAATCATTCCGGCGGCTTCGCCTGCTCATGGCCGATCCCAAGCCCACCCAGATAAGTGCGCGAGATAGAACGGGGGAGCCTCCGCTGGGGCCCGTTCGACTGCCCGCGAGCTGGGGATTCGCGAAGGGGCTCTTGACCGGGGCGGCGATCGAAATTCCTGTCCTCGCAGCGACCGTGTGGCTCCTTGCCGCCTGTGGTTTCGGGGCCCAGGACGTCCCGTTCATGCAGATCATGCGGCTCACCGCAGCCTTCGCTGGCGTCGCGGCCCTGCTCACCGCAGGCGGGATCGGCCGACTGGCCGCCCACGCAGCCGTGCATGGCCGAGGTCGGGCGATGTGGGTAGCGGCGCGGGCGCACGCCGCCGCCAGTGCGGGCCTCGTGATCATCGCGGCGATCCCGCATGGCGGCCTGCCCGAAACCTCGTGGGCCTGGTTGCCGTTGCCGGCCGCAGGCTTGGTCACCGGAGCGCTGTGCGGGTGCCTGATCGGGGCAGTCTGTGGCGGCGCCGCTCCGGTCAACCTCGCCGACGTATGGTCCCTCGCCCGCCGCCCGACCGATGCCATCGGCCAGCTCCTTGGCCCCCGTGATCTGGTGAAGCTCGGTGCGGCCCTCCGCGATCGCACCACGCACCTATTCGAGGGCATCTTCGAGCCGGCGCCCAAGCCGCCCGAAGCCCCCACGCCGGAGCTCGCGCCCCCGCCGCCCGCGACCTCGCAGGCTTCGGCACCGACCCAGCCCACGGCGAAGGGCGAGTGATCGCGGTCAACGCACCCACGTCGGATCGACGCGAGCTCCGTACGCTTGCTGCAGCGTTGCTGGTCTCGCTGCTGCTGTGGAACGTGCCGTTCGGCGGCGTTCTGCTCTACCCGTTCAAGCTGTTTGCGACCTGGCTGCACGAGCTCTCGCACGGTATCGCGATGACGCTGACCGGCGCGGGCTTCGACATGGTCGTGATCTACCGCGACACGAGTGGGCTCGCATACGCGAAGTCGAGCGTCGGCCCAGTGGCGACCGCGTTCATCGCGGCGGCTGGCTACATGGGGACCGCGCTGTGGGGCGCCGTGCTGCTGCTGGTGACGCCGCACCCACGGGCCGCACGCTACGCGCTCGCGATCCTCGCTGCGCTCCTTATCGCCAGTGCGCTCACCGTGGTCGGCACGCAGAAGGACGACGCGTTCGGGCCGTGGGCGGTCGGAGGGATGGGCGCGACGGTCGCGGTGTGTGCGTTCGCGTTGCCGGCGCGCTGGCGGTTGATCGTCGCGCACTTCATCGCGGCGCAGGCATGCGTCAACGCGTTGCTCGACATCCGCGTGCTCTTGCGGCCCTCGCAGGTCGTGGGCGGATTCGCCGTCGGTGCATCCGACGCACACAACATGGCCGCCGCGACGTTCGGCACCACCGACAAGTGGGCCGTGTGGACGTGGGCCGCGGCGTGGCTCGCGTGGTCGCTGCTGGTGTTCTATCTGACCGTGCGGTTCAGTGGATCGCCTGGGCGTCGGCACGCAGCGCAGGGCGGTCCGCCCACGGCTTCACCTCCAGATGAAAGTGATCGTGATGGGCATCGTCATAGTCCGGCGACAGCACCAGGTGAAACAGCCCCGAGCGCACCAGCTGACACTGGAGCACTTTGAGCACGGCGCCACCCTGCGTGAGCGGCGCCCCGACGCAGTCGACCGCATCCCCCAGCCCCTGCTCGTAATCGCGATCGATCCGCAGCGCGCCGAGCTCGTGGCCGGCGAACGCGTGGATGTCGATCGCGAGCCCGTAGCTGTGTTTGCTCGGGCGGGTGGTGCCGCGCACGTTGCGGCGCGAGTACGCCGACGAGAACGACGCGGTCTCGATGCCGAGCGCCGCGAGATAGCGCCCCGCTTCGGCGAGGGAGACGGCGAGCGAGCAGTCGATCACGAGCGGACGATCTGCCGTGAGCCGCACGCCACCGAGGGGGCCCGTGATCTCGACACCGTCGTGGATGCCGGGCCGCGTGGCCTTCTTGTACGCGACGCCGCGCGCATCGAGCTCGGCGTGACACGCGGTCCCCGGATCCGCATGCGCCGTGGATGCGGCGAACACGAGGAGCAGCGGAGCGAGGGCGCGTCCCATGAGAAAAGAGCGTACCGATGGCACGCCCGGGGGCAACTTCTATTCGAGCGTGAGCCGGGCGATGACCTGCGCGGTCAGGTACGCGCGCGCGGGCACCGCGATCGAATCCGGCAGGCTGATCGCGATCGTGACAAGGTCGGCGCCGAGCACCCGGCCCGCGGCGACCAGGCGGTAGCGTTGGCGATAGCCCAACGGATCGACGAACGACGCCAGCATCTCGGCGCCCTGCCACTCGGGCGGTAGCGCGAACACGTTCGCCGGCGCGTCCACGACCTCTTCGAACCCGTGGTTCTTCGCGATCGCGGGCGCGGCCTCGTCGATCCAGGCCTTCATCTGCTCGGCGACGTCGAGTTTTGGCGCGCGCTTGACCGAGATGATGATGAGGCCATCGGGCTCGGCGAGCTCGCCGTCGTTAGTCCAGCCCGCGGGCGCGATGATCTTCACGCCGGCCACCGGGTGCCGCATCTTCGGCTGCCGGCTCAGGCTGTCCTCGACCGAGGTGCCGACGACGCGCACGGCCGCGTTGACCGTGAACGCGACGACGATGACGGCGAGCGCGAGGCCGACCGAGCGCGCGGCGCGTGCCCACGGTGCGAACGGCGACAGCGCGCCGCCCAGCAGCGCCCCCGCGGCGAGACCCGCACCGTGCGCCCACTGATCGTAGACGAGGCCGTAGCCGAGCTGCGCGAGGACGATCAGCACGAGCCCGCCCCACATGCCGCGCCGGCGCAGGCCGCGATAGTGATCGCGATGCAGGGTGAGCTCGACGAACACGGCGCCGATCAGGCCAAACAGCGCGCCGGACGCACCGGCCGACACGCCGGTCGGCGTGGCGAGGTAGCTGGCGACCGCGCCCGCGAAGCCCGAGAGCCCGAACAGCGCGATCGTGCGCGCGGTCCCGAACATCTCTTCGGCGATCCTGCCGACGAACCAGATGCCGATCACGTTGACGAGCAGCTGCAGCCCGCCGACCTGCACGAACACGCACGAGAAGATGCGCCACCACTCGCCACCGTCGACGAAGCCGCGGACGAGGGCTCCCGCGCGCATCAGCACACCGACGTCGCTCGTCGGACCGACGGCGAGCGTGATGGTCGCCGCGACGGCCAGCAGCAGCGCCGTCACGCTCCACGTCGCCCAGGGACGGAGGGGCAGGTGCACGCGAACCTGCGCGGGCATCGGTGCGGCCTCGATGCGCGCGACGACCTGTTTCGCTTCGTCCGACAGCTGGATCGGAAGGCCGTCGGCCGTGGCGAGGTTGGCGAGCGCCTGGTCGATCATCTCGCGCGGCCGGCCACGCGAACGCCCACGCGCCTTTTCGTACCAGGTGGTGGCCGCAGCGCGATCCCCCTTGTGCTCGAGCGCGACCGCGAACCAGTACTGGCGCGCCGCGAGGCTCATGTGTCGCGCTTGGCGGGGAGCGACGAGTGCCTCGACGGCAGTGGTGCGGCCGGCGAGCGCGAGGAAGATGAGGCGCGCGCGGTGGATCCAGATCGCGGCGTCTTCGCGCCCAGCGCACACGTCCTCGAGCCGCGCGAGCATCTGCGCGGCGCGATCGAGATCACCGGTGCGGCCGTACGCGCCGAGCAGCTCGACCCACACCGGCGGCGCGAAGCCGAGCGCGCGACGCAGCGACGGCGTGGCACCGTCGGGCTCGGCCGGCATCGGCGCGGTGGAGGCCCGCCAGAGGGTTGCCTCGGCGTGTGCGATCGCGTTCTTCCACTGGTACGCCGCGAGGTAGAGCATCGCAATGCGCTCGTCGATCGCGAGGCGCGCCTCGGCGGGCGCTCGCTCCTTGGCAGCCGAAAGCGCGCTGACGGTCTCCTCGATGTTCCCGTCGCGGATCTCCTGCATCGCGCCGAGCAGCGCCTTCTCGTCGGCGACGCCGGACCCCGGCGCGATCACGTCGACGATCTCGAGGATCCTGCGCGCGAGCCCGAGGCGCTCGACGGCGGCGAGGCGGCGCGCGACCCCGCGGAGCAGCGGAGCGACGAACAACAAGCAGACGCCGGCGCCGAGGCCGATCGAGCCCGCGACGTGCATCCAGCGCGCGCCGTCGTAGTGATACGCGTACAAGCCGAACGCAGCTAGCAGCGCCGCGCCGAGCTGCATCAGCCCGAAGGTCGGCGTGCCCTGCGGCTGCCGCGCGACGAAAAAGAAACCCCAATACGCGCCCGCGACGACGACCGAGATCAACGCGAGCTCGTAGTACATGGCGGCGTCGCTATCCGTTCGCCTCGACGAATGCGCCCATGGTACGGAACTTCTGGTAACGGCGCTCGAGCAGCTCCGTCGTCGACATCTCGGTGAGCTCGCGCAGGTGCTTTTTGAGCGACGTGCGGAGATTGGACGCGGTGATCGCGGCGTTGCGGTGCGCGCCACCGGCGGCCTCGGGGATGACCTCGTCGCAGATGCCGAGGTTCAGGAGGTCGGGCGCGGTCAGCTTGAGCTGCGTCGCGGCCTCGCTGATCTTCGCCGGGTCGCGCCAAAGGATCGACGCGCAGCCCTCGGGCGAGATCACCGAGTAGATCGAGTACTCGAACATGAGGATGCGGTCGGTGACGCCGAGGGCGAGCGCACCACCCGAGCCACCCTCGCCGATCACGACGGAGATCATCGGGCAGTCGAGGCTCGACATGACTTGGAGCGCCTTCGCAATCGCCTCGGCCTGACCGCGCTCCTCGGCGCCGAGGCCGGGATACGCACCCGGCGTATCGATGAAGCAGAGGATCGGGCGGCGGAACCGCGACGCGAGCCGCATGAGGCGGGTCGCCTTGCGATAGCCCTCGGGACGCGCCATCCCGAAGTTGCGGTGCATGTTTTCCTTGGTGTTGCGGCCCTTCTGATGGCCGAGCACGAGGACTTCCCACTCGTCGAACTGGGCGATGCCGCCAACGATCGACGGGTCATCGCGGAAGCTGCGATCACCGCGCAGCTCGACGAAGTCGTCCATGAGCAGCCCGACGTAGTCGAGCGTGTACGGCCGCGCAGGGTGCCGCGCGAGCTGGACCTTCTGCTGCGCGGTCAGCTCGGCGAACACTTCCTTCTGAAGGCGGCGCGCCTTCTGTTCGAGCTTTCGAATCTCGGTGGAGAAGTCGACGGACTCGGTGGACAAGCCACGGAGCTCGCTGATCTTCTTTTCGAGATCGATGATCGGTCGCTCGAACTCGAGGATCATGCGATCCGACAGCGGCGGGGGGGTCGTTTCGGTCGCCATGGGAGCGCTCAGCGCCCTGCTAGGTACCGCTCCAGGTCGGCGAGGTCAACGGCGGCGGGGCCTGCGGCCCAGGCGACGTCGTTAGCGCCGGATCCGGCAGCGCGATACCAAGACATCTGACGCCGTGCGTAATGTCTTGAATTCCGTTTGATTAGCTCGACCGCGCGGGCGCGGTCGAGCCGGCCCTCGGCGAGCTCGTGCAGCTCGGCATAGCCGATTGCCTGCTGCGATCTCAGCGGAGGCACGAACCCGCGGCGGCGCAGCGTGGCGACCTCGGCCTCGAGACCCGCCGCGAGCATGGCGTCCACCCGGGCGTCGATCGCCCGGTATAACGCCTCGCGCTCGGGGGCCAGGCCGACGAGGCGCGCCGGATAGCGCAGCGGCAGCCTGCGGTGATCGTGGCGCGCCTGGTGGTCGCTCATCCGTTCGCCGGTGATGCGGAACACCTCGATGGCGCGGATCATCCGCTTGCGGTCGTTGGGATCGATCTTGCTCGCCGCGACCGGGTCGATTCGCACGAGCTCGACGTGGAGCGCGGCGGTGCCGTCGCGGTTCGCGAGCTCCTCGAGTTCGGCGCGCACCTCGGGCGCAGCAGGCGGGCCCTCGAACAGCCCGAGCAGCAACGCGCGGACGTAGAGGCCAGTGCCGCCGCACACGATCACGGGCTTGCCGCGCGCGGCGATCTCGGCGATCGCGCGATCGGCGAGCTCGATGAATCGAGCGGCCGTCATCTCCTCGTCGGGTTCCACCACGTCGAGCAGGTGATGCGCGACCCGCGCGCGCTCGGCGGCCGTCGCCTTGCCGGTGCCGATATCCATGCCGGCATAGACCTGCTGGCTATCCGCGGACACGACCTCGCCGCCCACGCGCTCGGCGAGCTCGAGCGCGAGCCGCGTCTTGCCGGCGCCGGTGGGTCCGACGATGACGACGAGCCGCGGCTTCACGGGCCGATCATAGCGCTTCGCGCTACCGGCCGAACCGTCGCGCAATCTCCGACAGCGGCAGCCGGAGAAGGATCGGACGTCCGTGCGGGCCGATGGCCCCGAGATTCTCGATGGCATCGAGCCCGCGCAGCAGCGCCTCCGCCTCGCCCGTGCTCAGCCGATCGCCAGCGCGCACCACCGAGTGACACGCGATCTCGGCGAGCACGCGCTCGATGCGCTCGTCGTCGCTCGGCACGCCGTCCTTGGCCCACTCCGCGAGCATCCGGCGCAACAGCTGACTCGGATCGCCGTGGCGAATGCCCGCGGGGACCGCCTTGACCGCGAGCGTGGCCTTGCCGAACGGCTCGACCTCGAAGCCGACGTGCGCGAGGCTCTGCGCGAGCTCGGGGCGCGCGACGAGCGCGAGCTCGGCGGGCGTGGCCTCGCACGTCATCGGGAACAGCAGGCGCTGCACGGTGGCCTCGCGCTCGCGAGCCCGGGTGCGCAAGCGCTCGAGCTCGACGCGTTCGTGGGCGGCGTGTTGATCGAGGAGCACGAGCTCGCCGCCGCCGTCGCACACGAGATAGGTCAGATCGAGCTGGCCGAGGAAGCGCAGGGATGCGAAGTAGCTGCTCGCATGCGGACCGGCACCGCTCGCGGCATCGATAGATTCGTCGACGGCAGGTGCTGGCTCGTCGACGGTTGGCGGCGGCTCGACGGCGGTGAGAGCCGCGACCGCCCGCCCGGCTTCGCGCGCCAGTTGATCGATCGCTTCACGCTCGGCGCGTGCCTCGGCATGCTCCGCGGCGCGCTGGGCACGCACCTCGCGCTGGATCTTCGCGGCCCATGCGCGCGGCGTGTCGTCCGCGTCGAAGCCGAGCGAGCCCTGCCCTTGGGGCATGCGCTGGCGCAGCTGCGCGGCGTAGCGCTGCGAGAGGCTGGTCGCGGGCACCCCGTCGAGCGGCAGCGCGGGCGGCGCGACGCTGGTCAACACGTGCAGCGTGGGCGCCGAACCGCCGAGCTCGGTGCGCCACGGCGATGCCGCGATCGCGCCCTGGACGACGTGGCGGACCGCCGCATGGACCGCGCTCGCATCGGCGAACCGCACCTCGTGCTTCTGCGGGTGCACGTTGATATCGACGGCGCCGGGCGGCAGCTCGAGCAAGAGCACCGCGATCGGATACCGCCCGCGAGATACGAGCTCGCCGTAGCCCATCGTGATCGCGTGCAGGAGGCCACGGTCGCGGATCGGGCGCTTGCCGACGAACAGCTGCACGCCGCGGCCGGTCGCCTGCGCGAGCTCGGGCGCGGCGAGGTACGCGGTCACGCGGATACCACCTTCGTCGCCCGTTGCCGAGAGGAGGCGCGGCGCGATCCGCGCACCGAGGAGCGCCTTGGCGCGCGCGAAGCCATCGCGATCCGGAGGGACCTCGAGCGCGGTGCGTCCGTTGTGCTTGAAGCGCAGGTGCAGCGCGGGATGGGACATCGCGACCCGGCCGATGAGCTCGGTGATGTGCGAGGCCTCGGTCGCCTCCCCCTTCAGGAACTTCAACCGCGCCGGCAGGTTGTGCAGAAGATCGGCGACCTCGACCGTGGTCCCGACCGGCGCCCCGACTTCTCCGACGGAGATCACCCGGGAGGCCTCGACGACGACCCGCGTGGCGGCCAGATCGCCGCCGCGGCGCGTCGTCAGGGTCATCCGGGAAACGCTCGCGATCGACGGGAGCGCCTCCCCGCGAAAGCCCATGCTGGTGAGGCCCCACAGATCGTCCACGGCGCGGAGCTTGGAGGTGGCGTGCCGCTCGAGACACGCCACAGCATCGTGAGCGCTCATGCCACAGCCATCGTCGGAGACCCGGATCAGGGCGCGCCCGCCGGCTGCCGACTCCACCGAGATCGTTCGCGCACCTGCGTCGATCGCGTTATCGACCAGCTCCTTGACCACCGAGGCCGGCCGCTCGATCACCTCGCCCGCCGCGATCTGGTCGATCACGTGTGGGGGCAGCACCGCGATCACGGAGTCCACTCCTCGTGGGTACCACAGCCTCTGATCCCTTTGGAAATTGCGCTATAAGGCCGACATGTCCGCCGCCTCATCCACCGGTCGTGTCGTTGCGGTGACGGGGGCGTGCACGTACCTCGGGGGCGAGCTGCTGCGCCGCCTCGAAGAGGACCCGCGCTATGCCAAGGTGCTCGCACTCGACGTTCGCCCGCCCGCCCTCGCGCCCGGCGGGAAGGTCGAGTTCGTGAAGCTCGACCTGACCCAGCCCACGGTCGACGGAGACCTCGCCACGCTGCTGCAGCGCTACGAGGTCGACACGTTCGTCCATGGCGCGTTCCTCTCGCATCCAACGCACGCCGCCGAGTGGGCGCACGAGCTCGAGGACGTCGGCACCATGCACGTCCTCAACGCGTGTGCGGGCGTGGCCCCGAAGCGCTTCGTCATGATCTCGACGACGCTGGTGTACGGCGCGCATCCGAAGAACCCGAACTTCCTCACCGAGACGTCGGAGCTACGCGGCCACCGTGACTCGCGTTTCGTCAACGATAAGGTCCGCGCCGAGAAGCAGGTGCAGCGGTTCGCCAAGGAGCATCCCGGCGTCGAGGTGTGCATCCTGCGCTTCGCGCCGATCCTCGGCCCGACGATCTCGAACATGTACACGCGGTTCTTCTCGCGGCCGATCGCGCCCGTGATGATGGGCCACGATCCGCTGATGCAGTTCGTCCACGAGCAGGACGCCGCCTACGCACTGCAGCGCGCCGTCGACGGGCACGCGACCGGCGCGTTCAACATCGTCGGCAAGGGCGTTTTGCCGTACACCACGGTGCTCGCGCTGCTCGGCCGCGTGCCGGTGCCGATGCCGCAGCTGGTGGCCCGGCAGGTGAGCAAGCTCCTGTGGGCGACGCAGCTCGTGGGCTCGCCGCCGTCGTTCCTCGATTTCCTCCTCTACCTGTGTGTTGCCGATGGCACCAATGCGCGGCGCGAGCTCGGGTTCGCGCCGCGGCTGTCGATCAAGCGCACCATTCTCGACTTCCTCGGCATCGCGCCCGAGGACGGCGCCACCGACATCGCGCGCGCCCAGGCCTAGCCATGACCGACGACGACGACAACGGAAACGACGACTGGTACGGCGACGCAGATCCGCGCGTCCCCGATGCGTCGATGGGCTTCGAGTACCCCGGCGAGCGTGATCTCGGCTACCTCGACCGGCTCGCCGACGCGACGTCGCCACCGCTCGAGCGCGAGTACCCGACGGTTACGGGCCGCACCGCACGCATCGACCGCGACGCCGCCGAGCTGCGCGAGCTCGAGCGCCGGATGGAGCAGCAACGCACGCCCGTGTTCCCGATCGACCTGCGCCGCCGCCTGCCGCTCGAAGCCGTATGGCGGCGATGGCGCTCGCTCGCGATGATGGGCCGCTCCGACGTCGTCGACGATTTCGGCCGTGACCCGCGTGCGACCGCGCGCTGGGAGTGGTTGTTCGAGTTCCTTTATTCGAAGTGGTTCCGCGTCGAGGCGTTCGGCCTCGAGCACATCCCCGCAACGGGCCGCGCGCTGCTCGTCGCCAACCACGCTGGCTCGCTGCCGTACGACAGCGCGATGGTGATGCACGCGGTACGACGCGACCATCCCGCGCGCCGCGATGTCCGCCCCCTCGTCGAGGACACTGTGTTCCACCTGCCCTACCTCGGCCCGATCATGAACCGCATCGGCGGCGTGCGCGCCGATCCGGAGAATGCCGAGCGCTTGCTCGTGAAGGACGAGCTGGTCGCCGTGTTCCCCGAAGGCGAGAAGGGCATGGGTAAGCTGTGGCGCGACCGCTACCGCTTGCAGCGCTTCGGCCGTGGCGGGTTCGTGAAGCTCGCGCTGCGCACCGGTGCGCCGATCATCCCGGTCGCCGTCGTCGGCGCCGAAGAAGCCGCGCCGATGCTCGGCAAGGTGACGTGGTTCGCGAAGAACATCGGCATCCCGTGGATTCCTGTGACGCCCACGTTCCCGTGGCTCGGTCCGGCGGGCCTGCTGCCGCTGCCGAGCAAGTGGTACGTGCAGTTCGGCGAGCCGCTCGATCTCGCGACCCAGCATGGGGCCGCGGCCGCCGAGGATCGCCTCCTCGTCAACAAGCTCGCCGATCAGATCCGGTCGCAGATCCAGACAATGATCGATGGCCTGCTCGGTAGGCGTCGCTCGCCCGTGCTCGCCGCGTTCCTGGGTTGATCGTCGCTCAGGCATAGAAGCGGAGTGTGTGACTCGCGCGCGTCCACGGGAGTGTGACCACGCGCAGGATCCCGCGCAGAGGCCAGGCGAGCCCGGAGATGCGCCCCGCCGCGAGCTCGCCGTAGATGCTGAACGACGACCGCTGCTCGACGCAGCGCAGGCCGACCTGTTCGCCGAGGCGCCGCAGGTCGTGCGCCGAGCGATGCGTCGAGCCGCGCTCGGGATACACGGTGCGGCGCCCCGCGTTGTACGTGCACCAGTCGCGGATGATCACGTGGGCATTGGAGGCCACGCGCGCGCGGACGCGCTTCAGCACGTCGACGACCTCGCGATCCTCCAGGTACATCAGCACCGCACCGAAGTAGACGAAGTCCGCGCCCTCGGGAACCGGCGCATCGCGGACATCCCGCAGCGTGATGTGACTCGCCGGGTGGTGTGCGATGCGCTGGCGGGTTTGCTCGACGAACGTCGGCGAGACGTCGCTCGCGTGCAGCTCGTCGCATAACTGTGCGAACAGCTCCGTCCAGTCGCCGTTCCCGCAGCCGAGATCGACGCCGAGGCGATAGCGCGCGCGATGGCGGCGCATGCGTTCGATGGTCCACCGTTGTAGCGCGCGTCGCGAGCGTGCGTGATAGCCGCCCCAGCGCGCCCCCGGATCGACGGCGACGATACCTTGCGTGACGTTGCTGCGCGCGAGCCAGTATTCAGTGGCGGCGCGCTTCTCGGGCTCCATGCCATCTCAAGACGGCGAGCTGCGGCGGAGCGTCACGCGAGCGCTTCGGTTTGCTAGCCTCTCGGGGTGAGCACGATTGCCATCAAGGGGGTTGCACACGTCGGCCTGCGCGTCCACGACCTCGCGCGCTCGCTCGCATTTTACGAGCAGTTCGGCTTCGTGAAGACCGCGGGCCCCATCGGGCCCGAGCCGGTCGCGATCCTCGACCATCCGAGTGGACTCGAGCTGAACCTCGTGCTCAACGCTCCGAGCGCGAGCGAGCCAAACATCCTGATGGACGTCCCGGTCAAGCATCCGGGCTACACGCACATCGCCCTCCTCGTGGACGACCTCGACGCCGCACAGGCGAGCCTCGCCGCAGCTGGGATCCCGCTGTCGGGCGGCCCGGTGCAGCTCACCGCGCACGCGCGCGCGCTGTTCGTGCGCGATCCGGATCGCAACGTGATCGAGCTGCACCAGCGGATGTAAACCGCGGGCGCGGCGGGAGGGGCCGTGTTAGCGTGAGGCCAGTGCGACCGCGGTACAATACCGAGTTCGAGCGCCTGCTCGATCGCACGCGTGAGGCGCTCGGCGCGGGTGAGGACACGCAGCTCTCCGACGCCAACCTCGCCGTCAACCAGGCGCTGACGCTGCGCCCCGACTCCGTCGACGGCTGGCTGCTCAAGTGCCAGGTGTGCTCGGCGAACGGCGACGACGTCGCGGCGCTCGCGGCGGCCGAGATGGCGCTGTCCCGCGAACCGACGCGCGCGGAGTGCCTGTACTGGCACGGCGCGGTGCTGGGCGACCTCGGCCAATATCGGGAAGCGTTGCGCGCGATCGAAGCCGGCTTCCTCGCGCTTGCCGATGACGAACAATGGCTGCTCGAGGACCTCTACTACGAGAAGGTGCTCGTGCTCGACGCACTCGGCTTGCCCGAAGCTGCCGTCGCGACGTGCGAGGCCGGCCTCCAGGCGTGTCCGGGATCTGCGCTGCTACGTGCGGCGCTCGTGCCAGCCGAGCGCGCGCGCGTGCGCAGCACCCTCAAGGTGTTGCGCGGCGGTCAAGGCTAAGTCCGCGCGGCTGGTGCTAGGCTCATCCACGTGCACGCAGCTCGGCGCCGCTTCGCCGTCGCCGCTGGCCTCGCGCTGACGGCGCTCGCCGGCGTGTTGTGGCTTGGTGCCGCGCTCGCGCAGGATCCCGCGCCGCTACCGCCGAGCCCGGTGACGCTCGCCGTCGATGCTGGCACGTACATGCGCATCGATGTGCCGCGCGGCCCGATCCACGTCTGGCGCCCGGCGGGCTACCGCCCCGACACCGGCGCGACCGTGATCTACGTGCACGGCTACTGGGACACTGCCGACACGGCGTGGACCGGGCACCAGCTGCCGCAGCAGTTCGCGATGTCTGCGGGTAACGCCATGTACATCGTCCCGGAGGCGCCGGCACAGCACCGCACGCCGGTGAACTATCCCGATCTCGGCGAGCTGCTCAGGATCGTCGAGGATGCGACCGGACAGCCGCGCGGCGCCGCGCTGACGGTGGCGCTCGGGCATAGCGGCGCGTACCGTACGATCGAGGCATGGCTCGACGAGCCGCTGCTCGATCAGATCGTGATGATCGATGCGCTGTATGGGGAGGAAGACAAGATCATCGACTGGACGAAGGCGTCGGAGCGGAGGCGCTTGATCCTGGTCGCGCAGGACACCGTGCTCGGTGCCGAGGCTGTCCACGAGGCGTTGCCCGAAGCCTTCGTACTCGATCGCGTGCCGCCGACGTACCAGCTGATGCCCGCCGAGGCGAAGGCCGCGAAGGTGGTGTACCTGCGCGCGCAGTTCTCGCACATGACGCTCGTCCGCGGCGGCGTCGTCATCCCGTCGGTGCTACGTCTGTTGCCGCTCGAGTTGCTTCCCGATCTGCCCTGGCAACAACCGCTCGGCTCGCTCCCCCCTCCCATCGATGCCGCCCCGCCCTGACTCGCGCTATCGCCTCGCGGCTCTCATCGCCGCGGCAGCCCTCTTCGTCCTCGCGTGGTGGTTGCCCGACGTGCGTCGAGCGCTCGTCCGCGCGATCGTGACCTACGACGCCGTGCCGTCCGAGCCCGCACCGCTCCCCGCAGGCACGGGCCCCGGGCTCACCCAGGTGCCGCGCACGCGGGTGGTGCTGATCGATGGCCTCACGCAGGCGGTCGCGGCGAACCTGCCCACATGGCAGAGCGTGTGTGCGCGCGGCGTGACGATGAACGTCGAGGTCGGATTTCCGACGGTGTCGTTGCCCGTCGAGGTCGCGCTATGGACAGGCCTCACGCAGCAGCAGACGGGCATCGTGTATCGAAGTAACCAACCGCTCGTGCCTCCGCTCGACGGCAAGGGGATCCCGGCGCAGGTGCCGAATAGCTGGGCCGTCGCCGAGAGCTACGGCTACATCGTGCGCTCGCTCGGGTTCGCGAAGGCGGAGCCCGCTGCGGATCCGCAGAAGCCGAGCAAGGACATCGCGGATCCCGCGTGGGCGACCACGTGGGAACAACGCGCGATGGAGGCAGTGGGCAGCCCGACGCCGCTCGTGTTCGTGCACGTGTTGCGCGTCGACACCGCGGGGCACAAGCACGGCATCGACGCGCAGTACATGAAGGTCGCGGCGGAGGCCGATGCCCTGCTCGGGCGCCTCGTCGCCGCGGATCCCAGCGCGCGCTGGTTCGTGCTCTCCGACCACGGGCATCTCCCGACCGGGGGCCACGGTGGCGAGGAGGACGCGATCCGCCACGTGCAGGGCTGCATCGCGGGGCCCGGGGTGGCGGTCGCGACCGCGGGACTCGTGCACGTCGTCGACGTGGGACGTGCGATCGCGGACTCGGTCGGCGCGAAGCTCGATCCAGCCTCGCGCGGGCGCCCGCTCGCGGCAGCGATCGCCGCACCGCTCGCACCCGATCAAGGGCTCCCACCGATGCCGCTCGGCGCCGGCGCGCTCGCGATCTTCATCATCGTCGCTGGCCTCGCCGCCACGTCGTGGGCGGTGCGCACGTGGTGGCTGGTGCCGTGGTGGTTCATCGTGGCAGGGGCGTGCCTCGTCGTGATGCGCGGCGTGCCGTCGTTATCGACGCCGATGATCTACAAGCCGGAAGGCCGCGAGATGTGGACGACCTTCGTGCCCGGGCTCGTGCTCGCGCTTGCGGCGACCTGGTTTGGCATGCGGCGCACCACGCTCGTCCGCGTGCTCGTCGCGCAGCTCGCGGTGCCCGTGGCAGCGACGGCGGCGGCGATCACGGTCGCGGGGGCGTGGGCAACGCTGTTCGGCGCCAAGGTCGCCCCCATCGTGCCGCGATTCACCGCGTGGATGTCGCCGCTCATCCTCGCGCTCGCGTTCGGCGCTGCCGCGATCGCGCTCGGCCTCGTTGCGAGCGTGCTCCAGCCGTTGTTCCGCCGGTCGGAGAATAGGGAGAATAGGGTCGGACCCTAATTGCTCAACTTGAACGTGACTTAGCACAACCAGGCTGAACCGGATTCCGGCCTACGTCGCGTTCAAGTTGAGCAAGTAGGGTCCGACCCTATTTCGGCGGTTGCGCCTGGCCCTCGCGCCACTGCCGGCCCGCGGTCGTGCGATCGACGTTCACGGGCGGATGTTCGGCGTAACGCGCGCGCAACCGGGTAACGACGTCGGGCTTGGACTCGGAGAGATCAGTGGTCTGTGCGATGTCGGCCTCGAGGTCGTAAAGCTCCGTTACGCCGTCGGCGGGCTGCACGATCAGCTGGTGCGGCCACTCGACGACGCTCCATTGCAGCTCCTCGTGGATCACGATGGGGCGCACTGGCGTGCGGAGGGCGGCCGGGGCATCGAGCAGCGCGGGCAACATGTCGCGCCCGTCGAGTGGCGTCATCGCGGTCGAGGCACCGAGGAGGCCGAGGAGCGTCGGCGCGACGTCGACCATCGAGATCGCGTCCGTGCGACGGCCGCCCGGGACGCCGGGGATCTTGATCGCGAAGGGCACGCGCGTGAGCGCAGCGTAGGTGACCTTGCCGTGCGTCGCGCCGAGTCGCGGATCCTCGCCGAGCGACTCGCCGTGATCGCTGGCGAAGATGACGATCGTCTTGTCCGCGAGCCCCCGCTTCGCGACCTCGTCGAGCATGCGGCCGATCTCGTCGTCGATCGCGCGGAGGAGCGCGCGATAGGTGTGCCGCTTGTCACCGCCGGTCGCGCTGACCTTTTCGCGCAGCACGTCCGGTACCTCGATCTGATGATGCTCGTGGACGTCGAAGTAATGCACCCACACGAACCACGGCTTGTCGCCCGCGGCCTCGAGCGCCTTGATGCCCGCGTCGGTGGTGACGTGGGCGCTCACGTGATCGCCCACGTCCTTCTTGTCCCAGTCGGTGTACACCGGCACCTTGCGCTGGATACCGCGCGATAGCAGCGTCTCGCCCACGTAGCGCGTGACCTCGACGGGCAGCGCGCTCGACGTGATGCGGCCCAGCTTGCCGAGTGCCTCGGGCAACGTGGTCTGGATCGGCTGGAACGGATCATAGCGGCCCGTGAGCATGGTGCCGATGCAGATATCGGTGCCGGCCCCCGGTGCGATCGCACGCGTGAACCACACCGACTCGTCGAGCAGCTTGGTCAACCGGGGAAACTCCGCGCGATCGGCCGTGGTCTCGCGCAGGATGTCCTCGCGCAGCGCATCGATGGTGACGAGCAGGACGTTCATATCCTTGGTGCGCTCGAGCACCGCGCGCACCGGTGGGCTCGCGCGCCAGCTCGCGAGGTCGAGCGCCGCGGGTGCAGCGGGGGCCGGCGGCGGCGGTGCCGCGTCGTTGCCGCTGCAGTCCTGGTCGATGCCATCGCCGGGCGCATCGGCGGCACCGGGATGGCGCGCCGGATCACCATCGTCGCAGTCGCCACCGCCGAGCAGCGGCGAGGCACCGTCGCCGTCGCGATCCACGAGCCCGCGCGTGATGTGCACGAGGTCGCGCGCGTGCTCGCCGTAGCTGGCGAGTCGGCGGCGATCCGTCGTCGACGTGAGCCCGTGCAGGATGCCCGCGAAGGATGTCCCCACCGTGATCGCCGCGAGCACCGCCGCGAGATACGGCGACACCGAGGCGCGCCGCGTCACGCGCACCGCACAGCCGGCGAGCACGATCAGCGCGATCGTCGCCGCGGCGTGTGCACTCGGATAGCCGCTCTTCAGGATGTTGCGCTCGACCCACACGATCGCGCCAATCCCGCCGGCGCACGCGAGCAGGATCACCGCGCGCGTCGTCAGGTCACCGGCGCGCGCCACGCGCCGTCCGAGGGCGACAGCGAGTGCGATGCCGAGCCACATCGCGAGGGGCAACAGATACGGCAGCGCACCGGCCATCGGCAACGTCTGCGCATAGGCGCCCTCGAACAGCGTCGACGCCATCGGAATACTGACGACGAGGCTCGGCAGCGCGAGCAGGAGCGCCGCGAGCCACCACTGCCTGCCGGCCACGAGCCGCTCTCCGACCGCGATCACGCCACCGGCGACGAGGCCGGTCAGCGCGAACAGTGGCACCAGCACCGTCCCGAGTGAGGTGCTGCTCAGCTTGAGCGACTCGGCAGCGCCGAGCAGAGCGGCTCCGACGGTGTGCGCGACGAAGATCCACGCATACGGCGCGCGCGAGGACGACGAAGGCATCGGCCGATGACAGCACGCTCCGTC
Source organism: Kofleriaceae bacterium (assembly GCA_033763475.1). Lineage (GTDB taxonomy): Bacteria > Myxococcota_A > Polyangia > Haliangiales > Haliangiaceae > JABFXX01. The sequence goes on from JANRKM010000114.1 coordinate 23,595, forward strand.
GGCGGACGCTACCGGACGGCCCACATCTAACCCCCGTCGTATCCATGAGCCGGCCTCTGCTAGCGTCTCCCCAATGCCGCGCTCGCTCGCCGTTCTCCTGGCACTCGCCGCCTGCGGTGGATCGCCGACCGCCGCACGCCCACCCACCTCCGCCCCGTCCGCGTCCGCAGCGATCAGCCTCGCGTAGATCGAGCGCATCGCGCGCGCATGCGGCCCATCGGCGCCGGAGCTGGACGCCACCGCGACCTGGAAGGCCGGTACATGGAGGGCGCAGGTGCGCGTTGGCGAGCAGTCGCTCGCGATCGATCCGGCGGCGGCAACGTGCAACGGCCTGCGCTTCGGGATGCACGCCGGCGCCGACAGAAGCGAGGTGCCGCTCGACGAGGTCGTCGCGCTCGCCAAGCGATGCACCACCGGCGAGGTCGCCGTTGTCTCCGTGGGCTACACGGCCGGCGCGAACGCGACGCTCGATCGCACGCGCTTCACGGTCACGCTCGCGCCTGCCGGACCGCAGATGTCGTTCCAGGTGCCGACGTACATCGTCGATCCGGCGGCGAAGACGTGCGCGCTCCCGGCGGGCCTCCAGATGTAGCTACTTGCTGGGCGGATACTTCTGGAGCTTGCGCTGCAGGCTGCGCCGGTGGATCCCGAGCCGGCGCGCGGCCTCCGAGATGTTGCCACCCGCGTCGGAGAGCACGCGATTGATGTGCTCCCACTCGGCGCGCGCGAGCGATGGTGCTTTGTAATCATGATCCGGCGGCGCGAGCGGCGGGGCCTCGCCACGTGCGAACGCCGCGACGATGTCATCCGCGTCGGCCGGCTTGGACAGGTAATACGTGGCGCCCAGGCGCACCGCGTCGATCGCGGTGGCGATGCTGCCGTAGCCGGTGAGCACGACCGTCTTGGTCGCCGGATCGATCTCGACGAGGGCCTTCACCAGCTCGAGGCCGCTCTTCCCTGGCATCTTGAGATCGACCACGGCGAACTCGGGCGATTCGGCCGTGGCAGCGGCGACGGCGGTGTCGAAGTCCTGCGCGGTGCGCACCTCATAGCCACGATCGACGAACGCGCGCGCGAGCCGGTTCCGGTACACCTCGTCGTCGTCGACGATGAGGATGGACTGACGGTGCTCGGCGGAATTCGTCATGTTGGCTTGGATACCACTTCGGGCACGTTCGATTCGCCCGATCGTGCAATTGCCGCTAACGGTTCCATCGCCGCGACATCCATGGGCATCCGCACGCGCACCACGGTGCCAGCCTCAGGTCCCGAGGCCTGACGCGAGTCGATCTGAAGGGTTCCACCGACGCCCTCGATGACCGCGCGCGCCAGAAAAAGCCCGAGGCCCATGCCCCGCCCGGGCGCCTTGGTGGTGAAGAACGGCTCGCCAATGCGGGCCAGCACGTCCGCGGGGATCCCCGGGCCGCGGTCGCGGATCGCGATCTCGATCGCATCGCCGTCACGGCGCGCCATCACGACGACGGCGGTGTTCGCAGGCGATGCGTCCTGCGCGTTGGTGACGAGCGAGCGCAGCGCTTGACTGACGGCGCGGGGTGGCAGCTTGAGCGGCGTCTTCGCGAGCTCGGGCGGTACATCGCGGTGCACGCTCGGCGCTTCGCGAATGCCCACCATCGATTCGTCGAGCAGCTCGCCGAGCGTCGACGTGGATACGCCCTCCCCGACGGTGCCGGCGCCGAGCTGCATCTGATCGAGGATCCCGCGGCAGCGACCGACCTGTTCGCGAATCAGGCGCGCGTCCTCGGCGAGGGCCGCGTCGTTGGCCTTGGTCAGCGCGCGCTCGAGCTCCTTGGCCGCAAGCGCAACGGTGCCGAGAGGCGTCGACAGCTCGTGCGCGGCGCCGGCGGCCATCGTCGCGAGCGACGCGAGCCGTTCCTGGCGCGCCGCGAGGCCGCGTGCCTCGGAGAGCTCCTGCTCGCGCTGGGCGAGCGAGCCCGTGATGCGGCGCAGGAAGTACACGACGAACGCCGACGCGACGCCGAGCGCGACCCACATGCCGATCGCACGGCTGTCCTCGGGGATCGACATCGTCCGGCTCGACGCGAGCAGCACGCCGAACGCGACGAACGAAAGCCCGACGAGCATCCACGTCCACAGCGCGCGGAGCAGCACCGTCGCGAGCGCGATCTGCACGAGGTAGAGGAAGCCGAACGGGTTGTGCGGGCCGCCGGTCAGGTAGAGCAACCCGGTGAGGATGGCGATATCGACCATCATCACCGCGGCGATCTGCCACTCGTGCACGGTACGCGCGGGCGCACCCTCGCGCCGGCGATCACCGAAGAAGTACAGCTCGAGGCCGAGGTTGGAGACGAGGCCTACGCCGACGACGAGCAGCAGCAACGTGATGGGCAGCGCGCCGTCGAGGAGGAACTGGCCGACGAACACCGTCGCGGCCTGGCCGGCGATCTGCGCCCAGCGCAGGCGCGCGAGCCACTGGATGTTGACCCAGTTGCGCTCGGGAATCGGCGTCGCACGTACCACCGCGCGAAGCTACCCCGGGACCGGACCGAAAACGACAACAGGGCCCGAAGGCCCCGCGCGCAGCTCTACGATGGTTCGCTAGAGCTCAGGGACCCGTCAGGGTCTTCTGGCCCTTCGCGACAACCCACTGGTTGTAGTAGTCCGCCGCCGGCGTGCCCTGCTGGACGCGCTCGTTGGCCTTCTTGAGCTCCTCGTCGATGAGGGCGCTGAAGTTCTCGATCGGCATCGCGCCCGAGAGGAAGCGGCCGTTGATGAAGAACGACGGGGTCGCGCCGACGCCAAGCTTCTGCAGGTCCTGCATGTCCTTCTGGACCAGCTGCATGCACTTGCCCTTCATGTCCGCCTTGAACTGCTCGACGTTGAGGCCGAGCTCCTGGGCGTAACCGACGACGTTCTTGCAGCCTTCCGGCGTGTCCCAGCACTTCTGGTTCGGATTTGCCGGCGGAGGAGCCGCCGCACCCCCCTTCTCGGCGGGCGGCGCGGCCGCTGCCACGGCCGAGTTGTCGAGGTTACGGGCCTTGAAGCCCTTGTCCCAGATCAGGGCGTCCATCTGCTTGGCCTTGCCCTGCGCGTTGGCGGCGCAGAAGGCGAGCGCGCCGGCCATGGCGTTGTTCGGGTGGACGACCATCTGCTTCGACACGACGCGGAGGTCGTTGCCGTACTTGGCGCGGAGCTCGTCCATCGTGGTGCGGACCTTCTCGCAGTACGGACACGCGTAGTCGTACGCCTTGACGAGGGTGACCTTCGCATCGGCCGGGCCGTCGAAAGCGTCGCCGTCGACGGGCACCGAGTAGGTCTTCGCGCGATCAGGCTCCGGGCGCGGCTGGCGCTGCTGGCCACCGCCACCACCGACGCCGCCCTTGGCGACGGCGGCCTTGAGGTCGTTCAGGTCCTTCTGAATCGCGTCGAGCTTCTTCTCGACGTTCGAGTTGGCCTGCTGGCAGCCAACGAGTGCGGCCACCGCCGCGACAAAGACAAGCTTCTTCATGGTCGTCACTCCTTCAGATCCTCATTGACAGGTAGCGTCCGTAGACACAGGCCCGGCGGACGGAATTAGTCCATCACCCGGCGAACAATTGCAACAGAGCGGCTCCGCTAGCAGCCGCTGATATTCCTCAGCGGCAGCGTCATCCATGGTCGACACCTGGCGCGCTTCTGCCTGGAACTCGCAGGCCTCGTCGCGCGACAGCACGCCATCACCATCGAGGTCGGCCTCGGGGTACGCGAGCATCAGGGATTCGGCGAGCTGCGGCGTGTAGCGGCAGGTCTCGGGCGCCCCGCGCGCCGCGGCCGAACGTGCCCCACCGAGCGCGAGCGCGACCCACGCGAGGAGCGCGAGGCGATGCACCGCACCGAGGCGCGCACGCGCCGGCGGACCGAGCACCGCCGCGACCCGGGCATCGAGCGTCTTGCCGTAGGCGGCGAGCGCGAGCATGGGTGCCGCAGACCGCAGCCCCGCCATCTTTACCAGCAAGCGAGCGTACGCAGGACGCGGCAGATCGCCGGCCTCGAGGGCCCACGCATCACACGCGGCCTCGCGCGCGAGATCGAGGCGCTTACCGACGAGCCGCACCACGGGCCAGAAGAAGAACATCGCGTGCGCCGCGATCTGCACGACGCGGCCGAGTGCATCGCGACGGCGCACGTGCGCGAGCTCGTGCAGCAGCGCGGCGCGCAGCAATGCGGGCTCGGCGAGGAGCGCCGGCGGCACCACGATGATCGCGCGGAACATCCCGACGACGTAGGGCCCCGTGACCTGCGCGCCGACGACAAGGCCGGGCGTGCGAACCTTGGCGCGCCGCGCGAGCGTATGCACGAGCTGCTGCGCGTCCGCGGGGGCGCGTGGCGCCTGTCGGGCGATGCGCACCGCGGCGCGCTGCGCTGCGAGCGAACGCGCGAGCACGTACGCCGTGCCGAGGCCCCACGCCGACGCGAGGACGACCCACGCGAGCGCCGGCCCCGTCGACGCAGTGACCGCGGGTTCGCTGCCAGCAACGGGTGCAACGAGGAGCGGCCCGGCCGCCTCGCCGCCGCGCAGGGTGGCGATCAGATCCGCGAGCGACCACGGCATCGCGGGTCCCCACGGCAATACGAACTTCGCGAGCACGACGAGCCAGATGCCGGCCTGCCACGCGGGACGCAGCCGGCCTCCGCGCACGAGCACGAGCGCGAGCACCGCGAGCAGCGTGCCTTGCAACGCCATCATGCCGAGCGTCGCCATGACGCCCTTGGCGGCGGCACCGGCCGCGACGAGCGTCACTTCTTCTCTCCCTTGGCCGGGCGCTCGGCCTCGGCGATCTTGCGCTCGATCGCGCGCAGCTCCGCGCGGGACAGCGATTCGTCTTCGACCAGGTTGAGCACGAGCGAATCGGCCTGACCGTCGAACACCTCGCGCACGAACTCGCGGAGGCGATCACGCAGCACCGACTCCTTGCGGTGCGCCGGGCGGTAGATGAACGGCTCGCGCTGCTTGTCGACCGCGACGGCGCCCTTGGCAGCGAGCCGGCCGAGCAACGTCATCACCGTCGTGTAGGCGAGCTCCTGCCCGCGCTTGGCTAGCTCGGTGCGGACCTCGGCGACCGTGCCGGCCTCGACGGTCCAGAGCGCCTTCAGGACGCGCAACTCGGCAGTGGTGAGCTCGGGGGAGCGAGTCATGGAATCCTGGTTACGACAGGCTTCGTAGCATTACTACAGGCGTAGTTGGTAGCGCAAGCACGATCCATCGCCTGGGACGGACCGTTGCGAAACCAGGGGCAGCGCCCCTTCATTCCCGGCTGCTGCGCCGCCGCTTCCAGCGCGCGATCACCCACGCGAACGGTCGCTCGGCGTGCAAGAGCGCGACATAGGCGATCCCGAGCAGCGGATACGGGAACCAGATGTTCATGAGCAGCACCACGCCGACATGGAACCCCCACGCCGACAGGGCCCATAGTCGCGCGACCCGCCCTCCGAGCAGCGCGACCGGCGCCCCGAGCTCGAGCACGATGGTGAGCACCGAGAACACGGTGAACCCCGAGGGGTGGTCGAGGAAGGGCGTGGCGAGGGGCGCGAACGAATCGCCGAGCAGCGCCTTGCGGAGGTTGTCGACCGCGATGTGATTGCGGAGCTGCTCGCCATCGAGCCACGCCGTCCCGGCGATCCGCAGCTTCGCGATCCCGGCGAGCACGTAGGTGACGACCGTGATCGCGACGAGCAGCTTGAGCACCCAGCCATAGCCCGTCGACGCGGGCGCCACGGCCCCCCGCGTCGCGTCGATCGCTGCTCTGCCTCGCCCGGCCGCGCGATCGATCGACCACGCATCCGCGCTCGGTGCGAGCGCCAGTGCGATCACGTGCAGCACGAGCACGTTCTCGGTGTGGAACACCATGCCCCACGAGTTGCGATACGTGATGACCCACAGCAGCCCGAGCGCGGCGAGCGGCGCGAGCCAGCGAAACCACGCGCCCAGCACGAACGCGAGCAGCAGCAACACCGTAACGATGCCGAGCACGAGCGTCACCGTCGGTGGCAAAGGTGCGTCGAGCAAACGCGTGATCCCGATCGGTTTCCAGTGCCCGGCCGGCAGCTTGGCGACCGCATAGCTCTCGGCGAGCCGCCCCGCGACCCACAGCAGCGCGAACGTGCCGACGAGCATGCGCACCGCGGCGAGCCGCTCGGCCGGCGCGGGTGCGAACCACCAGTCCGCGAAGCGCTTCATCGCGTCACCTCGCAGCGCGCGCGCTCGACCTCGCGCCCGCGGATGCCACGCACGAGGTACTCGACGGCGTCGTGGCTGCCGCTCACGATCAGGATCCGGACCACCTCGGCATAGCGATCGTCGTGCGCGACCCGCCCCGCGATCGAGGCACAGAGCTCGCGCAGCTTGTTGGTCGTGCGCGCGCGGTTGATCACGCTCTGCGCCTGCAGCACTTCCGCCGAGCCGACGAGCCGGGGCGTGAGCGTCAGGCGGCGCCCATCGGCCGTCTCGCCGAGCGCGTAGTCGAGCGTCTGCTCGGTCTTCCGCGGCCGCGCGAACATCGGATACGTCGAGAGCGGGAAGCTGTCCTCGTGGGGCTCGCGCACCACCGGATAGGCGGTGACGCCGACGACCCCGAGCGAGAGCGTTGCGGCCGCCACGCGCAGATGGCGCGCCTTGATAACGAGCACCACCGCGAACGCGGCGATGAAGAGCGCGGCGACGGCGAGGCTCACAACCCCATGAGTATCACTGGCGGATCACACGCCAGGACGTCCGTGGCTGCCCGATCTCGAAATAGAACGAGAACGCGAACGTGATCAGGCCTTCCTTGCCGATCAGGCCGTCAGGCGGATTCGGAAACGGCGCCGCCGCGTGGAACGAGCGCACCGCCTCATCGTCCAGCTCGGAGACGCCCGACGGGTTGGTCACCACGATCTTCGCGAGGTCGCCCTTCGGCGACAGGCTCACGCGCACCTCGGTGACGCGGGTCTTGAAGCCATGCACCGTGCCATTCGGATCGCTACGCCGCCAGACGGTCGCCGGATCCCAGTTCTGCGCGACCGAGCGCTTCAGGCGGTTGAAGAACGTCGCATAGACCCACTTCTTCGCCGACAGCGACGTCTCGTCGCCTTCCTCCACATCCTCGAGGTGATCGACCGATCCGCCACCGACGGCGCGCTCCAGCAGCTCCTGCGACGGCTTTAGGTTCGGCACCTGCGGCGCCCCCCCACCTGCCCCGCCCTCCCCGCGCGGCAGCTCGCCTTGTTCGCGGCGCAGCTGCTCGATCGCGCCCGAGCCACGCCGCGGGATGAACCCATCGGCGACGATCGGTCCGCGCTCGCCCGTGGTCGTCCCACGCATCTTTGCATCCTGGGGCAGCTCCGCCGGCGCCGGCGCACCCGGGGCGCGCATCGACAATGTGCCCGGCGCATCGGGCGCCTTCACGTTCTTGCCCGGCGCCTGCTCGGGCAGCTCTTTCATCGACGCTTCCTGCGGATCCTTCTTGGCGACCAGCTCCTCGGGCGCACTCTTCTTGGCCAACGGTTCCTTCGCGGACCCGCGGTCGACCTTCTGTTTCTCGACGGAGACATCGTATTCCGACAGCAGGCGCGCGTTCTCGGGCGCCTTCTCAGCCTGGGGCTTCACGACCTCGACCACCTGTGCCGGCCTCGGCTGCGCGGGCGGAGGTGGCGGAGGCGGAGGCTGCGCCGCCACCTGCGGATCCGGAGGCTTGATCTCGGGCGGCTTCTGTTTCTCCTGCTCGTCGAGGAGCTCGAGCAGCGGCTCCGGATCGATCGGCTTCAGCTTCTCGGCCGCCTTCGGCTCGAGGAGCGCGACGGGCGCCGACATCAACGACTCATCACCCAGCCCCTCGCAGGCCGACAGATCCATCCACATCTGCATCGCGACGTCGTTCCCACACGCCTCCACATCGGACTTCCAGGGCGCGAGGCACATCGCGGCGCGCGCACTGGTCGCCAGGAGCACATCGCCGCGACACGTGGTCTTCAGATCCGCGATGCGGGTGCCCGGTACCTGCGTTCCGGCCGCCGTGTTGGCGGAGAACGCTTCGCCCACGTAGGTGAGGTCGAACGTGCGCACGCTCGTCACGATGGCACCGTGGAGGAGCAGGGCCGCGGCAACTGCGACCCCCAGCGTCCTTCGGGATACCCGTCGGTTCCTGCGCGACTCGGTACGCATACGGGGTACTTCGAGTATAGGAGACGCACGAGGTTGGCGTCAGGTCCGTTTCCGACTGCAATCCCCTGACAGGGCCGCGCGGGCCGCATCGCACGAAGGTCGCACTGCGCGCGCTCCCGCGTGTCGGCGAATGTGCGCGTGCGCGCGCGCGTCGTCCAACGCGTGGGCTCCATCGTCTGCGCGCCGCGCACCACACACTCGCCGGGCCTGCGGCCACGTGACATCTCTCGTGTCGTGGGGAGCGGGCACGCCGACAGACCGTCGCGGCGCGCCTCTGCCCCCAGGTCCGCGTGGCCCCCCGCGCTCTGGCTACCCGCGCTCGCGCGGACCGCCCGGGTGCCGTGGCCGGTCTGGCGGTCGGTGCGGGCGGCACTCTCCATCGCCGGGCCGATCCTCGTCGGAGGCCTGCTCGACAACGCCGTCGACGGCATGTGGATCGGCATCGGCGCCCTCCTCCTCGCGGCGTCCGAGCGCCCGACAGGCTACGCCGCGCGGTTCCGGCAGCTCCTCGTCACCGCCCCCATCGCCGCATCCGCGTACTCCTGGGTCCGCTCGCGCACGCGCCGCCACCGGTCACCGTGGGGGTGATGGCGGCGCTCGCCCCGCGCGCTCGCCGCGCTCGAAGCCTTCGACGCCATCCTGGTACACCGCGGGCACCTCCGAGGGGCCGGTTCCGCACTACGAGCGTGCCGCGACGATCAGCCGTGTCGCGGACCAGGTGCTCGCGCGGCTGCTGGCCGATGACGATGCCGCGTACGCGGCTTCGGCGATGCGTCTCGACGAGTGCGAGGACGCGGTCGCGCGCCGACAGCGACCGCGTCCGCCGTCCGCCGAAACGATGGTTCGCGTGGTGATGCTCGAGGCGGCGATCTGGGGCGAACTTCCGAAGCTTCAGCGTCGTCGCTACGCGACCTGAGCGTCGCGCGCATCCTGGCCACGACCATCGGTGGCGCGATCGCCGTTGGCGCGGGCTATTTGATCTGGCCTGCGGCGCGACACGCGAACGTGGCAAAGCCATTCGGCCGTGCACTCGAGGAGCTCGCACGCTACGCGCGCGACGTTCACGCGCGCGCAGACATGACGACCATCGCGTCCGACCGCCGGACGGTGTACCGCCATCTCTCGAACATCCAGGTCTCGCTCCAGCGCACGGTCTCGGATCCTCCGCCGGCAGGGCGCGAGGCATGGGCGTGGATCCCCGTGGTCAGCGCAGCCGAACGCGTGGCCGACCAGATCACGCATGCCTCGGTCGCGCGCGCGCCCCCACATGAGGAGCTCGCGTGCCACGTCGACGATCTCGTCGCGCTCGTCGCGCAGGAGCGCAAGGAGGACCTGCCCGAGCGCCGGTCCTCGCCACCTCGACATGGCGGCGACCACCCGGATGCCGCCGTACGCGAGCTGGCCGACGAGCTCGCCAACCTCGAGCCCATGCTCGCCCGCACCGGTCCGCCACGGAGATGCTGAGACAGGCATGCTGGTTGCTCGCGTCCCATCCATGCGCGCGCGCGGACCTAGCTGGATCATGTGGCTTCCCCCGAGTACCGCCGTCGTGGTTGGCGCGTGGGCGCTCGCTGGCTCGTGGTTCGCCGCCACCAACGCGGCCGTCGGGGTCTTCGCGGGCCTCTACGCGGGTAGTCGGGTCGTCCAATGGTATGCCGCGCGCGCTGCACAGGAACACCGCGGCGATCGACGCTATGACCGCGAGCTCCGCGCCGAGGAGGCCGGCGCCAACGTGTACATGCTCGGAGAGCTCACGGATCTGGTGAACGCGGTGACGCGCGAGGCGCCAAACGAAGCGAAGCGCGCGCGCCTCGACGACCTTCTCGACCTCTACGCCGATCTACTCATCGCGATCCGCGCCTACGAACGCCGCCTCGCGTTGCCGCAGCGGATGCTCTCGGCCAACACGCCACCTCTGCGCCGCCTCGTGCGCGAACGCGCTCACGCGTGGCGAAAGCGCGCCGAGGAAAGGCTCGCCACGCTCGAGGAGCGGCGGCGGGAGGTCGCGGAGCTCATCCGTCTGTATGCGGAGCGTGCGTGGACACCGGAGATCGAGCATCTCCTCGAGGACCGCGCTTGAACGTCCGGATCAGCCACCACAGCGTCGGCACCACGAGCGCGGTTCCGATGACGACGATCGGCGCCAGCGCGTGCAGCGTGGCACGCGGCGCGGCGGCGGCGGCGATCGTGAGGTCGGGCGCGACCAGCATCGGATAGTGCCCGACGCCCCAACCAACGATCAGGAGCGCGACCGTCGCCGCCGCCCCGACGCGCGCGATGCGATAGCGCTTGGCCATCAGCGCGCCGAGCGTTCCGATCAGCGCCAAGGTTCCGCACAGAAAGATCGGCGCCATCACCGGCGAGCCGAACAACCCGGCGGCGAACCTCACCGCACTTCCGCGCGCGAGCACGGCGCAGACCACGGCCACGAAGGCGAGCACGAGGCCGGCGACGAGGGCGCGCTGGCGAAAGTCCTCGCGCACCGCGATTTCCGACGGCTCGAGCGTGAGGTAGGTCGCGGCGAGGAACGCGAACGCGGTGATGGTCAGCAGGCCCACGGCAAACGGGAACGCGCGGAACCACCCGTCCCCCGATGTCGTAGCGCCGATCACGACGCCGAGGAACATCGCCGCGACGAGCGACGAGACGGCGAACACGGGGCTCCAGCGCGGGCGCCAGCGTGGATTGCCGTACTGGCGAAACACGAACGCCGACCCGCGCAGCACGATGCCCACGAGCAGCAGCGTGATCGGGATGTGCAACTCGATCCCGATCGCCGCGAACGCCGGCGGAAACGCGGTGAACAGCATCACCACCGCGAAGATCAGCCACACATGATTCGCTTCCCACACGGGCGACAACGCGTCCTCGATCACATCGCGCTGCGCCTGCGCACGCGGCCCCGACGCGAACAGATCCCAGATGCCGCCGCCGAAGTCCGCGCCGCCGGTGAGCGCGTAGATGACGAGGGCAACGAGAATGGTGCCCGCCGCGAACAGCTCGAACATCACCGAGCCTCCGTGGTCGTGGTGGCGCGGACCTGCGCGCGCAAGATCGCGATCACCACCAGGGCGAGCCCCAGGTAGATCACGGCGAAGGTGACGAACGGCAGCCACATCGTGCCGAGCGGCGTCGCCGCGTCCCGCGTGCGCATGACGTTGTAGATCGTCCACGGCTGCCGCCCTACCTCGGTCACGATCCAACCTGCCTCCATGGCGATGAGCCCCGTCGGGGCGAGGGCCACGGTCGCGCGCAACCACCACCTGCCCTCGGTCCACGACTGCTTGCGCCGCCACCGCCACAGCGCGACCATCGCGTACACCGCCATCAGCGTTCCGAGTCCCACCATCAAGCGGAACGCGTAGTGCACGATCGGGCTCGGCCGATCCTCGGGTGGGAACGCATCGAGCCCCACGATCACGGCATCTGGATCGCCCGTCGCCAGCCACGACAGCGCCCCCGGAACCGTGAACGGACCGACGTCGATGCCCGCGCGGGCCTCGGTCGTCTGCTGCGCTTCCATCGCGGCGAACTTGAGCGGTTGCGCGGCGGCCACGCGTTGACCGGCATAGTGCCCGACGAGCGGCTGCACGAGCGCGCACGGAATCGTCAGTGCGATGGCCAAGCGCAGCGCCTTCGCGTGCAGCGTGCTCCCTGGCGCGCGCCACAGGCCCCACGCGTGAATTCCCACGACGGCGAGGGACGTCGCCAGGTACGCGGCGAGCAGCGTGTGCGGCACCTCGTGACGCGAGAACGGCACCGACAGCGCCGCAAACGGATCGGTGACCACGATCGAGCCGTCCACGATGGAGAACCCGCGCGGCGAGTTCATCCACGCGTTCACGAACGTCACGAACACTGCCGACGCGGCGCCCGACAGCGCGACCATCACGCCGGCGAAAACGTGCAGGCGGGGCCCGAGCCGGTCCCATCCATACAAGTAGAGCCCGAGGAAGATCGCCTCGATGAAGAAGGCGATGCCCTCGAGGGAGAAGGGCAAGCCGATCAGCGCACCCGCTTGTTCCATGAACCCTGGAAACAAGAGGCCGAGCTCGAACGACAGCACGGTGCCCGACACCGCGCCGACGGCGAAGAACACCGCCGTCCCTTTCGCCCACCGCTTCGCGAGCTCGAGCCACGTCGGCTCACGCGTCCGCCGCCACATGATCTCGGCGGTCACCATGAGCAGCGGCATCGCGATGCCCACGGCTGCGAACACGATGTGGAAGCCTAGAGAGACTCCCATTTGCCAGCGCGCGAACAGGACGTCCATGAGACCGGCAACTGCAAGCACGGCTCCATCGGGCAGCCGCGGGTGCGCCCATGCGGCGGCGTACCGTCGGCGCTCACGGCGTCAGTCGATCACGTAGATGGCGCCGTTGATCGCGTTGCCGAGGAAACGCATCGACCCGCTCCTGCCGCGCACCTTGAGGTTGCCATCCTTGCGGAGCTCGAGCGTCATCTTCTTGCCGCCGAGCGTCTCGAGCGTGCGCTCGCCGCTGGTGACGACGCCGACGAAGATCAGATCGCGCAGGGTCTGAACCCGCTCGTTCTTGTCGAGGCGATCCAGCTTCTGCTTGGCCTTGGTGAGGGCAGCGTCGTCGAGCGCGGCCACGGTGTAGGGCCCCCCGCTCGCGAGCTGGCGGTCGAGGCCCGTCTCGACGAGCAGCGCCGTGAACATGGTCAACTCGCCAGCGTCGGTGAGCGTCTCCATGATCGATGCTGCGCCGGGCGTGAAGCCCTCGGTGGCCCCGGGTGCCTCGGACGGCGGGTCGCCGGTTGGCGTCGGCGTCTCCCGTACGTCTTCCCTGGGGGCCCCCGGCCGCTCGCCGCGATTGAATGCGGCAATGCGGCGCTGCAGGTCTGCGATCTTTCGCTCCTCTTGGGAGTTGCCGGGGTTGAGGACCTCGTAGGGGCTCTCACCGTATCGCGCCTCGATCTTGTCCGCGATTCCCTTCGCCTGCATGCAAGCGTAGCCGCCGAGCGGATAGCTGAGCAACGCGGCGCCGCCCGACACGCCCGCACCGATGTACGCGTAGGTTCGCATGTCGCTGTCCGGCTCGTCCTTGCTGAGCGTGAACGCGACGACCGAGCCGATCGCCGCGGCGAAGTACACCACCGTCGGTGCGATCGAGATCTTGCAGGTCCCCTTCTTGCCTTCGATCCGGTCCCAGGCCGCGGTGTACTTGTCGCCGTTCAAGAGGGCGCTCAGCTGCCCGAGGTTGATGGCCTCGTCTCCGTAATACGGGTAGTAGCGCTTGTAGTGATACGGCGACTGGAGCTCGCCGTCGTGCCACTCGCAGTTCTTATCGGACGCGCCACAGTCCGACCACGAGGTGAAGTTCTTCTCCTCGAGCCTAAGCTCCGCGCGCCCCTCGACGCGCGGGGGAACCTGCCGCTTGAGCTCGTGCGGATAGAACCCGTAGCAGCCCGACAGCAACACGAGGACCGCGCTACCACCAACGCGAAGCTTGCCCATTCTCTCCACAGTAACGCGGCATCGACCGCCTTACTTACGGCGCGGCCGGATTCCGCCGTCCGCCCGCCCCAATGTTTTCGCAGTCGATGAGCGTGCGATCCGTTAACGGGCCCGCCCCATGCTCCTTGACCGTGCCGCGCACGTCGAGCCAGCTTGCCCATGTCGAACCGCATCATGGCCTCGCGGGACTTCTGTGCCTCCCTCGCCGCGAGCCAACACGCACTCGACATCGTTCAGGGCGCTGGCGGTCGCCAAGAACGAGACGTCGTCGTTACCCTGGCTCGAGAAGTAGAAGCCCGAGACGCGAATGTCTTGCCGGTGCGCGCTGGAGGCCAGCGACAGTTTTGCGGCGCCCATCTCGGCCCAGGCATCGATCGCTGACTCGTTCCGCCACGGCGCGAGGCTTGGCCTTCCAGACGTTCGCGTGTACTTTCGGGCGTGGAAGCGCGTGCCGGACTGGTGCCGGCCTCGGTCTTCAAAACCGATGAAGCTCTGCGCGAGCAGCGGCTTGGTGGGTTCGATTCCCATGCGCTTCCGCCACAATTTCAGTCGGTTGGCACCAGCGAATCGCTGTCGCTGCCACGTGAGTGCAACGCGCTTCAATCCAACGCACGAGCCTTCACTACGCCGCCAGAGCTGGATACGGTGGGCCGATGTCGATTGCCCGGGTTGTGGGAATTTTGTGCCTTGTGGCTGCGTGTTCAGGTGAGTCGGCGCGCAACAGCGCGCGCATCGAGCGCCTGGAACAGGAACTCGCGACGCGAGCGACAGGCGGGCAATCGCAACGCTGGTGGTACTGCGTGGCGAGCGATCCATTTAAGTCCTGCGGTGACTGCGACCTATCGTCCTTCACTACCTGTTATCGCGACCGCGAGGACTGCCTGCACTACACCAAGATCGGTTCGAGCAACTGTGTGGCTGCGGTGACCGCGTGGTGTGGCCCCGACGAGTCGAAGGGCCTCTGCTACTTCGATCGCGAGTTCTGCGAGTCCGTCGCCGGCGCACCTGATTCCTGCAAACGTAAGGAACCCTGATTGTTGCCCCGCAGGGCATCGATCGCGTCTCGCTTCGCGGCGCGGTCCGTGTGCATGTAGCGCAGCGTCGTCTCGATCGACTTGTGCCCCGCCAGCTCCTTGATGACGTTCACGGGGACGCCCGCCCGCGCGAGCTCCGTGCAGAACGTGTGGCGCAGCGAGTGCCACGGCTTCGGCGGGGGCGTGACGCCGGCCTTCGTGTAGATGCGGTGGATGTTGTGGCGGGTGACGTCGTAGCGCATCGGTCCATCGGCGGCGCGTCGCGAAAGCACGTAGCGCCTGCGATCGTCGAGCGCCTTGAGCGCCGCCCACAGGCGGTCGCTGATCGGCACGACGCGACGCTCCCATCCCTTCGTCTCGGTGAGCACGTTCGTGCGGTCGAGCGACCGAGAGATCGTGATCTCGCGGGCTAGCTGGTTCACGTCCGACCACATCAGCGCGCGGATCTCGCCGACGCGCAGACCCGCGTCGGCCGCGAGCAGGATCGCGGCGCGGTACCGCGGGTCGCCGCACGCCTCGACGATCCGCACGACGTCGTCCGACGCGACGGCGTGGATCTCCGCGCTCTGCGCCTTGATGGCGAACTTGAGGTCGAAGGCGGGGATGACCTTGTTCTTGACGGCATAGCGCAGCAGCGTCGACAGCACCGCCGTCACGTTGTTGACCGTCTTGCGCGACAACCCGCGCTTGAGCAGCGTCGCGATCAGCTTGTCGACGTCCTCCTGCCGGATCTCGTCGAGGCGCATCGGCCCGAAGAATGGGATCAGGTTGTGGCGGAGGATCGACTTCTTCGCGCGCTGCGCGCTCGGCTTGTGCGCCGCGGAGTACGCGTCGAGGAACGTGTCCCGATACTCCTCGATCGTAGGCACGCGCGCCGCCTGCGCCGCCGGCTTCGCCGACAGCCCCGTCATCAGGCGGGCGATGGCGCGTCGCTCAGCCTCCTGCGCTCCGACCTTGCTCGGCGCGAGGTCGTGGTACGGCCCGGGGACACCGGGCGTGCCGCTGACGCGCTCGCGGGTTCCGTCGGGCATGAGCACGACGGTGCGGAAGAACCAAGCTCCGTTCTTTCTTCTTCGTACTGGCATCTTCGACGCTATCGGGGTGCGGATGGCTGCGTCAGGCTCGACCCTAGCCACTCGAGGAGCGCAACGCGACTGAACCGCACGAGGCGACCGACGCGACGGTGGGGAACCTGATTGCGCGCGACGGCTCGGTACAGCGCCGACCGACTGACCTTGAGGAAAATGATCGCCTCCTCGAACGTGAGCACGTCGGAAGGCTCGCGCCGCACGGGCGCGAACCCAACCACGCGACTCACGACGCGTCCTCCGCCGGTAGCGACCACCATACGACCTGATTGACACCCGCCTTGCCTTGGCGCTCGATGCGCACCTTCAGGCGTGAGCGCGCGTCGCGTATCGGCCGCCCATCGATCTCGAATCCGCGCGCTTCGGCCGCCTGCCTGATCGCGCCGTACGTCTGACGGCCATCGGACAGGAGATCGCGAAGGAACGTCTCGCACGCGTCGGTCTTCGTCGCCTTCGGGGCGGTCGCGCTGCCAGCAAGCATATCGGCGTCAACCCCGTCGGCCTCACCCAACCACTCTACGTGTCCCGCTCCGTCGTCCGGTCCCTCAATCCGGTAGCGCAGCGTCGCGGGGCGTCGTCCCAGGTTCGTCTTCGTCGTAGCGATGAAGACGTCCTCGCACTCGGGATCTGCGGCGTTCTTGCCGAACATCAGGACGGACCGCGCCGCCGCCGTGAACCCGATCGTTCCGCCTCCGCGGTTGATCGCCGACCCGCCCATCTTTCGCAGGTGGCGGAGCGCCACAACGGCGACGCCAGTCTCCTCGGCGAGGCGCGCGAGGGGCGCCATCACCAGACGACGGATCTCGGCGTCCTTGTGGCTGTTGACCTCTTCGCTGAGGTACGCCATCAGCGGGTCGATAGCGACCAGCTTGGCCTTCGTCTTGTCGATCGCGCGACGAAGCTGCTCGAAGTTCGCCGGCAGGCATGGCATCTGCTTGTCGCCATCCTTCTCCACCACCGCGCGCAGAACCGCGACGCGCGAGACGTCGGCCTTCGCTGCATCGAGGCGCGGACGCACTACGGAAGCAAGGGCGTCCTCGGCGGTGAGCAGAACCACCGTCGCGGGGGCGCGGCCCGTCATCTCGCCGGGCATCGGAGCCCCTCGACTCACCTTGGCTGCGAGATCGATGAGAACCGTGCTCTTTCCGAGGCCCGGGTCTCCGTCGACGAGCGTCACGGCCCCGAATGGAATCCGGCCGTGCCACAGCCAGCGAACCTTCTCGGGCTCGACGCTGCCCATGAACACAAGGTCGATGTCGGCGTCGCTCTTCACCTTGACCGACCAGACCGCGTCGCCGCGTCGCTCCTCCGTCCCCGCCTTGTAGTCGAGCGCGCGCATCATGCGGCGTCGAAGCTCGCGCTCGGTGTGCGGGTCGTGACGGCGCCTGTTCCAGTCGACCAGGAACTTCCATCCGTCGTCAACGGACCGACCGAAGGACCAGAATACGGTCCACGTCGCCTGCCCGGTCCGGTTCTCCCCGTCGCAGGGCCCGATGCCGTCGAGGCGCTCACGCAGACGTCGCCGGGCATCCGCGTCGAACTTCCCGATCGACTTGGCGCACGCGACAGCACCATCCCCGCGTGCAACTGGCTCAGCCTCGACCGTAGGGAAGTCGTCGAGCGCGTACCGCCGGTCGACGTCGATGTAGATGACCTCGGAGCGCACGGGCTCGGTTCGCCCGTACTTTCGGCGCTTGCGCTCTCCCGGGAAGTTCATCGTGGATGGCAGTCGCAGCAGCCGACTCACGTCCACCGTGCTCGCGTCCCCACCGATCGCGGCCGCAACCCCTCGGTTACGGGCCTCGACGTCCTCGACCGCGCTTTCGTCGCAGAGTTCGACGGGCTCTTCGAGAATCCACACCAGCTGAAAGCCCGAGCCGCTGAAGATCGCCACGCTCGGCTTCGGCAGCTCGAGCGACCAGCGCTCGATACGCCCGCGCGTCTGTCGCTGCCAAACCTTTAGATCGGCGCCTTCGGGCGGGTCGAGGTCGGCGTGCACCGCGATCGCCGTGGCAACGTCGGCCTTGCCGGCGCGTCGTCGAGCAAGATCGTCGTGGACTACATTGATCTGGAAGTACACGTTGCACGAGACGTGCTTGCGCACGAATAGCGCGACCGCGACCTCGTCTGTGAGCGTCTCCCACGCGTGCGGGCCGTCGCTGTCGGGCTCGATCGCTCCGAGCGCCCACGGGCCTTCGGGTTGGATCGCGCGGAGGAATTCGACGGCCGTCACGTTGCACCGCCGATCGCGTGCGCGTCAGGATCTGCGACGCGAGCGACGCGTCGAGCACGTCGCGCGAGGCGATGCCGGCAGGGATGCGCGAGACGGCGCTGCGGCGCCATCGTCCGGCGCGCGCACGCTTGAACCTGAGCGCGCTCTCGCGCATCCTCGGCGCGCCACTGACGACGCAGAATCTCGCGGTCAAACGCCGCGGCCTCGGCGCGCATCTCGTCGGTGGGCGGATGTCTCGGGCCGAATGTGACGCGCGGGCTTCTTTTTGAGCCTGACTCGCGGCGCGCTGTCGTGCGATCGTTCACGTGACTGTGCTCCTCGTGCCCGCGGTTGCTTGATCGGCCCGCGGGCACTGCTGTCTGTGTGTGTGTGGGGGAGGGGGGGGGGAAGGTGTCGGCGGCCGCGTCGCGAATGCCCCACACGACGTGGCACCGTCGAGCGCAGGGTCTCGACGGCAGGTCTCGACGGTTTGCACCACCTGCGCCGACGGAGATAGGGCCGACGGCCGAGTCGCCATGGCAGGGAACGACTCGGCACCGCGCGTAGAGGAAGGCGCGCGGAGGGGATACCAGCCCCTCGCCGGCGGAGGGGTCACTTCGGCTTGTAGACGGGCGCCACCCGGGCTGCGTAGGCGCGGTCCCTCGCGATCTTGCGCGCGCGGTGCTCGATCCGACGCTCGCGCTCGGCTTCGGTGGGCGCGTCCTTGAGGCCGTCGGCGCGTTGAAGCTCGCGGGCTGCGCGTCGACGATCCTTCTCGGTCGGCGCCTCCTCGTCGACGGCGTCCTCGGGCTTGCGCGCAGTCAGCACCGACAGCGCGCCGAGGATCGCGAGGTCGGCGCACGACGAGAACGGGACGCCGTTGGCGGCGACGGTGACGCCAGCCGCATCGAGCGCGGCGAGCGCGGACGCACGGTCGTACCCATTCGGCCACACGAACCCCTCGTCGCGGCGGATCTGATCGACGCGAACGCGCGAGCGGGCAGCACGCACCGCCGCGCGAGCGCGAGCCAGCCCGAAGTGCGCCACGTACTCGTCGCTGCGCAGCTGCACCGGCATCGAGCCCGCGACCGGACGGAACGTGGTCGGATCGAGGCCCGAGGTGGCGACATACGCGAGAGCGAGTTCGCGATCGCTCGGTTGCCACGTGAGTCTAAGGCCCGGGCGATGTGGCTGCCCCGCGTCCATCCGCGCGCGGTAGCCGGGCGACTCGCGCTCGATGGCGGCGAACAGCTCGTCGCGCTCGTCGTCGCTGAGCTGTCGGCCGCCGTCGTGGAACGGGGCCTCCTCTGCGTCGTGAGCTTCGTCGAGGCGAATGATGGTTGTCTTGGTCATGTCGATCCTTACTCGTCGTAGAGGATGGTGACGGTCTCGCCCGTCGAGAACTGGTAGGTGCGCTGCAGGCCCAGACGTTCGGCGGCTTCGTCGAGGATGTGTCGCTTGCGTTCGATGGCTCGCTCGCGCTGAATGGCGTACGCATCGACGTCGTCTGGATCGAACATCGCGGTCCGCAACGTGACCTGCGCGGCGGGGATGACTCCCCGGCACTTCAAGTCATAGAGCTCCTCGCGCGTGATGCCGAGGCGCTTGGCGGCGGCGCGCGCGCTGATCAGTCGATCGCTCATCGCGGGCTCCTTTCGGCGTCGCGGCGCGCAGCGAACCGCTCGACCGTCGCGCGGTCGTAGCGGCGGCGGCCGGTTGGGCCGATGACGGGGCGGAGGTGGTCATCGAGTTGCCGAACGCGCTGCTGGCTCAGGCCGAGCAGGCGTGCGGCGAGTCCCGTGCCGATGAGCGTTTCGTTCACGATTACGATTCGTACGCGTGGGTATTTAAATTGGCAAATCTGGGGTGCAGTCACGCAAAATGCCGCGCGTCGGGCCGAGCGACGTACGTGCAACGTCGCGACGTCATCACTTGAGCGAAAGCGCCTTCAAGTGCGCGCGTCGACGACGAATTCAAGCGATGACGTGCGAGGTCATCCGTTGCGTCATCACTTGAACGCCCCACAGTGGGGTCGCAAGTGATGACGTGGTTCCAAGTGATGACGCAACAGATGACATCGCAGGTCATTACTAAAAAGGCAAACAATAATGATGATGTAAGAGAGAAGAAATATAAGTGATGACGTCGCGACGTCGCGATCGCGCGTGAGCGAGCGGTCATGTGGGGAACGAAGCGATGGCGGTGGGATTCGCCATCGACGAGAGCGCGGCGCGTCCGATAACGATCGAAATCGAGAATCGCGATGCCGAAGTTCGAGAAGAACAACAAGGCGGCCGTGGGACGCGGGAGACCACGCTCGTCGATGAAGAACATGGCGAAGGCCATTCGCAAGCGAGCGGGCGCCGACGGCAAGGTGTTGCTTGACTGGATCTGGGAAGTCTTTCTCGACCCCGACGACAAGTACTTCTTCCACCAGAAGCAGTGGGCAGCGGAGATTCTGCTCGCCCGCGGGTGGGGACGGCCCATCACCACGATCGAACTCGACGCTGCAATCACCACGCCTGACGCGCCGCCCCCACGCACGATCCTCGACGTGGCCGCACTCGACCAGAAGCAGCGGGAGACGCTCCGCACCGCGCTCGCGCTGGTGCGAGGCGAGCGCCCGCCGCCCCTGCCCGCGCCCGTGATCGACGTCGCGACGGACGACGAGGTGCCGGAATGAGCAGCAGCTCCTCCCTCGGCAGATGGATGGTGCGCAACGCGCGCGCGATCTGCGCCGCGCTCCACCGCTCGTCCGACGAGGCTCACCAGGCGCTCGCGCGCGAGCTCGCGCCACGCATCGGTGCCGATCTCGACCGCATTGACCCGCTGCCCCCGATCCCAGCTAGGAACTTCAACCGCCGCCGCTGACGGGCTCGACACCCGTGCGCGCACGAGCCGACGCGAGCGGTTGGCGACGGTCGCTGCCGCGGTCTGCCGCCGTGCTCCTCGACATCTACCGCTCGCGACGACGAATCGCGTACTTACGTCGAGAGGAGCGACGACGCGTTCAGCGCTCGCGTGCGCGCTCGGCGCCGTCGCCCCGGGGGGTGACTCCGGCGACGTCGCGAACGCGCGCCTTGGGCGAGCTGAGCGCGCCGTCGCTCTCATGACGGGCGCCAACGGCGAGCGTTGTAGGTGGCGGTGAAGCGGAGTCGTTGGGCGCAGATCTTGAAACGCGCAAGTTCGCGGTAGTTGTTGCAGAGCACGACGTGCCCCCGACGCACGTAGGAGCAGTACGCTGACGGCAGGTCGGCCGCATCTCCGAAGCGTCGAAAGTACGCAGCGAACGCGCCGTCCATCAGGCTGTCCTCGTCCCAGTCGGCGAGGGTGCGTTCGGCGATCACGTGTTCACCTCGGCGGTCGCAGCGGGAAGGTAGTACGCGTACGGCCTTCTTCCGCACCGACCGTGACCGGGAGCCTCGACGTGCGGAATGAGGAACGCACGCATCACCGACCGGATCTGGGGGCCCTCAAAGCGGCGCTTGAGAATCTCGGCGAGCGCGCGCACCGTAGTGGGCACGCGCGACAACGAGCCGAGGATCTCGCGCTGGGCGTTGCTGCCGACAAACGGCACCGGGCCCACGCGAGTAAGCACGACGCCTTGCACGATCACGACGCGGCTCGACTTCGGGGTGGCATGCGCCGGCGGACCGCCGGATAGGAACGAGATATCTAGCTCGTCCGCCTCGTCGACCATCTCGATGGCGCCGACCGCCTCCA
>JANRKM010000115.1:0-2014 GCA_033763475.1 Kofleriaceae bacterium
ACGGGGCTGGCGTCGGTGCGGCTGGTCGAGCTCACGATGTACGTCGGCGGCCCGTTCCACCGGCGGAAGGTCGAGAAGGCTGACGATGTGCTGCTGGCGCTCGAGCACGCCCGCGAGTCGATCCCCGATGACGCGCTGCTCAGCGCCGCCACGTTCGAGGTGCGGTTCACCGATGGCCGCAAGCCCAGAATGGTCACGATCCGGCACGGCAACCGCGCGACATACACCCGCGACACCGACGCCGATCTCATCGAAGCGTTCCTACGCGGCGGCGGATTCGTGAAGGGAGGCGGCCATGCGCTTGTGGCAGTCGCTTGAGCGGGTACAGGGCTGGGCCGGTGTGCGCTCGGTCTGGCGCGAGCACATGGGAGACGAGCTTCAGTTCCTTCAGCCGCTGCTGCGGCCGATGGAGGAGCTGGCCATGTCGGTGCCGTGGCCGGGTACAGTCGAGGGGCGGAAGGTCGTGGTCCACGACGAGGACGACATCGTCGCGGTCGACCCCGAGACGTGCGAGTCCGCGCCGATCCGTCGCGAAGACATCGTGCTGTGGCAGCTCGACGCCGACAGGCTCTTTGCAGGCGTTGCGTCGGCGCTGGGGCTCGAAGGAAAACCATCCTCGGTTGGAATGGGCAACCGCCTGTGGTGGCTGGGCGACTACGTGCCGGTGGAGGGCGAGCGGTTCCCGGTGTACATGGCGACGACCCGGGACGCGAAGTCGCTGCTCCGCAGCGCCGGCCACATCTCGGCGCTCTCGCAGCGGCCGTTTGTCCTCGTCACGCCCACTCGTGCCGGCGCGAGCGAAGAACTCAATCGTGTTGTCGAGGGGCGGTCATCGGCATGGATCACGCTCGCCGAATCGCTGACGTGGCAGGGCGAGGACGTGTTCGAGCCCAAGCCATCGCTCGCGCGATCACTGAGCGAGTTCAAAGCTCGACACGTGAAGATCGCTGTGACAAGATCAGACACGCCGCGGTTTGAAACACCCGCGGGAGCGAGATGGTCGGACGTGAAGATCCGATTCACCGATGCGCACACCGTGTCGGTGACAGTGCGCGAACACGCCGGAGTCTTCGACTACGCCTCGATGGGCATGGGGGTTGCCAGGACGCGGAAGCCCGACGTGCAGTGGGCGTTGCTGTACGCGTTCGCCAAGGGACGGGGTTCGCTCGATTGGCGGAGTCCGGAAGCGTCGCCCAAGAACCAGAAGCGTCGCGAGCGTCTCGCCGAACGACTGCGGGCCTTCTTCGGGATCGCTGGCGATCCGATTCGGATCGAGGGCAACGGGTGGGCGACGCTGTTTCGGATCGAGACCGACCACTGAACCCATCGACATGTCGATGGAGCTGTCGGGGGTTTCTCAACATTTTTGACTCGATCGAGCAGAGCGCAACCCGCTGACTTTCAGCGGGTTGCGTCACATTGGGACCCGTTCGCGGCCCGGATTCTGAGGCGTCTGTCGACAAGTCGCCAGTCGGGGACGACAGGCCGGCACCCGTCGTCCATCCACGCCCCGGGGGGCACCCCTCCGGACCTGTCGCCCCCCGGGGCTTTCTGGCCACGCCAGGAAGGTCCGGCCCCATGCCCAACCGATCGATCGATCCAGCCACCCTCACCTTCGCCCAGTCCCTCGTTCGCATCAAGGCTAGGCAACTCGCCAAGATCATCCCGTGCCCGGCCGTGAACAACCGCAAGGACCTCGAGCAGGATCTGCTCCTGGAGGTCGTGGTTCGCTGGAGCCGCTTCAACCCGAGTCGGGGATCGGCCGAGGCATTCGTCGAGCGTGTCGTTGAGCGGAAGCTCTGCAAGCTCCTCCGCGACGCCAAACGCGCCAAGCGCGGCCCGCGGGCCGCGATCTCGCTCAGCTGCGACGACTCGGTTGACGAGCGCGACAGCATCCGCGACACGTGCATCCGCGCCGACGTGCGCGGCGTGATGAGCGCCATGACCGAGCGGGACCGCCGCGTGTGCGACCAGTTGCTGCGCGAGACGGTCTCGGAAGCCGCGCGACAGCTCC
>JANRKM010000116.1:0-19174 GCA_033763475.1 Kofleriaceae bacterium
CGTCACCAACGAACGGACACGGACGAGCGCGGGCTTCTCGACCGAGCGTGCGGGCGCGGGCTTCTCGACCATGCGCGCATCTTACGCGGACGTTGGTGTCCGGCCCGTGGCCGAGCTTCGGATTTCCGGCCGGACACCGGACAACACGCGCGTGTCCTTTCGCGCAGCTAGCACGAGAAAATCGCGGCACGCGCCGTGCGAAGGCCCGGGCGCATGAAACTCGCCTCGCTCGTCATCTTTCCCTCCGTCGCCTGCATCTTGTTCTGGCTCGGGTTCACCGCGTGCGTCATCGAGGCGCCGGACGAGCCTCCTCCCCCGTCCGCGCGCATCCTGATCGCGTGGGACACGAGCCGCTGCGTTGATCCGCATCGCCTCGTCGTCGAGCTCGAGGATGAAGACGGCGTCGACATCTCGTCGTCAGCGCCCTGCTGGCTCGGTGCGGTCACGCTCGATGCGCCGCGCTGGGGCATCTACCGCGGCCGGCTCTATGCGTGGGTGCTCGACGAGCCGATTCGCGCGGTCGCCAAGCTCCTGATCACCGTCGACGCGCCGGTCGTGCGCTGGCAGCTCACGACCCCGCTGTGAGCTCCGTCCTCGTCGGGCCGGAGGCGGATGATCTGCGTGACCATGTGGCGTGAAGCGCTACGAGGGCCTGGACTCGCTGCGCGGATCGAGGCCGCGCGCGGCGAGCTCGCGGACGATCGCGGGCTCGATGTGGAAGCGATCGAGGAGTGCGCGCAGGCGAGCGCGGGCACCGGCGTCGAACCGGTTGATGCGCTTGCCGAGGATGAGCTCGTTCTTCGCCGAGTGTTCCCAGCCGACGAGCTCGGTGACGGTGACCTTGTAGCCGTGTGCCTCGAGGACGAGGCCGCGCACGACGTTGGTCAGGTGCGAGCCGAGCTCGCGCCGATGGAGCGGGTGCGCGAACAGCGACGCGATCGCCGGATCGTCGGGCCTGGCGTGCTCGAGCTGGGGCGCGACCTCGGCCTGGCAGCACGGCACGACGGCAACGTGATCGGCGTGCTGTGCGATCGCCATCGCGAGCGCGTCGTCGGTCGCGGTGTCGCACGCGTGCAGTGCGGTGACCACGCTCGGGCGCTGGGGCAGGGCGGCACTCGCGATCGCGCCGGTCGCGACGGTGAACCGGGCCTGGCCGAAGCGCGCGGCGCGGGCGGCGGCTTGCTCGGACAGTTCGGGCCGCGCTTCGATCGCGACGAGCGCGCCACGCCCGGCGGGACCGAGGACGAGCTCGTAGAGCAGGGCGCCGAGGTAGCTCTTGCCGGCGCCGCAATCGACGACGAGCGGCGCCTGCGCGCGATGCATCGCGTCGTCGAGGGCGGGCTTGAGAAGTCCGACGAGGTGCCGGATCTGCTTCAGCTTGCGCCGGGCATCGGCGTTCAGCTGACCATCGCGCGTGAGGAGGTGGAGCTCCTTGAGCAGCTCGATCGACATGCCCTTCGGTACATCAGGATCGGTGCGCGGATCGTGAGGCTGCTTGGCCACGCGCGCACTCTACCTCAATGCGTCACGACGGCCCGTCCCACGCCGCGGCCCAGCGCGAATCGACGCCCGTGTTGGCGCCGCGGGTGCGGATCAGGCGATAGCTGCGGTCGTCGTCCGTGGTCGCAGTGATGCTGCCGTCCCGCGCGACCGCGAGCCGTGTGATCGCGAGGGCGTCCGTGAGCTCGGCGCTGAGCCAGCCTAGGCCGCTCGGCTCCCCGCGGGCAGGGCCGATGCGATCGATCGCGTACTCGATCACCTGGCCACGCGCGTCGACGAGCGCCGCGACGTCGAGCGCGTCGCCGTCGTGATCCACCGCGAACGTGATCGTGTTGCCGGTGCGCGAGACCGCGTAGATCGCGTCGGCCTCGGCGAGTGTCTCCGCAAGGCGGACCTGTGCAGCACGCGGCGTTGTCATCCCGAGCTCGTCGGACGCGCCACCATCCGCGAGCGCGTGGCTCATGGCGAGGGAGACCAAAGGCAGGAGGGAGATCAGCATGCCTACATATGCTTCACGCCCCGGGCCAAGGGAGTTTCCGAGGAGGATTGCCGAGTTAGCGTGATCCGTGGCTCAGCACCCACGATCTGATTCGCATTCGTGACACGGGGAAAAGTTGTGACGTCAGCCAAGTGGAGTAGCGTCTGGTCATGCGCTGGACGGACGCATGCACCACGTATCCCGCTCGCTGGATCGTCGTCGAGACGACCGGAGACAAGGAGCGCGGCGACATTCGAGTAGTGGAGCTATGCGCGGATGGTTGTGCCGCGAAGCATCGCTGTCGCGAGCTCTGCCTTCTGCACCCCGATCGCACGTTCTGCTTCTTCCACACCTCATACCCGAAGCTCGACTTCGCCGCAGCGTGAAGCCCGCTAGCAACCGACTCGACGAATTGCTGAGCCCTGCCGCGAAGGCGCAAGCAACGGCGCTGTGGGCGCAGGTCGTCGCGCTGCGGGCGAAGAACGCGGAAGAGACGCTCATCGCGTCGGATATCTGGTGCGTGTTTCTCGACGAGAATGACGCCAAAGCGTGGTGTCAGCTCTACGGCACCACGCTCGCGCGCAAGCTCGACCCGCTCTAGCCGAGCGCGGCGATCGCCGCCTGGCGAGCGCGGAACGCGCGGGTCTTCACCGCGGCGACGGACAGCCCGAGCTCCTTCGCGATCTCGGTCTCCGTGCGGCCCTCGCCGTACCGTTTCCAGAACACCGCGGGGTACTTCGCACCGAGCTTGGCGACCGCCTCGGAGACAAGGTCGAGCTCGCCGCGAGCACCGACTTCGCTGCGTAGGTCCGTTGGTGCCGGGTGGCGATCGAGCCACGGCGTGCCTTCTTCGTCTTGCGCACCGCTCGCGGGAACCTCGCGCGCGAGCCGGCGCTGCTTGCGCAAGAACATCAGCGCTGCGGTCGCCGTTACGCGATACAGCCACGTCGAGTAGCGAGACTCGCCGCGGAACGAGTCGCGATAGCGGTATGCGAGCAGCATCGCCTCTTGCGTGACGTCCTCAGCATCCTGCTCGTCACGCACGTACTTGAGCGCGACCGACCGTACGTAGGACCGGGTGCCCTCCATCGACTCGTCCATGTGCGTGGGTGCGTTCATCAGAAGCCCTCCTTGCCGAAGGGGTATAGGCACGGGCCGAGCCAGGTTCGTCCAACTGGTTGAACAAGTAGTTTTGGATACTTGAGACAGGATTGGGCAACCAAACCGTCCAGAAGGCTAGACCTCGTCTAGACAATTAGACGGCGTCCGGTACGCTGGAAACGTGCCCGTTCGCCACGTGCTGATCGTAGATGCCGACACCGCCTCGGCGGCCTACGGA
Organism: Kofleriaceae bacterium; assembly: GCA_033763475.1. Lineage (GTDB taxonomy): Bacteria > Myxococcota_A > Polyangia > Haliangiales > Haliangiaceae > JABFXX01. The sequence continues at coordinate 3,318 of JANRKM010000116.1, forward strand.
GCCAGCGCGCTGAGCGGCATGGACGTCGAGGCCGTGGCCACCCCGCCCGAGGCACTCGAGCGGGTGACCGTCTCTGCCTTCGACGCGGTGCTGTTCGATCCCGCACTCGGCGAGGACGATGACGGCGCGCTCGCGCTGCTGCACCGGCTGCGCACGGTCGCGCCCGACACCGTGGTCGTGATCTGGAGCGAGGCGCCAACGGTTGGCTTCGCGGTGCGTGCGATGCGATCGGGCGCGCTCGACGTGCTCAAGAAGTCCGGCGACACGAGCGAGATCCGCTCCGTCGTGGAGCGCGCCATCTCCCACGGGGCCCTCGCGCGCGAGGTGCGGCGGCTACGAGGTGAGGTCGAGAAGGCGCGCGGCCTCGGCGAGGTGATCGGTGACTCGCCGCTGATGCGGCAGCTCCTCCAGATGATCGAGCGCGTGGCGACCTCCGACGCGACGGTGCTGATCGTCGGCGAGAGCGGCACCGGCAAGGAGCTGCTCGCACGCACGATCCATCGCGTAGGCCCGCGCGCCGACGGGCCGTTCGTCGCGTTCGATTGTTCCGCGCTCGCGCCGTCGCTGCTCGAGGCCGAGCTGTTCGGCCACGAGAAGGGCGCGTTCACCGGCGCCGGACGTGCGCGACGGGGCCTGTTCCGCGAGGCCAACGGCGGTACCATCTTCCTCGACGAAATCGGCGACATCGACGCGAGCGTGCAGAACAAGCTCCTGCGCGTGTTGCAGGAGCGCGAGATCAAGCCCGTCGGTGGCGACCGCCCGGTCTCCATCGACGTGCGCGTCGTCGCCGCCACCAACAAGGATCTAAAGACCCTCGTCGCCCGCGGGCAGTTCCGTGAGGACCTCTACTGGCGCCTCGCCGTGTTCCCCGTCCAAGTTCCGCCGCTGCGCGAGCGCAAGGAAGACATCCCGTTGCTCGCGGCTCACATCCTCGCCAAGCGGCGCGGCGCCGCGAAGAGCTTTGCCGGTGGCGAGGCGCCGTATCCGACGCAGATCACCGCCAAGGCCCTGCAGCGCCTCGCGAGCTACCGGTGGCCCGGCAACATTCGCGAGCTCGAGAACGTGTTATCGCGTGCCGCCATCCTGTGCGACGGCGAGATGATCCGCAGCCATGATCTCGACATGCTCGGCCTCGATCGCCCCGCAGGCAGCACGCCCAGCGATGGTGCCGACGACGAGCGCGTGGAGATTCCGGCGATCGACCTCGCGAGCCTCGGAGACGGCGAGGGCCTCAAGGACATCACCGAGCGCGCCGTTCGCGCTGTCGAGCGCGCGGCGATCGCCTCGGCGCTGCGCCGTGACAAGAACCCCGCGCTCGCCGCGCGCCGGCTCGGGATCAGCCGCGCCAGCATTTACACCAAGATGAAGACCTACGCGCTCGGCGTGGATGGCACGGGCGCCGAGACCGATTGAGCATGTATGCTCGCTACATGGTGCGTGCGCTAGTTGCAGTTCTGGTGGGCGTGGTGGCGTGTGCGAATCCCAACCTGGGACGCGCGAAACACGCGCGCTATGACGCCGATGCCGCCAGCGTGTTCCAGGGAGCGCTCGATGCGACCCAATCGAGGTATTCCACCTTGGAGGCGTTCCCAGGACAGGGGCTGATCAAGACGGCGTGGCATCAGGTGCGCGACGACGGCGGATCCACGCTGGAGAGCACCCAGCAGCAGCGGACGATGGGCGGGACAGGCACCCTCACGCGGCACGCCCATCGGCGCGTCTTCGTGCGCTTCGACATCCGCGTTACCGGGGAGCGCCCGTACACCGTCGCGGTCAAGAGCTTCGGCGCCGAATGGAAGCCTGGCAACGCGATGCCAACGGAGCTCGACGGAGTGGCGCGCCCTGGTTGGGTCGAAAAGTATGCCGACAGCTTGCGGGCCGATATCTACGAGCGCCTTCGCTCCTGGGCCGTGGCTCCTGCGACCACGGCCTCCAGATAATCGGCACGACGTAGGCCTAGTCGCTCCTTGCAGGTGGTGGGCATTTTCCGACGGGCGGGTATGATGCGCCCGGATGAGCTGGCACCCGGTTGCACGCATCGGTGACGTCAAACCTGGCGACGTGATCGCCGTGGTAGTCGATGGTGTGGAGATGGTGCTGGGGCGCGATGGCGAGCGCCTGTTCGCGACGCAGCGGCGGTGCATGCACCGCGGTGGCGATCTGGCAGAGGGCATCGTGTCACGCGGGCACTTGATCTGCCCGAATCATGCGTGGCGGTTCTCGACCGCGACGGGATGCAACGCCGATGCATCCGAATACTGTTTGACCACATATCCCGTTCGAGTCGTCGGTGACTTGATCGAGATCGCGCCCGTACCTCGTGAAAGGAATCCGCAGTGAGCAGCCGTCCGACCGTTAGCTTGATCGAAGGAGATGGCATTGGCCCCGAGATCTCCGCCGTCACCGTGCGCGCCATCGAGGCCGCCGGCGGGCAGGTGAGCTGGGAGCGCGTGGATGCAGGCCTCGCCGCCGTCGAGAAGCACAAGGATCCATTGCCGCAGGCGACGATCGATTCGCTCAAGAAGAACCAGCTCGCCCTCAAGGGCCCGCTCGCCACGCCGAGTGGCGGTGGTTACCGGAGCGTCAACGTCACGCTGCGCCAGCAGTTCGACATGTACGCGAACGTTCGCCCGGTGAAGACGCTCGAGGGCGTGCCGTCGCGGTACACCGGCGTCGACCTCGTCATCGTGCGCGAGAACACCGAGGACCTGTACGCAGGCGTCGAGCACTACGTCGATCCGCGGCGCACGGCGGCCGAGTCGATCGCGATCATCACGCGGTTCGGCAGCGAGCGCTGCATCGTGTACGCATTCGAGTACGCGCGCCGCCACGGCCGCAAGAAGGTCACGCTGGTCCACAAGGCCAACATCCTCAAGATGTCGAACGGCCTGTTCCTCGACACCGGCCGCGAGGTCGCCAAGCGGTACCCCGACATCCAGTTCGATGACATGATCGTCGACGCCACGGCGATGAAGCTCGTCGTGCAGCCGGAGCGGTTCGACGTGATCGTCACGATGAACCTGTTCGGCGACATCCTCTCGGATCTGACGGCAGGTCTCGTCGGTGGCCTCGGCGTCGCGCCGGCGGCGAACATCGGCGACTCCGGCTGCGCGATGTTCGAGGCCGTGCACGGCACCGCGCCTGACATCGCGGGCAAGGGGATCGCGAACCCGACGGGCCTGATGCTGTCGGCGGCGATGCTGCTCGATCACATCAAGCAGGACGCCGCGGCCGCGCGCCTGCGCAAGGGCATCGCGGCCGCGCTCGCGAACAACGAAACGCGCACTGGTGACCTCGGCGGCAAGGGCAACACGCAGACGTATACCGACGCCGTGATCCGCTACATGGGCTGAGCGCCTGCACGCCGTTCGTGGCCGGCCTCGCGCCACGCGGCGCCAATCTAGCTCGTCGGAATCAGCTTGAACACGCCGCCCGTGAGCGTCACCAGGTAGACCTCGCCGTCGTGGTCGACGCCGAACGAGCTGACCTGTGACAGGGCCCCATCGGGATCGAGCGCTTGCTTCCAGTCCCAGTGGTCGCGCACCGCGCCGTCCCGCCAACGGAAGCTGCGGAGCAGGCCGGTGCAGAAGTCCGCATAGAAGTACTGGCCGTCGAGCGCGGGCAACGCCTTGCCGCGGTACACGACGCCGCCGGTGATCGAACAGCCCTCCTCGTGCGGATAGTCGACCACCGGAGCGGTGAAGCCCGTGCGATCGCAGCTCGCGGCGGCGTAGCAGTGATTGCCCTCGACGACGTTCCACCCGAAGTTCTTCTGGCCGCCGTCGGTGCCGCTGACCACGAAGATGTACTCCCATAGGTTCTGGCCGACATCGGCGATCATCAGATCACCGGTCTTGCTGTCGAACGCGAACCGCCACGGGTTGCGCACGCCCACGTGCACGCGTTCCGGCGTGGGCGTCGCGGCATCGACGTCGATCCGCAACATCTTGCCGAGCAGCGCCTTGGGGTTCTGTCCCTTGCGCTCGGGATCGCCGGCAGAGCCGCCGTCGCCCATGCCGGTCCACAGCTTGCCGTCGGGGCCGAACACGAGGTGGCCACCATTGTGGTTCGAGTATGGTTGCTCGATCTTCAACAGCTCGCGCCGCGAGGCCGGATCGACCTCGTCGGGATTCTTCGCCGAGACCCTGTACTCGACGATCCGCGTGTCGTCGTCTGCGCCCGTGTAATTCACGTAGAGCTTGCCGTTCGTGGCGAACTGCGGATGGAACGCCATCCCGAGCAGCCCTTGCTCGTTGCCCTTCGAGAGCCCGGTGATCTCGAGGAACGGCCGCGCCAGCAGCTTGCCGTTCTCGAGGATCCGGACCCGCCCGGCGTGCTGCTCGAGCACGAACAGCCGCTTGCGCGTGTCGCCCGGTGCGGCCACCAGGAGCACGGGGCGCGCGAGGCCGCGAGAGACCTGCTGGAAGGCCACCCCGCGCGCGATCTCGGGTGGCACGGGGACCAGGCGAGCGCTCTCGGCCGGGGGCGCCGGCGGCAGCGCGTCGGAGGTGGGCCCGGTACCCGACTTGGGGGCTACGACCGGCGCCTCAGACCCGGGGCCGGAGGCGCTCCCCGCCACCTTGCCGTTTCCGCGGCACGCCGCGGCGAGGGTCACCGCCAAGAGAAAGCCAAAACGCATCGTCATTGCCACCCAGAGACGTCGCACGATGCCAGCTGGTAACCAATCGAGTTGCCAAAACTAAACCGCCAGCCGGCTACTCGAGTCGTCACTTGAAGCATTCAACCCGCAACGGCACGAAGTAACTAGTCCCAAGCCCTCGATCCTGCGTCCATCGTCCGCCTCGTCCGTCCGAGACGCTATGGCACGCGACCTGCTCGAACAGCCAACAGCCATGCAGATGACCTCCTTTATCGCCCTGGGCTACGGTAACGCGAAGAACAAGTCCGACCTCCGGCACTACTTCGAGTTCTCCTCCTCCGGTGTCGAAGCCGTCGAGGACGGGCTCAAGGAAGTCTCGTTCGGCGAGTACCTGGTCGATCAGGGCGTCCTGGATCGTTTCCAGCTGTTCCGCGCACTGCAGATGCAGGACCGCATGCCCGGCGTTCGCCTGGGCGAGGCGGCCGCGGCGCTGGGCTTTGCCCCGATCGGCGCCATCGAGCGCCTGTACCAGCGGTTCGCCGAGCTCTCGACCGTCGACGTCGAGTCCTGAGATCCCCGCTTCCGTGTTGCGAGCCCGCCGGTGGTCCCGGTGGGCTTTGTCATTTCAAGTAGTAAAGCTTGATCGTTCCGTCGGTGGTGCCGGGGAGATTTCCAAGCGCGCGATCGTGGCACGCGTAGTAGCGCTGCTCGTGCTTCTTGACGAAACGCGCGAGCTCGGGTGGCTCCTCGCCAGGAGCGGCCTTGGCGCGCAGCTCCTCGGACCAGCCAATTAACTCTCGGCTCACTCGCTCCGCGCACGGCCTATCCGCACACGCGCAGAGCTGATCGAGCAGCTTCTCGCCGCGCGTCGGCGACGAGCACCCCATCCACAGCGCAACGCCGAACGCTGCGGTGCGAAGGTTCACGACGGCAGACGTTCGCCGACCGAGCCGCGGCCCGTGGGTGCGGTGGGTGGCGGAATCGCGGGCTCGGGCTCCGGCTTCGAGGGGGCGTCACCGAGCGCGACCGCGAGCGCATCGTCGACCTTCTTCATCGTTCGGATGTCGAGGTCGTTCTTGATCTCCTCGGGGATGTCGATGACGTCCTTCGCGTTGCGCTCGGGGATGAAGACGATCTTGATGCCCGCGCGGTGCGCCGCCAGGACCTTCTCCTTGAGACCACCGATCGGCAGCGCGTGGCCGCGGAGATCGACCTCGCCCGTGAGAGCGACGTCGTTGCGCACGGGACGGCCGGTGAACACCGAGACGACCGCGAGCGTGAGGGCGACGCCGGCGGACGGGCCGTCCTTCTTGATCGCACCCTGCGGGAGATGGATGTGGATGTCTGAGGTCGCGATCTTTTCGTGGTCGATGCCGAGCTTGGTCGCGTTCGCGCGCATCCACGTCACCGCAGCCTGCGCGCTCTCCTTCATCACATCGCCCATTTGCCCGGTCAGGCGAACCTCGCCCTTGCCGTGGAAGATGCGGCACTCGATGAACATGATGTCGCCACCGACGGGCGTCCACGCGAGCCCGGTGATCACGCCGACCTCGGGCTTGCGCTCGGCGGTGTCGGAGATGTGGCGCGGCGGGCCGAGGAGCTCCTCGACCATCGGCCGCGTCATGTGGATCTGCGTCGCGCCCTCGGCGACCTTGACCGCGGCACCACGGCAGACCGCCGCGATCTCGCGCTCGAGGTTACGCACACCGGCCTCGCGCGTGTAGTTGTGGATGATCTCCTCGAGGACCTCGTCGTCGACCTCGAGCTGGTCCTTGCCGATGCCGTGCTCGACGAGCTGCTTCGGGAGGAGGTGGTTCTTCGCGATCGCGAGCTTCTCGACGGTGGTGTAGCCCGAGAGCTCCACCGTCTCCATGCGATCGAGGAGCGGCTGGCTGATCGTGTCGAGCTGGTTCGCGGTGCAGATGAACATCACGCGCGACAGATCGACTGGCACCTCGACGTAGTGATCGACGAAGTCCTTGTTCTGCTCGGGGTCGAGCACCTCGAGCATGGCCGCGGCCGGGTCGCCCCGCATGTCCGCAGCGAGCTTGTCGATCTCGTCGAGCACGAACACCGGATTCATCGAGCCGGCCTTCTTGAGGCCCGCGACGATGCGGCCGGGGAGAGCGCCGATATACGTGCGGCGGTGGCCACGAACTTCCGCCTCGTCGCGCACGCCGCCGAGGGAGATGCGTACGTACTTGCGCCCGAGCGAGCTCGCGATCGACTTGCCGAGCGACGTCTTGCCGACGCCAGGCGGGCCGATGAGCAGCAGGATCGGGCCGTGCTTGTTGGGGGCGAGCTTGCGCACCGCGAGGAACTCGAGGATGCGGCGCTTCACCTTCTCGAGCCCCGAGTGCTCGGCCTCGAGGATCGCGCGAGCGGCGGACACGTCGAGGCGGTCCTCCGTGAACACGTTCCACGGGATCTCGAGGAGGTTCTCGACGTACGTGCGCGCGATGTTGTATTCGGGCGACGACGACGCCATCTGGCTCATGCGCGACAGCTGCTTCTTGGCGACGGCGCGAACCTCGTCGCTCATCTTGCTGTCCTCGATCTTCTTGCGTAGCTCGTCGATCTCCGCGTTGTCGTCCTGCTCTCCGAGCTCTTCCTGGATCTGGCGCATGCGATCGCGGAGGACGCGCTCGCGGTGCGTGCGGCTCGACTCCCCTTCGAGCTCGGCGCCGATGTCGGCCTTGAGGCGCAGCACCGTGGCCTGGCGCTCGAGCGACGGGATGATGCGTTCGAGGCGCTTCATCGTGTCGGTCTCGATCAGGAGCTGCGTGAGGTCGTCGCGCTCGAGCTCGAGGTACGGCGCGGCCGCATCGACGAGCTTGTCGGGATCGACGATGGCCTGGACCTGCGCGCGCGTAAGCTCGCCGCGCGGCTCCTTGCCTTCCTTGCTCTCCTTCTCGCGCGCTTCCTTCGACTGCGCGTCGGTGACGACGGCGACGAGGTAGTCGCGGACCTTGCCGGTCGTGGCGGTGAGCTGGTCGGTCGTCGCGCTGGAGGTCGAGATCAGCTTGGAGACGCTCGCGACCAGGAACGGATCCGTGGCGACGAGCGCATCGATGTGTACGCGCTCGAGGAAGCGCATCACGGTGGTGAACCTGCCCGGCGAGTGCTTCACGACCTGCACGATCTCGGCGCGCACGCCGACTTCGTGGAGATCCTTCTGACCGGGGTCACGGACCGCCGGATTCTTCTGCGGGATGATGACGATCAGATTGTCATCGCGCGTCGCCGCTTCGATCGCCCGCACCGACGCCTCGCGCCCGATCTCGAGTGGACCGACGTGACCCGGCAGCTGCACCTCGGTGCGCAGCGGGATGACAGGGTACTGACCTGCGGTCTCCGTGTGTTTCGACATCGATGCCTTACTGTACGACGTTTCAGTCGTCGTGCCCGCGTTTACGCAGGCGGTTTACCAGCTGAATCAGGAGTTTCTTGGCCTCGTCGTCCGTGACCGCGGGGACGTCGATCTGGACGGTGACGTAGTGATCACCGGCACCACCTGATCGGTCAGGCATCCCCTTCCCGCGTAGGCGAAGCTTCTTACCGCTCGCCGTCCCGGGAGGTACTTTGACTTCGGCTTTGCCCTCGATGGTTGCAACGGTCGCGACGGTACCGAGCATTGCGCGATCGAACGAGATCCGGACGTCGGAGTACACGTCGTTGCCCTCGACCTTGAGCCAGGTCCCGTCGGAGGCTTTGACCTTACTCTCGAACTCGGCATCTTCGGGCTCGTGGCGTCGACGGCGGCCGCGCGGCTCGTCGTCGAATTCGACGCGGGCCCGCTGTCCGCGGCCACCCGTCTGCGCTCCGGCGAAGAACTGATTGAACAGATCGCCGAGATCGAACACGCCCGGCCCCGACCCTGTCGACGTGTACACACCACCGCTGAACGGAGATCCGCCCGGCATCCTGCCGCCGCCGGCGCGGATTTGATCGTAAAGCGCCTTCTTCTTCTCGTCGCCGAGCACGTCGTAGGCGTTCGAGATGTCCTTGAACCGGCTCTCCTTGGCCTTGTCCCCCCCGGTGGAATCCGGATGATAGGCCTTCGCCAGCTTGCGATACGCCTTCTTGATCTCGTCGGCGCTCGCGGTATTGGAGACGCCGAGCGCCTTGTAGTAGTCGACGCTCGGATCGAAGTCGATCTGCTGCGGCATGGTTAGGCAGCGGCTCCCTTGGCGACACGGTGGAACTCGAGCTTGTCACCTGCGCCGACGTCGACCTCGATGTGGTCTCCGGGCGCGAAGTCCTTCGCGAGCAGGTGCATGGCGAGTGGATCGATCACGAGGCGTTGCAGTGCGCGCTTGAGCGGGCGTGCTCCGTAGACGGGATCGTAACCAGCCTCCGCGACCCGCGCGACTGCCCGGTCCGTGAGGTGCAGGGTGATCTGCCGCTCGGCGAGGAGCTTGTCGAACCGCGCCAGCTGCACCCGGACGATCTTGCCGAGCTGGGCCTCGCTCAGGGGCTCGAAGAAGATGATCTCGTCGATGCGGTTGAGTAGCTCTGGCCGGAACGTTGCCTGCAGCTCGCGCAGCGTCGCCTTCTCGATCTCCTCGCGATTGGTCGGGTTGAGGCGCAGCAAGTGCTGGCTGCCGACGTTGCTCGTCATGATGATCAGCGTGTTCTTGAAGTCGATCGTGCGCCCCTGACCGTCGGTCAGGCGGCCATCGTCGAGGACTTGCAGGAGCACGCTCCAGACGTCGGCGTGTGCCTTCTCCATCTCGTCGAGCAGCACGACGCTGTACGGATGCCTGCGCACCGCTTCGGTGAGCTGGCCGCCCTGGTCGTAACCGACGTAGCCCGGAGGTGCGCCGACGAGCCGCGAGACCGTGTGCTTCTCCTGGTACTCGGACATGTCGATCCGGATCATCGCGTGCTCGTCGTCGAACAGGAACTCGGCGAGGGCTCGCGCGAGCTCGGTCTTGCCGACGCCCGTCGGGCCGAGGAACAGAAAGCTTCCGATCGGACGATTCGGATCCTTGAGGCCTGCGCGTGCACGGCGCACCGCGGCGGCGACGGCGGCGACGGCGGCCGTCTGCCCGATCACGCGCTCCTGGAGGCGGTCCTCCATCTTGGTCAGCCGCTCGACCTCGCCCTCGAGCATCTTCTCGACGGGGATGCCGGTCCACTTCGCGACCACGGCCGCGATGTCTTCCTCGGTGACCTCCTCGCGCAGGAAGCTGCCCTTGCTGCGGAGCTCTTCGACCTGCGCGGTCTGCTCGGCGATCTGGCGCTCGAGCTCGGGCAGCTTGCCGAAGCGGAGCTCGGAGGCACGCGCGAAGTCTCCCGCGCGCTGCGCCTTCTCGGCCTCGTTCTTCAGCTGCTCGAGCTGCTCCTTCTTGTCGCGCAGCCCCTTGATGAGATCGCGCTCGCGCTGCCACTGCGCCTTCATCGCCGACGCGGCCTCGCGCAGATCGGCGATCTCGCGCTCGAGCTCCTTCAGCCGCTGCTTGGAACGCTTGTCATCCTCGCGCTCCATCGCGGCCTTCTCGACCTCGAGCGTCATCACGCGCCGTTCGAGCGTATCGATCGACACCGGCACGCTCTCGATCTCCATCTTCAGGCGCGAGGCCGCCTCGTCGACGAGGTCGATGGCCTTGTCGGGCAGCTGGCGCTGGGGGATGTAGCGGTGGGAAAGCTTCGCCGCCGCGACGAGCGCGGCATCGCGAATGCGGATGCCGTGGTGCACTTCGTAGCGGTCTTTGAGCCCGCGGAGGATCGCGATCGTATCGTCGACGGACGGCTCCTCGACGATCACCGGCTGGAATCGGCGCTCGAGGGCTTTGTCCTTCTCGATGTGCTTGCGGTATTCGTCGAGCGTGGTCGCGCCGATGCAGCGGATCTCGCCGCGCGCGAGCGCAGGCTTCAATAGATTCGCCGCATCGGTCGCGCCCTCGGCCGCACCCGCGCCGACGAGCGTGTGGAGCTCGTCGATGAACATGATCACCTGGCCCTCGGACGCCGCGACCTCCTTGAGCACGGCCTTCAGGCGCTCCTCGAACTCGCCGCGGTACTTCGCACCGGCGATCAGGGCGCCGAGGTCCAGCGAGCGGATCTCCTTGTCGCGCAGCGACTCGGGCACGTCGCCAGTCGCGACGCGCTGGGCGATGCCCTCGACGACGGCGGTCTTGCCGACGCCAGCCTCGCCCACGAGCACGGGATTGTTCTTGGTGCGGCGCGACAGGATCTGGATCGTGCGCCGGATCTCTTCATCGCGGCCGATCACCGGATCGAGCTTGCCCTGCTGGGCGAGCTTGGTCAGATCGCGGGTGTAGCGCTCGAGGGCCTCGTACTTGGCCTCGGGATCCTGATCCGTCACGCGCTGGTTGCCGCGCACGCTCTGCAGCGCCTCGAGGATCTTCTCCTTGGTCGCCCCCGCGGCGCGGAGGGCGTCGCCAGCGGGCGTCTTGCTGTTGGCGAGGACGAGCAGGAAGTGCTCGGTGGACGTGTAGTCGTCCTTCATGGCATCGGCCTCGCGCACGGCGTCGGCCCAGATGTCCTTGAAGGCGCGACTCGCGTCGATGTCGAGAGCGGAGCCGTGTGCGCGCGGTTGTTTCTCGAGCGAGCGCTCGATGTCGGTGCGGACCACGCGCGGGTCTGCACCGAGCTTGGCGAGGATGCGCGGCACCACTCCACCCTCCTGGTCGAGGAGAGCGAGTAGGAGATGCTCGGGGCGAACCTCGGCGTGGTTCTTTGCGATAGCAGCTTCGCGCGAGGCAGCGATGGCTTCCTGCGCCTTCACCGTGAGCTTGTCGAGCTTCATGACGCGGCCCAACGTAGTCACGCTTACAAAGGCGTCAACGCCGCACTCGCCGATCTCCAAGGATTACGGGTGCCCTAGCCGATCGGGGGACCAGGGAATCCCTAAGGTCAAGTAGGCATACGGACCGGTCCTTGCGCGATCACGCTGGGGCAACCGGGCTCGTCACGGAGACGCGAGCAGCGGCTCGACCGGGGTACCGGCGGCGGCCGCTCGGACCTTCGAGAGATCGAGGAGGCCACGCCGGGCAAGCTCGGTGACGGCCGTGGAGGCGGACGCGAGCTGAAGCCTACCGTCACGTCCGTCGAGCTCTGCGAGCGCGGTGGCCACGCGAACAGGCGCCTCGTCGCCGAGCGCCGAGCCGAGCTGCGAAGCAAGCTGAGTGTCCCCGATCAGCGCAGCCGCGACGAGCGCGTGCGCGAGTGACCCATAGGTGGCCGCGCCGGCCGACAGCGCCCCCCTCCCGGCGAGCTCGGTCGCGACCTCGACGATGGCGCCGGGATCGTCGGCGCGCCAGTAGACATCGAGCAGGCGGCGCAGGGTCGGCAGGTGGGACGGGTCGAGGTCCGATGCGCGCAGGAAGACGTCGTCGGCGCGGTCCACATCGCCGAGGTGGACGAGCACCGCCTCACCGAGCTGGTATAGGCGCTCCGCGCGGGCGGACGGCGTGGGCGCGAGCGGCACCAGCTGATAGAGGATGCGCGTCGCGGCCTGCCAGTCACCCGTCGCGGCGTGAAGATCGAGGAGCGCCTCGAGGGACAGAATGTGCATCGGGTGGTCGCGAAGGACGCGCTGGAGGTGCTCGATCGCACCCGCGAGATCGCCAGTCTGCCGCAGCAGATCGACCACGCTGCGGTGCGCGTTGAGCTTGGCCTCGTCGTCCTCGAGCGGAACGAGATCGAGCACGGCGTGCGCGGCGTCGAGCGCCATGCGCAGCTCGCCCAGCCGCAGCGCCAGATCGAGAACGCGCATCCGTAGGTCGCGGCGTTGCGGCGCAGCGTTGGCTGCGGTGAACGCGTGCTCGAGGGCTTCGGCATCACGGCCGAGCTTCTCGGCGATGATCGCGCGCCGATGTGCGAGCTCGTCGGGGGGGAGCGACGACGTGCTGGCATCGAGATCGCGATAGATGATGTCGGCAGTGGCGTAGTCGCGGAGGCGATAGGCGAGCGCGGCGCGTGCGTCGAGCGCCGCCAAGTGGCCCGGATCGTCGGCGAGAGCGAGGTCGTAGGCGCGCGCGGCCTGCTCGGTCTGGCCTAGGTCGTCCGCGAGCCGCGCGACGTTGATCCAGGCGGCGGCCCGGCTCGTGCCGGCCTCGAGCTTCGAGGCACGCACGGTCGTGAGCTCGGTGAGCGCCGCGAGGTCGCCCGCCGCGCGGTGCTCGGTCGCGAGCACGCGGAAGGCGATCTCGTTGCCGGGATCGCTGCGCCACAGCTGATGCGCCAGCTCGCGCGCGACCTCGGGCTCACCCGCTGCCTCGGCCGCGGCGAGCTGGACGTCGAGATCGTGCGGGGCGGTGTTCGCTGCTTCGATGCGATCTTTGCAGCGCAGAGCCGCTTCGAGCAGCTCACCACGCTCGGTGGGACGTCCGGTCAGCGCGGCGCTCTCGTACAGCGCAGCGGCCTCGGCGAAGCGCTCGATGGACTCGTAGCGGCGCGCGAGCGGCAACTTGGCGGCCGGGATCGTGGGATCGAGCTCGAGTGCTTGCTCGTAGTTCACCTGCGCCTGCTGCTCGTCCTCGAGCTTCTCGTCGAGGATCAGTGCGAGCTCGAGGTGGAGCGCGCCGCGCTCGCGCGGCTGCGTGGTTGCTGCGATCTCGCGGTACAGGAGTGACGCCGCGAGCGCCCACTCGCCGCGCGCCATCGCGGAGGCGCGTAGCTGGTACGCGATCTCCGGGTCGTCGGGCGAGCACGCATGCGCCTCTTTCAGGCAGCGGTACGCTTCGGCGTCGCGGTCGAGGGTGTCGCGGTAAAGCTTGGCGCGGCGCCGCCAAAGCTGCGCACGCGCGATATCGTCCGCCACGATCTGTAGCTGGCGCCCGATCGCCTCGGAGGCCGCAGTGACGTTGCCGGCCTGGAAGTACAGCACCTCGAGCGCCTCGAGCGCAGCCGTGTCACCTGGCGCAGCGGCCGCGGCGACCTGCTCGGCGAGCTCGATCGCGCTGTCGAGGTTGCCCTCATCGGCGAGCGTCTTGACCTGGGCGAGCTCGGGCGCTGGCGGCGCCGGCATCTCCAGCGTCGGGCGGCCCAGTGTCTCGGCGCGTTCGCGAGCGTACGTGCGCCGGTGGACGTCGTAACCGCTCTCGTTCGCGATCTGCGCGTACAGCTTGCGCGCGGGCTCGTGCTCACCGCCTGCTGCGAGCGCGTCCGCGAGCGGCAGCCACACCGGTTCGTAGAACGGATCGACCTCGTGGGCGCGCGTCCACAGCGCAGCGGCGCGCACGAGCTCGTGCTCGTCGCGGGCGATCGTCGCGAGCTCGTGGAGCGAGATCGCGAGCGCCGGCCCATGGCTCGTCTTCACGGCCTGCTCGAGCACGCTACGCCGCAGCGCCAGGTTGTTTATCGAGGCGAGGTGCGCGAGGAGCGCCAGCAAGATCGCGGCATCCTCCGGATCGGCGCGATGCGCGGCGAGCAGGGCATCGCCGTCAGCTGCGGCGGCCGCGAGCGCGAGCGCGCGCGCGGTCTCCTCTTGCGTCCCGGTCACCGTCACCGACGGTCGCCCCCCTTCGTCGACGTCAGCCGGCGGCACCATCGCCGGCATGCCGCGCAGCGTTTCGCGCGGAGTCTCCTCGCGGACCGGGGGGGCCGAGAGCTTCACGAGATTCAGCCGCGCGAGCGAGGCCGCGGCCGTCGGTGGGTTCGTGTCGGCCGGTTCGACGGGGGGAATCCCGATGCCGACGCGTGTCATTGCAGCGAGCGAGCGCTGGATCGCCGATGCCTCGGCGCGCAGCTCGTTCGCCTCGGCGGGGGTGGCCTGCGCGCGCTGCTCGAGCGCCGCCGCGAACGCCTGCTTGCGCACGGCGGTGCCGCGCAGCTGGCCAAGGAGCTCGCCATCGTCGTCGAGGATCGCGGCGGCTTCGCGCGTCTCGAGGAGCTCGACCGCCTCGGCGTCCTTACCTGCGCGCACGAGGGCGTTGGCGAGATCGGCGATGTCCACCGCGGTGCGCTTCGCGGGCGTGATCGCGCGTAGTGCGTCGACGGCGGCGTCCCACGCGAGATTCGCGCGCGCTTCACTGGCGAGCATGCGCAGGGTCGCCTCCCGGCGTGCACCCTTGCCAAACGCCTCGGCGGCGGCACGCATCGCCAGCCGACCGTGGGTCGGATCGTCGAGGTGATCGAAGTAGATCTCGGCGAGCTCGAGCAACGCGTTCGCCTTGCGCGAGCCCGTGGCGAGCTCGGTCAGCGCGGTGAGGTGGCGCGCGGCGGCCTCGTAGTCGGCGAGCTCGCTCGCGAGCTCGACCAGCTCCTGGAGCACGCTCTGCTCGCCGGGCGCGACGTGGTTCGCGGTCTCGAGCGTCGCGTATGCCTCTTCGAGCTTGCCGGCGCGGCGGGCACGGCTGGCCGCCTCGCGCAGCGTGATCGCATTCCCGTTCGCGGCCGTTGCGCGGCCACTCGCGGTGTTCTCCTCGTGCAGACCGACGGGCGCGGGGGCAGCGGCGGGCGCGCCGCGTAAGCGGGCGAGCCCGGTCGAGACGTCGGTGCCGTCGGCGCCGGCGCGCTCGAGAGCAGGGCGCGCCAGCTCGCGGACCGCGTCGAGCTGATCGTCGGTGAGGGCGGCCACCAGCTCGGACAGAGCGAGCGCGGCGGTCTTGCGCTCGGCAGCGATGACCGCGAGATCGACCCCCGCATCGCCGGGGAGCTCTCCGGCGAGCTGCGCGAAGCCGCCTGCCGCCGTCACGAGCTGGCCGGAGTCGCGGAGGCGCAACGTCACGAACCGAAGCGATGGACGCCACGTGGGATCGATCTCGAGGGCTCGCTGGTGCGTCGCGAGTGCGACGTCGGGGCGGCCGAGCTGCTCCTGCAGATCACCGAGCCGCGACAGCAACGGCTTTTGCCGCGCGGGCTGCCGCCCGGTGATCGCGACCTTGCGGCCAAGGATCACCGAGACACGTTCGAGGTCATCGCGCTCGCGCCACGCGGTCTCGAGGGCGTCGAGCGCGGGCAGGTGGCTATCGGAGATGCGGAGCGCCTCCTCGAGGCAGCGGATCGCATCGTTGCTTAGGTGCGCGCGACGGAACAGCTCGCCCGCACGGTACATCGCGTCGGCGCGTGCGGTTGGCGAGCTGTCGACGGCGAGGGACGCGAAGTGCTCGAGCGCGCGCGCTGCGCCGGGGAGGTCCCCCGTGCGCTCCGCGAGGTCGGCGTACAGGCGCAGCGCCTGGCCGCGCAGCTCCGGCGTGGCGTCAGGATTGCGATCCCCGACGATGGGCTCGAGCGTCGCCAGCGCGAGGGCCGCATCGCCCGACCGATCCGCGGCGACCGCGAGGCG
>JANRKM010000117.1:0-10365 GCA_033763475.1 Kofleriaceae bacterium
GTTCGCGCCGGAGCTGGTGCGGATTGCGGAAGACGACCACGTGCTGGTGCTGCGGATGCACCACGTCGTGGGCGACGAGTGGTCGGTGGAGCTCATGTGGCAGGAGCTCGGTGCGCTGTACCAGGGCCGCGCACTGACGCCATTGGCGGTGCAGTACGCGGATTTCGCGGCATGGCAGCGGTCTTGGGTGGCGGGTGATGTACTGGCGCAGCAACTGAACTACTGGAGGGCGCGGCTCGCCGGCGCAGAGCCGCTCGAGATCCCGACGGATCGACCGCGGCCGGCGGAGCTCGGCGTCGACGGCGTCATCGTCGAGCGGACGCTACCTTTGACGCTCGGACGTGCGGTGGAGGCGGTGGGGCGTGCGCAGGGCGCGACGCCGTTCATGCCCTACCTGGCGGCGCTGTACGCGCTGCTGCACCGCTACAGCCAGCAGGAGGACATCTCGATCGGCACGCCGGTGGCGAACCGCGGGCGGGCGGAGACGGACGGGCTGATCGGCTACTTCCTGAACACCGTGGTGCTGCGCGCGGACCTCGGGGGAAGTCCGAGCGTCGGAGCGCTGTTGGGGCATGTGCGGGATGTGGCGCTGGGTGCGTACGCGCACCAGGACGCGCCGTTCGAGCACGTCGTCGAGGCACTGCGGGTGCCACGGAACGCGGGGCGAAGCCCCCTGTTTCAGGTGATGTTCGTGCACCAGCGCGCGGGCGAGACGAGCGATGCGAGCGATGCCAGCTGGATCTCGGGGATCACCAAGGAGGACGTCGAGCTCGACGTGCGCCCAACGGCGAAGTTTGAGCTCACGCTGCGCGTGATCGAGCACGCGAATCGCGTGAGTTGCGTGCTCGAGGCGAACGCGGCGCTGTTCGACGCGACGACCCTCGAGCGGATGCTGGCGCACTACGAGCGGCTACTCGCAGCGATGGCCGCCGAGCCAGGGCGCGCGATCGATGCGGTGTCGCTGTTGACCGAAGGCGAGCAGGCGCAGCTAGCCCGGTGGAACGCGACGGCGCAGGACTACGCGCGGGACCTATGCGTTCACGAGCTGTTCGAAGATCAGGTCCATCGGACGCCGGATTCCGTGGCGGTGGTGTGCGAGGGCGAGCAGCGGACGTATCGCCAGCTCGACGATCAGGCGTCACGCTTGGCGCATCGGCTCGTCGCGCTTGGCGTCGGCGCGGACGATGTGGTCGCGATCTATCTCGAGCGGTCGGTGGAGGTCGTGGTCGTGCTGCTCGCGGTCCTCAAGGCAGGCGGCGCCTATCTCCCGCTCGATCCGGACCTGCCGGTCGAGCGCTTGCAGTACATGGCGCGCGACGCGCGCGCGAAGGTCGTGGTCACGCGCGACACCGTGCTCGAGGGCCCGTGGGCCACGTTGCGGCTCGACGAGGCGCAGGACGCAGGGCCCACGGCGCCGCTGCGCGGGCGCGCTCGACCGCACAACCTCGTGTATGTGTTGTACACGTCGGGGTCGACGGGCCAGCCCAAGGGCGTGCAGGTCGAGCACCGCAACCTGACCAACTACGTCGCTGGCGTCGTCGAGCGGTTCGGGTTGACCCCGGGCACGAGCTACGCGACCGTCACGACGTTCGCGGCCGACCTCGGGAACACGGCCGTCTTTCCCGCGCTGTGTGGCGGCGGCACGCTGCACATCATCACGCGCGATCGCGTCACGTCGCCTGCGCGGCTGGGCGCATACCTCGCGCAGCACCGTGTCGACGTCCTCAAGGCGGTCCCCTCGCTCGTGCTGGCGCTGCTCGACTCGGAGGATCCGGCGAGCGTGCTGCCGCGGCGGCTCCTGGTGTCGGGCGGCGAGCCGCTGCCGTGGACCCTCGTCGACCGCGTGCGGGCGCTCGCGCCGGCTTGTACCGTGGTCAATCACTACGGCCCGACGGAGACGACGGTCGGATCGCTGACCAACACGACGGATGGGGTGCGTGTTGGGCCTGTCGTGCCGATCGGCTATCCGCTGCTCAACCAGACCGCCTACGTGCTCGACCCCGCGCGCGGGCTATGTCCGATCGGCGTCGTGGGCGAGCTCTACATCGGCGGCGCGGGCGTGACGCGTGGGTACGGTGGGCGGCCCGAGCTCACGGCGGAGCGGTTCATCGCCAATCCGTTCGGCGAGGGACGCCTCTACAGGACGGGCGATCGGGTGCGGCGGCAGCGCGATGGCGCGATCGAGTTCCTGGGGCGCGTGGATACGCAGGTCAAGATCCGCGGATACCGCGTCGAGCTCGGGGAGATCGAAGCGGTGCTCGCGGCGCACGGGGCGGTGCGCGACGTCGTGGTGACCGTGCGCGAAGATCAACCGGGGGACAAGCGACTCGTGGCGTACGTGGTCGGGCGCGAGGCGACGGTGAAGGTCGATGCGCTGCGGGCGCATGTCGCGGCGACGCTGCCTGACTACATGGTGCCGTCGGCGTTCGTCGTCCTCGAGGCGATGCCGCTGACGTTGAACGGCAAGCTCGACCGCAAGGCGCTGCCAGCGCCCGACTTCGGCGCGCTCGCGCAGCGCGCGTACGTCGCGCCGCTGACGGAGACGGAGCAGCTGTTGGCGGGAATCTGGTGTCAGCTCCTGCGCGTGGAGCGGGTGGGGGTTCACGACGACTTCTTCGAGCTCGGCGGTCACTCGCTCCTCGCGATGCGGCTGGTGGCGCGAGTCCGGCAGGTGCTCGCGGTCGAGTTAACGCTGCGGGCGGTGTTCGAGGCGCCGAGGCTGGGCGCGCTCGCGGAGGTGATCGCACGCTCGTCGGGCGAGCGCGTGCCGCCGCTCGTGCCCGTGGCGCGCGGGGGCGAGCTCGAGGCGTCGTTCGGGCAGCAGCGGTTCTGGGTGCTCGCGCAGATGGCGGAGCGCGACGCCTACAACTCGTCGAAGGTCGTCCGTCTCGTCGGCGAGCTCGACGAGACGACGCTGGCGCGCGCGGTGGATGCGCTCGTCGCGCGACACGAGGTGCTCCGGACCACGCTGGCGGAGCGAGACGGCACGGTCGTGCAACGGATCGCGCCGGCGCGCGCGGGCGTGCTGGCGGTTGTAGAGGTGGAATCGTACGAGGCGGCGCTGACGTACGCCCGCGAGGTGGCCGAGCTGCCGTTCGATCTCACGACGGGGCCGCTATTTGCGCCGGTGCTGGTGCGCATCAGCGCGGCGGATCACGTGTTCGTCCTGCGGATGCACCACGCGGCAGGGGACGAGTGGTCGATGGGGGTGCTGTATCGGGAGCTGTTCGCGTTGTACGAGGGACGCGAGCTGGCACCGCTGGTGGTGCAATACGCGGACGTCTCGGCGTGGCAGCGGTCGTGGATGGTGGGGGAGGTGCTCGAACGACAACTGGAGTACTGGCGCGAGCAGCTGCGGGGTGGTGTGCCGCTCGAGCTCCCGACGGACCGACCCCGCGCGGCGGGGCTCGAGAACCGGGGAGCGATGGTGACGCGGGCGATGCCTGCCGAGCTGGGTCGTGCCATGGCTGCGCTTGGGCGCGCGCACGGAGCGACGCCGTTCATGACGTGGTTGGCGGCGTTCTACGTGCTCCTGTACCGCCACAGCCGACAGGGCGACCTGTCGGTGGGAACGCCAGTCGCGAACCGTGGAAGCGCGGAGACCGACGCGCTCGTCGGCTATTTCCTCAACACGGTGGTGCTACGGGCGGACGTGTCGAGCAACCCGAGCTTCGTGGAGCTACTGGCGCAGGTGCGCACGGTCGCCCTCGGGGCGTACGCGCACCAGGACGCGCCGTTCGAGCGCGTCGTGGAGGCGGTGCGTGAACCGCGCGACCCTGTGCGGTCCCCCCTGTTCCAGGTGATGTTCGTGCACCAGCGGGCGGACGAGAGATCGGTGGTCCCGGGGCTCGCGGTCGAAGACGTCGAGCTCGGTGGCACCGGCACCTCGAAGTTCGAGCTGACGCTGTTCATCAACGAAGGCCCGCACGACGTGACGTGCGCGATGGAGCTGAACACGGAACTGTTCGACGTCGCGACGATCGAGCGGATGCTCGGGCACTTTCACACGTTGGCCGAAGGGATCGTCGAAGAGCCCGCACGAAAGATCGGCGAGCTCGCGTTGCTCACGGCCGCCGAACGCCAGCAACTGCTCGTCGAGTGGAACGCGACGGCGCGGGCGGACTATAGCGACGATACTTGTCTGCACGAGCTGTTCGAGCAACAGGTCGACCGCACGCCGGACGCGATCGCGGTGGTGGCTGACGCGACGGCGCTGACGTATCGGCAGCTCGACGAGCGCGCCAATCAGTTGGCTTTCCACCTGCGCTCGTGCGGCGTTGGTCCTGGGGAGTTGGTCGGAATCTTCCTCGAACGATCGGTCGAGATCGTGGTGGCGTTGCTCGGGGCACTCAAGTCGGGTGCGGCATACGTGCCGCTCGATCCGGCGTATCCCGAGGATCGCATCACGTCGATCTACGAGCAGGCACGCCCGCAGGTGCTGATCACGCAGAGCGCGCTCGGCGATCGGCTGCCGGTGTTGGGCGCTCGCATCGTGCGGGTCGACAGCGACGCGGCGGAGATCGCGCGGAGGCCGTCGTCGCGGCTGTCACGGACGGCGACGCGGACCGATCTGTCGCATGTCATCTTCACGTCGGGCTCGACGGGCCGCCCCAAGGGGGTGGCGATCGAGCACGGGGTGATGGTGAACTACAGCCGGTTCGCGCGGGATCTGCATCCTCGGCCGGAGCTTGGAGCGTGGTTGTTCGCGACGTCGGTGTGCTTCGACATGTCGCTGTTCGAGGTGTTCGTGCCGCTGTCGTGGGGCGCACGAATCTATGTGGTGGAAGACCTGCTCGCGTTGCCGTCGGTCCCTGACGACGCCGGGCTGACGTTCGTCAATGCAGTGCCGTCGGTGATGTCGGCGTTCCTCCAGGCGGGGGCGCTACCGGCAACGCTGCAAGCGGTGTCGTGCGCGGGCGAGCCGCTGTCCAATGCGCTGGTGCAACAGCTGCGCGCTGCGGGTGTGGCGTGCGTGTACGACTTTTACGGACCGACCGAGACGTTCATCGTGACGTGGTCGCGGCGGAGCGGCGAGGGGCCCGCGGTGATCGGGCGGCCGATCGCGAACACGCAGATCTACGTGCTCGATGCGCATGGAGGGTTGGTCCCGGTGGGAGTCCCTGGTGACCTCTATGTTGCAGGGGAGGGCCTGGCGCGCGGGTATTTCAATGAGCCAGCGATGACGAGCGAGCGGTTCGTGCCCAACCCGTTCGGCGCGGGACGTCTGTACAAGACCGGAGATCTCGCGCGGTGGCTGCCGGACGGGACCTTGCAATACGTCGGGCGCAGCGACCATCAGGTGAAGATTCGCGGGTTCCGGATCGAGCTGGGCGAGATCGAGGTGGTGCTCGGTGCGCACGCGTCGGTGCGCGAGGTGGTGGTGCTGGCGCGGGAGGATGAGCCTGGGGACAAGCGGCTCGTGGCGTATGTGGTGGGTCGCGGCGGCAAGCCGGAGGTCGACGAGCTGCGGATGCAGGCTGCAGCGGCATTGCCGGAGTACATGGTGCCGTCGGCGTTCGTCGTGCTCGACGCGATGCCGCTGACGCCTAACGGGAAGGTGGATCGCAAGGCGCTGCCGGCGCCGGATCTGAGTGCATCGTCCCAGCGCACGTACGTCGCGCCGCGGACGGAGGCGGAAGAGTTGCTGGCGGGGATCTGGATCCAGCTGCTCGGCATCGAGCGCGTGGGGGTGCACGACAACTTCTTCGAGCTGGGCGGTCACTCGCTGCTCGTGATGCGGCTGGTCGCGCGGGTGCGGCAGGTGCACGGGGTCGAGCTGACGGTGCGCGCGGTGTTCGAGGCGCGGACGTTGGGGAACCTCGCGGCGGTCATCGCGCGGTCGACAGCGGCGTCGGCGCCGGCACTAGTGCCGGTGGCGCGTGAAGGCGCGCTGCCCGCATCGTTCGGTCAGCAGCGGTTCTGGGTGCTTGCGCAGTTGGACGAGCGCGACTCATACGACCTTTCGCACCCAGTCCGGCTCGCTGGACCGGTGGACGTTGCGGAGTTAAGGCGCGCGATGGACGGACTGGTCGCGCGGCATGAGGTGCTGCGGACGACGTTCGCCGAGGTGGACGGCGTGGTCGTGCAACGGATTACGCCTCCGCGCGGGGGCGCGCTCGCGGTCGTGAACGTCGGCTCGTACGACGAGGCGCGTGCGTACTGCGTCGAGGTGGTGCGGCAGCCGTACGATCTGACAGCCGGACCGTTGTTCGCGCCCGTGCTGCTGCGGATCAGCGATGAGGATCACGTGCTGCTGTTGCGGATGCACCACATCGTCGCGGACGAGTGGTCGTTCGAGGTGTTGTGGCGCGAGCTGGCTGCGCTCTATCAGGGCCAGGAGCTCGCCCCGTTGCGAGTCCAATACGCCGACTACGCGGCCTGGCAGCGGGGGTGGCTCGTCGGCGACGTGGTCGAGCAACAGCTGGCATACTGGCGCGCCCAGCTGACGGGCCTCGAGCCGCTCGAGCTGCCGACAGATCGCCCGCGGCCGGTTGTGCGGGGAACACATGGCGCGGTGGCGAGGGTGACACTGCCGGCAGAGCTGGGGAGTAGGGTAGAGGCGCTAGGCCGGGCGGCCGGCGCGACGCCGTTCATGGCGTACCTTGCCGCGTTCTACGTATTGCTGTACCGGTACAGTCATCAGGCGGACCTCGCGGTGGGGGCGCCGGTGGCGCAGCGCGGCCGCGCGGACACGGACGAGCTGATCGGCTACTTCCTCAACACGGTCGTGTTGCGCGCCGATCTGTCGACGAATCCGCGGTTCGTGGACCTGCTGACGCACGTGCGCGATGTGGCGTTGGGCGCGTACGCGCACCAGGACTTGCCGTTCGAGCGCGTGGTGGAAGCGCTGCGCGTGTCGCGTGACCTGTCACGAACGCCCTTGTTCCAGGTGATGTTCGTGTGTGGGCGGGCCGGGGGGATGCCGGGGCTGGCGGGGTTGCCGATGGAGCCTGTCGCGCTGCCAGAAGAGGTGTCGTCATTCGACCTGACGCTGTTCGTCGACATGCACCCGGAGGGCTTGGGGTGCCGGCTCGAATACAACACCGACCTGTTCGATCGGGAGACGATCGAGCGGATGCTCGGGCACTACTGCCAGTTACTCGAGGGCATCGTCGCCGACGCGACGCAGCCGATTGGCGGGCTGCCGATCCTGACGGCAGACGAGCGGCAGCAGCTGCTCGTCGAATGGAACGCGACGGCGCGGGATTACCCCCGGGACAGGTGTCTGCACGAACTGGTCGAAGCGCAGGTGGAGCGGACGCCGGATGCAATCGCGGTCGTGCTCGACGGCGCGCAGGTAACGTATCGAGAGCTGGATGCGCGCGCGAACCAGCTCGCGCACCATCTGATCGGGTTGGGGGCAGGCCCCGAGGTCAAAGTGGGCGTGTTCGTGGAGCGGTCGCTGGAGATGGTGGTGGGGATCTTGGGGATCCTGAAGGCGGGTGCGGCGTACGTGCCGCTGGAGACCAAAGCTCCTGCGGATCGGCTCGCGTTTATCGTCGGGGATGCGTCGGCGACGCTCGTGATCACGCAAGCGCACCTCGTACAGCACCTTGGCGCGGTCTCTACGCAGCTGGTGCGGCTCGACGCCGACGCAGCGCTCATCGCGCGCTCATCGACAAGGCGGCCCGAGACTGAGGTGCGCCCGGAGCACCTCGCATACGTGATCTACACCTCGGGCTCGACGGGGCGGCCCAAGGGTGTGCAGATCGAGCACCGGCAGATCGTGAACCTCGTGATGGGCTCGGGTGCGGTCGAGGGGATCGAGGCGACGGACCGGGTGCTGCAGTTCTCGTCGATCGCTTTCGACTCGAGCGTGGAAGAGCTGTTCACGCCGCTATCGCACGGAGCGACGATGGTGCTGCGCGGTGAGGAGGTGCCAACGGCGTTGGAGCTGTTCGGTGAGCGGTACAAAGGCGTGACGGTAATGAACATGGCGACCGCGTATTGGCACGCGATCGCGATGGCGCTCAGGGACCACCAGCTGACGCCGCCGGCGGAGCTGCGGATGATCAACATCGGTGGCGAACGCGCGCTGCCAGAGTACGTGCGGAGGTGGCACGAGCTCTTGCCGGGGTGCGAGCTCAACAACCAGTACGGGCCGACGGAGACGACGGTGATGGCGACGGCCTGGCGTCTCGATCGGGACCAGCTGCTCGACGGCCGCGAGGTTCCGATCGGTCGGCCGCTGCCGAACTACACCGTGTACGTGCGCGACGCGCGGGGCGAGCTCGTGCCGGTGGGGGTCGACGGCGAGCTGTACATCGGAGGGGAGAGCGTGGCGCGTGGGTACCTGGATCGACCGGAGTTGACGGCGGAGAAGTTCGTGGCGAATCCGTTCGGGCTGGGGCGGCTGTATCGGACGGGGGACCTCGTGCGATGGCGCGCCGACGGCAACCTCGAGTTCGTGGGACGAGCGGACGACCAGGTGAAGATTCGCGGGTTCCGGATCGAGCTGGGCGAGATCGAGGCAGTGTTCGCGGAGCATCCGGCGGTGCAGAACGTGGCGGTGGTGGCGCGTGCGGGCGAGGGCGGAGAGAAGCACCTGGTGGCGTATGTAGTGCTAGGAGCGGCGGCGCCGGCGAGCGAGTTGGGTGGTTACGTGCGCTCGCGGTTGCCGGCGTACATGGTGCCGGCGCGCCTCGTCGTCGTGGACGGGATCCCGATCTCGCCGACGGGCAAGGTGAACAAGACGGCGCTGCCTGATGTGCCCGGTGAGGCACTCGCGGAACCGCGGATGTATGAGGCGCCGGAGGGCGAGCACGAACAGACGTTGGCGGGGATCTGGTGCGAGCTACTCGGGCTCGACCAGGTCGGGCGCCACGACGACTTCTTCGAGCTCGGCGGTCACTCGCTGCTCGTGATGCAGCTGGTAGCGCGGGTCCGGCAGGTGCTCATGGTCGAGCTGACGATGCGGGCGGTGTTCGAGACTCCGACGCTGGGCGCGCTCGCCGAGGTGATCGGCGGAGCAACCGGGGAGGTTGCTCCGCCACTCGTGCCGGTGGCGCGCGGGGGGGATTTGGCGGCGTCATTCGGACAGCAGCGGTTCTGGGTGCTCGCGCAGATTGCCGAGCACGACGCATACCAGATGTCGGACGTTTTCCGGCTCGTCGGCGATCTCGACGAGGCGGCGCTGGCGCGCGCGATGGACACGGTGGTCGCGCGGCACGAGGTGCTGCGGACAACGCTGGCCGAAGTCGACGGCACGGTGGTGCAGCGGATCGCGCCTGCGCAGGCGGGCGTGCTGACGGTCGTGGAGGTGGGGTCGTACGAGGCGGCGCAGGCGTATAGCCGCGAGCTGGTCGAGCGGCCGTTCGATCTGGCGAAGGGGCCGCTGTTCGCGCCTGTGTTACTGCGGATCAGCGCGGCGGACCACGTGTTGGTGCTGCGGATGCACCACGTCGTTGGGGACGAGTGGTCGACGCCGGTGCTGTATCGAGATCTGTTCGCGCTGTACGAAGGACGTGAGCTCACACCGCTGGTGGTGCAGTACGCCGACGTGGCGGCGTGGCAGCGGTCGTGGCTGGTGGGGGACGTGCTGGAGCGGCAACTGGCGTACTGGCGCGAGCAGTTGCGGGGTGGTGTGCCGCTGGAGCTGCCGGCGGACCGGCCGCGCCCGGCAGTGCTCGGGAACCGGGGTGCGACGGTCGCGCGCGCGTTGCCTGCCGAGCTGGGCCGTGCGATGGCGGCGCTCGGACGCGCACACGGTACGACGCCGTTCATGACGTGGTTGGCGGCGTTCTACGTGCTGCTGCACCGCTACAGCCGGCAGAGCGACCTCTCGGTCGGGACGCCGGTCGCCAACCGTGGGCGCGCAGAGACCGACGCGCTCGTCGGGTACTTCCTCAACACGCTGGTGCTTCGCGCCGACGTATCGAGTAACTCGAGCTTCGTGGAGCTGTTGGCGCAGGTGCGCACGCTCGCGCTCGGGGCGTACGCGCACCAGGACGCGCCGTTCGAGCGCGTGGTGGAGGCGGTGCGTGAACCCCGCGACCCGGCGCGGTCCCCGCTGTTCCAGGTGATGTTCGTGCACCAGCAAGCAGGCGAGAGTTCGGCGCTCCCGGGGCTCGCCGTCGAGGACGTCGATCTCGGCGGCAACGACACGGCCAAGTTCGAGCTGACGCTGTTCGTCAACGAAGCCCCGAACGACGTCATGTGCGCGATCGAACTGAACACGGAGCTGTTCGAGCCGTCGACGATCGAGCGGATGTTGAGGCATTTCGAGACGCTGCTCGCGGGGATCGTCGCTGACCCCGCGCGGCGGATCGGCGAGCTGCCCTTGCTGACGGCCGCCGAGCGGCAGCAGATGTTGGTCGAGTGGAACGCGACCTCGCGGGATTACCCGCAGGACGCCTGCGTCCACGA
>JANRKM010000118.1:0-4820 GCA_033763475.1 Kofleriaceae bacterium
GCTCCGCATCTGCCGCTTGCTCCCAACCGCAGCCTAGAACCGACGGGCGGACCGGCGCACCGGCGCCGCACTCAGCAGCACACCTCGTCCCACGGGGGACGGGACTCGTGCGCTAACAGGGGTTTCTCAGCAGCCTGCTAGGGCCGGTAGAGGACCTGGCGACGCTTGCCGCGCCACTCGAGGATCAAGTAGTCGCCGATCTGTTCGGCCGTTGCTTCGTCGAGGGCACGACGAGGCGTGAGCCGCAGGCACGGGTGGTCGCCCGGATCCACGGCGCGCTCGTAGAAGTGCCAGTGCTCTTCTTCACGCTGGCCGTCGAGCAGATACGCGTCGTCATAGGTCCAGCTCGGGGCCTTGGCACACGCGAGCTTGCTGCCGTCGGCGCTGCGCACGGTGACGCGGCGCCGGTAGGTTGCATCGAGCTGTGTGTCGGTCCGCCGGCTGAGCTCCCACCACTCGGTCTCCTCGGATACGTGGCCGTCGGCGGTGTAGCTGGTCGACGTCCACCGCCAGGTGCCAAAGAGCGATGGCGTCGTGGGCCACGGATCGTCGGGGAGGGTGCTCTCGTCATCGACGCGTGTCAGCGTCTGCACGCCACCGTCGAACTGCAGCACCAGGTGCTGCCCGGTGAGCAGCGCGGTGTACGCGCCCATATGGCGGAAGCCGTGGTCGCAGGGGCCGGGCTCCGTGCGGTACTCGCTCTCGGCGATCCCGAACCCGTCCTTGGCAATCTCGACGCCGACGTCGAACACCGCGCGCTGGCGGTAGTTGGGGCGCTGGTTGCACCGGAACGGGACGCCGTCGTCGGAGGCGACATCGACATCGCGCACGTAGCGACCGACGAGCTGCGTGGGCATCGCGCCGGGCTTGAACCGCCACAGCTCGCGCTCGACGCGCGTTGTGCCGGCCTCGGTGGTGCGCAGCTCCCAGCGCCAGGTGCCCACGAGGTCGGCGAGGGTGAAGCTCTGCAGCGGTGGTGCAGGGCGCGTGGACGCCGGTGCCGCTGGCAGCTGGCAGCTCGCGCCGAGCGCGAACATCGCGAGCAGCCGTGCGACCGACGTGGCGCGCATCAGCCAGGACGCCGCTTGTAGGTCTCGGTGACGAGCGTGGCGATCGCCTGGTCGGACAGTCCGTCGGGACGCTTGTAGTGCGACTGCGGCTGATCGTACTCCCATGCGACGTGTGCGATCAGTCGCTGCGTGGCCTCGGCTTCCGAGTATCCAAGGCGAAACAGCAGGCCCGCACGGCTGGCGAGCTCGTCGGCGGCGACCTTGTCGCGCCGGTCGGCGCCTCCGGCGGAAGGTTGCGTGCGCGACAGCCAGGGAAACGACATGACGCGAGTATACTGGATGGCGTGAGGGTGCTGCTGGCGTGCGCACTGATCGTCGCGATCCCGAGCGCCGTGCGCGCCGAGGGAGTCGGCGTGATCGCCGTGAGCCGCGACGACCGCGCTCCCGTCGCCCGCGCGATGGCAGAGGCCGTGGCGGAGCGGGGCGGGCGCGTGGTGGCGGACGCGGTGGGCGAGGCACGTACGGCGATCGTGACGGGGGCGGTGCCGGTGAGCACGCTGCAGCAGTTCCGCCGCGTCCGCGACCAGATCGACGAAGGCTGGCGCGCGTATCTCCGCGTAGCCGCCGAGCTGAGTGCTTCGCGCCTCGCGACCGCACGCACCGCCGCAGAGCCGCTCGTCGCGTATCCCGGCGGCACGGAGCTCTACGCAGATGCGGCGCTGCGCCTCGGCGCGGTGCTCGCGTACCTCGGCCGAACGGAAGAATCGCAGGCCGTGCTCGCGCTCGCGCTGGCCCTCGATCCGGACCGTCCGCTCACGCTCGCCGAGTTCTCGCCCGATGTCGTTGCGGCGGTCGACGCGGCTCGCGCCGCGCCGGTCGCGCTCAAGCAGGTGAGGATCACCACGGTGCCCGCAGGTGCGCAGATCCGCATCGATGGCAAGGACGTCGGCCGCGCGCCCCTCGACGTCCAGGTCACGCGCGGGCAGCACCTCGTGATCGCGCGCGCGCCGCTGCATCAGCCGACCGTGCAGGGCTTGCCCGCCGGCGCGGCCGCGATCGAGATCCAGCTGCCGCCCGACGAGGAGAGCGCACGGCTGTCGGCCGGCGCCGAGCCCGGGATGAGCGAGCTCGTGCAGGCCCAGCTCGTCGCCGCCACGCAGCGGTACGCAGAGCTCGACGAGGTGGTGCTCGTCAGCGACACGATCCGCCGCGGCGCCCCGACGCTGCTCGTCCAGCGCTGTGCGGGCTCACCCGTGACGTGCAGCGCCGTCGTCGAGCTCGGCTACGGTGAGCGCGCGGGCCTCGTCGCCGCGGCGCGCGGGGCCTGGGAAGCCGTACAGGAAGGTGAGTTGCGTTATTTGCCGTCGGTGCTCGGCGATCGGGGCGACCGCATCGTCGACACCAGGTGCAGGTGGTGCCGCAGCCCGTGGCTGTGGACGGGCGTCGGGACGGCGGTGCTCGCGGCGACCGTGCTCACCGTGATGGCGGTGACGGCAGAGAAGCCGGTGCCGTCACTGACCGTCGACGGCGGCGCGTTCGGTCATCGCTAGCGCTATGGCTTCGTGAAGTCGGCGAACAGGTCCTCGGTCGCATTGGCCGAGACGTCGATCGGGAACGCCTTCTTGCGCGGCGGCTCTTCGCCCGCGAACACGATCTCGACGAGGTGCTTGCCCGCCGATACCTGCAGCGTCAGCGGCGCGCGCCCCTTGGCGACGCCGTCGACGACAACCTCGCCCCACGGATCGGCACCGATCTTGAGTGTCGCGGTGCCGATCGGGCGGACCGTCACGCTCGCGTCGAGGGGGATGGAGGCCGCATCGCGCGGCGGCGGCTTGGGCCCGGCATCGCGCGGCAGCGAGGTGTCGGCGGCATCGACGACCGGGGTGGCATCGACGAAGGGCGCATCGAGGAGCGCGGGCGCATCGGTCACGCCGGCATCGCTCGCGACGGCGGCATCGATGGGGAGCGCGGCGTCGGGCGCGAGCACCGCGTCGCGACCCTTCACGAACACCCAGATCGCGGCGAGCGAGAGTGCTGTCGCGCCGAGCCCTGCTAACAGCAACAGTGCGTTGCCCGGCCCGCGCGTTCGATCGGCGCGCACGGGCACGCCGTCGTCGCGCACGCTTGTTGCCCGCACGCGGAGCGTAGAGTCGGGCGTAGCCGCGGCCTCGCTGGCATCTTCCTCGGTGACGAGGTCGGAGGATGCCCGTAGGCGCATCGACCGGCGGACCGGAGGTGTCTCCGCGGATTCCTCGGGGGCGACGGCCGCCTCGATCTCCGGCTTGCTCGGGCGTCGCGGTGTGACCACCGTGCTCGGGCCGGTGGGGGGCTCCACGATCGCCGGCACCTGCCCGGTGCCTCGCTCGAGGAGATCGTGAAACCCGACGTGGGTCGCGAAGCTCTCCTGCCGGGTCGGCGTGCGGTGCGGACGGCCTCGTGGCGTAGCCCCATCGCGCGGAATCACGGCCGTGCGCGGCCCCGCCGATGGCGCGGCCTTCGTCTCCCCGGCGCGATCGGCGTGCGTGACGGTCGACTCGCCGTCGGCGTCGGGCGGATCGGTGTGCGTGGGCAGCCGCCGCGTCTCGGGCGGGCAGAAGCGCGCGATCATCGCCGCGAGGTCACGGGGGCCGGGCGTATCGTCGAGCGCGTAGAGGAACTTCTGGAGGGCGGCGAGCATCTCGGCGGCGGTCGTCCACCGGTTGGCCATGTCGCGCTCGAGGGCGCGCATTACCACCTCGTCGAGGCGAGCGGGGATTTCGGGGCGCAGGGTCGACGGCTTGGGAATCTCGCCGCCGGTGACTGCCGCGAGCGTCGCGTCTGGATCCGGACGCGCGAACAGCCGCTTGCCGACGAGCATCTCCCAGCACAACACGCCGACGGAGAACAGATCGGTCTGCCCGGTCAGTGGCTCGCGTCGCACCTGTTCGGGCGACATGTACGGAAACGACCCGGTCGGGGCGGACTGACTGCCGTCGTCGGTGCCTGCACCGAGCGTGACGGCGATCCCGAAATCTACGAGCTTCACCTCCCCATCGCGCGACAGCATCACGTTGCGCGGGGACAGGTCGCGGTGGATGACGCCTTCGCCCTTGCGGTGGGCATAATCGAGGCCCTCGAGGATGCGGGCGGTGATCCACGCGGCAAGCGCCGGCGCCATCTCCCCCTCGCGGCGCTGTAGGGCCTCGGTGAACCGGTACAGCGTCGGCCCGTCGATGTACTCCATCGCGATGAAGTAGATGTCGTCGACGACGCCGAGCTCGTAGACCGGGACGATGTTGCCATGGGTCAGCGTCACCAGGGTCTTGGCCTCGGCGACGAACAGGTCCACGAAGTGCCGCTGTCCCGTAAGCTTGGGGTGGATCTGCTTGAGGACGAGCTGCTTCTCGAACCCGCCC
This sequence comes from Kofleriaceae bacterium, assembly GCA_033763475.1. Taxonomy (GTDB): domain Bacteria; phylum Myxococcota_A; class Polyangia; order Haliangiales; family Haliangiaceae; genus JABFXX01. The sequence goes on from JANRKM010000118.1 coordinate 4,406, forward strand.
GGGCCGACGATCTTGGCGAGGTAGATCTCCGCCATGCCGCCGGTGGCGAGCTTCTCGGTCAGGTAGTACTTGCCGAACGTCGTCGGCAACTCGAGCATCGCCGCGAGAGTATCATCGAGGGCCCGTGATCTGCCGCGCTGTACCCCTCGCCCTGTTCGCCGCCGCGATCGGCTGTGGCGGCGATCCGGCGCGGGTCACGCTGACGCCGATCGAACACGGCGACTGCGGGCGCCCCGCCGGAGCGACGGGCGTGCGCATCACCGCATACGCGCCGAGCGGCGAGGTGACGCGTGCGGTGCCCATGGACGAAACCATCGCGATCGACGATTTCCCGGCCGACACGGTGCAGATCGGCGTCGAGGTCACGATCGGCGGCGGTGCGGTGGGGGCCGCGGGGAAGTCGGTACCGCTCGCC
>JANRKM010000119.1:0-133593 GCA_033763475.1 Kofleriaceae bacterium
CTCTGCGGCAGCATTCATCAGATTCGCCATACCCCCTTTGATCACAACGAAGGGTCACACGCGATCGTCTCGACGAGGAATCTCACAACTGATCGAAATCGATCCGGAATTCGACGTCGAATTATGACGCAGTAGTGCTAAGCTGTCGGGCTTTCGACACCTGGTCATGCATGCGAGCGGCGGCTAGGCTCGTACGACATGCATCGCGTTGCCATCGCATGCGCGCTCGTCATGGCGGTCGCGGCGCCTGCACGCGCGAACACCGCGTACATCCCGCCTTGCGCCGAGGAGCCGGAGACGAAGACCTGCATGGTCAAGGTCGAGCCTCCGCCATGCGATCCGGCGGTCGAGATCGCTGGGACCCCGATCTGTCCATACTTCGACACCGCGCCGCAGAGCGTCCGCGTCGTCTCCCGGCCGCTCGCACTCGCTGCCGGCATCGTGCCCGGCATCGTCGCGCGCGGCCTGGGGAGCTATCTCCGCGGCAATCGCGTCGCCGCCAAGCGCCTCGCGCTCGCGGGCGGCGCCGGCCTCGGGCTCATGCTGGCGGGTGGCCTGCCGCTCGGGATCTCCCGCGGCAATGCGTGGACGATCGAGCCGTTCGCGCCGATGCTGATCACCGGCGCTGGCCTGTTCTTCGGGACGTGGGTGTTCGATCTGTGGGGCACGGCGGGTGGGCGCCGCACGCTGCCCGAACCGCGCGCGATCACGCCGTGGTCGCTCGAGATCGGCGCGATCGGCCACGCGGATCCCTACCGGACCCGCCTGCTCGGCACCGCCCATGCGCGCGTCGTCCTCGACGGTCGCTTCGAGATCGGCGCTGGAGGTTGGTTCGATGCCGGCGGCGACGGGCAGCAGCTGAACCTGGAGGCGAACGTCCGCCTGCTCGGCGCCGCGCCCACGGGGGCCGTCATCGCCGATGGCAGCCGCCTCTGGATCCGCACCACCGCGCGCAGGCGGGCCGAAGCCGTCGATGCGGTCGACATCTGGACCGGCGAGATCAGCGTCGCGGGCCGCTATGACATGGTGCGCCTGGCCCCGTCTCTGGATGGGGCGTTCTTCGAGGTGTCGACGGGCATCGGGCTCGAGCGCGTGACGTACGCGACCGACGCTGTCGACCACGGCTCGCTCCTCCTCGGTGGTTTCGCGTGGGGCTTCTACCTGCGCGATCGTGGCGAGCTCACGGCGTTCTACGAGCACCGCCGCGATCAGCTCGCGGGTGGCATCTGGGCGGGCCGTGCGGCCGGGTTCATCGGCTCGGTCGGCGGCACCCTCGATCTGCGCGTGGTCGGGCCGTGGGCCGTGCGCGGCGAGATCGAGTTCGGCAGCGCCTGGGTCGGCTCGCTCGCGCTCCGCTACCAGGGAGGCGCGCGATGAGGCGCGTGGCATGGCTCGCGCTCGTGCTCGCGGCGTGCACGCGACCGGCCGACGAGCGCGCGCTGCAGGAGCTCGCGATCGGTCAGGCCGAGTCGCCGGATGCGCGCGTCGCGGTGGGCGGAGCGCTCGCCGCGGTTCGCGAGCTCGCCGATCGCCGGCTCGTGCTGCGCAGCCAGGCACCCGTGCTCGACATCGAGCTCGTGGTGAAGGGAGACGCCAGCGCCGGAGAGTGGGAGATCACGATCGCCAACGCGCTTCCCGACGCGACGCTCGCCGTGAACGGCATGACCTACACGCGCGACCCCGGCGAACATCCGACGCTCGCGCGCTTCCACGTTCCGTTGACGCCGGGGCCGCACGCGCTGCGGCTCGCACCGCCCGACGCGGGCATCGAGGCGTCGTACCGCGTGGCGGCGATGGCCGACATCCAGGACGCGCTCCCCGAGGTCGACGAGGTCTTCGCCGCGATCAACGCGGTGCCCGACCTGCGCTTCGTCGTCGCGATGGGCGACATCACCCAGCGCGCCGAGGTCGAGGAGTTCGATCTGTTCGATCAGCAGCTCGCGATTCTGCAGATTCCGTTCTTCACGACGCTCGGCAATCACGAGCTGTGGGGCCCCCCGGAGCGCTATTTCGAGCGTTATGGCCGCGCGAGCTTCCAGTTCGACTTCAAGGGCGCCGCGTTCACATTCGTCGACTCCGGTGACGCGGTGCTCGATCCGATCGTCGAGGGCTGGCTCGACGACTGGCTCGCCACGGCGCGTGACCGCACGCACGTGTTCCTGACCCACTTCCCGCCCATCGATCCAGTCGGCATTCGTTACGGCGCGATGCGCAACACCACCGACGCGCACCGCCTGCTCTCGCGGCTCGCCGCCGGTGCGGTCGATCTCACGCTGTATGGCCACATCCACACCTATGCCCAGTTCGAGAACGCCGGGATCCCCGCGTACATCTCCGGCGGTGGCGGGGCGCAGCCGATGCGCGGCGACGGGATCGACCGGCACTTCCTCGTGATCGAGCTTGGCCCGGCGGGCATCGGTCCCGTCGAGGTACAGCGCGTCGACGATTGACCCTAGTCGCAATGCCGGTCAGTTTGCGTCGACGTCGACCTGAACCTGAACCTCGACGCTACCTTCGACGTTGACGTCGACAGGCAACCGGTAGCCCCGGCATCGATAGCCGAGCGATGCTGAGTTTTCAGAACCTGCGAGTATACCAACGGTCGATCTAGCTCTTATTGACCCTAGTCGCGCACGAACTGGCGCGCGGCGGCGTCCCAACGTCCGCCCGTGCCCTCGATGGCGATCGTCAGGTTCGGCGTGTCCGCGCCATGGCGGGCGTGCGCGGCGAGGATGGCCTCGTCGGTACGCATCGGGCCGTGGTGCGAGGCGAGCACCCACAGGGTAGGGTGGCGGCGGGCGAGCGCGGCGGCGTATTCGACGGAGCCGTGACCGAACGCGTGGTCGGCGAGGTTGGCGTAGTTGGCGTCGAGGATCGTGAGATCCGACGTGGCGGCGAGCTCGTCCTCGAGCGCGCGAGTTTGGTCTGTCGGCTCGTGGTCGCTGAGGTAGGCGATGCGCGGGCCGCTATCGACGGTGAGGTGGTAGCCCAGCGTGTCGACGTAGTGCCGGTGGGGCGTCATCCCGCTGTAGTGATGCAGGGCCACCCCGCGCAGCGTGGCACCGGGGAGCGGCAGCGATGCACCCTCGACGAGCTCGACGTATGCGAACTTCTGCAGCGCGATCGATGCGAGGACGTCGAGCTCCACGAACGAAGGCGGCGCGTGGGCCTGACGAATCGCGGCGAGTGCTTCGGCGGGCCCGAGCAGCGCCACCTCGAGCCGGTTGCGCGGCGGCCACATCCACGCCGCGTCCTTCAGGCCCTCCCAGTGATCCATGTGGGCGTGCGTGACGAGGATATGCACGCGGCGAATGTCTTGCAGCGTCGGATCACGGAGCACCGCCTCGGCGAGCGCGTGGAGGCCGCGCCCGGCATCGAAGACGAACAGGTCTTCACCCGCGTGCAGCGCGTAACACGAGGTGTGATTGCCGATCCGCGAGCCGAGTGCGTTGCGCCCACCGCGGCAGCCCCACACGTGGAATCGGGGCGCGCGTGCGGTCACGCCGCCCACTCGAGACGGTTGCGGCCGGCGCGCTTCGCGGCGTAGAGGGCCTCGTCCGCGCGATGCATGAGCTCGGCCGCCGTCTCGCCAGGGCGGTACAGCGTGCCGCCCATCGTCGACGTCACCTGGATGCCCTGTTCGTTCCCCGGGTGCGCGAGCTGTCCGATCGCCACGCGCAAGGCCTCGGCGCGCATGCGCGCCTGTTCGGCGTCGAGGTCGGCGAGCAGGATCACGAACTCGTCGCCGCCGATGCGGCAGGGCAGGTCGGCCTTGCGCACGCCCTCGAGGAGGATCTTGCCGACGCCGCGCAGCACGAAGTCACCCGCGGCGTGCCCGAGGGTGTCATTGATCGGCTTGAACTTGTCGAGGTCGGCCGCGATGAGCGCGAGCCCGCCGCCGATCGCCTGCGCGCGCTCCATGAACACGGGAAGTGCAGCGTCGAAGCCGCGGCGGTTGTACAGCCCGGTGAGACCATCGGTGCGCGCGGTCTCTTCCTCCTGGTTGAGGCGATGGCGCGTGAACTCGAGGGACTTGATGGTCTCCTGCAACTCGGTGTTGCGGCGGCGCAGGTCGGTGATGAGGTTGCGCTCGGCGTCGACGAGGAATGCGCAGGTGCGACGGAGCAGCGTGAAGATCGCCTTGGGGTGCGAAGCGACGAGGGAGGCGACGCTGGACTGGTCGAGGACGTGAAGCTCGGTGGCCTCGGTCGCGACGATGGTCGCGCTGCGCCGGTGTCCGGGGTTGATGAAGGACAATTCGCCGAAGTAGCTGCCGGGTAAATACGTGCGCACGACCTTGCCGGTGTCGAGCTTGGCTTCGGCGCGTCCCTCCACGAGGAAGAACATCGAGTCGCCCGGTTCGCCCTCGGTCAGGATCGCTTCGCCAGCCGCACACGTTCGGCGCGAGCCCGCGGCGAAGATGGCCTCGACCTCCTGTTCCGAAAACGCGTGGAGCGGAGAGTCAGCGGGAAAACCAAATCGCACGGCCGTCCATCCTAACCCGGTATGGCGGCGCCGATGCGACGGGCTAACCGTCAGTTACCCGGCGCGGCGGCCGGACTCGTAGTCTGGCTTCTCCTCGCTGGCCTCGGGCTGCGTGGCCGGGGTTGGTTGGGCGAGTCAGCGGTTGTTGCAGTAGTCCTCGAGCTCGCGCTTGTGCTTGCCGAAGCCTTTGAGGGCACGCACCTCGACGTTGTACGCCTCCATGTCGCTCTGCTGGCAAAAGATCTTGCCCCGCAGCACGTGTGCGCGCGCGACCTGCATCGGTCCACCCATATTGATGGCTTCTTGCGTCAGCCGGAGCGCGGCCTTGTGGTCATTGTTGCGGAACGCGGTGACGGCCGCATTGATCGTTGCGGCCGCGGCGCCGAGGTCGCGTGGCTCTTCGGGGGGAGGCGGCGGAGGTGCGAGCGGCTTGGGCTTGGTCCCCGGCTTGGTCGACGGCGGCTTCGTGGCCACCGCGCCCGACGCTGGCCCCGACGCTGACCCCGAGACGGCATCCGGCCCCGAGCCCGACGCCGAGGCCGACCCCGATCCAGCCCGGGTCGTCCTGGCGTTGGGTGTCGTCGGCTCGGCGGGCAGCGCGGCCGCGTTCTGCGGCTTCGCGATCTGAACGTGCGCCGGCGGCTGCGTCGGGGTGCTCGCAATCGTCGTCGGTTCTTTGTCCTTGCCGCCTCTTGCGACGACGGCCACGGCCGCACCCGCGGCGACGCACGCGACGGCGATGCCGATGATGAGTCCGGTCTTCTTCTTCGGTGCAGGTGCACGGGGGGGCGCGCCGGCGAGACGATCCGTGACCGAGGCGGTCTTCGCCGTGCCTGCCGAGCCGGGGCTCGACGTGCCGATGTTGATGCTCGCCGCACCGCTGGAAGCGGCTACGTCGCTTCGCGCGGTGTTCGCCGGCGCGCCCGCAACGCCGACGATCGTCGATGAAGCGGATGGCGCGCCTACCTGGCCGCGCTGCGAGTCGACCGTTGCCGCGAACGGCGCGACGCCGCCGCGCTGCGAGTCGACCGTCGGTGCGCTGACGTCGATGCGCGGTGCGCTTTGCAGCGGCGTACCGACGGCGACCTTGCCGGCGTAGTCCCCCGAGCCCATCGTGTTCGCGAGCGCCTCCTGCTCGGTCATCCGCTTCGAGCCGGTCGCGAACCCGATCTCGGGCGGCGCGACCGGCGCCGTGCGGAGGCTGTTCATCGGCTGTCCGGTGATAGCCTCGACGAACGCCTCGACGGTCGCGTACCGACCTTCGGCAGGCTTGGACATCGCCTGCTTCACGGCGTTCACGAGGGCCGCGGGCACGGTCTCCGGTAGCGGCGCTGGCTCCTCGTAGACGACCTTGAACACGACCTCCGGGATCGACGCGCCCGAGAACGCGGGCCGCCCGGTGAGCATCTCGTGGACGATCACGCCGAGTGCGAACACGTCGGTGCGCGCGTCGACGCTATCGTGTTTGCCTGTCGCCTGCTCGGGGGCCATGTACTGCGGCGTGCCGAGCAGCGCGCTCTCCTGCGTCTTCACCGTCTGCGAGCCCCGCCACTTGGAGATGCCGAAGTCGAGGACCTTGGCGATCTCGACGAGCTTGCCGTCGACCTCGGTGGGGACGAGGAAGATGTTCTGGGGCTTCAGATCGCGGTGGACGATGCCCTCTTTGTGCGCCGCCGCGAGCGCCGAGCCGACCTGCCGGATGATCGATTGGACCTGCTCGACGGGGATCGGGCCGCGGGCGATCTTGTGCGCGAGCGTCTCGCCCTCGAGGTAGTCGAGCACGAGGTACGGCATGCCATCTGGCGTGACGTTGAAGTCGTGAACGCCGACGATGTTGGGGTGGCCGAGCATCGAGGCGATCTGGGCTTCGCGCCTGAACCGCGCCAGCAGCTCCTCGTCGTGGAGCTCGGCGTGCAGCACCTTGATCGCGACCTTCTTGCCCGGGAGCCGGTTGTGGCTCGCCAGGAACACCGCGCCCATGCCACCGCGGCCGATCAGGCCCTCGAGCCTGTAGGTGTCGGCGATGACCGATCCGACATCCACGACGGACCGGCCCGATGAATTCGCCATCCGCACGAGCGTATAATGAGATACCGATGCGTGCACGAGGTTGGGTCTTCGCGATGGTCTTGGTTGGCGGCGTGGCTGGGGCGCAGCCCAGGATGAAGGACCCCAAGCCGCAACCCGTCGACACCACCGCGTTTCGTGATCAGCTGCGGGTGTTCAAGGACGGCAATGGCGGCACCTACGTCGTGGTCGGCGAGAAGAGGGGCGCGCACGAGACCCGCGTCTGGTACGGCACGGGCAAGCAGCTGTTCGAGCAGCTCCAGCCGAGACGCAGCGCCGACGGCGACAACTGGTCGATCGCGACGTACGCGCCGCGCGTCGACCAATGGCGCCCCGGCGCGATCGCGTTCCGTGACGGGCGCTACATGACCTGGTGCGGGGACGCCGAAGAGGCCACGCTCAGCGAGCTCACCGGCGACAAGGCGAAGAAGGTGCTCGATGCCGTGCAGCTCGTCACCACGGCGATCATCCGCGTGCCGCACATGCTCGCGCGCGACGATCGTGGCGTCTATTATTACGTCGATCGCCTGAGCAAGCCGTATGGCGGCAAGGGCTACCGCGTCCTCGTCGGCCGCAAGGGCGCACTCAAGGAGATGCCGCTCGTCGACGTCGCATCCGACAGCTCCGGCGAGGTGTTCTCGACGAAGTCCGGTGACCTGCGGCTCGTGCGCACCGATACTCCAGGCGTGAAGCCGGAGATGCGTTGGATCAAGGGCAAGACCAAGATCGACCTCGTGTTCGTCGACACCGACACCTCCGAGCGCATGATCTTCCGCGAGCTGGGCGTCTACAAGTCGCTCGGCACGTGGTGTGACAACCTCTAGGGCACGGCTTGCATCGTCGCGAGTGATCGCGTCTGCTCGCCGCATGAAGCTCGCAGGATCGGTTGTTCTCGTCACGGGTGGGGCCTCTGGCCTCGGTGCAGCGACAGCGCGGCGGCTCGTCGCGGGTGGTGCCAAGGCGGTCATCGTCGACCGCGATGAAGCGCGCGGGACCGCGTTCGCCAAGGAGCTGGGCGCGGTGTTCACGAAGGCAGACGTCACCAGCGCGGACGAGGTGCAGGCGGCCATCGACGACGCTGCGAAGCTCGGCACGCTGCGCGTCGCGGTGTCGTGTGCGGGCGTCGGCTGGGCGGCACGCACGCTCGACAAGACGGGCAAGCCGCACGATCTCGAGCTGTTCAAGACGGTGATCGGCGTCAACCTCGTCGGCACGTTCAACGTCCTGCGCCTGGCGGCCTCGGCGATGTCGAAGTCGGAGCCGATGGACGGCGAGCGCGGCGTGATCGTCAACACCGCGTCCGTCGCCGCGTTCGATGGTCAGGTTGGGCAGATCGCGTACGCGGCCTCGAAGGCGGGCGTCGCCGGCATGACGCTGCCTGCCGCGCGCGACCTAGCGCCTGCGGGCATTCGCGTCGTGACCATCGCTCCGGGCATCTTCGATACGCCGATGCTCGGTGCGTTGCCGGAAGAGAAGCGCACCGCGCTCGCGGCCGACGTCGTGTTTCCCAAGCGCCTCGGTGATCCAGCCGAATACGGCGCGATGGTCGCCGCGATCGTCGAGAACGGCTATCTCAATGCCGAGACGATCCGTCTCGACGGCGCACTGCGAATGCCTCCCAAGTAGGTACACGCGGTGCAATCCGCGGATCCATGCTGCAGTCGAGCTTGGAACTGGAATGGGAGAAACTCGCATGTAACGAACGCGCCGAACCCTTCGTGCGCCCGTCGTTCGTGATGCCCACCGCGCGCTGGCTCGCACCGCCTGGCGTACTGGAGGTCGTGCTCGCGAAACGTGGCGGCGAGCTCACCGCGGTGCTGCCGCTCGTGCGGCGCGGTGGTCGGTTGGCCGCGCTGCGCAGCCTACACACGCCTCGCTATGACATGGTGGGCGCTGCCGCCGACCTGTGGCGCGTGCTCCGCGATGACGTCGGGTGGTACGCGCTCGATCTGGGCGCTGTGCCCCAGGACTCGGCGCTCATCACGGAGCTCGTGAACTACGCGCGCGACGATCATTTTCGCGTCGAGGTCACACCGCGCACGCGCGCGCCCGTGTTCACGCTCGCGGGCTTCGAGGACCGCCTCGACGGCCACTTCCGCCGCAATCTCAAAGCGCGGCGCAAAAAGCTCGGCGACCTCGAGCTCGAGCGCGTCACCACGCCCGACGAGGAAGCGCTCGCCGATCTGTTCCGGCTCGAGGCCGCGGCGTGGAAGGGTGATGCAGGCACCGCGATCGCGTCGAGCGCTGCGACGGTCGCGTTCTATCGTGACATCGCCGCCCGCTTTGCCCCCGAAGGCGCGCTGTCGCTCACGTTCCTCAAGCACGACGGGCGGCGCATCGCCGCACACTTCGCGCTCGAGGATGGCGGCACCTACTACCTCTTGAAACCCGGCTATGACCCCGCGTTCTCGCAGTTCGGGCCCGGGCACCTGCACATCCTCGAGGCCGCGCTCGACGCACGGGCGCGCGGCCTCTCCACGTTCGACTTCCTCGGTCAGGATATGGACTGGAAGCGCTCGTGGACGTCCGATGCGCAGCCGCAGGTCTCGCTCGAGCTGTACCGCCCGTCGTTGCGCGGACGCGCGGCGCACGCCCTTCGCTATCGCGTGCGTCCCGCGCTCGGTGCGCTCAAGCGTCGCCTCCTGCCAGCGGGCGAACGCGCGGCGCGCCACTAGCGCGACGCTACGGCTTGGGCAGCAGCTCGTCTGGAATCTTGTTGGGCATCGGCGGCACCGTGCCCTCGTAGAGCCACGAGTACGTGAAGAATGTGCCGAGGACGCGCTTGGAGTAGTTGCGCGCCTGATCGTCGACGATGCCCTCGATGAACTCGTCCGCGTCCCACGTGCCGCGCACCTTCAGCATGCGGTTCACGGCGCCCGGGCCCGCGTTATAGCCGGGCGGCACGAGGAGCGTGAAGCCCTTGAAGCGCTCGAACAGGTGGCCGAGGAAGCGGCCTCCGACGGTGACGTTCATCTCCGGGTCGAACATGTTCTCGCGCGTTGGAGCGATGCCGGTGCCCTTGGCGAAGTCCTTGGCGGTGGGCGGAATCATCTGCGTCAAACCCCACGCATTGGCGTAGGACTCGGTGCGCGGATCGAACGCGCTCTCCTCGCGTACGATGCCGATCTGCATCGCGATGGGCGTCTTGTTCGCGGCCGCGTGGCGTGTGAGCAGCTCCCAGTACGCCTTGGGGTAGGCGATGAGCCAGCGCGCGCGGTTGGCGCCGGTGGGCCAGCTCTTGCGGTAGTCGAGGATGTGCCACCGCGTTGGCCAGTGGCTCGTCGCATAGCGGCCCGCGCGGTCGTAGAGATAGGCCATCGCCCACAGCTTTTCGATCTGGTCTGGATCGTCGACGCGCTTCTTGCCCGCGGGGGCGGTGAGCCCGAGCTTCTTGAGCTCTAGGGCAGCTGGATCGCCGAGGCCAAGGCGGAGGAGCTCCATCGCGCGCTGGAAGCCGGGGGCTCCCCATTCGATGCGCGGCTTGAACGTGAAGGCCGGTGCCTTGGGATCGAAGCCTGGTGGGTCGGCGGTCAGCTCGGCGATGATCTTCTCGTAGCGCTTCGCGTCGGTGTCGCGGATGCGGTTGAGGCCTTGCAGGGCGTAGTAGGCGACCGGGTATTGCTTCACACCTGCTTCCCACGACGCTAGGGCTTCGGCCTTCTTGCCCTTCGCGAGGTACGCACGGCCGAGCCAGTACTGCGCCTGGCCTTCGCCGAAGTAGTTATCGTCGTGGGGCACGAGCTCGATCTGCTTCTTCCACCACTTGATGGCGTCGTCCACGCGCTTCTCGCGCCACGCCAGCCAGCCAAGGCGCCACATCGCCTCCGCGACGTTGTCCCCGGTGGGGAACTTGGTGGGAAGGGACGAAAGCGTGGCCTCGACCTTCTTGCCGTCGTTCAGGCTCGTCCACTCCTCGGCTTCCCGCAGGAGCGCGTCGTCGGCGTAGCTGTGCTTCGGGTCGACCTTCTGCGCGGCCTGGTATTTAGTCGCGGCGAGATCGTGCTGGCCGATGAACGCGTACGAGCGGCCCGCCTGATAGATGCTCTTGATCTCGAGGTCGACGTTCGCCGCAGCCTTGCACGCCTCGGCGGCGGCATCGAACATCGGCGCGGCGCCCTTGCGATCGCGGGCTTTGAACCGGCTTTGGCCCTTGTGATACGCGGCCACGCACTTGTCGGCGACGGAGATCTTCGGGTCGGCGAGGGCGGCATCGAACGCTGCCTCGGATTCGGGGTTGCGCATCGCATCGAATAGCTCCATGCCACGCGCGATGTTTTCGGTGGCAGAGAGCGGCTCGGTCACGCCGAGCTCGCCGAGGCGCTTGCTCGCCTTGGTCGCCCAGGACGAGAGCGGATCGTCGATGGTGATGCGCTTGTAGAGCGCGACAAACTCGGCCTGCGGGGCCTTGGTCTCCTCGAGGGCACCAGCGAGCCGGAACCTGGCTTCGGAGCGACGCGGGCCTTCGGGCCGGCGCTTCAGGTAGTCCTGGTAATGAGCGGCGACCTTCACGGCGTCCTTGTTCGCGACGAGGATGTCGCCGGTGAGCATCTCGGCGTCGGCGCCGACGATCGAGTCGGAGGCGATCGCCGTGGCGATCGCGAGCGCGGCGGCGCGCTTCTGCGCGTAATACAGCGCGCGGGCTTCGTGGTAGCCGATGTAGTCCCCGAGTAGAGGCAGGCCCTTTTTTGCGGCCGCGAGCTGCTCGGCGGCCTTGCTCCAGCTGCCGAGCTGCTCGTTGGTGAGGCCGAGCAGCAGGTCGAGGCGCGCGATATCGTCCCCGGTCGCCTTGGCGCGGGCGGCCTCGAACGCGGTGCGTGCGTCCTTCCACTTCTCGGCGGCGAACGCGGTCACACCGGTCGCGGCGTCCCCGGTCTGGAAGTAGGGCTTGGCCATCGCCTCCGAGAACGGGGCGACCGGGCGGGTCGGCGCCGAGGCCGTGGGCGAGGGGGTGGGCGAGGCCGTGGGAGCCGCGTCGGAGGCCACTACCACCGACGTACTCCGGGTCGGCATCGTCGGTTGCCGGTGGCCATCATCACCCGAGCAGGCAACGAGGCCGATCAAGACACACAGGCGCCGCATCCGATGACCCTAGCAACGCGGATCTCCGAGGACAAATTCCCTCGTATGTGTCGGTCGGCGCCCTACGCCTAGGGAAGGCGTACTAGCTGAGGGTCGAGTGGCGCACCCGATTGCGCCCCTGACCCTTGGCCTTGTACAGAGCGCGGTCCGCCGCGTTGATGAGCTCCTCGACGGTGTCTGCCGAGGTTGCCGGGAACCCCGCCGCGCCGATCGAGGCGGTCGCGCGCAGCTCCAGCCCTGCATATGGCGTCACCGTCTTCTCGACGAGCTTGCACAGTCGGTCCGCGAGCATGATCGCGGGATCGAGCGGAATCGCCCGCAGGATGATCGCGATCTCCTCGCCCCCAAATCGCGCCACCACGTCCTCGTTGCGGACTGCCCGGGTCAGCGTACTGGCAAGGTTCGCGAGGACCGCATCGCCCGCGAGGTGGCCGTGGGTATCGTTGACCGCCTTGAAGTGGTCGAGGTCGACCATGAGCAGTGACAGCGGCGTGCCGTGGCGGCGCGCGAACCGGAGCTCGCGATCGAGGCGATCGAGGAAGTAGCGCTTGTTGAACAGCCCGGTCAGCGGATCGCGCAGCGCCGACGCGAGCAGCTGCTCGTGGAACGACTCGTCGAGCTCGTCCTGATATTCGAAGCGCAGCACCGTGGTGCGACCGATCTGGACCTTGTCACCCTCGACGAGGGCGACCGACTGTTCCAGCTTGTTGCCGTTCACGTACGTGCCGTTGCGGCTGGCGCAGTCTTCGATCCACACCCGCCCGTTCTCGTGGCGAAACGTCGCGTGTGCGCGAGAGACGCCGTCGTCGTCGAGGCGGATCTTGGCCGTGGGGCCGCGGCCGATCGTGGCAGGCGTGTCAGGGAGCTTGAAGACCTGGCCCGCGCTTGCGCCCGTGATCACGGTGAGGCACGGCCGACCCGACCCGCGCTCGATTCGCGTCCGGAGCTCGGCGATGTCGGTGACCGTATCCTCGTCCCAGTCTTCACCCACGCTCGCATCGTACCAAACGGCGCGTGCGGGAATCTACGCACGCGCGGCGAACCACGCCGCGATCTCGTCGAGGCGGGAGCCACGCGATCCGAGTGACGCTGCGATCGCGCGCGCTTCACCACCGAGCTCGCGCATCCGCGCGGCTGCTGCATCGGCGAGCTCGCCGAACTCGTGATCGTCGCGATCGTCCGCGTGCTGGAACGCGATCCCGATCGCCATGCCGTAGCGGCCGAGCGCGGCACAGGTCTCGGCTGGAGCGCCCGCGCTGATCGCACCGAGCTCGGCGGCGGCGGCGAACAGCGCGCCGGTCTTCGCCGCATGCAGACGTTCGACGGCGGCGAGAGTGCGCAGCGCGTCGGGCGAGGCCGTGAGGTCGATCGCTTGACCGCCGAGCAGCTCGAGGGCGCCCGCGCGCTTGCCGAGCACGCTGACCGCGGCACCCGCGTGTGGGCCCAGCTCCGCGAGCGTGGCGAAAGCCTGGGTCAAGAGGCCATCGCCTGCGAGGATCGCGATCGCCTCGCCGAACACCACGTGCACCGTGGGGCGGCCGCGGCGTTCATCGTCGTCGTCCATCGCGGGGAGATCGTCGTGGACGAGCGTGTAGGCGTGCAGCATCTCGATCGCCGATGCCGCCGGGAGCGCCGCCTCGCGGGTTCCCCCGCAGGCCTCGGCGGCCGCGAGCAGCACCGCGGGGCGCAACCGCTTGCCAGGACCGGTCGCGGCGTAGTGCATGGCCTCGACGAGTCGGCCTGGGTCATCCGTGGGCGGAGCGAGGCGGCGTGCGAGATCTGCGTCCACCACGATCCGCGCCTCGTCGAGAAATGCGAGCAACGCCGGTGGCGCGCTCGAGGGGGCCAGCGTCGCCATCAGTCTGTCCGGTCGCTATCGCCGTTGACCGGCGGGCTGCTGAATGGAGCCACCTCGCCACCTCCCGACGCGCTCACCAAGATCTCCACACGCTTCTCCGCCGTTGCGAGCAGCTGCTGGCCCTTGCGCGCCAGCCCCACTCCTTCCTCGTAGACCGCGAGCGACTGCTCGAGCGAGAGCTCTCCGGACTCCAGCCGGGTCACGACCTCCCGCAGACGCGCGAGGATATGATCGAAGCCGACGTCCTTGGCATCCGCCATCGCCGCGGCACCATAGCGAGATCGAACTGAAAAGTCACCCAGCCCAGATCGCTTGACGACCCGCCCACTTGCGGGGAAGCTGAAACCCATGGCGGAGCGGCCTCGAGTGATGGAACCGACCAGCCCTGGCGTTGGGCCAGGGCGATCGGAGTTTCGTACGGACGATGCGAACGAGCTCAAGGAGCGGTGGCGGGCCTACATCACGGATCGCCGCCTCAATACGACCGCCCAACGCGAAGCCATTGTCGAGCAGTTCCTGCGCACGCGGGACCACGTCTCGATCGACGAGCTGCTGTCCAAGGTACGCAAGCGCCAGCCGCGCGTCGGCTACGCCACCGTCTACCGCACCCTAAAGCTCCTGGTCGATTCCGGCCTCGCGGTCGAGCGGCAGTTCGGAGACGGGCAGGCGCGCTACGAGGTGGTCGGCGACCACCACGACCACCTGATCTGCGTCAAGTGCGGCCTCATCCTCGAGTTCGAGGACGACGAGATCGAGCGCCTGCAGGATCGCATCGCGCAGCGGCTCGGCGGGTTCACGGTGCTCCGCCACCGCCACGAGCTCTACGGTCTGTGTCCGAAGGCAGCGGGCGAGGCGAACGGTGGGTGCCCGCGCGAGCAGGGCAAGCGCTAGGAGGCGGCGCTAGGAGCGTGTAGCCATAGGGGCCCCGAGGGTGCTGTTCCTCATTGGCGTCGACTACGTCGACGTTCAGGACAGCCCCCTAGATCACCGGCGAGACGAATTCACTTGGTAGGTGTGCGGCCGCGCGGGCATAGTCCGCCGCCGATGAAGAGCCGCTGTCGGATCGTCGCTGTCGTCGCCATTGCACTGTTCGGGGCGTGCAATCCCGGTAACGGTGGCAGTGACGACGCGCCTCCGACGGACGGCGGCACCGACGCCCCCACGGGGCCCGGCTGCACGATGACTTCGCCGCGCACCGTGATGCCCGAGACGTTCGTCGGCCCCACGGGCCTCCAGGCGCGGCTGACGCAGCTGATCGACAGCGCACAAGACTCGCTCGACATCCACATGTACCTGTGGACGGTGAAGGCGCTCGCCGACCGCGTGGTCGCCGCGAAGAACCGCGGTGTCGACGTGCGCATCATCCTCGACCCGGACTCGCCAGGAAACGACGCGGTACGGCCCACGCTCGCGAGTGGCGGCGTACCCATGCGCGACGCGATCCCGCTCTACTCGTACTCTCACGCGAAGTACATGATCATCGACGGCGACACGGCGGTGATCATGTCGATGAATTTCAACGTCGACGCGATGAACAAGGAGCGCAACTACGGGATGATCGATCGCGATCCGCTCGACGTCGCCGACGTGCAGGCCGTCTTCGACATGGACTGGGCCGCGGCAGGGCAGGAGACTCCCCGCCCCGCCGACCTCGCGTGCACCCGCCTGATCGTGTCGCCGAACAACGCGAAGGCGCGCCTGCTCGAGCTGATCAACGGGGCGCAGTCGACGCTCGAGCTCGAGGTCATGTACCTGTCGGAGAACGAGGTCGAGATGGCCGTGGGCGCGGCGAAGCAGCGCGGCGTCAATGTGCGCGTCATCCTCGAGGAGTCGTCCGACGAATCGATTCCGTACCTCAAGGGCCTCGGCATCCCCGTCAAGGTGCCGCCGAGCTCGATCTATCTGCACGCCAAGCTGATCATGGCGGATGGCGTCGTGTTCATCGGCTCGGAAAACATGTCTCTCACATCACTCACCAGGAACCGTGAGATGGGTGCACTGGTGTTCGAACCCAGCGCAGCGGCCGTGATCAAGACGCAGTTCGAGTCGGACTGGAACGCCTCGACGACGCAGTAACGCCGTGAGAGGATCGGCGGGGTCGACCGTTCTGGCCGGCCGCCTATGGTTGGGGTCAACATGATCGTGTCCGCGATGACCGACGTTGGTCGTGCACGTACGACCAACGAGGACGCGTTTGCGATCAAAGACCTCGCGAGCGGCAAGACCATCGAGGCGCTCGGCAAGGATCACGCGATCCAGATCCAGGAGCGCGGCGTGCTCCTCGCGCTCTCCGACGGCATGGGCGGCGCCGAGGCCGGCGAGGTCGCGAGCGCGCTGGTGCTCGAGTCGCTGCAGAAGGCGCTCGAGCGCTCGGACCGAGGCGAGATGCACGAGCAGCTCGAGTCGGCGGTGCAGCGCGCGAACCGCAACGTGTTCTTCGAGGCCAAGATGGGCGACCGCCAGGGCATGGGCGCGACGCTCGTGGCGCTGTTCGTGCGCGGTGACGAGGCCTACATCGCCGAGGTCGGAGACTCCCGCGGGTACATCCTGCGCAAGGGCCGGCTACGTCAGATCACGCGCGACCAGAGCCTGGTCCAGCTGCTCGTCGATCAGGGCGTGATGTCCGAGGAGGAGGCGCGCTCGTCGCCGAGCAAGAACGTGATCCTGCAGGCCATGGGGCTCGCGAAGGACGTGCGCGTCGCGATCGCGCGCTTGCGCCTGCGCCGCGGCGATCGCTTCCTCATGTGCTCGGACGGCGTCACCAACCCGATCTCCGACGAGGAGCTGCAGCAGATCCTGACTGCGAGCGATCCTCGCACTGCGTGCGAGACGATGATCGCCCTCGCCAACGAGCGCGGCGGTGATGACAACCAGACGGCGATCGTCGCCGACCTCGACGGTGATGGGCTGCCGCCACCCGATGAGTTCGAGACGGTGACCGAGACCTACGAGGTCCTCAAGCGCTACGACGCGACGTACAAGGGCAAAGCAGTGACGCCCGAGATCGCGCAGGGCGTGGCCAACGTCGTGCGCGCAAAAGCTGCGACCAAGTCGCCGATCGCTACCAAGGGCTCCGAGCGTGCGAAATCCGAATCGGGGACGGAGTCGCTGCGTAAGGATGTCCGCACCAGCGACAAGTCACCGTCGGTCGGCCGGCCAGCACCTGGCGCGGCCGCCGCGCTGAACCCGGATGCGCCCGAGCCCATCCACGATCCTTCGCCGCGCGCGGTGATCACCGATCGCGTGCCGAAGATGGCGCCCGACGAGGTCGCGCCCGCCTCGGTGGCGAGCCGTGGAAAGCCGACCCTGCTGATCATCGCTGTGGGCGTGCTCGCGTTGGTCGCGCTGATCGCGATCATCCTCGTCGCGACCTAGCGGGAAGCTTTTTTGCGACATCGTGCGCGCGGCGCCGCGCCGTCCGGACGGACATGAAGCATCTGCTGCTGTCCGTCCTCGTCCTCGTCTCTGGCTCGTGCAAGAACGGCGAGACCATGAAGATGGTCAGGATCGCGGCGTGCCCGTCCTGACCGTCAGCAAGTAGGTTCGCTACTTCTGCTTGATGCGCTCGATCTCGGCGTTCTCGGAGAGCGGGAGGAAATGCACCACGCAGCGTCCCGGCTCGGACGGCAACAGCGCTGCGATCCACAGGTGCGAGTTCTTCCAGTAAGCGCGTGTGGCTTTGCTCTCGAACGGTGGACCGAAACCCGAGCGCAGCCACTGATCGAGTTCGTCCTCGACGCAGCCGCGCACCTTGAGCTGGATCTCGATCAGCTTCGCCTCGGGCGTGTTGCCCAGGAAGTAGAGGTCGACGTCGGCGACGCGCTTGCCCACCTTGTACGGCGGCAACGCGAAGCACCAGGTCGCCTTGCGGCCGTCGGTGAGCTCGGTGGGTTGGCAGATCGGGCCGAGCTCGGTGCGCATGTCGAGCGCCTGCTTGAGCGTCGACGTCGTGAACTTCCAGTTGCCGATGCCCGAGTAGTCGCCCTTCTGCTTCTTGCAACCCGACGCGAGTGCGAGTGCAGCCACGAGAAGTGCAGCCCCCGCAAGGGGGGCCCTCGGCGCAAGGAGCCGCCGGTCCGTAGGACGCGGACCGGCGGTCGATCGGTCCGCCTCGGGCCTCATCGCTCGAGGCTCCCGCGGACGGTGCCGGAGACGACGACCGACACCGTGACCTCGTCTTCCATCTTGATCATGAGGAAGCGGGGGGCGGAGAGGCCGAGCTTCTTGATGTCGAGCTCGAACGTCGCGGATGCCTCGACCTTCACGTCATCCAGCGTGCCACGCCCGGCGAGGGTCAGCACGACCTCCTTGCCGCGCCAGCGGAGCACACCCTCAGCGGTGGCCGTGAACTTCGCACCGTCGCGCACCACGTCACGTACGGCGCGCAGCTCGAAGATCGCGGTGGGATGCGCGTCCATGTCGAAGTCCTTCTTCAGCTTCCGGTTCCTGAGCCAGTCGCCTGCATCGAAGGACGTCATGTCGACCGCGAAGGTTGCGCGCGCGCCCGCCATCGCGAGCGTGTCGGCATCGGCCTCCACCTCGCCCGTGATCTTGTCCCACACGGTGGTCGTGTCATGGACGCGCGAGCGCGCCTGGACCGTCAGCTTGCCCGCTTCGACCCGGAAGGCCGTCACGACTCAGGCCGCGAGACACTGCAGGAGCAGCGTCGTGACGTTGTCGGTACCGCCGTTGCGGTTGGCGGCGTCGACGAGCTCCGCGACCGCACGCTCGAGGCTCTTGGCGTTCGAGGCGATCTGGCCGATCGCGTCGTCGGTCACCATGCCCGACAGACCGTCGGAGCACAGGATGTAAACGTCGCCGCTCTTGATCTGGTGGCTGCGGATATCGACCTGAACCGTCTCGCGCATCCCGAGGGCGCGCGTGATGACGTTCTTGTGGGGGAAGTTTCGCTCTTCCTCCTCGGTCATGTCCGGCTTCGCTTCCTTGTAGTCCTCGAGGAGCGAGTGGTCGCGCGTGAGCTGCGTGATGCCTCCTTCGCGGACGCGGTACACGCGCGAGTCGCCCACGTGGCCGACGTAGATCTTGTCGCCCGACACGAGCGTCGACACGATCGTCGTGCCCATGCCCTTGTAGCGGAGGTCGCGGTTGGAGGTTTCGAAGATGCGGAGGTTCGCCAGCTTCACCGCGCACACGAGACGGTTCTCGATGTAGCTCAGCGAGCGATCCATCTTGTACGGCCAGGTGGCGTCCTCATCCTCGCGGGTGCGTTGATAGAACTCGCCGATCGTCTCGGCGGCCATCTTGGACGCAACCTCACCTGAGGCGTGACCACCCATTCCGTCAGCGACGAGGAAGAGCTGCTCATCCTCGATCAACGAGAAGTAATCCTCGTTGTGGGTCCGCTTCATCCCCACATCAGTCTTGGCGGCGTAGCGGATCTTCATAAGCCCGTCGCGCGGCTTCCCTTCGGTACATCCCCGCGCATTGCGAAATCATAGGCAGCGTGACGGAGGCGCGTCAACCGCGGGACCGCCTGTTTGCGCTATGTTGTCGCGTGCATGCGCGCCGAGATCTTGACGATCGGGGACGAGCTATGCCGCGGCGAGATCGTGAATACGAACTCTGCGTACCTCGCAGCCCGGCTCTGGGACCTCGATATCACCACCCGCTGGATGACCAGCTGCAACGATGACGAAGCCGATATTACCGACGCTGTGACCCGCGCGGTAGGGCGGGCGGACGTGGTCGTTTGCTCGGGGGGCCTGGGACCCACCGAAGACGACCTGACCGTCGACATGTTGTCCCGCGTTGTCGGGGTCGAGCCGGTCGTCGACGAGCCCGCCAAAGCGCGGATGCTCGAGCGGTTCGGGCGTCTTTTGTCGGCGGGACCGGTGGGGAATGTGGAGGAGCTGACCCGGATCCAGCTGCGCCAGGTCCGCGTTCCGGGCGGGGCGCGGGTCCATATGAACCCAGTCGGGCTGGCGCCCGGCTTCGAGGTGGCCGTCCAGGGCGTCCCGGTCATCTGCCTGCCAGGCGTGCCCCGCGAGCTGTACGGGATCTGGGACGCCGGGCTCGCCGCGCGGCTCGCCGAGCTGCGCGAGACCCGGGGCAACGTCGAGCGGATCGCTCGCCGCATCTATCGCGCGTTTGGCCGGGGGGAGTCGCAGATCTCCCAGGCCTGCCGCGGCCTCGTCGACGGCGTCGCCGGTGCCTCGATTCACTATCAGGTGAAGTTCCCCGAGACGTTGGTCAAGCTCGTGGTGCGCGACCATGACCAGGCGGCGGCCGATACGCGGCTCGCCGCCCTCGATGCGGGCGTGCGCGAGCGGCTCGCGGGCATCGTCTACGGCACCGGCGAGGCGGAGACCCTCGTCGAGAAGGCGACGCGGCGCCTGATCGCGCACGGCATGACCATCGCGACCGCGGAGTCATGCACGGCGGGCATGATCGGCGAGCTGCTGACCCGGATGCCGGGGAGCTCGCGCGCGTTCGTCGGTGGCACGATCGCATACGCGAACGACGAGAAGGTGCGCCAGCTCGGCGTCGCCCAGGCCACGCTCGACGCGCACGGCGCGGTTAGCGAAGCGGTGGTGCGCGAGATGGCCGCCGGTGCACGCGCGCGGTTCGGCGTCGACTATGCGGTCGCGGTCAGCGGCATCGCGGGGCCCGACGGCGGGACGCCCGAAAAGCCGGTCGGAACGGTATGGATCGCGCTCGAATCGGCCACCGGCACCACGACGAAGAAGCTGTCGTGGCCGGGGGCACGCGACCAGATACGGCTGTTGTCGGCCTGGTGGGCCCTCAAGCTCGTCGACGATGCGCTCGACGGAAGGAGTCCGTCATGAGCGACGCGAAGAAGGAGGCGAAGGACGACAGTAAAGGTGAGGTGAAGATCGAGCTGAAGGCCGAACGAACGCAGGAAGGGAAGCGGCTGTTCGTCGGAGCGCGGATCTCGACGGCGACCTCGAGCTCGCTCGCCAGTGCGACCCAGATGTTGGCGCGGCGCGCGCGCGATGGCGGCATCGACGTCCGCTGGATGCCGCCGGAGAGCTATCACATCACCTTCAAGTTCCTCGGCTGGACCCGCATCGAGGCGGTGGAGGCCGTGCGGGATGCCCTGATCGAGGCGTGTCGCGGCACGCCCACGCTTGTGTTTCGGTGCGGCCGCATCGGTGCATTCCCTGCGCTCGAAAGGGCGGGGGTAGTGTGGGCGGGCATCGAGGGCGACGCGGTGATGAATGGGCTGGTCGGGCGGATCGAGGCGGCGATGGTGGGGCTGGGCTATCCGGCCGAGCACCGGCCTTTCCATCCGCACGTCACGGTGGGGCGGCTGAAAGAAAATAGACCCCTCAAGGAGGTCGTGTTACCGGTAGCTGAACAGATGTTCGGTGAGACGCGGATCGATTCGATCACTTTGTTCGAAAGCGAAACAAAGTCATCTGGTTCGGTGTACCGCGAGGTCGCTCGAATCGACTTCAAGCCGGCCTCGATCGGGGTCGCGGAGACAGCTGAACGTCAGACCAGGGGTGTAGACCTGGACGAAACAGACGACGGGTGGCCCCGCGGGCAGGGCCCAGGTCACCCGTAGCCAACACGAACGCTCAACGACGCCAACCGAGCCAAGAGAAGAGGGAGCCGAGACGATGTCCAAGGAGACGCCGACCAACACGCAGAATGCCGCCGCCAACGCCGCGCGCGACAAGGCCATCGACCTCGCGCTCAGCGCGATCGACAAGCAGTTCGGCAAGGGCGCGATCATGCGCCTCGGCAAGGACTCGGTGGAGCGCGAGGTCCACGTCATCCCGACGGGCTCGCTCGGCCTCGACATCGCCCTCGGCATCGGTGGCCTCCCGCGCGGCCGTATCGTCGAGATCTACGGACCGGAGTCGAGCGGTAAGACGACGCTGACGCTGCACATCGTGGCCGAGGCGCAGAAGCGCGGTGGCGTCTGCGCGTTCATCGATGCCGAGCACGCGCTCGACGTCGGCTACGCGAAGAAGCTCGGCGTGAAGACCGAGGAGCTCCTTGTCAGCCAGCCGGACTGCGGCGAGCAGGCGCTCGAGATCGCGGACATGCTGGTGCGCTCGAACGCGATCGACGTCATCATCATCGACTCCGTCGCGGCGCTGACGCCGAAGGCCGAGCTCGAGGGCGAGATGGGCGACGCGCACGTCGGTCTGCAGGCCCGGCTGATGAGCCAGGCGCTGCGCAAGCTGACGGGAACCGTCTCGAAGTCCGGGGCGACGATCATCTTCATCAACCAGATCCGCATGAAGATCGGCGTCATGTTCGGCTCGCCGGAGACCACCACCGGCGGCAACGCGCTCAAGTTCTACTCGTCGGTGCGTCTCGACATCCGCCGCGTCGGTGCCCTCAAGAAGGACGAAGACGTGATCGGTAATCGGACTCGCGTCAAAGTAGTGAAGAACAAGATGGCTCCGCCGTTCAAAGAGGTGGAGTTCGACATCCTGTACGGACACGGTGTGTCGCGCGAAGGTGACCTCGTCGATCTGGCGTCCGAAGCGAACATCGTCGACAAGAGCGGCGCGTGGTTCTCGTTCAACGGCGAGCGCATCGGTCAGGGCCGCGAGAACGCGAAGCAGTTCCTCGCCGATCACCCGGACACGTACAACGCGATCGAAGCGAAGGTGCTCGCGCACTACGGCGTGCGTCGCATCGGCATCGATGTCGCGCCGGCCGCCGACTTCAATAGCGGCGCCGAGCTTCCCGACGACAAAAAGGCAGCTGCCGCTGCATCGACGCAGCGTGCGCCCGTCGTGGCGCCAGCGGCGAACAACGGTCCCAAGCGTCCCAACGCCTGACAGCGAGCTCGAAACGCCTAACGGCGCAACTCGACGAAATGCCCGGTGCGACGTGTGTGGCGCGCAAGCAGAGTGTGTGTGAATGAAACCCAGGTCGCGAGCGCGACCTGGGTTTTCTCATTTCATGGGGACGTGATCACAAATCCAGTTTCCGCCTGATCGCAGAATGATCGCATCGACTTGCGTTTGTGTCAGGGATGGGAGATTACAGGCGCGCCGAGGCAGGGGAGTGCGACCCTCTGCTTCGGTTGCAACACAATAGGGAGGCTCACTTTATGTTCGTCGATCCGATTCGTGCGCGAGGTCTTCTCGTCGCCACGGCGGTGTTCGCGGCCGGGGCATGCGATGACCCCACGCAGAACACGGACCTTCGTCCTGATGGTCCGCCGGAGGTCCTGGCAGTCCTCGTCATGAACGATGCGGCTGCGCACCTGCGGGAAACTGCTACGTACTGCGCGCCGAATGACTCGAAGCGGCCGACGCTCGTCGGTCTGCCCGACTTCACCACGACTCAGATCTGCGACCCCGACATGGCCGAACCGGCCAGCATGGTCACGGACGCGTACCCCGACGGTTGGTACATCCGCGTCATGTTCGACGAGCTGCTCGATCCGGACATCGAGGAGCTCGAGGAGATCGAGGATCCCGACACCGGTGAAGGCACCGGCACCTATTACGGCACTATCGCGAACACCAAGCCCGTGAAGCTCGAGTGCGAGAGCGTCAATGGGGGCATGGTCGAGGTGGAGTACGATGGCTATTACTCGCCGTCGGGTAACCAGATCACGTGGCCGCTCGGCCCGTCGCTGGTCATCAAGCCGAACCACCCCGAGCTGATCGCGACCAACAAGATGTGTCGCGTCACGCTCAAGGAGAACATCGTCGACAAGAGCGGCGAGCAGGTCCCCGCGGACCAGCTCGGCCCCTACGCGTTCCAGATCGCGCCCATCACTCCGATCTTCATCGATCCCGAGGATGGCGCCGAGGTCGACGGAATCCAGCTCTGGTACGACAACGTCTACGTTCAGTTCAACACCGAGGGTATGGACCCCGCCTCGATTGCTTGCGACGACGGCACCAACGGTGATGAGTGCGAGTTCTCGTTCTCCCCGGATCTGGGTGGCGGCTACTCGTATCCGATCTCTCACTCTGAGTTCGGCTTCGGTCCGAACGACGCTCCGATGACGGAGACCGAGTACGTGTTCGAGTTCAAGGAGGGCGCGAAGGTCGTCGATCGCTGTGGCGTCGAGACGACGTTCGGTGCGCCGGTCGCCGGACTGTCGCGGATCACCGTCACCACCAACCCGTTTGACTTCAACGGCAATGCGCCGTCCAACGGCGACACGGTGTCGGCACTGCGCAAGTTGTCGCTTCAGTTCAACAACGTGCTGAACCCCGCGTCGCTCGAAGACACCGAGTACACCCTCGTGCCCGAGCCCGAGCAGTTCAGCATCGGCACGTCGACCTTTAACGACGGTGACTTCCTGTTCCTCGGCAACTACCGCCCGGGCCAGCAGTACACGTTCACCCTCAATGCGGGCGCGACCATCGAGGACGCCCACGGCAAGGTCTACACGCAGGAAGCCGAGAAGAAGATCATCTGGACCGTCGCGCCGATCGCGATCAGCTCGACGGACCCCGCCGACGAAGACATCGTGACCAAGGCGACGACCATGTCGACGACGCAGATCACGATCAACTTCAACCAGGCAATGAACCCCGCCTCGATCGCTCCGACCGAGTGGGAGGTTGTCGATTCGACTGGCGCGGTCGTTCCGTTCGACGCCGTGGTTGGCGTTTCGGATGATCCGGCCTCGGGTGTTCCGACGTGCGCTGCCGATGGCACCAGCACGCTTTGTGGCCTCGTCTTCACCTCCACAGCCGCGCTGACGCCGGGTACGTACAAGTTCACGCTCAAGGCGGGCGCGACGATCGAGGATCAGCTCGCGGCGCCCACGGTCTACACGCAGGCCTCTGACCGCGTCGTGACCTTCACCGTGGCCAATCCGACCGCGGTCCCCCCCGTCCAGTGCCTCTAACCGGAGAGCCGACCCATGAATAAAGTCATCAAGTCTTTCATGGCCGCTGCCCTCCTGCTGGGCGGTGGCTCCCTCGTCGATCAGTCCGATGCGTTCGCGCAGGGCTCTGCGACGGTCGGTAGCCTGCGCGGTGTCATCCGCGACAAGGCGAACGGCGAACCCGCCGTTGGCGCCACGGTCGTGGCGACCTCTCCCTCGCTCGTAGGCGAGCAGGTCGTCATCACCGAGGGCGACGGTCAGTACTTCATCACGGCATTGCCGCCAGGCCTCTACATCCTGACGGTCTACTACAACGACGCGACGTTCTCGCGCGGCAACGTGCTCGTCCAGCTCGGTAAGGAAGCGGTCGTCAACATCACGATCGACTCCGCGACGTCTGCGGACAAGCCCAAGGGTGAGGTCATCACCATCCAGGGTGCGGCGCCGGTCGTCGACCAGGGCTCGACGAAGACCGGCCTCACGATCACCGACGACTACACGCGCAACCTCCCGGTGGCGCGTACGTTCGGCGGTGTCCTCGGCGCGGCGGCCGGCGCGCAAGGCGACAACTACGGTGTGTCGTTCAGCGGCGCGACCTCGGCCGAGAACACGTATCTCGTCGAAGGTCTCAACACCACCGACGTCCACGTCGGTGGTCTGTCGTCGAACCTGCCGACCGAGTTCATCCAGGAGACGGAAATCATCACCGGTGGCTACACGGCGGAGTTCGGCCGTGCGACCGGCGGTATCGTCAACGTCGTCACCAAGTCCGGTAGCGACGAGTTCCACGGCTCGGTGTTCGGGTACTTCCAGCCGGGCTCGTTCATCTCGGGCGCCAAGACGGTGCCCCGCGAGGGCGGCTCGATCGACAGCAAGACCGACGTCGACTATCGCCACGATCTCGGCGCCGAGCTCGGCGGTCCGCTCATCAAGAAGAAGCTGTGGTTCCACGTCGGGTTCAACCCGCAGTTCCGCAAGTCGACCACGCAGCGCATCATCAGCTCGCAGATCGACGAGAACCAGGACGGCGTTCCGGACACCGACGAGACGACCGGCTACACGCTGACCGACGAGGTCTATCGGTCGCAGCTGGGCTCGAACGCGCAGACGTACTTCTACACGGCGAAGATCAACGGCGCGATCAACCCGAACCACCAGTTCCAGGTGTCGGCGTTCGGCAACCCGGAGACCTTCGAGGGGGCGGCTGGCGTCGTCCGCAACCCGAACAACGCCAACTACCGCGAGGAGACCGGCGCGTTCGACGTCGCCGCCAAGTGGACGTCGAAGTTCAACGAGGGCAAGACGCAGGTCGATGCCGTCGTCGGTTACCACCACGGGTACGCCCGCGAGCTTCCGCTCGGCAATGACGTCCCGTACATGGCGTACAACTACTACCGGTCGTTGTACGACTTCGCCGACTACGAGGGCGCGAACAACATCGCGGCCTGTCAGGACGGCGGCGCGGACGACATGTACCCGGGCATCGTGAACTGCCCCGTCATCCGCTATGCGGAGCAGGGCCTCGCGTTCCTCAACAACCGCGAGAGCACGCGCACGTCGGCGGCGCTGTCCGTCACCCAGCGCTTCAAGGCGCTCGGCGGCGTGCACATCCTCAAGGGCGGCATCGACGCCGAGTTCTCGTCGAACAACGTCAACAACGGCTACTCCGGTGGACAGTACTGGCTCCGCGGCGCGAACACCGCGGCGGGCGCTCCGGGCCGCTGGCAGGTCCAGGAGTACCTCCAGCGCGTGCGTGCTCTGACCGACACCGAGAAGATGGATCCGGAATCGGTTCCTCTCGAGCCGGGACAGATCCTGTGCGCGAACGACCTCGCGATCTGCGAGCCGTCGGACAAGCTGCAGGCCGACACCGACAGCCGCAGCATCGCCGCATACATTCAGGATCAGTGGCAGATCCTCCCCAACCTCACCGCCAATCTCGGTGTTCGCTGGGAGCAGCAGGTCGGTTACGTCGCGAAGGCGCTCCAGAACCAGGTCTCGCCCGAGGGTGAGGTCATCGGTGAGAAGGCGTTCTCGCTCGACAAGAACTTCGCCCCGCGGCTCGGCCTCATCTACGACCCGACCAAGGAAGGTCGTTCGAAGCTGTTCGCGAACTACGGCTGGTTCTACGAGAACATCCCGATGGACATAAACGTCCGCGCGTTCGGAGGTGAGATCTCGAGCTTCCAGCTCTACAACGCCAACCGCTTCACGCCGGCGAGCGGCAACTACAACCCGAACTGCAACGTCGATCACACGCCGGGCATGTCGGGCCAGGATCTGCTCGCGACGCTCGGCCAGTGCCAGGACGTCGTGCAGCAGGCGGTGCTCGGCGGCGGCGCCGGCTCATACATCACGCCGGGTCTCAAGGGCCAGCGCACCAACGAGCTCGTGATTGGCTCGGAGTACCAGATCTACAAGGACTTCAAGGTCGGCGCGAACTATGTCCACCGCACGATGCCGGTCGTGATCGAGGACATCTCGTTCGACGGTGCGAACACGTACCTGATCACGAACCCGGGCTCGAACTTCGACGCCGAGGCCGAGAAGCTGCAGCCCGAGGCGGACCGCCTCCTCGCCTCGGACGATCCGCAGGAGCAGGCGCTCGGCCAGATCATTCAGGGCCGCATCGACAGCATGAAGCAGATCAAGTACGCGGATAAGCCGGTCCGCAACTACGACGCGCTCCAGCTCACCGCGACGCAGCGGCCGACGAAGCGCTCGCTGCTCATCGCGTCGTACACGTTCTCGCGGTCGAAGGGTAACTACCCCGGTCTGTTCTCGACGGAGACCGGCCAGCCCGACCCGAACATCACCTCGATGTACGACCTGCCGCAGCTCATGGCGAACCGGTACGGCGCGCTCGGTCTCGACCGTCCGCACCTCGTGAAGGTCGACGGCTTCTACCAGTTCGATCTGAAGAAGCTCGGCGCCGTTGTCGTCGGTGCGAGCCTCCGCGCGCAGAGCGGTATCCCGCACCAGGTGCTCGCGGCGCACCCCGTGTACGGCGACGGTGAGTCGTACCTGCTGCCGCGCGGCGCGGGTCCGCGCTCCGAGACGCTGAAGCAGGCGGACCTCCGCCTGACCTATCAGCGCCGCCTCAACAAGACGACGCAGGTCGAGGCGTTCGTGAACATCTTCAACGTGTTCAACTCGCAGGTGCAGCTCAACCAGGACGAGAACTACACCTTCGACTCGGCCAACCCCATCGTCGGTGGCGACGCGCGCGATCTCGAGCACGTCAAGACTGTCGACGCGGGCACCGGCACCGAGCTGAACCAGACGCCGACGCAGAACCGCAACTTCGGCAAGACTGGCTCGAACTCGGGTTACATCACGACGGTCCAGCAGGCGCCGCGTGCGCTGCAGCTCGGCTTCCGCGTGACGTTCTAAGACCAGGCGATCCTCGGATCACCTAAGGGCCCCCTAATAGGGGCCTTTTTGTTTTTTCGGGTGCGTAGATCGAAGCCCCATCATGGCGCGTTGGTATTGCTCCATGGACATCCGGTTTGGCGATCACGCGTCGTTTCACAAGGCGGCCCTCGGCATGGTCGGGAGCTCGCTGGCATTGGGCCTGGCTCTCCATCCCGTGACACCGCTCGCCCCGATCGCGGGTGGCATCCTCGGCATCGCGGCAGGTGCGTCGATCGCGCATGGGCGCACGAGCTGGCGCATGGCCGCCGCGGTGGCTGCGCTCGCGCCGCTGTTCCTGCTCGCGCCGAGCTGGCCGCTGCTCGCGGGTGTCGCGTCGGTGGTGTCGCTCGGGCTCGCGATCGGCGGTCCGCGTGGCGTGCAGGGTGCGCTCGGCGTCGGCCTCGCGGCGGCAACCGCGCTGGTCGCGATGTGGTGCTCGCTGCGGATCACGGGCGCCAAGGAGACCGCGTTCTGGCCGGCGTGGATCACCACGACCACCTCGGCGGCGGCGATGGGCATGGTCGGCGTGCTGTCGATGCTGCCGCGCCACGTGAAGATCGCGCTCGATCCGGTGCAGGCCGCGGTGCGCCGGCTGCCCGCGAACCTCGACCCCGAGGTGAAGGGGCTGTGCGATCGCTCGGTCGCGATCTGGAACACGACCAAGGACAAGCTCGACGACACGGACTCCGGCAAGGGCCTCGTGCGCGACGGTGTCCTCAAGACGCTCGAGGTCGCGGCGAAGAGCGCCGAGGTCAAGCTCACGGGCGCCACCGAAGCCGACCTCGCGATCCGCATGGAGGACTTCGATCGCCGGATCGCCGCGGCGACCGATGCCGAGGTCAAGGCGCAGTACCAGGCGGCGCGCGCCGCGCTCGACGACCAGCGCCGCTATCGCGACAGGATTCGCCAGGGCCGCGAGCGCTTGGTGGCCCGCATGCACAACCACGTCACCACGCTCGAAAAGTTCCAGCTCGCGGCGACGGGCCTCGAGGCGCAGGTCGCGGCGGCAACCCCGGCCACGCGCCAGCTCGACGAGCTCTCGCAGGACGTGGCCGCCAGCGGCGAGGCGCTCGCCGAGATCGAGCTCGGCGTGGCCAGCGAGCCGGCGAAGGCTGAACCGGTTCCCGCCACGACGTAACGCACCTGTCCTTCGCCAACCCACACGGCCCGCCATGCGCGGGCTGCGGTGTTTTCGGGGGGAAGCGCACTCAACCTCGTCCACGATTCAGTGGCACAGCGGCTCAGCGTCATCGAAACCGACGATCGCCATCCATGGTCGTGGTCAGGCGGGCCGCCCGGCGCTGGGAACGTAGCGCTTCTCGTAGCCCGGCCCTCGAGGGCCGCGACGGCTGCGTGTACGTGGACGTGCACGTGACACGTGCAGGTGCACGCGTAGATCCCATGAATATCGCGCCCGACGGCCACGTCGGAGACGGGCGTAACCTTCCGAGGCCAGTGAGCCACTGGTACGCTCGGTCCCCGTAGGAGGAAGCATGCGTCTCGCTCGGATCTTGTTCGCGCTCGGTGCGCTCGTTGCAGTCCCGTCCGTCGCCTTCGGTGACGACTCCGAGGCCTATTACAAGCAGGGCATGGCCTTCAAGCAGCAGGGCAAGAACGACGATGCGATCGCCGCGCTCGAGAAGGCCGTCGCGGCGAACCCCAAGCACGGCATGGCGTGGGCAAGCCTCGGGCACCTCTATAAAGGCAAAGGCGACAACGCCAAGGCGGTGAGTGCATACGAGAAGGCGACCGCGGTGATCACCAAGGACAAGGTCCTGTGGAGCAACCTCGGCATGGCGTACTTCCGCAACAAGCAGGTCGACCAGGCGCTCAAGGCGCTGGAGACCGGCAAGCAGCTCGCGCCCAACGACGCCGAGATCCGCGCAAACCTCGGCACCATCAAGCGGCAGAAGGGTGACCTGCCGGGTGCGATCGCCGACCTCGAGGTCGCGACGAAGAACAAGCCCGACGAGGCGAACTACTGGAACAACCTCGGCGTGGCGTACCGCGCGTCGAAGCGCGATGACGACGCGCTGAAGGCGTACAAGAAGGCCGTCGAGCTGTCGCCGAACGACTCGAGCTTCCACTTCAACCTCGCCGTCACCTATCGCCGCAAGGAGATGGTGACCGAGGCGATCACGGAATACGCCCGCGCCGTCGAGCTCGACCCGAGCCACGCCGAGGCGTGGTTCGATCTCGGCTTCATGTACAAGACCGATCACCAGAACGATAAGGCGATCGACGCCTTCAACAAGTACCTCGAGCTCAACAAGGGTAAGGACGCCGCCGGCGAGGCGCGCATCAAGGACGAGGTCACCGGCCTCGGCGGCAAGACCGAAGAGAAGAAGCCGGCACCCAAGAAGCCGGCACCCAAAAAGCCCGCGCCCAAGAAGTAAGCATTCAGGCGAACAGCGCCGGCAGGATCGTGCCGGCCTTCCCGAGCGCGACCTCGTCGAACTGCGCGGCGTTCGCCGGCGGGTCGGCGTTGACCAGCCAGCTGCGTCCGCCGCGTGCGCGCGCGACCTCGACGAGACCTGCCGCGGGATACACGAGGCCCGAGGTACCGATCGCGACAAACCGGAGCTCGGTGCCCGCTCGTTCGACGAACGCCTCGATGCGCTCGAGATGTGCCCGCGCGATCATCTCCCCGAACCAGACGATGTCCGGGCGGAGCAGCGCCTCGCGTCCCGCGCGCTGGCACATGCCGCACACCGGCGCGACGCCCACGCGATACGCGGTGCGATCCTCGAACGGCGCGCGATCGCACCGCGCACAGCGCGAGCGCATCAGGTTGCCGTGGAGCTCGATCACGCGCTCGCTGCCGGCGGTGGTGTGCAGGCCGTCGACGTTCTGCGTCACCAGGAGGAAGCGGTCGCCAAGCCGACGTTCGACGTCGACGAGCGTGCGGTGCGCCGGGTTCGGTTCGACACCCGTCATGTTCGCGCGCCGCTGCGAGTAGAACTTCCACACGAGCAGTGGGTCGCGCGCGAACCCCGCGGGCGAGGCGACGTCTTCGACGGAGTGGCCTTCCCACAGGCCGCCAGCGTCACGAAAGGTAGGCACACCGCTCTCGGCGGAGATTCCCGCACCGGTGAGCACGAGGAGGTGGCTACGATCATCGAGTGGAACTCGCATGGTTGTTGTTAGTGTCACGTTGACACTAACAAGTCAAGCCGTGACGATCGGCGTGGGTGGGTGGTACTGTAAAGGCATGCGGATCAGCTGGTTGTCGGCCGAAGAGATCACGGCCGCCCGAGAAGCGCTGACCGCCGGTGGTGCGACCTGGGAGTCGCACTTCGTTCCGGAGTTCACGATCCCCGCCGTGCCGCCCGACAGCCGGCTGCTCGACTGGGAGTCGATCACCGAGCACGTCGCGCGCGCAGAGCGTGTGTCCCAGGTCGTCCGCGACCACGGCCTCGACGAAGCGCGTACCCGGTTTGGCCGTAGCACGATCGCGATCGAGGCCGCGACGCTGGCCGCCGCCGCCCTCGAGGGCGAGCAGCTGGAGCTCGATCAGATCATCGCCGTGCTGCGCTGTCCGATCGACGCCTACGTGTTCTACGCGCCGTTCCTCGAGCTGATGATCGAGCGGGGCAAGGGCGACATGGAGCGCACTGTCGCTGCGTACGAGGAGTTCGTTGCGGCGTACGAGCGCGCGCTGGCCGACTTCCCCCACGGTTCGGCGCGGGTCCGGGCCGTGCGCGACGGCCTTGCCGATGTCTACGTGTTCGCGGGACGCACCGACGCCGCCGAGGAGCTGTTCGAGCGCCGCCACGACGAGGACCAGAACGACGTCGCGGTGGCCCTGTCGGCGAGCCGCGCCTTTCTTGCCGCTGGCGCGGTGGGGCATGCGGTGCGCTGGCTCGGCGTTGGCGCCGCCCGGGCACAGGCCCTGGGGCGGAGTGATCTCGCGCAGCGCCTGCGCAGCAAACAAGAAGCCGTGCGCAAGCGCATGAGCTGATCATCTGAACAGTCAGACCGCTCTGCTACGAAGCGGCATGGCCAAGGTCAAGGCGCTGAAGGCGCCGCGCAGCATCCATCGTTGCGGCGCGTGCGGTCATGTCGAGTCGAAGTGGCTCGGCCGCTGTCCTGCGTGCCAGGAGTGGAACTCGCTCGTCGAGGAAGTCGATAGCGCGGGCCACGTGCGCACGAGCGCGTCCGGCATCGCCGACGGGCAGGCGCCGATCTCGATCGCCGAGGTTGGCGACGTCGACGCGAAGCAGCGCATGCGCACAGGCATCGACGAGCTCGATCGCGTGCTCGGTGGAGGTCTGGTCGCCGGCAGCCTCGTCCTCCTCGGCGGCGACCCGGGCGTCGGCAAGTCCACGCTGCTCGTGCAGGCGCTCGCGGGCCTCGCACGCGGCACCCGGGACGGCGTGCTCTACGCGACGGGCGAGGAGTCCGTCGCGCAGACCGCGATGCGCGCGCGCCGCGTGAACGCGACCGTGCCCGCGCTCGCGCTCGTCGCCGAGACCGACGTCGAGAAGATCCTCGCGCACGCCACCAAGGCGCGGCCCGGCATCCTCGCGGTCGACTCGATCCAGACCGTGTACACGCCGCTGCTCGACTCGATCCCCGGCTCTCTGGCGCAGGTCCGCGAGTGCGCAGGCCGCCTCATGCAGTTCGCCAAGACCACCGGCACCCCCACGATCGTCGTCGGTCATGTGACCAAAGATGGCGGGCTCGCGGGCCCCAAGACCCTCGAGCATCTCGTCGACGTCGTGCTCCAGCTCGAAGGGGATGGCGGCCCGTACCGCATCCTGCGCGCGCACAAGAACCGGTTCGGCTCCACCCAGGAGAGCGGTGTGTTCGAGATGCGCGGCGCCGGCATGGCCGAGGTCGCCAACCCATCCGCGCACCTGCTCGCCGAGCGCCCCGTCGGAGCCCCGGGGTCGGTCGTGGTCGCATCCGCCGATGGCGCGCGCCCGCTGCTCGTCGAAGTCCAGGCCCTCGTCGCCCCCGCGGCCGCCGGCTTCGCGCGCCGCACGGCCGCTGGCGTCGACGGCAATCGCGTCTCGCTGCTCCTCGCCGTCCTCGCGCAGCGCGCCACCTGTGACGTCCTCGATCGCGACGTCTTCGTCAACGTGGCGGGCGGCGTGCGCCTGGCCGAGCCCGCGATCGACCTCGGCGTTGCGTGCGCGATCGCCTCGAGTGCACGCGGCCGCGCGATCGACGCCAAGACCGTCGTGTTTGGCGAGGTAGGCCTCGCGGGAGAGATCCGCGCCGTCACGCTGTGCGAAGCACGCCTCGCCGAAGCCGCGCGCCTGGGCTTCACGCGGGCGTTGATCCCGCGGCAGAACCACGCGCGCATCGAGGAGACTTTCGGCCTCGAGCTCGTGCCGATCGATCGGCTCCAGGCCGCGCTGGCCGAGCTCTAGTCACGGAGCGCGCCGATGGTGCGACGGAGGCAGCCCTGGCGATCCTAGAACTGCAGGACGGCCCGCAGCTGGATCGTGTGCGCGGTCGACGGGTCACCGACGTTGGACACGCCCGTGTCGGGGTCGGTGCCCCAGCCGAACGACTCGGTGGTGGTGTCGGGCTCATGCCGCATCGCCGCGAACGGAAAGAACACACCGTACGCGATGCCC
The DNA here is from genome assembly GCA_033763475.1 of Kofleriaceae bacterium. GTDB lineage: Bacteria > Myxococcota_A > Polyangia > Haliangiales > Haliangiaceae > JABFXX01. Next base: position 33,293 of record JANRKM010000119.1, read on the forward strand.
GCGGACAGGCCGCCGTGCGAGTAGCCGAGGTCGGCGTCGAACTCGGTGCCGTACATCGTCGCGTTGCCGGGTGTTGCGATCGGCTTCAGCGCCATCGAGGTGATGTTCGCGACCTTTAACATGATCGAGCGCGTCAGGTCGTACGACATCGACGGCCGCACGTAGCCCGCGTTGGTAACGGCGCCGACGAGGCGGCGCCAGAAGATCATGTCGACCTTGTACTCGCGGTCGAAGATAAACTGGGAGAGCTTGTCGTCGGGCGCGCACGCCTGACCGGTGGGGCAGATGCCGAGGAGGTTGGCGAACGCGATGTTGGTGTTGCCCTGCGGGATGTTGTCCCACTGGTCACCGGTAGCGAGGCCGCCCTCGAGGCCGAGGCGGAGCTTGCCCTCCATGCCCTTCCATCCGAGGCGCAGGACAGCGCCGTACTTGCGGATGTCGGCCGGGGTGGTCTTGCCGTAGTCGTCGAGGCGCTCGATCTTTCCGAGCTGCGCGACGAACTCGCCCTCGACCGACCAGGGGCCGTAGCCGAGCTTCACCCAGAGGTCGGGCGAGTAGCCCTTGAAGCCGCGCGGCACGTACTTCACCGCCGGGTCCGGAACGCCACCGAGCACGAAGTCGGTGAGGTTGTAGTCCCACTCCTGGGTCTTGTATTCGAAGTAGACGCCGTAGTTCAGCGCGAGGTCGCCGCGGTCGACGGTGTCCTTGAACTCCTGCGGCGAGTCCAGCTTCGAGATGACGCCGACCCACGCATCCGCGTCGTCGTTGTCGTCGAGATCGAACGGGTGGCCTTCCTGGCCGACGTTGTACGAGGTCTGGTTGGAGACCGGGCGCGTGGCCGCCCAGTCAGCGGCGACCATCGCGCGCAGCGGGGTGCCGGGGATCTGTGCCGAGAAGCTGACGCGGTCCACCTGATCGGCGTAGTCGGCGTCGAGGTCGTATTTGCCGGAGAAGGGATCGTATCCGCCACCGTTGTGGTTCATCCCCATGCCCCACTGGTTGGGCATGCGACCGAACTTGAAGATACCCAGCGGCACCGAGACCTCGGCCCACGCCTGCTTGATGAGGATCGAGTCGCGGTCGTTATCAACCCCTGCCAGCGGGGTGGTCTGCGAGCCACCGAACGGGCCGACGGGCGGAAGGTTGTTGCCGAGCGGAATGTTGCCGAAGACGTCGTTCTGCGGCGCCGAGCCGAACAGAATGTTGTCGAGGATATCGGCCTGGATGTGGACGGACGTGCCTTCGGCCAGGTTGATCGTCGGTTCGAGGCGGAGGCGCATGTTCGCACTCGACAGGTTTCCGCACGGCGCGTCGGGCGCGTCGGAGTAGCAGCCGAGCGCGCTCGGGAAGGGGGCGCCGCCGAGATCGGTGACGCCATCCTGCGCGCGGTCGAGAAAGCCGAGGTTGAAGTTCTTGTACCAATCGGTCCGCGTGCGGAAGTAGCCGTCGATCTCGATGAGCTTCCACTGTTTGCGGCGGCCCTTCGGCGCAGGCAGCGCGGGCGTTGTCGGCAAGAGGCTCGGGGTCTTGGGCGCGGCCTCGGCGACGCCCTCTTTCTTCTCTTCACCGGCAGGCTGCGGACCACCCATGCCACCGCCGCCCATGCCACCGCCGGGCGCGATTTGCGCCTCTGCGATTCCCGTCGACAAGAGGCCGACGCCTAGGCCGAGAACGATCCGAGCTGAATAAGGCATGGGAAGCACTTGGGATTTGGGTATCGAACCGACCGCGAGTTAGGGCGCGGACTATAGACAGGGGTTTCTCGCAGCGCAAACGAGCGAGGCAACGAAGCGCCACGATGCACTCCGGTTCGCTGCTCGATTACCGAGTGGCCGTGTCTCTATCCGCAGGGTTATGGTGCATGTCGATGGCTACTGACCGCTCGGCGGGTTACCGAGTTGCCTGGCTCGTGCTGCTCGCAGGTTGTGGGCCCACCGTGCGTCCGGATGGCCCCGCGGCTGAGCCCGGTCCGGTAGTCAACGAGCTCGCGCCGAAGACGCGCCCGACCACCGCGCGCGGTCGCCAGATTGTCGTCGGCGAAATGTGTCCGCTCGGTGCGGGAGGCCGGCCCGCCGTCGCGCCGCTGGTGATGCGCACGCTGCAGTGGTCCGACGTTCCCTCCGACCTGACGAATGCGGTCGAACGCGGATCCATCCCGCGGTTCACGGTGTACGGCACCGATGGCAGGAGTGCGGGCGCTTTCGACACGCTCGGCAGCACGGAGGTCGGCCTACCGCAGGCGATCGCGGCCGGTACGTATGTCGGCGCGTCGCCGTGCACCGCCGATGCAGGGAAGGGGACACGGATCGAGGACCCCGCGTGTGGCCCGGCGACCTCGGGCTGCGGTCTGGCGCTGGGCGAGCTCCAGCGGCCCGGTGACCTCGTGACCTCGCCGGTGTTCGCGGTCGGTGGCGCGTGCCTCTCGGGGGACGCGATCGCGGCTGACCTCGACGGGGACAAGGTCGCAGAGTCGTTCCCGTTGGCGAGCCTCCTCGACGGAGTGCGCAGCCCCGCGAACGAGTGGTCCGCCGCTCCGACGGCTGGGGCGACGTGCGCGCCGACGTTCCAGCTCTACGACGTCAAGCTGGTGCGGCCCAGCGAGCCGGGCAAGCCGGTCGACACCAAGTCGATGGTGATTCTCGACGTGCTCGGCGTCGTCGACCTCGACGGAGACGGCATGAAGGAGCTGGTGCTCGCGCTCCGGTTCCCGACGATCCGCACGATCGTCGTGTACTCGCCGACCGGAACGGCGCAGCGCCTCGAGATGGTCGGCGAAGGCCAGTCGTTCCCCCGATAGGATCGGACGTCGCATTGCGCGAGGCCCGTCACGGGGCTCGCCGATTCGCGTCCGGAGGCGGGGCGGTATCTGATATGAGACGCTCATGAGCCTTCGCTTCAGCTATGTGACCTCGCTCGTGTTGGCCTTCGCTGCCTGTGGTGGCGATGACGGTGGTAGCGATAACCCTGTCGACGGCGGAAACAACCCTGTCGACGCGCTACCGATCGACGCATACGTGCCTCCCACAGCGAACTGCGATCCGCTGGATCTGGCCAACGCGCCGGTGGTCACCGTCGTGTCGAACCAGCCGATCACCCCGAACCCGCAGGGAGGTACGGTTCGCCCGGGCATCTACGAGCTCACGAGCGCGAAGCTGTACGCGCTCGGCATCGCGGTCACGGGCACGGCGCAGGCTCGCGTCGAGATTGTCGTCGGCAACGCGACCTCTGGCGCGGCGCGCGTCGCCGTGAAGATCGATGGCGAGGCGATCGGCAACCAGATCATGCAGGAGCTCACCGGCGCCGGACTGTACTCGATCACGGGCACCGACCTGACCGTCGCCGATGGCTGCGGTGCGTCGGAAGAACTTCCGGTACTCGAGTACACGGCGACGGACACGACGATGACGCTGTGGACCGAGTACATGATCACCGACCCGCTCACGCTCAACATCCCGCTCGAGCTCGGGGTCACGCTCGAGTAAGCGTAGGTAGGCAAGCGGCCCCGCTGCGCCAACGGCGTTGGCGCCCCCGGGCAAGCACGCCGTGACCCCGGCGTTTCGGATCTTGGCGCTCCGCTGGGTTACCCTGTGGCTCCATGGTTGCAGCGGGGTGGTTCGATGCGCTTACTAGCTAGCTTGGCGCTGTTGGCTGCGTGTGGGTCCGAGGAGGGCGCGCTCCTCGGCTTCGATGGTGAGCAGGACATCACCGCGGATCGCGTGGAGATCGTGCTGGCGAGCTCGAAGCCCGCGGATCTGACGGTGATTGCCGACCCGAACGCGGGCTACTTCCGACAGCGGATCAACATCGACGAGATCGAAGGCGTCGGATCCCTGCGCGCCCTTACCGTGCGGATCGAGCCTGACGTGCTCGAGGCACCGGAGGAGGCGTTCATTCCGTTCGTGTTCGCGTTCGAGGACGACGCGCTGGTCGCCGTGGCCACGTTTGCGGGCGCGGATGGCAAGCCTGCGCCGATCTCGATCGAGCCAGGCGCGGTGAACAAGTTCATGCTCGCGCTCACGCCAGTGGCCCATGTCGAGGCCGGCGCGCCGCTCCTGCCGTCGACGGGCACCGTGTTCGAATGTGCGGGCCGCCAGGCATGGCGCAGTGGCTATGCATGGCAGCCGCCGACGGGCCCGCAGCTGCGCGTGCTGCTTCCCGACCCGGCGCTCGACGCCGACATGAAGAGCGCGACGATGCGCACGCCCGATCTCGACTGCGACGGCTATCAGGCCGAGGCGGACTGCGACGACCTGCGCACCGCGATCCATCCGGGCGCGGAAGAGGCCTGCGACGGCGTCGACTCGGATTGTGATGGCGAGCTTCTGGAGGTGGTGAGCTGCACCGGCGCGAACACGTGCGCGAACGAGAGCGTCACGCTGTGCACCGACGACGGGGTGTCCCCGCCGCGGGCATGCATCGCCGATTCGTCGTGCGCGTGCTCCGCGGTCAGCGGCATGCCATGCGCGAGCTGCGGCTTCTTGCATCACACGGTGGGGAACGAGAAAGAAGCGTGCGCGCCGGCCGCTGGCAAGCTGCACACCGAGTGCACCAACTGCACCGTCGAGGTCGTCGACGTGAAGGGGCCGTTCGCGGTCACGCTCGCGCCCACCCAGGACGGGCCGTTCGCGAGCAGTGCGCTGTCGAACGGCTATTTCTACATCCGCGTCGAGCAAACCCAGCCGAGGACGTTCCCGGTGCTCGCCCAGGAGAGCATCGGCGTGGTGTACCTGGCGATCAGGCGCCAGCAGAGTACCGAGCTATGGCCCGTCGACCTGCAGTTCGCCGAAGCGGGCAAGGTCGACGGCGAGTGCCCGACGTCCTCGGTCGGGACGACCGGCGACTCGGAGCTGCGCTGCTCGCCGTGATCTGAGATACCGTCGGAGCGTGCGCGACGACATCGGTCAGCTCCTGTGGATTGGCTTCGAGGCGGAGACGGTCACCTCGGCGCTGCGGGCGAAGCTCGACGCCGGCGCCGTCGGTGCGACGATCCTGTTCAAGCGCAACCTCGTCATCCGTGACGAGCGGATCGATCTTGACGCGCTGAGCGAGCTCAATCGGCAGCTGCACCGCACGGCGCCCGACGGTACGCCCGCGTTGATCGCCGTCGATCAGGAGGGTGGCCTCGTCCAGCGCGTGCGCGCGCCGGCGACCAAGTTCCCGCCGATGCGCGCGATCGATCGGTTCACGCCGCCCGAGGACGAGGTACTGATCGAGCAGGTCGGGCGCGCGATGGGCGACGAGCTGCGCGTGCTCGGCTTCGACATCGACTTCGCGCCCGTCCTCGACGTGCACACCAATCCCGCGAACCCGATCATCGGCGATCGCGCGTTCGGCACCGAGCCGGAGACGGCGGTGCGGCGGGCACTCGCCTTCGCGCGCGGGCTCGACGCGGCGGGCATCCTGTCGTGCGGCAAGCACTTCCCCGGTCACGGCGACACGTCGACCGACTCGCACCTCGAGCTGCCGCGCATCGATCACGCGTGGGCGCGCCTCGAGCAGGTCGAGCTGCTGCCGTTCAAGCGCGCGGCGGAGGCGGGCCTGCCGATGATCATGACCGCACACGTCGTGTTCGCGGCGCTCGACGCCACCCGCCCAGCGACGCTGTCGCCACAGGTGGTCACCGGGCTGCTGCGCGAGCGCCTTGGCTATCGCGGCGTGATCGTCAGCGACGATCTGGACATGAAGGCGATCGCCGCGCACATGGGCGCCGACGTGGCGGCGGTCGCGGCGATCCGCGCGGGCTGCGACGTGCTGCTCCTGTGCAAGGACCCGACGAACCAGGACCTCGCCGAGGCTGCGCTGATCCGCGAAGCCGAGAAGGACAGCACATTCCGCGCGCGGGTTGGCGAGGCGGCCGCGCGCGTACGGGCGCTCAAGCGTGCGCATGCAAAGAATCAGGCGCGCCGTCCGGTGCCCCCGCGCGACGTGGTGGGTAGCGCGGCGCACCAGGCGCTCGCGGCAAAGCTGAGTGGGGTCGGACCCTAATCGCTCAACTTGCGCGTCACGTAGCCCATACGACTGTGAGGTGTGCCGCGTGCACGGCTCGTAACTGCGACCGTGGTTGGGCGATTAGGGTCCGACCCTGGGTTCGAGGACGAGCGTCGGACAGCGGTCACCGAGCACGTAGCTCGGCACGTGGCACGCGCGCTCGATGAACCATGGGGCGAGGGTGGCGCGCGTCTCGTCGAGCGTCGGGAACGAATAGGTCGTCGGCGAGTCACGATAGATGTCGATGTGATCGATCACCTCGCGGCGCCAGCCCGTGCGTGCGGCGAGCGCGGCGCGATCAGGGACCAGCTCGTCGAAGGCGGCCCGGATGTCCGCAACCCGGACATTGCGAGACGCAGGTTGGATCGCCATCGCGATGCGCCACTTGAGCGCGTCGAAGCTATCGCCTGGCGCTGGTGACGCGAGGCTGCGCCTGATCGCCTCCAGCGGTTCAGGACGGCCTGGCGCGACGAACAAGCGGAGGAGGAGCAGGCCCCCGGGGGCCAGCACGCGCGCGAGCTCGGTGGCGAGGGAGTTGTAGGTTCCAGGGAACGCGAACAGCGTCAGGCATCCGTCGCCGACCACGAGCTCCGTCGAGCTCGCATCCACGGGGAGTGCGAGCCAGTCGCCGACGATCGCCGAACGCCCGCGCCCGGGGACGAACAGCGCATCGAGCATGGCGCGCGCGCGATCGACGGCGAGCACGGTCGCGCCCTCCGGCCACGCCATGCCGACGAGCTCCGGCGTCGCCCCGAGGACGATGCCGCGGACCGGGCGTGCGGCGCGTCCTTCATGCCAGGTCGCGATCGCCTGCTCGGTCCACGCGACGTCCTCCGCACTGGGGCGGAGCGGCGGTCCCACCCGCGCCCAGTTCCGTGCGTGCAGCGTCCAGTGATCCATGAAGGTCCGCATGGTAAACGAGCGGGCGCATGGCATCGAGCATTCACGGCGTCGTGTGGCCGGCACTGCGCGATACGACGATGGCCTCGATCACGGCCGTCGCCGACGAGCTCGAGCGAACGCAGTGGCTGTCCTACGAAGAGCTCCGGCAGCGCCAGGAAGCCCAACGGGACGTCCTCCTCGCGCACGCCGCAGCGAGTGTTCCGCACTATCGCGGGATCGATCCGCGCGCGTGGGGCAGTGTGCCGGTGATGTCGCGCGCGGCGATCACCTCTGCCGGCAAGGATCTGCTGACGCGCGCCTATCCATCGACGCACGGCCCCGTCCAGGACGTGCTCACCTCGCGCACCTCTGGCGAGCCCGTGCGCGTCAAGAGCACGCAGGTGACGGCCGCGCTGTGGGCGGCGATCACGTTGCGCGAGCACCGCTGGCACCGTCGGGACCTCAACGCGCACCTCGCGTCGATCCGCTACTTCGGCGCGTCCGCGAAGCCGCCCGATGGTGTGCACGCCCGCGGCTGGGGCGCCGCGACGGCGAGCCTGGCGCCCGATGCGCCGCTTTCGGCGCTGTCAGTCGCGAGCACGACCGACGAACAGGTTGCGTGGCTCGTGCGCGCGAACCCGACCTACTTGCTCGTCTACCCGAGCGTGCTGCACGCGATCGTGCGTCGGCTCGACGCGACCGGGCAGACCCTGCCAGCCCTGCGCCAAGTGCGCACGATCAGCGAGGTGCTCTCGCCGGGGACGCGGGGCCTCGTGCGCGACGTGCTCGACGTGCCGATCGTCGACACGTATTCCGCACAAGAGGTCGGCTACATCGCGCTGCAGTGCCCCGATCACGAGCACTACCACGTGCAGATGGAGCGCCTGATCGTCGAGATCCTGCGCGACGATGGCACCGCGTGCGGTCCGGGCGAGATCGGGCGCGTGGTCGTTACCGATCTGCACAACTTCGCGACCCCGATCCTGCGTTACGAGCTCGGGGACTACGCGGAGGTCGGGCCGCCGTGCCCGTGTGGTCGTGGGCTGCCGGTGCTGACGCGCATCGTCGGTCGCCTGCGCAACATGCTCGTATACCCCGACGGCAGCTCGCGCTGGCCGGTGTTCACCGTCGCGTGCCGGGAAGCCGCGCGTTATCGCGAGCTTCAGGTCGTGCAGGTCACGCGGGACACGCTCCGCCTGCGGGTGGTGCCCGACGGCGAGCTCGATCGAGCGGCGCTGGTCGCCGCGCTACAGGGCGCGCTCGGCTTCCCGTTTCAGGTCGAGGTCGAGGTCGTCGACGCGATCGCGCGGTCGCCAGCGGGGAAGCTCGAAGAGCTCGTGTCCCATGTCCGCCCGTCGTGAGGCCCGTTGCCCGAGTGACTCGCGGCGCATGCTCCGAGCGCGCCCCGAATCACGGTATGATGGCGGTCCATGAGCCGCTTTGCTGCTGTTGCTTCTAGCCTATTCGCCGTCGCTGCCGGATGTGGTGATGACGGTGGGTTCGTGCCGCCCGATGCGCCGCCCACGATCGACGACGCGCCGATGGTGGACGCGCGTCCCTCCGGCCCGGTGACGGTCACGACCAAGGTCCGCTGCTGCACGCTGACGCCGGGAACCGTGCAAGCGGGTGTCACCGTCGCTGTGGTGCAGCCCGATGGCACCCTTGGCGAGACCGGCGTATCCGATGCGGCAGGGCAGGTCTCGTTCACCAACGTGCAGCTCGGCGCCTCGATCACCGCGATCTATCCAGAGGACGCAGACGCCAACACCGATATCTCGACGATCGTCGGCGTGAAGCCGGGAGACTCGCTGACCTTCGGCGAGAACTATTATCAGCCGCAGCCGGCGGGGCAGGGTTCGAAGAGCTCGGTCACGGTCACCTGGCCGGACACGTACAACTACTACCAGGTGTGGGCCGGAGCCTGCGGGTCGTGGGGCACCTACGGGGGCACGGCCGCCTTCGAACGCAAACCGGGCTGCGATAGCGCCACGACGCCGGTCGTCGTAGTGGCCCGCGACAACAACTGGGACTACGTCGCGACGGCGTATCTGCCCGCCGCGGACTTCACGGGTTCGACGGTGAACGTCGAATCCTGGACGCCCAACCGCACCGACTTCGCGGTTTCGATCAGCGGCGTGGAGGCCCCGATGGAGGTGGATTTTGAGTCCGTTGCGGCGTACCCGCACGCCCACGTCGGGATCTACAACTCTGGTGCGGAGCCGACCAACGGCACCGTCTCTGCGAACCTGACGGTGTCCGCCACCGCGGTCGCCACGAAGACGTTCGCGTACCTCTGGCGTGGACAGCTCGAGGGTCGGCAAGAGGTCTACAGCGGCGGCGTCTCGCCCCTCGCGCTGACCGCGCCGACGCTGCCGTGGCTCAGCGCCGCGATCGTCAACATCAAGACCGGCAAGGCGGGCTGGTTCCAGACCGACGGGAACGCCGACGGTGCGGTGTTCTATCTGAACTGGCAGCACTACGACGAGGGCGCGGACCTCTGGCGCGACTACGAGTGGAACCTCGTCCTGCCGCCGGGCCTGACCGAGCTCGAGCTCGAGTCGCCCGTGACGGCGCTCGCCGCGCTGCTGCCGGACCTCGTGGACGACGTAGACTCCCCCGAGGTGCGGCTGGTCGATCTATCGAGCACCGCGGATTACGATGCGTTCCGTCAGCTACCCGAGTGGCGCATGACCGACGTTGCTGCCTCGGTTATCGCGGGGGACGAAGCCTCGGCATCGCAGTCGATCAGTGCCGACGGTGGCGAAGGCGCGGCGCTGCGCAGGGTCGGACCCTAATCGCTCAACTTGCGCATCACGTAGCCCGTACGACTGTGACGCATGCCGCGTGCACGGCTCGTAACTGCGAGCTTGGTTGGGCGATTAGGGTCCGACCCTAGGTGAACATCAGCGCTGAACCAGCACGCCTTCGATCAGCAGCAGCAGGAGCAATGCAGCCGCGAGCGCGTGCCAGAGCTCGACGCGGCGCGAACTATCGACGGGCGCGTTGCGCTCGCCGGTGCCCGAGGGCGGCAGGTCGGCCTCGGCGGCGGGCGAGAGATCGGAGCCGCGTGCGTCGACGTTGACCGCGAACGCGAGCTCGTCCCGCTCGTGGGTGGCGCCGGTCGCGTCGGTGCCCATCACGCGGAACACGCCGGGGCGATCGGTGCGGCCGAAGCGGACACTCGAGCGGCCCGCGATGCGATCGCCTTCGTAGACGGCACCGAGGTTGTGCGGGCCCCGCACCTCGAGGCGCTTCAAGTCGCCCGTCGAGAGGACGACGGAGCTGCCGACGAAGTGCTCGGTCTCGCCAAACGCGGCGTGCTTGCGTGCGAGGTGGCGCATCGCCTGCTGCATGAGCGGCAGGAAGCCAGGATGGATCGGGAGGTCGTTCCAGTCGCGGTCCAGGGTGGAGGCGAACAAGAGCGTGCGGCCCGAGCCGATCGAAGCCTCGACGAGCGCGGCGGCGCCATTGGTGAAGCGCGCGAGGACCTTGCGATCGGCGGTGGCGGTGGTGGGACCGAGGAGCGCGACCTTGAAGAAGCGCGCGTCGGCGAGCTCCGGGGCGGTCTTAGAGAATGGCGTGAAGATCGGGTGGTCGGCCTCCCACTTCACGAGGTGGAGGGCGCGGCTGTTGCGATCCTCGGCCTGCGCGCCCCACGTGGTGTCGATCGGGTCGCGCAAGCTCTGGGGCAGGAGCGGCAACATCGTGCGGTCGTACGCGGCCGGGTCGACCTGATCGCCGGGGGCGACGAGGATGCCGCCGCCCGCGCGCACCCACTGCGCGAGGATGTTCACGCGCTCGGGCGCGAGGGCAGGGACGTTGGCGAGCACGATGACGTCGAAGCTCTCGAGATCGATCGCGGCCGCGGTGCCCTTGGCCTTGGGCTCGATGCCCGCGAGCTCCTCGGCGGTGATGGTGCGAACGCTGGTGCCGCTGTCCTCGCGATCGCCCGGGCGCAGCGCGGCCTCGACGTAGAACAGCTCGTCGTCATGGCGCACCGTGCGCGGGTCGCCATTGACGAGGAGGACGCGCACTTGATCGCGCAGGGTCGCGCGCACGAAGCGCGTGTCGTCGAGAGAGAGCGCGTCGGACGTGATCGCTACCGATGCATCCGTCGCGCGCGCGCCTTGCGGCAGGGCGGCGAGGAAGCGCTTGGTCTTCTTCTCGAACGGTGCGAGCACCAGCGAGCCCCGCGCGACCACGCGCTCGGCGACCGAGAGCGAGAGCTCGATCGTGGCCGGTGCATCGCTGTAGTTCGCGACCTCGGCATCGAACGCCACGCCGCGCGAGCCTGCACCCGGCTCGGGATCGACGCGCAGCGCGGTGATCGCGACGTTCGGCGTCTTGTCGGGACGCAGATCGACGACGACGAGCGCCGGGCCGTCCTTGCCCCACGGCGGGTCATCGGGCCGCAGGCCGGTCTTCGCGAGCAACGAGACCAGGTACACCGTCTTGCGCTGATGGCTCGACGCTGTCAGGAGCTGCGCCGCGCGTCCGAGGGCACGCGTCGTGTCCGCGGGCCGCGCACTTGGCTCGAGCGCGAGCAGCTGATCGCGCAGGCGCAGGTGGTCGCGCGTGAGCTCGGTCGGATGATCTGCACCTTCGCTCGCGCGTACGATCGCGATCTCCGCCTCCGGCCCGAGTTGCTGCAGGATCCGCCGGGCCTCCGCCGTCGCGCGCGCGAGCCACGGGCGTCCATCGATCATGTAGCCCGAGGCGAACGAGTCATCGATGACGAGCACGGCCGCCTGCGGCCCGCGCGTCACCTGCGGACCCTTGCGCTCGCACGAGGTGAAGGGCTTGGCGAGTGCGAGGGCGACGGCCGCACACGCGAGCACGCGCGCAGCGAGCAGCATCCGCTCGCGCAGCCGCAGCCGGCGCGCGGTGCGCCGCTTCGTCGCGAGCAAGAAGTCGAGCGCGGCGAACTTCACGATCTTCGCGCGCCGTCGGCCGATCAGGTGGATGGCGATCGGGACGAACAGGCCGGCAAGCCCGGCGAGCATGAGAGGCGCTAGAAAGCCCACGGGGCCTCCGCGCGCGCCGGAACGTTGGCGCACCGTCGAGCGACGACGACCGCGCTCATCCTGCCCTCCGCGACGGCCCCAGGCGCGAGCGCGCAACCAGCAAGTTCAACAGCGTCTGTTCCAGCGGGCGATCCGTCGTCGCGAAGTGATAATCGACGCCCGCGCCGACCATCGTGCCGCGGCACCTGGTCAGGAACGCCTCCATCTTGTCGAGGTAGTCCTTCTTGATGGCGGCGGGGTTGACCAGCATCTTGTGCTCGTTCTCGAGCGACTCGAACTGCGTGAGGCCGTCATACGGGAACGTGACCTCGTGTGGATCGAGGACGTGGAGGACGGAGACGTCGTGGCGCTGTGCGCGGAGCTGGCCGAGGATGCTCAGCGTCTTGTCGTCGACGTCGAACAGGTCCGACGCGAGGATCACGAGGGCGCGCTTGCGGCGCGAGAGCTCGGCGATGCGCTGGAGCGCCGCGGCGGGCGACTCGTCGCCGGTGCCGCCCTTGGTCATCATGCTGTCGAGGACGCCGAGCAGGTCGTGCAGATGGTTGGTGCGGCCGCGCGGCGGCACCATGGTCTCGAGTGCGCGGTCACCGCAGGCGACGAGGCCGACCTTGTCTTGCTGCTGGATGGCGAGGTAGGCGAGGGCGGCGAGCGAGAGGCTGGCGTACTCGAGCTTCTGCATGCCGCCGCCGGCGAACGCCATCGAGGCGGAGGCGTCGAGCACGAGGTAGATCGTGAGCTGCGACTCCTGCTCGAACTGCTTCACGTAGTAGCGATCGACCTTCGCATAGGTCTTCCAGTCGACGTGGCGCAGCTCGTCGCCGGGCGAGTATTCTTTGTGTTCGGCGAACTCGACGGACGAGCCGTGGAGCTTCGCGCGGTGCATGCCGGAGAGCGCACCCTCGACGATCACGCGCGCCTTGATCGGCAAGCTGCCGAGGCGCGCCAGCTGGCTCGGATCCATTCTCTCCGGCAGCGTGGGCATGTGGTTACGGCGTGACGACCGACAGCAGGCGATCGACGAGGTCACCCGCGCGCAGGCCTTCGGCCTCGGCGCGATAGTTGAGGATCAGGCGGTGCTGGAGCGTCGGGCGCGCGAGGGCGGCGACGTCGTCGATCGCGACCGCGAACCGGCCATCGAGGATCGCGCGCGCCTTGGCCGCGAGGATCAGGAACTGCGACGCGCGCGGGCCTGCGCCCCACGACACGGCCTCGCGGACGAACGGTGGCGCGTTGGGCGAGGTGGGGCGAGTGGAGCGGGCGAGGGCGACCGCGTACTTCACGACGTGGTCGGCGGCGGGCACCCGGCGCACGAGCTCTTGTAGCTGGAGGATCCGCTGCGGGCTTAGCACCTTGGTGAGCTCGGGGCGGTGATCGCTCGTCTGCTGGCGAACGATCTCCTCTTCCTCGGCTTCCGTCGGGTACTCGACGTCGACCTGGAACATGAAGCGATCGAGCTGCGCTTCGGGCAGCGGGTACGTGCCCTCCTGCTCGATCGGGTTCTGCGTCGCGAACACGAGGAACGGCAGCGCGAGCTCGTGGGTGTGGCCACCCGCGGTGACCTTGTACTCCTGCATCGACTGGAGCAGCGCGGCCTGGGTCTTGGGCGGCGTACGGTTGATCTCGTCGGCGAGCACGAGGTTCGCGAACACCGGGCCCTTGATGAACCGGAATGTGCGGCGACCGGTGGTGTGATCCTCCTCGAGGACCTCCGTCCCCGTGATGTCCGCCGGCATGAGGTCCGGCGTGAACTGGATGCGCTGGAACGACAGGTTCAACGTCTCGGCGAGCGTCGAGATGAGCAGCGTCTTGGCGAGCCCGGGCACGCCGACGAACAGGGTGTGCCCGCGCGCGAACAGCGCCACCAGGAGCTGTTCGACGACCTTGCGCTGGCCGATGATACGCTTCTCGATCTCCGCGAGGATCTGATCATGGGCCTCGGCGAGCTCGGCGACGGCGTCGAGGTCCGCGCGCGCCGAGACGTCCCGGTTGGGGACGGAGGTGATCGTCGTGTTCCCCGGCAAGCCTTCACCCGCGAGCGGCAGCTGCTCGGGATCGTGCAACGGCGTGATGTCACCTGTGACTGGTCGGCTGGGCATGATCAGTGTTTCAGCTCGCTGCACGCGCTCTTCTCGCGTGCGGCTCTGGGGTCGGCGATTTCCGTGTACGCCTCGGCGAGGCCACAACGGATCGTGGGGTCGAAGGGGCTCACGCGAAGGGCTTGCTCGTAAGCGGCGATCGCTTCGGGCCATTCATGCCTCGCCGACCGCGCCATGCCAAGGGTTACCGCAAGCGCCGCGTCGCGGTCATCTCCCGTGACGAGCGGAGTGGCGAGCTCGATCGCGCGTTCATGGCGGCCGAGGTCGACCAGCGTCCGGGCGAGCTTGCCGGTCACGAATGGATCGGGCCCTCCCGCGGTGAGCGCCTTCTCGTACTCGATCGTCGCAGCCTCGAGCATGCCGCGCGCGCGGAGCATGCCGCCGAGACGCGCGTGCTTCTTGGCCTTCGCGTTGACCTGATCGAGCCCGATGTTCTCGGAGTCGACCCCGCCCTTGGCGAACCGGATCGGTTTGCCGGCGCGCGCGACCGTGGGGCGATCCGGCTTCTCCTTCTCGAGCGTCCGCAGGTGCGCGTGCCACTCCTTCTCGACGGTGGCCCACGGCATCGCGAGCGCCTCGGCGACCGCCCGCCGCGCACTCTTGCCGTCGCGTTGCGCGATCAGGGCACCTTGAATGCCCTTCCAGCCCAGCTTCTTGTGCATCCAGCCGACCAGCGTATAGACCTCGGCGTACGCGAGCGCGGCGGCCTCCTGGCTCGGGAGCTTGGCCATCGACGGGTGCATCTCGTCCAGCGTGATCAGGCGGCCCTTCTTCAGCGCACCCGCCAGCAGTGCCTGCTCGGTGACGGCGAGCACGACCTCGGGCGGTCGGCGCCAGCGCGTTTGTTCGAACCGGGCGAGGCCCTCCTGCAGCCACACTGGCACGGAGTCGTGCGAGATACGCGACACCACGAGGTGCGTGTATTCGTGGGCGAGCGTGTCCATCCACGGGTAGCCGAAGATCGTCGCGCGCGGCGAGACGACCATCAGCTTGTTGTACTTGGACAACGCGATCGTTCCCGTCGTCTCGATCTCGACCTCGGTGAGCGGCGAGAGCTTCGCGAGGTCTGCCGGCGCGCCGAGCAGCTCCACGCGAATCGGATCCGTGGGCTTGTAGCCGAGGTCGTTCCCGATCTCCTCCCACGCGGCATCGAGCACCTCGCCCGCGAGCTCGGCGATCGTGGCGTCGGGGCCGGGTGCATAGCGGATGAGGAAGTGGCCCTTGGGCGACTTCGTTTCGGCGAACGTGGCGGTCACGCCCAGCGTCGAGGCGGCGAGCTTGCGGGTCGAGCCGACCAACCCGTCGACGCTGTCGGCCGGCAGGTTCTCGAGCAGCTTGACCGCGGTGGCGTAGTCGCCGGTCTGGAACGCGAGCTCCGCACGCAGCCACTTCACCTCGAGGGAGTCGGATGCACGCTTCTCGAGATCGGCGAGCAGCACCCGCGCGTCGTCGAGGCGCGAGGTCTGGAGGAACCGCGCCGCCTTGATCACGTCGCCGGCGACCGTGCGATCACGCTTGGCGTGGGCGGTGCTCGCGACGAGGCACATCGCGACGATCAGGAGTCGCTGCATCACTTGATGAGCTCCTGGTAGTAGCGCTGGATCATCTCGTTGTAGCCGTCGGGCGCCGATGTGCTCTTCTTCTTCATCGCCTCGAGGAGGTCCTCGCGGAAGCGCTCGGGCGCGCGGTACTCGTCGGCGCCGGGGATGCGGATCGGCTCGTCCCCGATGCGCTGTCCTTCCTGCGCCTGGCGGGCGGCGTCGCGCGCGCTCTCCTTGGCCTTCGCGAGGGCCTCGGCAGCGGCCCGGGTCTCCTCGCGCGCGCCCGACGGATCCTTCGACTTCATCCGATCGTCGCCTTTGGTCATGTGGTCGATCGCGCCGCCCAGCTTCTTGCCGACCTTCTCGCCGGCATCACCCGGCAGGTCGGCCCCCATCTGCTTGGTGCGCTCGGCGAGCCGCTTCGCGCGCTCCTTGTTCATCGCCTGCCGCCGGCGCAGCCGCTCGAGGGCGCGCACATCGTCACCGGACATGATCTGGTCGGGGCGCGGCGACAACGCCTGCAGCTCCTTGATCAATTCTTTTGCCGTCGGCTGCGCACGCTCGATGCCGTCGAGGGCGTCTTGCGTGGCGTCGGCCCAGTTCGACTTCGGATCGTCGTTGAGCGCGGCCTCGAGCTCGCCAGCGATCGTGTCGAGGCTGGTCTTCGCCTGCCGGGCCATGCCGAGCGCTTCGGCGAGGTCACCGTCGTCGACCATGTGCTCGACGTCGCCGAGGCGCCGCTCGACGATATCGAGCTCCTCCTTGGCAAACGGCGTCAGCCCGTTCTCCTCGATATCTTCGAGCCGCTTGCGCAGCCGCTCGACGAGACCGCTGACCTTCTTGCTCGCCTCGCGGCGATGATCCTTAGCGACCTCGTCGGCCTTGTCCGCGTACTGCTCGAACAGCCGGTTCGCCTCGGCCGCGATGTCTTCCTGATCCTTCGCGACGTCCGCGAGCTCGTTCATCACCTCTTCGAGCTTCTTCTGCTCCTCGGTGAACCGATCGCCGCGCAGTCCGCCGAGCGCGTTCTCGAGCGACGACGACGCACGTCCGTGCTGCTGGCGGCACTCCTCGAGCTTCTTCTGCGCCTCGGACATCTTGCCGCCGCGCACGAGGTCGCGGACCTCCTGCACGCAGTTCGTACCCTGCTGTGCCTGCAGGGCGTCGCGGTTGACGTACTGGTCCAGCACGTCCTCGGGCATGCCCTGCTTGTGCTTCTCGAGCTCGGCGTACGCACGCTCGAGCGCCTTCATCTCGCGCTCGATCTCGTCGAGTAGGCGCGGGTCCTTGGTCTTTTCGAACTGCGCCATCAGATCCGCGAGGCGCTTCTGATGCGCGGCGATCTCGTCGGAGATGTCGAGCAGGCCTTCCATCCGCTCGCGATCGAGCCAGTCGGCGAGGATCAGCGCATCCTCCTCGAGCTCCGCGATCATCTTCGGGTCGAGGCCCGCGAACCGACCGGGGGCGAGCTTCGCGCCACCCTTTTGCGGCATCAGCTTGTGCTCGTTGATCGCCAGGCGATCGAGCCGCTCGCGCATCTGGGCCAGCGCTTTGCGCATCGCATCCGACGCGTGCGGGTCCTTTTCGAACGCGGCGCCGATCGCGCCGAGCTCGACGATCGCTTCGCGCAGCCCACCGGAGAGCTCCTCGCGCGGCGCCACCTCGTCTGCGGCGAGCGTGAGCCGCCCGCCGAGGTTGCGCACGATCTTCTCGGCCACCTCCTGGTGCCGGCCGAGCGTCTCCTCGTGGCGCTCGCGCGGGCTCACGACCTTGAGGCGCATCTCGCGCGACTTACCGATGTTGGGGCCACCCACGGTGTCGTTGTCCTTCGCTTCGATCCAGTAACGAACCTCGCCCCCGCTCGGCACGACGACCTCGGCGATGTCCCACAGCACCTTGCCTTGCGCGCGCCCGGTCACGCCGGCCTCTTCGCCACGGGGGGGGTTTCCCCCCGCCCCGCCGGCCCCCCCAATCGGCTCGCTTCGCTCTCCGAGCGTGATCGGCTTCCTGCCTTTATCCTTGCCGGACTCCCACACGAGCTCGGCGGCGGTGAGGCCGTAGTCGTCCTCGAGAACGTAGGCGAGCTCCACGCGGCGGAGGTTGGTGACGTCGAGCGGATCGCCCGGTGCCATCAGCTGGACACCTGGCGCTTGATCCGGCTCGGCCTCGATCGCGCGCGGCGTGCTCTCGATCGCGCGCTCGCCCGAGGGCGCCCGGACGGCGAACCGATAGCGGGTGCTCTTCTCGATCTCGAGCTCGACGGACAGCTGATCACCGTCGAGCTTGACCGGCACGATGCGCGGCTCGCTCGGACGGTCGCCGTCGACCACCAGCTCGGCATCTTTCACCGGCACGAGCACGCGCGCCCGCAGCTTGACCTTGGTGCCGGGCAGGCCACGCACGTCGCCCGACGACGACGGCATCGGCAGCGGGGCGCGGCGCGAGTATGCGGGGAACGTCAGCGTCGCCTCGAGATCGCCGACGAGCGGGATCGCGGACAGCTTCGCGCCATCGTACGGCGGCCGCGGCGCGAACACGAGTGAGCGCCAGCCGTGTTTGATCACGTGGGGCGCGCCGAGTACGAGGACAACGTTCGCGGCGAGGGCGATCAGCATCCAGCGCTGCGCACGCTTGATCTCGTCGTCGGGCAAGAGTGTGCGGGGCTCGACACCCTCGAGGCGCGCAGCGGTTGCGGTGATCAGCGCATCGACGAGCGCGGCCGACGGAGCACCGGGGCGTGCGGGGGCACCCGCGAGCTCGACGGAGGAGAGAAGATCGGACGCGACGTCGCGCTTGCGGGTGCCGACCCAACGCGCGAGATCGGCATCGGTCTGCCACTTCCGGCGCGGAACGATCACACCCATCACCAGCGCGCCGACGACGACTGAGAACGCGGCGAGACCACCGATTCCGAGGACGGTGAGCGCACCGCGGCGCGTGTCCACGATGAAATGGCCGACCACGGGGATCGCGATCGCGACCGCACCGACGAGCGCGATCGCGTACAGCACCGCGCGGCGTGCTTCGTGCCGATAGAGGACCGAGCGAACCCGTCCCAAAAAGCTCGGAATTACCCCCATGATGACCAGATGCGCGCCAGGCCTGCGCGAAGCCCGCGAAGCATAGCGCTACCCAGGTCCTCCGACACGTCACCCGGCACATGAGCTATAAACGGCCGGGCGTGGCGAAGGTGAATAACGCCGGTCAGCGTGCGTCCACCCGGACGCATGGAGCTGACCTCGACGATCGCGATCTGGTCACGGCGGCACGTCGTGGGGATCGGGATGCGTTCCGGACTCTCTTCGAGCGGTACCACCGCCGGGCCTATGCCCTCGCGCTCGGCGTCGTGCGCCATCAAGACGACGCGATGGACGTCGTCCAGGACGCTTTCATCAAGGCCCACAGGTACCTAGACAAGTTCGAGGGCAACTCCAGCTTCTATACCTGGCTCTACCGAATCGTTATGAACCTCGCCATCGATCACCTTCGCAAGCACCGGCGGGTCAAGCCCGTGGAGCTCGACGAGACCAAGGTCGAGAACGAGGGCGACGATCCCCTACTCCCGCGAATTCTTGGTGGAAATCCGGGGCGCGCACTGGCGGACAAGCAGATCCGGGCTCGCATCGACCAGGCGCTCGACGAGCTGTCCGAGAACCATCGCGCGGTGCTGGTGATGCGGGAGCTCGAGGGCCTGTCCTACGAGGAAATGGCGCAGGCGATGGCCTGCTCGAAGGGAACCATCATGTCCCGCCTGTTCCACGCCCGGCGCAACATGCAGAAGCGGCTGCTCGATCTGGTGGAGAATCCCTCTCCCGAGCTGGTCAAAGATCTGACCGGTAAGGACGAGCTCGACCCCGAACCCATGGAGGCGCGCGCACCCGCGGCGCGTGGACGCTGATGCCGGCCGTGGACGATCTCGAGCTTATGCAGCACGCCGATGGCGAGCTCGACCAGGGCACCCACGCGCAGGTCGAAGCACGCCTCGCGACGAGCGCCGACGATCGCGCCAAGGTTCAGAGCCTCGGGGAGATGGGCGAGCTGGTGCGCACCCGTCTCGAGCTCGCGGCGGATGACGTGCCCGCGGGCAGGTTCGGCGCGATGTGGAGTGCCATCGAGCGCTCCATCGACACCACCGCCGAGCGTGCGCCCGTGCGGGCAGCCTCGTCGTCTGGTGTGTCGCCTGGATTGTGGGCCCGCTTCACGAGCTGGTTCGAGCGCTATCGTGGACACGTGCTCACGGGGGCAGTGAGCGCTGGCGCCGTCGCGGCGCTCGCGATCATCCTGCGTCCTGACGGGCGCACCGAGACCATCACGCGGCCCAACGCGATCGATGTGCAGCCCGCTGCACTGCGCATGGCGCCCGAGATCGAAACCCTCGACACGCCGAACGGCGAAGGCACCGTGCTCAACATCGAAGATGAAGATGGCAACACGACCGTGATCTGGGTCTCGCCAGCGGATACTGTGGAGGGGATATGAGCGCCCGTCTTTGGCTCACCGCTGCGGCTCTCGCGACCACGCTCGCGAGGACCGCTGTCGCGCAACCGAAGGAGTCTGCGCCGCCACCGCCGCCCAGCGTCAGCTGCGAGTTCCTCGAGATCAGCGCGACCAGCGCGAAGGACGCGGCGATCGATCCCGAGCTCGAGAAGCTCAGGAAGAAATTCAAGAAGCCGCCGTTCTCGTCGTGGAACTCGTTCAAGCTGCTGATGAAGACCACCCAGCAGCTCACCCAGCGCAAGACCGAGACGATCCAGCTCAAGCAGGGCAAGGCGACGGCGACGTTGCACGGGATCGTCAACACGTCGAACGTGCGCCTCGCGATCTCGCTCGAAGACGACAAGGGCAAGAACATCGTCAACACGACGGCGACGTTCGCGGGCGGCGACTACCTGGTGTACGGCCACTCGCTGCCGGATAACGCCGGGCACATGCTCGCGCTGACGTGCAAGTAAGCACCAGGAATCTCGTAGAGTTTCCTGTAGAACAACAGCCGGCCGTCGGTTGTTGTATACGACCTGGATGCCGCTCTCGGGTCGAGCAGCCGGCGGGACGGCAGTACGCGTCCCGAGCCGCCGCCGCTGGGTGATCGCGGGCGCGGTCGTCGTGGGCCTTGTGGTGCTCACGCTGGTCGGGCTGTTCGTGATCTATCCCGCGGTCGGCGCGCGCATGATCCGCGAGAAGCTCACCGCGAAGCTCGGCGCGCGGCTGGGACGCGAGATCGCGATCGGTGCGATCGAGGTGAAGCTCGGCCACGCGGTGGTACGCGATCTCGAGGTGCGCGGCCCGCACGACGGGGGGACGCCCCTCGTTCATGTCGATCGGATCGACATCGAGTTCGATGCCGTGAAGTCGCTCGTCGGCAGCGTGCGGCTCGGCGCGGCCAAGGTCGATGGCGTCACTGTCGCGGTCCACCGCGACGCCGAGGGCAACGACAACGTACGCGACGTGGTCGATCGGCTGACCGGCAAGGCTGGCAGCGATGCGGAGGGTGAGGGCGGTGCGTCGCTGCGTCCCACGGAGCTGACCGTCGCGCGGATCAAGGTCACGGCAGATGATTCGCGCACGGGTGCGAAGCTGGCGATCGCCGACGGTGATGCGACGTGGAAATCCGGCGAGCTCGTCGGGCGCGCGCACGGCATCACCGCGACGACGATCGATGCGCCCCAAGCGTCGGCGTCTTTGGTGACGGTCACCAAGCGCAGTGGCCAGCCACCGGTGATCGCGATCGAAGGTGGCGAGATCACCGTGTGGCCCAAGCTGTCGCTGACCGGCATCGGTGGCTCGATCGTGGCCAATCCGCAGACCGCGGGACAATACACGCTCGATCTCGCGGGTGGCTACGGCGGTGTGCCGGGCAAGCTGTGGACCGCGA
This sequence comes from Kofleriaceae bacterium, assembly GCA_033763475.1. Lineage (GTDB taxonomy): Bacteria > Myxococcota_A > Polyangia > Haliangiales > Haliangiaceae > JABFXX01. The sequence goes on from JANRKM010000119.1 coordinate 54,696, forward strand.
AGGGGGTGATCGTGCCCGCGGCGCAGACCGCTTCGGTCGATCTCGTCGCAGACAAGTTCCAGCTCGATCGGCTCGCGCCGCTGCTCGCAAAGTCCGCAGTCGTCGACTACGCGCAGACCTCCGTCGATACCAAGCTGCACGTCGAGGTCGCGCAGGGCGGGATGGGCACGTTCTCCGGGACGCTCGACGTGAGCGGGCTCAACGTCGGCCACCCGATGATCGCCGACAAAGAAGTGCACGACCTCGATCTGTCGGCCCAGGTCGCCGGCACGTTCGATCGCATGAAGCACCAGGTGACGTTGACGCGCGGCGACTTCACCTCGCGCAACGTGCCCTTCTCGGTGACCGGCACGGCGACCCTGCTCGACAAGGCGGGCTACGACAAGATCGCCGCCGTCGATCCGAAGCTGCTCAAGGACTTCAAGAACAACTATCCGCGCCGCGGTCCGGGTGGGCTCGCGACGCTCGCGCTCCGGTTCGTCATCCCGAAGACCGAGTGCCAGCGCGTGCTCGACGGCATTCCGCCCGAGATGGCGCCCTACATGCAAGGCTACAAGCTCAAGGGCACCTTCAGCACGGATATCAGCGTCGGCATCGACTGGGCGAACCTCGACGCCACCACGCTCGGTGGCAGTGTGGGCATCAGGGGCTGCCGCGTCACCGAGGAGCCGGAGGATTCGCCAAAGCGCCTGACCGAGGAGTTCGAACACTTCGTCGAGCTCGACGAGAACGAGTGGCTCCAGTTCATCGTCGGGCCGAGCAGCGAGGACTTCGTCCCGCTCGATCAGATCTCGCCGTACCTCATCAAGTCGATCATGAGCACGGAGGACTCGGCGTTCTATCAGCACCACGGCTTCATCGTGAGCGAGTTCCGCACTGCGCTCGTCAACAACCTCAAGGCGGGCAAGTTCCGGTATGGCGCATCGTCGATCACGATGCAGTTCGTGAAGAACGTGCTGCTCTATCGAGAGAAGACGCTGCTGCGAAAGCTCCAGGAGCTGTTCCTGACCTGGCACGTCGAGAACACGCTCACCAAGGATCGCATCCTCGAGATCTACTTCAACGTGATCGAATACGGCCCCGCGCTCTACGGCATCGGACCGGCGTCCTGGCATTTCTTCAGCAAGCCGGCCAAGGATCTGAACCCCGTCGAGGCCGCGTTCTTCTCGTCGATTCTTCCGGCCCCCAAGGACCGCTACAAGCAGTACTGCCAGGGCACGCTGACCAAGTGGACCGAGGACAAGATCAAGCGAATCCTCGGCGTGATGCTCAAGCGCAAGCGGCTCACGCAGGAGGAGTACGACCAGGCGCTCGCGACGCCCCTGTTGTTCGCCAAAGATGACAGCGAGTCCGAAAAGGACTGCCTCCAGCGAACGAAGAAGGCGATCACGAACGCGCGCTCCACGAACCCGATGAAGGCCAAGGATGCCCAGGAGCCCGAAAAGACCGACAGGAAGAAGACGCGCGACGACAAGAAGGAAAAGGACAGGGACAAGGATGTCATCCCCTAGCTGCGACGATGCGGCGCACCTGGCGGCGCGGCGTCGCGTGCTATACGCAACTGGCGTGCGCGCGCTCGTGGTCGCAATAACGCTATGTCTCGGCCTCGTGGGCTCGTCGGCCGCGGCCGATCCGACGATGGTCGACCGCGATGTCGGCTATACGCAGCCCAGCAAGCCCTCGGGGTTCTGGGGCTCGGGGCAACCGTCCAAGGGTGGCGCTTATCGCTGGCGCATGCTCGGCATCGGCGTCGGTCTGCTCGGTGTGACCGGGTTCGTGATGTTGCGTCTCGTGAAGCGCGCGAGCAAAGAGCGCGACGCTTCGCGCAGCTAGTCGCGCCACGCGCGTGCAGCTGGGGCGAAGGCGATAAGTTGTCCCTTCTGCTGCGCGGGGTGAGGCTTGGGGCGTGCGTACGCTCGTCATCCTTTGCCTCGCGTCTGGCCTCGCGCACGCCGACGACGCGCTGGGCATCGGGGTGGCGGTGGCCGCGGGCGGGCAGGGCATGGCCAGCTACGGGGCGCTCGAGCTGCGGCTCGACGCCGAGTGGCACGGCGCGCGGCTCGGGCTCGCAGGACGCGGCGTGTGGCAGGACGGCGTGTTCCGGCGTCGCGACTGGGCCCGTCCGGCCGATGCGGTCACCGTCATCCGCTATCTCGAGGTGCACACCGAGCACGTGGGGTTCGCCGCGGGGGCACTCGCGCCGAGCCAGCTCGCGCACGTTACCGACGGGTATCGCGCATCGCTTGACGATCGGTGGCGCACGGGCGCGCGCGGCGCGGTGACGACCGAGTCGCTTACGCTCGGCGCCGAGATCGATGACGTGCTTGCGCCCGCGCTCGTCGGCGGTGCGCTCGCCTGGGAGCTGGCGCCGCCGTGGGGCGTACGCGCGGCGGCGGCGGTGGATCCGACGGCGCCAGGTGGCACGGCGTCCGCGTTCGAGCTCGGGGCCGCGCGTCGGTGGGAAGCGAATCACCGTCGTCTCGAACTGGGCGCGTCGGTGGTCGCGGAGCCGACTGCCGGAATGTCCGTGGTCGCGAGTACGGCCGTCGAGGTCGAGCGCGAGGGGACGCGATGGTCAGCGCGCGCCGACCTGCGCGCGGGCAACGGTACCAACGGCGCCGCGTTTGGGCCGCTGTATCGCCTCGAGCGCGGCGAGCTGTTCGAGCGCGCGAGGTCTGGCGTCGGGGGAGGGATGGCGCTGGGCGTCGCGGGGGAGCTGGGCTGGATCACCGCGGCGGTGCGCGTGCGGCCGGGCAATGGTGCGCTCGCGACGATCGGAGCCGGCGCGCCGATGGGGCGGTGGGTGCAGGGAGGCGGTTGGCTTGCGGCGACGCCTGGCGCGGTCGCCGGGGCTGCGGAGCTGCGCGTTGCCTGGGCCCGAGGCATGTTCAGCGCATTCCAGCTGGCGCGGATGTACGCCACCGACGAGATGCTGCCAGCGCCGCAGTGGAGTGCGACTGCGTGGTTTGGCGTCGCGACTGAATAGAAATGTTCCACCGAGGTCGCGCGTGTTCCCCGTGATGCGCCTATTGCTCGCGCTGCTGGTGGCTGCTTGTGGCGGTTCGCCGCTTCGCCCCATACCGACTACAGCGGCGCCGGCGCCGTCAGTTCCGGCGCCGGTGCAGGCACACGGCGCGGCCCCGCGTGCCGCATCCAAGGCTCCTCCATCCCTGCTCGAGACGTTCGATCAGGGCGACCTCGATCGAATCACCATCACCGAGGTGGATGTCGATACCTATCCGGGCTGCGCACCGGAGACGGGACCCACGTGGATCGTCTCGGCGATCGACGCGCGCAATGACGGCGCGACATGCATCGGCGATGGCAACGCCGACCCGACGTGCGTTTTGTACGCTGGCACGACGCCTGAACACGTCGCGCGCGTGATGTGCACGGAGCGCGCGCGGGCAACGCGCGTGGACGTCCCGGCGTGGGCACCGCGCGTGATCGCCGCGCTGCGCACGTCCTCCGAGGCTGTACCGTGGCACATCGAGCCCATTCAGGACTCGGTGCGGCCGGCGATTGCCGTCCTCGTCGACACCAACATGTACATCGCGATCCGCACGAACGCGGGCTGGCAGCGCACGACCGACGCAGTCGAGCAGATGACAAAGCTGACCGCGCATCGTCTGGTCGACACCAGCTCGCTGACCGGCGCGCCATCCTTCGGCGTGGTGACCTCGTCGTATTCGGGAGGCTCCCAGTCGGGGACCGAGACGACGTCGTTCACCGTACTGACGCCGACCCCGACCGGGCTCGCCCTGGCAGGCACGATCCAGCTCGGCCAGTTCACGTGGCTTCTCGAGGCGACGGAGCGCCGCAAGTATCCCAAGGCCGCGGGTGACATGGAGGCGCGCCCGCACGTCGACGTCCAGCTCACGCCACGCATCGACGGCGACGCGCTCGTGCTCGACCTCGCGCGCGCGAAGATCACGAAGGAGCTCGCCGGCACGTGCAGGCACTCGCCCGAAGGCGACGACCTCAACGCGCCGTGCATCCTCGTCGACCGCAAAGCCGCTGCCGGGCGCTACAAGCTCGTGAACCGCGACTTCCAGCGCGTGCGCTAGAAAAATCCGGCGTTCAGCCGAGTCCGAGGAACGACAGGATCTTCTTCACCAGGCGCGACAGCCGCACGTTGTCGTCGAGCCACTCGTCGAGCTTGGTCATGCCGGAAACCTGCTCGAGCTTGCGCAGCCAGTTTGCTGCGCGCGCCGCATTGCGAATGCCGAGGATCTCGAACGCGTGGCGGTAGCCGTGGCGGTACAGGAACGCGTCGAGCTTCCTGGCGAGGCGGAACTGCTTCGGTTCCTCGAGGGGCCACAGCTTCGCGCGCGGCGCCGACGATCCATCACGCGCGAGGATCGTGTTGACCGCCTCGCGCGCCGATTCGCTCGCGCCTTCCATCGACGCGAGGTCGGTCTTGGTGCGGACGTAGTCGCCCGCGAGCACGAGGTTCGAGATCCGTGTCACCGCCGGCGGCCGCACGTTCCACGAGCCCGGTGGATGGATGAGCAGGCGCGAGTTGTTCTTCGGCGGTGTGCCACCCGAGAAGTCGAGGTCGTCGTCGAGGTGCCACGAGTGCAGCATCGCGTCGGACAGGACCTCTTCGTTCGGCCCTGTGCCGTTGAGGCCGGCCTTGAGCTGCTCCCACACCTCGTGCGCGATCTCCGACGGCGTGCAGTCGCGCGCGGGCTTGGTGATGAAGCGGCCCGGCGTGTCCCAGTCCGAAACGTCGACGGAGATCAAGCCGCCAACTTCACCCGAGCCATAGCGGGTGCGGAAGATGCCGAGGTCGCGCCAGAACTGCGGCTGCGAGATCGACGTCAGCGCCCATGGCGAATCCGGGAAGAACGTGTGACCGCGGACGAGCGGGACGTCCTCGTACAGGAAGTACTGGATGCCGACCATCCACGACACGAGATCGTCGCCGTTCGAGAGCCGCAGGCGCTCGAGGGCCGGATCGAGCGCGCCCATCGCCGGCGTGATCAGCGGGATCACGACGTCGACGGGGACCGCGAGCACGTAGTAGTCGGCCGTCACCGTGCTGCCGTTCGACAGGTGCATGCCGCTGATCGCATTCGCGGCGACGTCGATTCCCGTGAGCTTGATCCCGGTCTCGAGCGTGACGCCGAGTGACTGCAGGTGTGCGACCCACGGATCGATCCACATCTCGCTCGTCGGGCCGCCCATCGTGCGGTCGTTCGACACGCCGGTATCCGCGTAGTCGAGGATCAGCTGCATGGAGATCGTGCCGACGGTGCGGGCGGAGCCGCGGCGCGGATCCATTGCGACCATGGTGCGCGGTACGGCGCGCAGCTGGCGCTGGAAGTTCTCCGAGTACAGATCGCCCTCGAGGAAGTCCCACCACGACATGGCCTCGTACTCGCCCAGGCGGCGCTCTTCACTCGAGGTAAAGAACTCGAGGATCTTCGCCGTGAACAGCGCGATATCGCGGTTGTCGAAGTCGAGCTCCTGGAAGAACAGCTCGAGCGCATCGATCACCTCGAACGGGCGCGTCACCCGGCGGCGATAGAACCGGTACCAGGTGCTGACGTCGACGAGCGCGATCGCACTCTCCGTCGTCGAGCGCAGGTGATCGTACACGAACCCGCCGATCGGGCTCGGGATGCGGCGCATCGTGTCGATCACGTGCTGGTAGAACCGCGGATAGAACCGGAACCCGTGCTCGCCGGGCAGGTCCTTGCGGCCGTTGGTGCCCGAGCCGGGAACCGGCTGAGAGCGTGCCTTGCCGCCCCACGTATCGCGCGCCTCGAAGACCTTGACGCTATACCCGCGCTCCGCGAGCTCGTGCGCCGCGGTGAGTCCCGCGACGCCTCCTCCGATGACAATGACCGATGCTGCCATGTGACTACCTACTCCCCATCTATTGCTGGTCGACGATTCCCCCCGTGTTCCACGCCACCGCCAAACCGAGGGTACCTGGTGCGATCGGGTTACCTGCCAACGCACGGATCGCGAGGCGATCGACGAGGCTGCCGCGCCTCTCCGCGAGAGGCGCGGCGCGCATCAAGATCTCGCGGCTGGCGGCGTGCTCGCCGAGCACCGCATCCGCCTGGCTCCACAACCGCAGCGCCGTCGGCGCGTAGAACGACGACCGGCCACGCCGATACAGGGCGCGTGCGGTCGTGCGGGCGCGCACCGCGGCCTCGCGATCACGGCCATGACTCGCCACGGCGCGCCCGAGCTCGGCGGTCGCGGTGATGACGTCGATCATCGCGGAGATCGCGGGCATCGCGAGCACCCACTGCGCGCGCGAGTCGGCGTGCAGCTCGCGCGCAGTGGTGAGGGCGCGCCCCCAGTCGCGCTCGGCCAGCGCGAGCTCGCCGAGGAATACCTGGCGATAGATCGAGGCCATGCCCTGATGCGCCGCCGGCGTCCGCGCGAGCCGCGTGGCGAGCTGGCGTGCGTCCTCGAGCCGCCCCGCGAGCACGAGCGCGCGGCCGCGCCACGAGCCGAGCATCGCGCGGGTCCACAGATCCTCGCTCGTGTGATCGAGCGTCTCGAGCACCTCGAGCGCACGCAGGGGCTCGCCGGCGTAGATCTCGCCGAGCGCGCGGTAGCTGCGCAGGAACGACGCTTCCCACGAGCGCTCGAGGCCAAGCCTCCGGCACACGTGCTCTGCATCTTCGTGCGCGGCGCGCATGCCGTCCCACTCGCCGCGCACGGTGGCGAGCAGGCCCGCGGCACCCGCAGCGACCATGCGCGCGTACGGCGCGCCGCTCGCGAGACCGAGCCGATGTGCGGTGGCGATCGCGCGATCGCCGTAGCGACCGAGCGTGCCGGCCGCGAGGTACGCGGCGAGCATCGCCATGCCGAGTGCGTGGCCTGCGCGATCGCCGCTGCGCTCGGCCAGCGCGACTCCGCGCAGGACGTATTCGAGTGACTCGACGGGGTAGGGCGTCGACAGGAAACTCGCGATCACGCGATACGCCGCGGCGAGCACCCCGTCGCTCGCTTGCTTGCCGCCGGGGAAGGGCAACATCCAGCGCGCACCGACGGCGGCCGCACGCGCGACCGAAAGCGCGCGGAGCTGGGCGCGCTTCTCGCCGTAGTGCGCGAGCACCTCGTCGAGGACCGCGAGGCCACGCTCGAGCTCGCCGAGCTTGAGGTAGGCCTCCGCCGCGCGCACGCGCCAGCGATCGCCGGCGACGGGCACGCCACGGTGGCGCGTAGGAGCGGGGACGGCGGCGTCGGCATCGCGCGCGAGAGCGAGAAATTCGAGAGCCGCCGGCGCGAGCTTGCCGCCGAGGAAGAGGCACTCGGCGAGCCGTTCGCGCACGCGCTCGTTCGTCGCGCCGAGCTCGCGTGCGCGCTCGAACCAGTCGGCGGCGAGGCCCCACGCGAGCTGCGCCTGGGCGGCGTCGCCGGCGGCGATCGCTGCGGCTTGTGCGCGCCGGGTCTCGCCGGCTTCGCGCCAGTGATACGCGAGCTGCGCCGGGTCGCCGGTCTGCCCCTCGAACCAGGCGGCGAAGCGCTCGTGGCGCGCGCGCCGCGTCGCGTCCGGCATCGACGCGTGCGCCGTGTCGCGCAGGCGCTGATGATAGAACGCATAGCCGGGCTCGCCGCTGATCGCGGGCGTGACGCGGACGATGCGCGCGAGCTCGAGGCCACGCAGGACGGACTGCAGCCGCTCGGACGACAGCTCGGCGACGGCTCGCAGCTGCGCGAAGCTCGCAGCACCGCTGGCGAGCGACGCGATCTCGGCCACCGTGCGCTCGTCGCGCGACAGGCGCTCGAGACGGCGGATCTCGGCCTCGCGCGGGTCGGCGATGTCGGCCTCGCCGAGCTCGCGGCCGATCAGCTCGGCGAGGGAGGGGCTTCCTGCGGCGAGACGCGCGGCGCTCGTGAGGCGGTTCGCGGGGGCGCGCGGGGCGAGCTCGCCGATCACGCGCGCGAGCTGCTCGTCGGTCATCGCGCCGAGATCGAGGACCTCGACGGCGGCACCGAGCCGCGTGAGCAGCGCCTCGAAGCGCGGTCCCGGGGCGGCATCGGTCGTCCACGACGCGAGCACGGTCAGCGGCCGCGTGACGCGCTCGACGAGCAGCGCGAGCAGCTCGAGGCTGTCGTCGTCGGCCCACTGCAGATCGTCGATCGCGATCACGCCGCGCGGCGCGGACAGCGAGCTCTCGAACATGCGCGCCAGCGCGAGGAGGGCGCGCTCGCGCTCGACGCGCAGGTCGGCGGCGGGCGGCGCTTCGGCCGGCGATGGATCGATCAGCGGTGCGAGCACGGGGAACACGCGGATCAACGCGGCGACGTGCTCGATCTCCTTCGCGAGCCACGGCGCACCGGCGAGCTCGGTCGCGAGGTCGTCCACGATCGAATCGAACGCGCGATACGGGACGCGCTCGCGCTCGTCGCAGCGCCCACGCCATGACAGCGCTTCCTCGCGGCCCGCGCGCACGCGGCCGAGGGTCTCGTCGATGAGTGCGGTTTTTCCCACGCCCGACGGTCCGGTCAAGATGACCAGGCGCGCCCGCGGCGTGGGATCGGCGATGCGGTGCGCCAGGTGATCGAGCTCGCCTTCGCGCCCGACGAAGCGCAGCGGCGGTGCGTTGCGCGGGCGGGATTGGGTGCCGAGGAGGCGCGTGGCCACGTCGTGTGCCGACGGCCGGTCCGCCGGGTCGGCGGCCAGCATGCTCGCGATCAGCGTGTCCAGATCGCGCGGCACGTCGGGATTGATCGAGCTCGCCCGCGGCACCTCGAGGTGCTGCTGGAGGCGTGCGAGCACGTGCATGGTGCCCCCGAATGGCGGTGTGCCAGTGCACAGCTCGTAGCCGAGCACGCCGAGCGCATACACGTCGAGCGGTGTGCCGACCACGAGCCGCTCGAGGTATTCGGGCGCGAGGTAGGCCGCGGTGCCGACGATGCGCGTCTCCTTGGCTAGCAGCTCCTCGCGGCGATCACCGAGCGCGAGCCCGAAGTCGAGCAGCTTCACGTGGCGATCGTCGACGACGATCACGTTGGTGGGCTTGACGTCGCGATGGATCACGCCGCGTGCATGCAGAAAGGCGAGGCCTTCGGCGAGCTGGCCAACCACGCTGCGCACGCGATGGAAGTCCACCGCCGGGACCGGGCGCGCGAACACGTCGTGCATCGCCGGTACGTGCGGCGCGGGACCGAGCGCCGTGTTGGCTTCTTCGAACCCGGCGCGCGTCTCGGCGGCGCCGCTGCGCTCCACCCACCGCCGCGGATCCACGCCGTGGAGGTACTCCATCGTGAAATAACAGGACTTGTCGTGCGCCACGAGCTCGTAGAGCTCCACGAGCTGCGGATGGCGGAGCGAGGCCACCACGCGGAACTCGCGCTTGAGCCAGAGCGTGGCGTCGGAGTGCGAGACGCCGCGAAACTTGATCGCGACGTCCATGTCGAGGCGCAGATCGCGGCCGAGATAGACCACGCCCATGCCGCCGCGACCTAGCTCGCGCACGATGTGATAGCGATCCCCTACGAACCTCCCAGGAGCACCCTCGATCACGTCGCCGGCACGGTATCGTGCCCGCCGTGTCCGACGCAATCGACCGCGTCATCGAGCGCTACGGCGCCGAGGCTGTCTGCTCGACTCTGCAACCGATGCTCACGGTGGAGCGCATCACGCGCATCGACACCGTGCTCTCGGCGCGTCTGTCCTCGCTCGTCACACTCGTCGAGGACACCTACGATCCACACAACGCCGCGGCGACGATCCGCACCACCGAGGCCCTCGGGCTGCAGGAGCTGCACGTGGTCGAGCCCGGCGACGAGCGGTTCTCCGCGGCGTGGGGCATCACGCGCGGCTCGCACAAGTGGATCGATCTGGCGCGCTGGAAAGATCCCGTCGCCGCGATCCGGTCGCTGCGGGGCCGCGGCTTCCGCGTCTACGCAACGCTGCCGAGCGCCCGCGAGACCATCGACAACGTCGACGTCTCGTCGCCGCTCGCGATCGCTTTCGGCAACGAGCACGCGGGCCTGTCCAAGGCTGCGATCGACGCCTGCGATGGGGCCATCGGCGTGCCGATGTTCGGCTTCACCGAGAGCTTCAACCTCAGCGTCACCGTTGGCCTTGCGATGAGCCAGCTCGCGCGCCGCCGCCGCGAGGTCCTCGGCAGCCTCGGAGATCTGCCCGAGGCCAAGCGCCGCTACCTGCGCGCGCGGTGGTTCGCCTACAAGATCCGCGCGGCCGACGAGATCATCGAGCGCGCGCTCGGCCAGAGTTAGCTCACTGGATCACGCACTGGCCCGCGACGCACGAGCCCGCGAAACCCGGGTTGTCGCAGCGGTAGTCACACGTGCCGGCGACGCAGTCGAAACACGCGGCCGTGTTGCATAGCGGGTCGCACGCGATCGGCTCGCACGACCAGTTCGGCGGACCCGACGCGGGATCCTCGATACACGTTGACGCCGCGTTGCAGGTGCCCTTGCACTCCTGGTAGCCGCAGCTGTCGAGCTGGCCGCAAGCGATCGATCCCTCCGGCGGGCAGATCGGAGTACAGCAGCTGCCGCTGCCGTCGAGCACTTGCCCGCCGGCGCAGCAGACGTCGTTGTTGTCATTGTTGTCGTTATCGCTGAGGCAGGCTTCGTCCGGCGGGCAGCACGCGCCGGAGTCATTGCAGAGCGACGTCTCGTCGCTGCAGCAGATCGGCGACTCGCTCGGCTGCGTGTAGCACTCGGTGTTGAGCGCGTCGCAGCAGTAGGCGGGGGAGCCGAGCGTGTTGGTCGCGCCCACGCAGCGGTCGACATTGGAGTTGCAGCAGACCTCGTTGTTTTGCGTGCCGTCACCGCACTGGTACTGGGTCTGGCCGGTCGGGCACTTGTCGACGCAGACGCCGTCGCAGTAGCCCTTGTTACCCGTGCAGCAGACCTCGTTGCCCGCGACGCCGTCGTTGCAGCGGTTCGGCGCCACGCCATTGCAGAGCGGCACGCACGCGCCGTCGCAGTTCATCGTACCCGTCGCACAGCACAGGTCGTTGTTGTTGCCCGGCCGCGTCGAGCAGTACGTGCCCGATCCGCAGCAGGTCCCGATCTCGGTGCAGGCCTGGGCGGTCGTGCAGCAGGTGTCCTTCTGGGTATCGCCGTCCGCCGTCGTGTCCATGCACGTCTCGGTAGCAGCGCAGCACGCCGAGTTGGTGGCCGGTGCCGTGGTGTCGCCACACTGGCGTGCAGCGGTGCAGCACGACTCGGTGTCGCCGTCGTTGTCACTGTCGAGGCACGACAGGCCCGAGCCGGTGCAGCACACGGTGTTGCGCGAGGCATCGGTGCACTGGTCGGCCTGGTTGCAGCACGCCTCGGTGCCCGTCACGGCGCCCATCGTCCCCGTGCCAGTCTGAATGCCCGTGCGGCACGCATCGGTGGCCGCTCCGCAGCAGTCGCCGTTGCACTCGGCGCGGCCCGTCGGGCACTGGCACGCGTACATGCCGCCGCTCGTCGGATTGCACGTCTCACCACTGTCGGCGCAGTCCTCGATGTCGCAGAAGCCCGTGCCACACGTGTTGGCCTGGCCGCACTGCTGCCCCGACGGATTCGGGCAGGTCGGGATGCATTCGCACTCGTAGTTGCCCGCGCCCTGGAGCACGCACGTGTTGGGCGAGGCGCAGGTGCCGTTGCACTCGTTTCCGCAGCCATCGTCTTCGCCGCACGCCTTGCCGGTGCAGCTCCCGACGCACTGACAGGTGAGGGGGCCGTTGCTGCCCATCGGGCGGCAGTCGTACTGTCCGCCCTGCGGACACGCCACATCGCACTGGCCGCCGCAGCCGTTGTCATCGCCGCACGCCTTGCCGGCGCAGTCGGGGACGCACTGGCACTCGTCGAGCACGCATTCACCGTTTGCGCCGCAGCCGCCTTCGCAGTCGCACGTGGTCACGCAGGTGCCGCCGTTGCAAACCTCGCCGGGGGCACAGGTCACGCCATGGCACGGGTTGACGATGCACTGGCCCTGGTAACAGAACTCGTTCTGTTGGCAGACGACGTTGTCACACGGTGACGGCGCACGGCACGTGACATGGCACGTGTAACCCGTGCCGCACTCGAGATCGCACGGCACGATCGGGATGCACGCACCGAACTGGCAGAACTCGCCGTCGGCGCAGTCCTTATCGAGACACGGGCTCGGTCCGAAGCAACCGGGGACGCACTGGCCGTCGACACACGTGGTGTTCTCACCGCAGGTGACACCCTTGCACTTGTCCTCGAGCGGGATGCACACCATGTTGCAGGCGTCGCCCTCTGCGCACGGGTTCGACGTCTCGCAGGTGTTGATGACGCAGGTGCCGCCGATGCAGATCTCGCCGGTCGCGCACGGCGGGCCACCGGGGTCCGAACATGTCAGCCGCGCGTCGGTCGGCGCATCTGGCCCACAGGCTCCGCCGTCGCAGTAGGAGTCTCCATTCTTGTCCCCACAGGCCGTGAGGCAGATCAACACCAGAGCGCGAATGGCGCGGTCCCGCATCGACCCAATAGTAAGTCGGTGCAATTCCCAGACACTAGCGTAACTAACTAATCGTTACCCCAACGCACATGATTGGGTGACGCCGCGTGCTTACTGAAGTGGCGCGATGGCGGGGGCGGTGATGATGTGTTCGGCGCGTGGACGGGTCACGCGCCGGCGCAAGGCCGCCGCCCAGATCGTCCCCCACACGACCACCATCGCGAGCACGAACAGCACCACGCGGAGGGTGATGAGGGCGCTAAGCCAGCGTCGCTCGACCATCTGCCAGCTGACGTCGGGGCCCCAGATGGAGAGCACCCAGGCGGGCCGGCGCGCCGTGATCGCTAGGTAAAGCCCCCACTGGAGGGTGATGAGGACAGCGCCGACGCCCAGCGTCCACCAGCCGGCGCGAACGGCCGCTCTCAGGCGGTATTCGAAGGTGGTTTCCATTCGACGAGGCGATGCATCGCGCGCACCATGCCGGCGGCCATCGGCAATGCCCGCATGCTCGCGGGGCGTGCCGTCATGGGAGTGCGGTCGCCGACGGTGGTGCTTCCGGCAGGCCTGCGCGCTTGAATGCTTCTGCGGAAAGGCGCACGACGCTGCGATACAGATAGATCGTGATCGCGAGGCCGATGGCCATCGTGAGCAGATCCCACCCAACGCCGAACACGTCGTGGAACGCGCTGAGGCTTCCGCCCGCCGCTGTGACGATGGCGCCCTCGGCGAACACGAGGACACCGGAACCGATGAGTACGCGCTCGATTCCTCGCGTGCCCGCGAGGAGGGCCGTGCGAAGCCTGCGTCCGGCCCACACGAACGCCGCGCCCTCCACCAGCTTCGAGATCACCGGCACCCAGCCGGCGAGTCCGTGCCCATGTGCGGGCAAGATTCCAACCGCCCCGATCATCAACCCGACGATTCCCGCCAGCAAGAGATAGGCCCGAAGCGAGGATTCCGTCTCGCGCAACCCCATGGCCCCGTTGGTAACACAGGGGGCAGGCACAACTTGTACAACTGCAGGCCTCGACGGGCGCAAGTGCCTGACCCCGGTTCTGGGGCCTGTGTCGCCAGCCCACACCCAGGTTGTGGCATCCGAGACGCAACCGGGGGATTATCCCGTGGCCCCTCGGCTTGTCCTCGGTGTGGAGCGGTCTCCGCCTTGCACACCCAGGCTCTATGCCCTCGGGCGGAACGCTCAGGATGTGGTCCCCTCAGCCGCAGAATTCGCCGGGAAGAGCGCACGCCCAGACCGCGCCCAAGCACACGAAGCCCAAGCTCCAGAAGGGCGTCGGTGGCGAGCCGCCGCGCAAGCTGTGGCTGACCATCCTCAAGTGGTCGGTGATCGCGGGGCTGTCGGGGCTCGTGCTGCTGGTGTCGACGGTCGCGTTCGTGTTCTGGATGTACGGGCGCGATCCGAACCTGCCCGACTACAAGAAGCTCAGCGACTACCACCCCAAGCAGGTCACGACGATCCTCGATGCGAACGACCGCCGCATCGGCGAGATCTACACGGAGCGGCGCACGTTCGTGCCGTACGACAAGATCCCGCCGATCGTCGTCGATAGTTTCGTGGCCGCCGAGGACAACAAGTTCTGGACGCACGCCGGTGTCGACTACTGGGGCATGTTCCGCGCGTTCATCGCGAACCTGCGCGCCGGCAAGAGCAAGCAGGGCGCGTCGACAATCACGCAGCAAGTCGTGAAGACCTTCCTGCTGACGCCGGAGAAGACGTTCAAGCGCAAGATCCAGGAGATCATCATCGCGCGTCGCCTCGAGAAGGAGCTCTCCAAGGAGGAGATCATGACGCTGTACCTGAACCAGATCTATTTCGGTCATGGTCGGTACGGCGTGCAGGAGGCGGCTCGCTACTACTTCGGCAAGGACATCGGCCAGGTGAATCCCGGCGAGGCGGCGATGCTCGCGTCGCTGCCGAAAGAACCCGAGACGCTCGCGAACGCGGTGAAGGGCAAGAACCCGCAGCGCGTGAAGGACCGCCAGATCTACGTGCTCAACCAGCTCGTCAGCATCGGCAAGCTGCCGCAACAAGAGGCGCAGAAGTGGATCGATGCGCCGATCCAGATCGTGAAGGACCCGTTCCCCGAGCTCGGCTCGGCCCCCGAGTGGGTCGACCTCGCGAAGCAAGAGCTGATCGCGGAGCGCGGCGAGGAGGGCCTGGACACGCTCGGTGCCAAGGTCCGCACGACGCTCGATCCGGGCCTGCAGGCGATCGCGCAGCAGGCGCTGCAGGCGGGCCTCCGCGGTGTGGACAAGCGACATGCGATCGGCCGCCCCAAGCGCAGCGTGAAACCCGACGCGGTCGAGAAAGAGATCGACAAGCTTTCGGGTCGCCTCAAGGGCGCGCCGAAGGCGAAAGAGATCTACGACGCGGTGGTAACCGAGGTGTTCGACGCGGACAACGAGGTCGTCGTCGATCTCGGCGGGTGGAAGGGGGCACTCGTGCTCGGCACGCCCGACGACGCACGGTTCAACCCGCCGGTCGACCGTGCGACCAAGAAGCCGAGCCAGCGGTTCAAGCCGGGTGATGTCGTCGAGGTGACGGTCGGCCAGGCGGACCTTGCGGCCGCGGCAACCGGCGATGCCGGCGACCAGAAGAAGAAGGCGAACGCGCCCAAGCACGCCGCGCATCGCGTGACCTTCCCGCTGGCGCCCGAGGGTGCCGTGGTGATCATCGAGACCAAGACGCGCAAGGTTCGCGCGCTCGTCGGCGGCTACGCGTCGAAGGTCGCCGGGTTCAACCGCGCGACGATGGCCAAGCGCCAGCCGGGCAGCTCGTTCAAGCCGTTCGTATATGCGGCGGCGATCGACTCGGGCCGCTACACCGCCGCGTCGACGGTGAACGACGCCCCCGAGGTGTTCGACCTGTGGAAGCCCAAGAACTACGAGAGCGGCAAGTTCGAAGGCCCGGTGCTCTTGCGCCACGCGCTCGCGAAGTCGATCAACACGGTCGCGATTCGCGTCACCTATGACATGAAGCCGGAGACCATCGCGGCGCTCGCCAACAAGATGGGCATCGGCAGCAAGCTGCCGCACGAGATGTCCCTCGCGCTCGGCTCGGGCGAAGTGACGCCGCTCGAGATGACGAACGCGCTCGCCACGTTCGCCGCGGGCGGCAAGACCGCGAAGCCGCGGTTCGTCGACGCGATCGACGGCAAGCCGACGCCACCATCCAAGGAAGAGCAGGTACTGCGCCCCGAGGTCGCGTACGTGGTGACCGACATGATGAGGTCCGTGGTCACCGAGGGTACGGGCAACAAGGCCGCGAAGCTGAAGATGCCGATCGCGGGCAAGACCGGCACGTCGAACGACGCGCGCGACGTGTGGTTCATCGGCCTCACGCCCGACTACGCGATCGGCGTGTGGGTCGGTTACGACGACAACCGGTCGCTCGGCAAGGGCGAGACCGGTGGTGGCACCGCCGTCCCGATCTTCATCGACGTGATGACCGGCATGGGGCAGCCCGCGAAGCCGTTCCCCAAGCCGCCGCACGTCGTCGAGGCGACGATCGACAAGGTCAGCGGTCTGCTCGCCCCCGACGGCGCGCCCAAGAGCTCGATGCGCAGCGAGGTGTTCGTCGAGGGCAGCGCGCCGACCGAATACGCGGCTGCGCCCGGCGAGGTCACCGAGGACACGGCAGTCACCGGGGAGTACACGGACTGATGGTTCGCCTCGCCGTACTCGCGATCCTCGCGACGGCGACCGCAGCGCACGCCGAACCTCGTGACGACTACTTCACGCGGCTGGCCGCGGCGGTGCACGAAGGGCTCGATCAACTGATCGCTGCGCGGCCGCCCACGCTCGTCCCGCCGGTGCGCGTGCCCGTCACCTGGAAGGCCGTGCGCCTCGGCTCGCTCGATCTCGGCGCGCCGCTCGTCGCGATGGCTGCCGGCGACGTAGACGGCGATGGCAAGGCCGAGATCTACGCCGTCACCGCGCACGACCTCGTCGCGATCGGCCTCGCGACCGGCAAGCCCAAGGAGCTCGCGCGCGTTCCGTTCGGCGGTGAGCCCGCGGTGCAGCGGCCGCGTGACACCGTGGGCACCGTCATCATCGACGGGCGCGACGTCATCGCCTCCGTCTCCACGTGGGGTACCGAGCTGCGCGCATCGTGGAACGCCAAGGTGTTCGTCGGCCGCCCGGGCGATCCAGGCTTCCTCGTGTGCCCCGGCGAACGGCTCGGCCTCGTGCCGGGGCGCGATCACTTCGGCGACGTGGTGGCACCACTGTACGGCGTGCGCTGCCGGGCGGACCTCGTCGACGCCGACGGCGGGGCGCTGCGCGTGCGTGGTGCGCTCGTCGGCACCAAGCTCGAGGTCACCGTCGAGAGCTGCCGCAGCGGCACCTGTCAGCCCGCGAGAAAACACGCCTACAAGGACTACGGCGCGGCGTTCGAGCTCGCCGACATCGACCGCGATGGAACGCCCGAGGTGATCGTGACCGGCGCGGGCGCCCCGGGCGATCCCGATGCGGTGAAGGTCATCTCGGTCGGCAAGGACGACAAGAAGGGCGTGTTCCGGAAGACCTTCAACGGTGGCGTCGCGGCGATCGCGGTCGTCGATGGCGCGGTGGTCGTGGCGGTGCGCCTGCTCGGGTCGACGCGCGTCGATCTGTGGAGACTGAACTGATGCCGGAGCGGGGGACGTTCCAGCGTGCCTGGGCGATCACGTCGCAGGAACGAAATAGCCTGGCGCACTCCCAGATCGGGCGACGCAACGACGCAAAGGACGCAACGCAGAGATCATTGGAACGCGTCACGTCGACCGCAGAAGATCACGTCGCTCCCCGTCGATTCGTCGTGTCGAAGGAGGTAAGGCAAGAGGGGGAGTATTTCTTCGGGCCAACGGCCCGAGAAAACAGCTCTTCTCTTTGTCTGTCCTTTGCGTCCTTTGCGTCTTTGCGTCGGCAGGTTCTGGGGCACGGTTCTGGTTTTGTAACGTTGATGGTTCTCGCGGCGTTTCTCGTCCCCGTGGACGCCCGCGCCGAGGGCCGCCCGCGCTACGGCGGCACGGTCGAGGGCGCCCTCCTGTCGGCCCCCGTCACGCTCGATCCGCCGGCCGCGACCGCGCACGCGGAGCTCACCGCGATCGATCTCGTGTTCGACACGCTCTACCGCGTCGGCCCCGATGGGCTCGTGCAGCCGCACCTCGCGCTCGCGTTGCCCGAGGCGGCGGGCAAGGACCGCGTGCGGATCAAGCTGCGCAAGGAGGTGCGGTTCCACGATGGCACCTTGTTGACACCGCCTGACGTGGTGGCGTCGCTCGAGCGCGTGCGCACCATGCCCGGGCGGTGGGCGCTCGCGGGGGTGACGTCGATGCGCGCCGATGCGGACGGAATCGAGCTGACGCTGAAGGCGTCGATGCCCGAGCTCGCCGCGCTGCTCGCGCTGCCTGCGACGGCGGTGACGAAAGGTGGCAAGGCGGTCGGTGCGAAGCCGGTGGGCTCGGGGCCGTTCGTCGTCGATGCGTTCGACGTGCGCGCGCGCAAGCTGGTGCTGAAGGCGTTCGACGGCCACTTTGCCGGGCGGCCGTATCTCGATCAGCTCGTGTTGCGCTGGTACGACGCACCCGACGCCGAGGCGCGCGAGTTCGAGAAGGGCGCGGCGCAGCTCTCGGCGCGTGGGGCCGCGGCGTTCACCGGGGCGCAGCCCAAGTATCGCGCCGAGGACGTCGAGGGCCCCGCGGCGTTGCTCGTGTACATCGGCTTCGGGCGAGCGCATGCCGACGTGACCGCGGATCGCGCGTTTCGCCGTGCACTCGACCTCGCGATCGGGCGCGGCCAGCTCGCGTCGGTAGGGTCCGGCGAACGGGTGGCGCCGACGCGGACGCCGATTCCCATCGAGGCGGGGGCCGCACCGCTCGACGCCGCGGGTCGCGCGGATGATCTGGCGAACGCGAAGGCCGCACTCGCCGAGGCAGCGCGGCGCGTGAAGGCCCTCGAGCCGGGGCGGATCGGGCAGCTGCGCCTCGAGATCCTCGTCGAGGATACGCGCCCCGATGATCGCGAGGTCGCCGAGCGCATCGCGTATGCGCTGACCAAGCTCGGCATCGCGTCGACGATCACCGGCGTGCCAGCGGCAACGCTGCGCGATCGCGTGCGCCGGGGCGACACGGATCTGTGGATCGGACAGCTCGCGGCCCCGGTCACGTCGGCGACCGCGTGGTGGGGCGGGGCCTTCGCGGCGGGCAACGATCTGTGGGTCGAGCAGCGCATCGCGAACGGTGCGCTCGACGGTGCCGCAGCGGCCAAGGCGTTCGCCGACAAGCGTCCGATCATTCCGCTCGTCTTCCGCGCGGTGCGGATCTGGCACCGCAGCGACCTGCACGGGCTCGGCTTCGACGGTGCGGGCCGCCCGAGCTACGCGGATCTGTTTCTGTTCGGTGACCCGGTGCGCAACAAGGGGGGCAAGCCATGAAGCTGCGCGGCCGGTTCACGCTCACGCTCGCGCTCGCCGCGCTGGTGCCCATCACCGTCGCGGCGGTGGTCACGCGGCAAGTGATCGCGCAGAGCGCTCGCTCCGACTACGAGGATACCCGCAAGAGCGTCGAGGCCTCGGTGACCCGCGAGCTCGCGACCATGTTCAACGACGTCGAGGCCGCGGCGGAAGCGCTCGCAGATCCGCGCAACCCGTTCGTGGGCGTGCTGCTCGGTGAGCTCGCGAAGGGCACGCTGTACGCGAACAAGAGCGAGGCCCTGAAGGGCTTGCGCGAGCAGGGCGGGCAGGTGATGCGCGGGCTGTCGCTGCAATCGCTTACCGTCACCGGCCCCGACGACACGGTGTTGATCACGCCCCACTATCGCGATGCGACCGACGCGACCGATCCGTCGGTGCGCGAGCGTGCCGCGAAGACCCATGGCAAGGCGTACTTCAACTTCGAGCCGATCCGCACCGGCCCGTCGCACGAGACCGAGCTCGTCCTGCAGTCGGCGCACCTCGCGCGCAAGGACGGGTACACGGTCGCCCTTGTCGCCGGCCGCATCGTCACCGATCGCTTGCTCGCCCCGCTGCGCCGAGCCGGCCGAGTCGACGCACGCATCGTCGGGGAGACCCAGCCCGTGAACCTGCCGGCCGCCGAGAAGGACTGGAGCAAGTTTGCCAAGGATCCCCCGATCTCCATCCCGCTGCTCGGGCCCGACGGGAACCGCATCGCGCGCCTCGAGATCGCGGTCTCCGACGGTGACCTCGAGAATGTGCTGCGCAAGCTCACGTTGACCTCAGCGGCGCTGGCAGCGGGGGCGCTGCTCGCCGTCGTGCTCCTCGGCCTGCTCGTCGCGCGGCGCACGGCCCGCGATCTCGACAAGCTCGTCGAGGGCTCGCTCGCCGCCGCGCGCGGAGACCTCGACCACCGCGTACCCGTGCGCAGCAAGGACGAGGTGGGGGCCGTCGCCAACGCGTTCAACTTCATGATGGAGGACCTCAAGACCTCCAAGGAGAAGCTCGTCATCGCCGAGCGCATCGCGGCCTGGCAGGAGATCGCGCGCCGGCTGGCGCACGAGATCAAGAATCCGCTCACGCCGATCCAGATGGCGATGGATACGCTGCGCAAGACGTGGAAGAAGCAGCACCCGTCGTTCGGCGAGATCCTCGACGAGTCGACGTCGACCGTGCTCGAGGAAGCCGATCGTCTCAAGCACATCGTCACCGAGTTCTCCGACTTCGCGCGCATGCCCAAGCCCGAGCTATCGCGCATCGTTCTCAACGACGTCGTGAAGAACGCGGTGAAGCTGTACCAGGAGGCTGCGCCCGTCGAGATTCACCTCGGCGAGCGGCTGCCCGAGCTCGACGCCGACAAGAACCAGATCAACCAGGTCGTGCTCAACCTCGTCGAGAACTCGCGTGATGCGATCGGCAAGCGCGAGGGCGGCAAGGTCACCATCACTACCCGCCTCGGCGAGGCCGGAGATCGCGTGCTGCTCGTCGTCGAGGATAACGGCCCCGGCGTGCCGGCCGAGCTCAAGGACAAGGTGTTCGCGCCGTACTTCACGACGAAGCACGCGAAGGGCGGCACCGGTCTCGGCCTCGCCATCGTGCACCGCATCGTCTCCGACCACGGCGGCCGCATCATGGTCTCCGATGCGAAGGGCGGCGGGGCCCGGTTCACGATCGAGCTCCCGCTTCGCGACGGCACGGCGTTGCTCGCCTCTCGCATCTGACCGCGCATCGGCATCGCCGAATACCCGACGATGAACTACGTGCATCCGACCGGATTCGCGGAGTGGCAGAACGGAGCGCCACGTCTCACGCTCGCCAAGCTGCGCTCGTAGCGCCCGTGCGTAGGCGCTCGCTCGCCTCTGCCGGGTGCGCGTAGTCCACTTCTCAGTGGATGTTCCGGATCCGGCAGCTATTCGACGACCTGCTGAGCGGGATGGTGTTCCGGCCGCTGCTCATCACGGTGCTCATCGTCGCGCTCGCGTTCGGGCTCGTGGAGCTCGAGGCGCGCGGCATGCTCGATAGCGGCGGCATCTGGTTTCTGCGCAACGATCCCGAATCCGCGACCGACGTGCTCGACGTGATCTCCGGCTCGATGATGCCGGTGATCTCGATCGTGTATTCGGTGTTGCTGGTCGCACTTTCGATGGCGTCGATGCAGTTCTCGCCCCGTGTCGTCGGTCGCTTCGTGCGCGATCGGGTGAGTCAACGGACGCTCGGAGTGTTCATCGGCACGTTTCTGTACAGCCTGATCGTCATGCGCTCGATCCGCGACGAGCCGCCCTGGACGCCGACCTGGGCCGTTGGTGGCGCCGTGGTCCTCGGACTCGCGTGCCTGGTGTTCCTGATCTACTTCATCCACCACATCGCGACCGGCATCCAGGCATCGAACCTGGTCTACCAGATCGCGTGCGAGACCCATCTGGTGATCGAGCGGCAGCTGTCGCGCCCGACCGCCCGCGAGCACGCCGTCCCGCCGAGCCACGGCATCGCCGTCGAGGCCGATGCCGACGGGTACCTCCAGCTCGTCGACCATGCCGGCCTCTTGGCATTTGCACGCCAGCATGGCGTCATCGTCTTCATCGCCACGGTGCCGGGCTCGTTCGTCGCGCGCGGGAACGTCCTGGCGCGGATCGCCGTCCGCGACGCCGTCGAGCGGGATGCCCTCGTGCGCCAGTGCCGGCGCGCCTTCGACCTCGGGCCTCATCGCACCATGCAGCAGGACGTAGCGTTCGGGTTCAGACAGCTCGTGGACATCGCGCTCAAGGCGATCTCACCCGCCGTGAACGATCCAACGACCGCTTGCACCTGCCTCGATCATCTCGGCTCCTTGCTCGCCGATGTTGCCCACCACCACCCCGGCCCGCGCGTGCTGGCCGACGGGGATGTCCCACGCGTGGTGATTCCACAGCGCACGTTCACCGAGCTAGCGAAGCTCGCCTTCAACCAGATCCGCCAGTACGGTCGAACCGACCTCTCGGTCTCGATCCGCATCCTGTCTGCGATCCGGGTCGCCGCTCGTGCCGTGGACGATCCCAGGGTACGCAGCCACCTGCGGCGCGAGGCCGAGCTGGTCCGGGACGGCCTGTCGCCCACGTTCATGGCCGACGATCGTCAGCGGTTCGACGAGCACTGGGCGTACTGCGTGCCCGCGGTTTGACCTACACGCCTAGGGATTCCGCCTACAGATGGGCGAATGGCTTCCCTCCGTCGCGCGTTTGATTGTATGAGGTCGTAAACAGAGGACGTCGCCATGGCAAAGCTCGCAATGATCGAGGGCTGTCTCACCGCGCTGGTCACGCCGTTCAAGGGCGGCAGCGTCGATTTCGATACGCTCACCAAGTTGGTGGACTGGCAGATCGAGCAAGGCGTCGACGGCATCGTCGCCGTCGGCACGACGGGCGAGTCCGCCACGCTCGATGTCGCGGAGCACGTCGCCGTGATCGCCGCGACCGTCAAGGCCGCGAAGGGCCGCGTGCCCGTCATCGCCGGCGCTGGCGGTAACGCGACCAGCGAAGCGCTCGAGCTGACCAAGGCCTCCGAGGACGCCGGCGCGAACGCGCTGCTCCACGTCACGCCCTACTACAACCGACCCAACCAGGAAGGCCTGTTCCGCCACTTCGAGGCGATCGTGAAGGCGACCAAGCTGCCGATCGTCCTGTACAACGTGCCGACCCGCACCGCCTGCGATCTGGCGACGGAGACCGTCGTCCGCCTCGCGGACTTCGACAACGTCGTCGCGATCAAGGACGCCACCGGCAACCTCGTCCGCGGTAGCGACCTGATCGCGCGCGTCGGCGATCGCATGTCGATCCTCTCCGGCGACGACGGCACCGCGTTCCCGCTCTACGCGTGTGGTGCCCGTGGCGTCATCTCCGTCGTGTCCAACGTCGCGCCGCGCGCGATGAGTGACATGTGGGACGCGGTCAAGGCCGGTGACTGGGACCGCGCGCGCAAGCGCCACTTCGAGCTGCGCGTCCTCAACCAGCTCCTGTTCGCCGAGCCGAGCCCCGCGCCGACCAAGGCCGCCCTCTCGCTGCTCGGTCGCTGCTCGACCGACATTCGCCTCCCGCTCGTCCCGGCGACGGCGGGCCTCGTCGAGCAGCTGCGCAACGAGATGCGTGGCGCGGGCCTCTTGTGAGCGCCGCCCGCGTCTGCATCCTCGGCCCCTCCGGGCGCATGGGGCGCGCCCTCATCGACGTCTCCGCCGGCCGCACCGACGTGCGCGTCATCGCGGCCGTCGACCGTCCCGATGCGGTAGGCCTCGGTAGCCAGGTCGCGCCGGGCCTGACCTCCTCGGCGGATCTCGCCGCAGGTCTGTCCGCGAGCGAGGTCTACATCGACTTCACCACGCCGGGCTCCACGCTGACCGCCGCGCAGCTCGCCCGCGAGCAGAAGCGCGCGGCCGTCGTCGGCACGACGGGCCTCGGCGCTGCCGACGAGGCCGCGCTCGACCAGCTCGCGCAGGTCGCGCCCATCGTCGTCGCCGGCAACTTCTCGCTCGGCGTGAACCTCCTGCTCGGCATGGTCCAGCAGGCGGCGCGCGCGCTCGGTCCCGAGTGGGACGCCGAGGTCGTCGAGACCCACCACCGCGCCAAGCGCGACGCTCCGTCGGGCACCGCCCTGATGATCGCCAGGGCGATCGCGGCCGGCCACGGCGCCGACTACGACCAGGTGAAGCGCCACACGCGCGACGGGGACGTCGGTGCGCGCCCGCGCGGCGAGATCGGCGTGTCGTCGGTGCGCGGTGGCGACGTGATCGGCGAGCACACCGCCTTCTTCTTCGGGCCCGCGGAGCGGATCGAGATCAGTCACCGCGCGAGCTCGCGGTCGATCTTCGCCGCCGGTGCGCTGCGCGCCGCTGCCTGGGTCGTGGGCAAGCCGCCCGGCCGCTACGACATGCTCGACGTGCTCGGCCTGCGTTAGGGCATCAGCGCGACGTCGTCGACGTCGCTGAACATGGCGGACGCGCTGAACGAGCGCTTGGGGGCGACGTCGCCGTTGGCGGTGCGGTCGAACGTCAAGATGCCCGTGTTCTCGCACGCGACGATGAGCTCGTCGGTGGCTGCGTTATAGGCCATGCCCTCGCAACTCGTGATGCCCGACGCAGCGCCGTGGATGCGCCGGATGGGCGCCACGTCGCCGGTTGCGTCGAGTGCGAACGTCAACAGGCCATTATCCTCGTCGATCACGAACAGCTCGCCGTGCACGTGATCGATGATGAGCTCGAAGGGCGAGCTGATCAGCGTGTTGGAACCGGCGATCGAGCGCTTCGGGGCAACGTCTCCGGTCGCGTTGCGATCGAACACGTTGATCGCTTCGGTCGTGTAACCGGCCGTGTAGAGCTCGTCGGTCAGATAGTTCACGGTTGCCGTGTCCATTCCCCCGAAGGTCGTGTTGCTGCCGGCGAGCTTCCGCGTCGGCGCGACGTTGCCCGTGGCGGCGCGCGGGAATGCCATCACCGAGTTGGTGTCCTCATCTCCGACGTACAGCTCGTCATGCAGGTAGTCGATCCAGGGCCGGGACGGGCCCACCATCGTGGTCGTATCTCCGCCGAGCGAGACGGTCGGGGCGAGGTCTCCTGTCGCCGCGGCCGGAAACCGGTCGAGCTTGTGAGCACAGTAGTTCGCGACCACGATCTCGCTGGCGACCTCGTCGAAGCCGACCCCCCACGAGCAGACGAAGGTCGTCGCGGCACCCGAGATCGTTCGTAGCGGGGTCACGTCGCCGGTCGCCATGAGGTCGAATACGGCGATCACGTTGGCGCCCTGGCTTGCCGTGACGAGCTTGGTGTACGCGACCGGCGCGATCGTGATCGACGCGTCCGAGATCGGCGTGAGCCCGGCCGCGGTCACATCGAAGCTCACCGTCTCCGCGAGCGGCCAGCTCAGCCCGTCGAACGTGGCGACGCCGTCGACGGCCGTGCGCGTGATCGTTCCGCCGAACATCCGCGTGCCGAAGAGCGAGCCGGTAGCGCCCGCGAGCGTGATGCTCGTCGCGTTGTCGCCGGTCATCACCGCCCCGTTCTGGTCGCGAATCTCGACGGTGAACGTGGAGATCTTCGCGCGCTCCACGGCGCTCGCGGGCGGAGCCGTACCGAAGGCGAGCGAGGTGGCAACCGGCTGGGCGTCGGGCGTCGGGGCATCGGGCGTCGCCCCGCCACCATCGTCACCGCAACCCATGCTCGTGCCAACGCCGAGCAACACCAGCAAGAGCGCCTGCTTCATCCGCCCACGGTATCACCGAGGCTGGCTCTGGTTCATCGGCAGCGGCGGAAGCTCGCGGAAGACGCGCCGGTACATCCGGCATTGCTCGACGGGCAATGTGCCCGCATTGCACCCCTGTCGCAGGATCTCGAGAGAGCCGCACGCCTGTTCGACGGCGCAGGCGTCGATCTTCATCGCCCCGTCCTCCTCGAAGCCCTGCATGTACGCCGTCAGTGCCGCGATTGCGCCGGGCATGTCGCCCGCGCGGTGTCGCTTGCACATCTCGATGTACTCGTCCTGTCCATCGTCGCTGGCCACCTGCGGGTCGACCGTCGGCGATGGCTCGCGCGTGAGGATAAGGGCGATCGCGGCGATCGTGCCCCCGATGCCGATGAGACCGACGAGCACGCGCATCGGGATCAGCGCGCGCCGCTTCCAGGTCATGGGCGTCACCGCGAACCCGAACAGGGCGCCGGCGAGGCCGCCGAACAGGTGCGCCCAGTTATCGGCGCCGAGCCCGAAGCCAAAGACAAATGTGTAGGCGCTCCACTTGAGCATGTCGTTGCGAAGCTCGCGGCCACGCGCCGTGCCTTCGCGGTGCCCGGAGCCCGCCGCGACGCCGATGAGGCCCATGATGCCGCCCGACGCCCCCGCGCTCACCACCATGTCGCCGATCGCGAGCGCACCCATGTTGGCGAGCACGCCGGTGGCCACGCACAGGCCCAGCATCGAGAACCGCCCGTAGCGCTCTTCGATGCGCGGTCCGATCGAGGCGATCGCGAGCAGGTTGAAGGCGAGGTGCCAGAGTCCGATGTGCAAGAACACCGGGGTGAGGAGGCGCCATGGCTCGTCCTTGATCGAGGGCGGCCAGCGCGCACCGAGGTCATGGAGCAGGGCCGCCGACGGAGTGCCAAAGCCACCACCCATCTCGATCCAGGTCTTGCCGTAGGTGACGAGGATCGCCAGCGCGAGGAAGGACGAGACCGACAGGCCCACCGGTAGCATCACGCCGAGGCGGCGGAGGACCTGAAAGGCGCGCTTGCCGAGCTTGGCACCGCAGCTGCCGCAGACGGTGGCGTCCTTGTCCTCTACCGCACCACATTCCCCGCAGGTCTTGTGCGCGTACGTGATGTGCTGGACCCGCTGCTCCCGCCGGCGCGCGGCCTGGCGGCGGCGCTCCTGCCAGCGGATCAGCTTCCAGCGTAGGCGCATCTTGTTGAACCCCAGGGCGCCGGCCGCGTTGACGACCTTCTCGATCCAGTCGCCATCGCCGGTTGGCTCGGGTGGTGGCGTGCTCATGCGGGTAGCGGCAGGGTCGCATGTCCTGGGTCCCAAGTGATGCTAGGTTCTCGTTCGATGACCGCCACCGAGCGCATCACGATGGTCGTCCTCAACGAGGACGGGTCACGCGACAAGTTCACGCTGAGCTCGTGGGTCGGCATTCCGCGCAAGCACGAGCTCATGTGGATCGGCGACGACCCGTACATGATCATCGAAGTCGAATACGCGGTCTCCGAGGGCTTCTTCGGTGCACGCTCGATCGACGCCGCGGGCGTCTACGTGCGGCGGCTGACCAAGGACGAGCAGGACGCCGTCGCGCGCCGGCTCGCGAATCCGGTCCGCGGCAAAGACGAGCAGCCGTTCAGACCATAAGCTGAACCGCCACCCGATCCCGAGACCGCGCCGAGGTCGAGCGAGCCGACCAGCCAGAAGCGGTGAGGGCCGTGTGGCCTGACCGTCACGCGCAGCCGCAGGCCGCACCGCATCAGCGCTGCGTGCCCGACTTCGGGCTTGTCGGTGAGAAGGTCCAGCAGGCCACGGAGCCCGCCTAGAATGGCGTCAGTGCTCGGCAGCGTCACGGGCGCTGCGACCTCCGCGAGCTGACCCTTGATGCGCTGCATGTCGGCGCGGGCTTCGTCGCGCAGCCGTCGCGTCTCCGCGTCAGAGGGGGCCTCGATGAGCAGGGAGGTAGCGTTGGTCACCCGCTTCGTTGCCTTGGCGAGCCGCTTCTCCGACGCGGTCAGCCCCAGATCACGCGCGACCGCAGCGATCGTCTTGCCTTCGTCGAGGACCAAGCGCACGGCGCCGGCCTTGAACTCATCCGTGAACTGTCGCCGCGCACGCATCGCGCGGCCTTCCTTCGAACCCATCCTTGCCATCGTATCCGCCTCTCGTGGTGGGTCCACGGGAGTGGATCAAGCCCAACCGAAGCGGTTTGCCGCTGGTGCGGGGTTCATCATCGATGGTCGTGACCAGGTCTCGAAACAGACCGATGTCGTCGTGTACGACGCCATGAACTGTCCCGTCTATCGCGCGTCCGACGAGGCTGCGATCATTCCGAATGACAACGTCGCTGCTGTTGTCGAAGTGAAGTCGCGCCTCGATGCCGACCGTCTTGAGGAAGCCTACGCGAACATCCGCGCGGCCAAGCGGCTTGCGAAGTCAAAGGCCCCCGACGTTCCGTTCCTCGTCAGCACTCGAACCCTTGGCTTCTTGTTCGCGTTCGAAAGCGCGATCACCCTCGACAAGATCGTCGAGCACTACCGGAAGCTGCTCGATGGGAACACGCTCGCCGATCACATCGACGTGATCGCAGTTCTGGATCGAGGGCTCGTGATGCTCTCCACGAAGCTGAGGAACGCACCGACGTGGCACCCGTGTATTTTCGAGAGCCCCGGAGCGGAGCATGGAGAGGGCGCTCATCTCGCCTTGAGTGCCTCAGACCTTGGCGATGACACCCTCGATGCTTTCCTACGGTTACTCCTCGCGCACCTGACGTACTTCCGCGGCATCGTCGACCATCCCGGATTCCACTGGGCAGCAATGCAGTCGGGTGGATTGAGCCGTGTGACCTATCTCATGTCGATCACGAACGAGACGGATCCAGAGCGGCGCAAGGCCCGCTTGAACGAGTATCGGGAAGAGGTCATCAAGGACTTCGCGGAATCCGCGAGGAGTGGCGTTTCGGTGGGCTCCACTCGCAAGTAGTGCGTACCGTCCGCGTCGCGCGAGCTGGGGATAGGCCCGCAGCCTGCGAGCTGGTACGCTTGAACCATGACCGACCGCGCTCGCAAGCTGTTGCACGACGCGATGGAGCTGCCGCTCCCCGAGCGCGCCGAGCTTGCCGCCGACCTACTCGCGAGCTTGGACGGTGAGCCGGAGGCCGATGTCGAGGCTGCGTGGGCGAGCGAGATCGAGCGGCGCGCACGCGAGGCGATCGCCAACCCCGATGATGACGTCGCCTGGGAGACCGTGCGCGACGAGCTACACGCCACGCCAGACCGATGACCAAGCCCGTTCGGCTCGCTCGCGAGGCGCGCGAGGAGCTGCACGAGGCGGCTCGGCGCTATGGAGAGGTTCGCCCGGAGCTGCGGGCCGAGTTCCTGGCCGCGATCGACGAGGCCATGGCGCGGCTCGTGCGCATGGCGAGCCACCTCGGCTCACCACCAGGTATCGATCCGGCGCTTGGTGTTCGCCGCGTGTTCGTGAAGCGCTTCCCGTTCTCCCTGTACTTCCTGGAGCTGCCGACCCGATACCGCGTGTTGGCGGTCGCGCACGCGCGTAGACGGCCGTTCTACTGGCGTGGCCGGTGATGGCCCGGTAGTGCGTCCGCGCGTTCTGAGGGCACGCCAGCGCATGTACGGCGCATCCGGGTCGGCGAGCCATCACGCCGCGAACGCCACCAGTTCAGCGAATGGCAAACACGAGCAGCCGTTCAGGCCCTAGTCTCAGACGCCGCCCGACCAGCAGACGTTCCGAGATCAAGCGCCACTTCATGTACGCGCAAGCGGGCGCTTCCGCCGGCGCGGATGACGCGGCGGTTGCTCGACGCGCTCGCTCGCTCGCGCGCGGAGCCTTCCGTCGACACCGGCCGCGAGATGTTCGACGAGCGCTCGCACGGTCGGCGTGGCGCGGCGGCCGCCGGGCGTGAGGATGTACACCGGTGCGGGCGGAGCCTCGTACGCCTCCATGAGCAACACGAGTGCACCGGTCCTCAGCTCGGACGCGACGAGCCAGTCAGCGAGCAGCCCGATCCCGAGCCCGGCGCGCGCCAGCTCCAGCACGGTCTCGCTGTTGTCGGCCGCGATGCGACCGCGGGCGAGAACCGGGCGCGCGGCACGGCCGGAACGGGTGAAACGCCACATACTCGGGGCAGAGGGCGCTCCGTGTACCAGACATTCGTGCCGTCGCAGATCGCGAGGCACCGTCGGGCGACCGTGGACCTCGAGGTACTCGGGTGACGCCACGAGGCAGCGGCGACTCGTCGCGACCTTGACGCCGCGCGTGCTCGTGTCGGTCGGCACTCCGACACGCACTGCCAGATCGAAGCCCTCCTCGACGAGGTTCACGTAGCGGTCGGCGAGGACGATGTCCGCACGAACCTTCGGGTGGAGCCGGAGAAACGAGGCGACCTCCGGGACCACGAAGAGCCGGCCGAACACCACCGGCAGGTTGAGGCGGACCGGATCAGCGAGCTCGGTGCGGCCCTCCGAGAGCTCGCGCCTCGCCTCATCGAACCGCGCGACGACCTCGGAGCTGTGGTCGAGGAAGCGGCGTCCGGCCTCGGTGAGGCGGACGGACCGCGTCGTGCGTTCCACCAGCCGGACGCCCAGATCGGCTTCGAGCGCAGCGAGCCACTTGCTCGCCGTGGACTGCTTGATCTTCAGATCCACGGCGGCGCTCGAGAAGCTCTGGTGCTCGGCGATCCTGGCAAACAGCCTGAGGGCCTCGATACGGTCCATTCCGAAGTGGAATGAATGCTAGCACGATGACGGCGTAGATGACCGTGACCGGAATGACTAAAGTCTCGGCTACGGAGGCACGCATGCCGCGGATTGCATTTCTCGGACTTGGAGCCATGGGCCGGCGCATGGCGCAGCGGCTCGTCGAAGCGGGGCACGACGTCGTCGTGTGGAGTCGGTCGGGCGTCCCCGCCGATGCAGCGAGCCTCGCGGGGCGGGCGGCGCGCTCCCCACGCCACGCGGCGGACGGCGCCGACGTCGTCCTCTCGATGGTCACCGACAACGCCGCATCGGAAGCCGTCTGGGAGGACGCCGCGGGCGGTGCGCTCCGCTCGCTCGACGCAGGGGCCCTCGCCATCGAGAGCAGCACGCTTAGCCCCGCGCGCGTCGCGACGCTCGCGCGACACGTCGCCAAGACGGGGGCGAGCTTCCTCGACGCTCCGGTCGTCGGGTCTCGTCCGGCGGCCGAGTCCGGATCCCTCGTGTTCCTGGTGGGCGGCGGTGCCGATGTGGTCGAGCGCGCGCGTCCCGTCCTCGCGGCGATGGGCAGCGCGATCCACCACGTCGGGTCGACACCCGCCGGGGCGATCACCAAGCTGCTCGCAAACGCGCTGTTCGGGGTTCAAGTCGCTGCGCTCGCAGAGCTCGTATCCTGCGCGTCGGACACCGGTGTCGACGTGCCCCGTACGTTCGAGGCCATCGGGGCTCTGCCAGTGGCGAGTCCAGCGCTCAAGGGCGCTCTCGCGAGCATGCTCGCCGAGCGGTTCGACCCGATGTTTCCGATCACGCTCGTCGCGAAGGACTTCGGATATGCCATCGCGCTGGCATCGGAACAGAGCGCCATGCCCCTGACCCGCACGACCGAGGCCGTGTTTCGCGACGCGCAACGGCGAGGCCTCGGCGACGCGAACATCACGGGCGTCGTCCGGCTGTACACGGATCGGCGCCAGGCGTGACGATGAACGTGCGTACGCCGCTCGGGCTCGGAAACGCGTGGGATCCGAGCGCCGTCCCCTGACCGACGCGAACGGATGCCTACCTGCTCCGCGTCGAGCGACGCCGGGGGGGCGAGCCGGCCCCAAGTCCACGCTCCGCCGGAGAGCCCGCGGCGAAAGCCTCCTTCAGATAGTCGGCGAACACCCGCACCTTGCGCGGGAGATAGCTCCGCGACGGGTAGATCATCCACGCGGCGCCATCGAAATCACTCAGCGTCGCCTCGTACTCGGGCAAGAGCGTGACGAGCGCGCCGCTCCGCAGCTCCTCCGCGACATTCCAGCGCGGCAGGAGCAAGAGCCCCATGCCGGCGACGGCGCACTGCTTGAGCGTCATCCCGTTGGTGGCGACCACGCGCCCGCGAACCCTGACCTCCGTGACAGGCGCGTCCGCCGCGGCGCGAAACCGCCAGACGGCTGGTGCTCCGACGACCTGGTAGTGGAGGCAGTCGTGGGTGGCGAGATCGGACGGCGTGCGAGGGGCGCGCCGCTCGCGAAGGTAGCGCGGGCTCGCGCACAGTGCGTAGCGCATCGCGGCCAGGCGGTGTGCGACGAGGGATGAGTCTGCAAGCCGTCCGAGGCGGATCGCGAGATCGATTCGCTCCCCGACGAGGTCCAAGAACGTGTCCGTGAACACGAGGTCGAACGACACCAGCGGGAAGCTCTTCGAGAAGCCAGGGAGCAGCGGTACAAGGTTCACCTGCGCGAACGAGATCGGGGCCGTGATCCGCAACGGGCCACGAGGCTCATCATCGTGGTCCTTCGCCACGGTCGAGGCCTGCTCGAGCTCGTCGATCAGGTGCTCGACCCGGTCGAAGTAGGCGCGCGCCGCGTCGGTCGGTACGACTCGGCGCGTCGTGCGCTGGAACAGGCGCACGCCGAGCTCCTCCTCGAGGCTCGCGATCCCCCGCGAGATCGAGGAGGGGTCGACGTTGCGCTGTCGCGCGACCGCCGAGAAGCCGCCGCGGCGCACGACCTCGACGAAGACCCGCAGCGTATCCGTGTTCATTGATGCGATGTTTGCACAAATGTCATGCGCACGCGCTCCTGAGATCCGCGCGCGCGCCGCCGCATGCTGCGTGGTGAAAGGAACACCGCCATGACCCAGTCTCCGTCTCCCGTCGCCCCGCGTATGTTCTCCGATCGAGTCGATGCGTTTCACACCCAGCTCGCTGCCCAGGTCCCCGCCGACATGCTCGGTTCCGTGGACGCGCAGATCACGAATCTCGGCGTGATCGGTGCCGGCGCCGGCGCGTTGAAGGTCGGCGACGCGGCGCCATCCTTCGATCTGCCGGACGCCCGCGGCGGCCGCGGCAGCCTCGACGTTGCGCTGCGGGACGGCCCGGTCGTGCTCGTCTTCTACCGCGGCCAGTGGTGCCCGTACTGCGACCTCCAGCTACGGGCATACCAGGAGGTCCTCCCGCGGATTCGTGCGCTTGGCGCAACGATGGTCGCGGTCTCTCCGCAGACCCCGGACGAGAGCCTCTCCACGGCCGAGAAGCGATCGCTCGCGTTCGCGGTCCTGTCGGATCGCGGCAACGAGGTCGCGCGGCGCTACGGTCTCGTGTTCCGGAGCCCTGCGGGGCTCGACGCCGTGCACCGAGGCTTCGGGATCGACCTCGCAAGGTCGAACGGAGACGATTCGAACGAGCTCCCCGTTCCAGGCGTGTTCATCATCGGGCGCGATCGACGCATCGCGTTCCGCTTCGTCGAACCGGACTACCGCGTCCGCCTCGAGCCGGCCGCCCTCCTGGCGCAGCTCGAGTCGATGTCCGGGAAGTGAACCATGCCCCCGAACGCTGCGAACCGAGGCGCGCTCACGTAGCGCCGCACGCCTCGCGCACGAGGGAATCGCACGCCATCGTCACGGTCGAAGCTCACGTTTGATGTCCCGCCGCAGGACGGAAGGCCTGCGTGATCGAAGTCAGTAGCGCGGACTTGTTCGCACCCTGGGACATGGCAGGATGGCGCTCCCCAGCGTGCCGCTACCGCTGTTCGAACCGATGTGCGTCGCGATCATCGCGATCACGCTCGCCATGATGGCCCGCCTGCGGCCGTGGAAGGCGCTGCTGGCGGACTACACCGCGCTCGCCGTCGCCGGCTGGATCGGCGAGCACACGTGCGTGACCTGGTACGAGCACTACGGCTACGCCCCCATCTGGCACGGTCGGCTCGGTGCGGTGCCGGTGATGGTGCCGCTGATCTGGCCGCTCGTGATCATGTCGGCGCGCGACGTCGTGCGCTCGATCGCGCCGCACGCGGGGCGATGGACGCCCGTGCTCGTCGGGGGGCTGGTGGTATTCGACGCGTCGCTCGTCGAGGTGATCGCCGTCCGCGCCGGCCTGTGGGGATGGGCCGAGCCGGGCCACCTTGGCGTGCCGGTGCTCGGCATCATCGGCTGGGGCTTCTTCGCGGCGCTCGCGCACCTCGCCCTCGAGCGCCCCCTGGCGCAGCGCCCGTTCGCGTTGGTGCTCGCGCTTGTCGGTACGCACCTCCTCATCCTCGCGGGGTGGTGGGG
Source organism: Kofleriaceae bacterium (assembly GCA_033763475.1). GTDB lineage: Bacteria > Myxococcota_A > Polyangia > Haliangiales > Haliangiaceae > JABFXX01. Next base: position 88,026 of record JANRKM010000119.1, read on the forward strand.
CTGCTTCCGGTGGGTGATCCGCGGTGACCACGGCGATGCGTCGCTCGTCGGGCTCGCCGTGCTCTCGCTCGGCGCGCTCGTGGGTGGGCTCTACGCGGTTCGCGCGGGTGGTGCGCTGCCCCTCGCGATCGGCGCTCCGCGCATGGCCGCCGCGGCGCTGTTCTTCGCGCTGCTCGTCAAGGTCGCGCCCGACGACGTGCGCCTCTGGGTCCACGTCGCGTGCGTCGCGATTCCCTATCTCGTCGTCACGGCGCTCACAGGCACCCGTTCGCCGGCAGGCTTGCCTCGCGCCACAGGGCCGTCACGATAAGGAAGACCACCGGCTGCGCGTGCGGGGTGCCGTTCAGCGCACGATCTTCATGTTGAACATCGGGGTCCGCAGCGCACCGTAGAGACGGAGCCACAGCGGTAGCCACATCTCGGTGCCGCGCGCATTGCTGATGTCGCCGAGATCGACGACGTCGCGCCAGCCGAACCAGTCCTTGAGGATCGTCGTGACCTCGGTCTTGGCGGCCGCATCGTTCCCGCACACGACCATGGTGTGGTCACCGTTCGCGAGTTGCCCCGGGTCGACCATCAGGAACGCGGTGACGGTGTTGAGCGTCTTGACCACTTTGGTGGCCGGGAACGCGCGCTGGATCTGCTCGCCGAGAGAGTCGGTGTTCACGACCGACAGCGTCGGCGGCATGCCCTTCGTGAAGTCGAGCGGGTTCGTGATGTCGACCAGCACCTTGTCGGCGAGCTGGCTGGCCCCGGCGGCCTCGAGCGCGGCCAGCGCTCCCTGGCCCGAGAGGGCGCTGAACACGAGGGTGCCATGGGCCGCCGCCTCGGCGAAGGTGCCGAGCGAGATCCGCGGATGGGCCTCCAGCCAGGTCCGCAGCGGCGGACCGCCGGCCATATCGGGTTCGCCGCGCGCGAGCGTGGCTGCCGCGTCGCGGGTTCCGAGCTTCACGCTGTGACCGAGGCTGTCGAGCTTGCCGGCGATCGCCTTGGCGACCATGCCTGTTCCGAGGACTGCGATGTTCATGGGGTGTCTCCTTGTGGCACCAGGGTAGGGCGTCGACGCTTGGTTGACGATGTGGTCACGGTCAATCTATCGTTAACCAGGGGTTAACGATGAACGCGCGAGCCGACTTGTTCGGTGGGGTCTTGCCGTTCGTCCGCACGGCGGAGGAGCGCAGCTTCGGGCGTGCGGCCGCGAGCCTCGGCGTGTCGACCGCCGCGGTCAGCAAGGCCGTGCGCAAGCTCGAGGACGAGCTCGGCGTGAAGCTCCTCGACCGCAGCTCGCGCCTTGTCACGCCGACGCGCGAGGGGGAGGTGTTTCTCGAGCGTTGCCGGCAGGCCGTCCTTCACGTCCAGGGTGCACGCGAGGCGATGCAGGCGACGCGCCGCGAGCCCCGCGGCGAGGTGCGCGTGACGTTGCCGTACATCCTGACGCCGTTCGTGATGCCTCACTTGCCCCGCCTGAGCGCACAGTATCCGCAGCTCTCGTTCCGCTTCCATGTGAGCGATCGCGTGACCCGGGTCGCCGAGGAGAAGCACGACGTCGCGATCCGCATGGGCGAGCTGGAGTCGTCGAGCCTGGTCGCCCGCCTCTTGCGCCGCACGCGCTGGGTCACGGTCGCGGCGCCGAGCTACCTCGCGCGCCGCTCCGCGCCGAGGGTGCCCGCCGAGCTGCACCGCCATGACTGCCTGCTGTTCGTCGGGCCCGACGGCGTGGCGCGCGAGTGGTGGTTCCGCGAGGACGGGAAGCCCCGCGCGATGCAGCTCGACGGCCGCCTGTTCGTGGATCTGGGGAGCTGTCTGCTTCAGGCCGCTGCCGCGGGGATGGGCATCTGTCAGGTGCTCGACTTCATGGCGCAGGATGGGCTCCGCGATGGCACGCTCGTCGAGGTCCTGCCCGAGCTCGCGACCGACGGCCCGAACATCCATGCCCTCGCGACCTCGGGCCGCGCCAGCTCCGCCAACGTGCGGGCTTTCATGCGGTTCCTGGTCGACGCGTTCAAGACCGTGCGTGACTGACGGCCGGGGCGCGTGCGCGCTGCCCATCCTTCGTCATCGAGCTCACAGATACACGTTCGCCGGCAAGCCCGCCGCGCGCCACACAGCCGTCCCGATGAGGAAGAACACCAGCTGCGCCGTGCCCAGGTGGGTCAGCACGATGCAGTCGCGCGAGGTGAGTCCACGGGCGAGGCGCGGCCGATAGAATGCGAGCTGCGCGGCGGGGGCGACGAGCATCAACATCTCCAGTAACCCGAGCCACCCCGACACGAACCCCGCCACGAGCACGAGCGCCGACAGCACGAGCAGGGCGTCGATGATCTGCCGCGCGCGCTCGGGGCCATGCACCACCGGATAGGTGGGGATGCCGACGGCGCGATCGCCCTCGAGGTCGCGGAAGTCGTACAGGATCTCGTACGTCAGCTCGAACGGCACGAAGAACGCGGCGAGGAACACGATGGTCGCCCACGGCAACACGCGGTGGTCCCCGGCGATCGCGAGCGGGTAGACGAACCCGGTCAGCACGAACAGCACCGACGAACCGAAGTTCTTGAAGAAGTAGAGCTCCTTCATCCGCTTCATCCCGCTCGGCGTCGGGATCCACCGGTAGCTATACGCGAGGCCGATGAGCGCCACAGCGAGCCGCCACGGGGTTAGCCGCGGTTCCCACAGGTGCACGAGCCCGAGCGACCCGAACCAAAGGATCAAGACGCCCGTCTCGAGCACCCGCTTGTTCCGCGCGACCCGCTCGGTGCCCTGGATCTGATTCTTCAGATCCTCCTCGATGTCGGTGACCTTGTTCGCAAGGTTGATCAGGAACCAGTCGAGCGCCGACAACCCTGCTGCCGCCCAGACGTAGTGCCCCGTCATCAGCCACCCGAACGTGATCGACGCGACGGCACCGATCACCAGGATGTGGAACCGGGAGATTGAGGCCGCATCGCCGAGGGCGCGGGCGAGCATGGACGGGGGGGCGGACACGGCGCGCACTTTCGGCTCACGCGCGTCGTCGCGTCAACGCTGCGCCCGCGCGAGATCGCGCTTGGCAGGACGATTGGGAGAGTTCGAGCTCTCGGCGAAGCGGCGTTACGCGTCCCAATAGATCTCTGCTTGGCGATCTCCGCGTCTTGGCGGCTCCCCTCTGCCGCGCGTGGCTAGGCCGCCGCCGCGGAGTGCGCGAACTGCGCGTGGTACAGCGCGTGGTATGCGCCGCCCTTGGCCAGCAGCTCGGCGTGCGTGCCCTGCTCGACGAGCTTGCCGCTCTCCATCACGAGGATGACGTCGGCATCGCGGATCGTCGACAGCCGGTGCGCGATCACGAAGCTCGTGCGGCGTGCGCGGAGGGCGGCCATCGCGTGCTGGACGAGGACCTCGGTGCGCGTGTCGACCGACGAGGTCGCCTCGTCGAGGATGAGGATCGCCGGGTTGGCGAGGAACGCGCGGGCGATGGTGATCAGCTGCTTCTCGCCGGCGGACAGGTTGCTGCTCTCCTCGTCGATCACGGTGTCATAGCCGGCGGGGAGGGCGCGCACGAAGCGATCGACGTAGCTGGCCTTGGCGGCGGCGAGCAGGTCGTCCTCGGTGGCGGACGGATTGCCATACAGGATGTTGTCGCGGATGGTGCCGCCGAACAGCCAGGTGTCCTGGAGGACCATGCCCATCGTGCGGCGCACCTCGGCGCGCGGCAGCGTCGCGATGTCGACGCCGTCCAGCAGGATGCGGCCGGAGCCGAGCTCGTAGAAGCGCATCAGCAAGTTCACGAGCGTGGTCTTGCCAGCGCCGGTGGGGCCGACGATCGCGACGGTCTGCCCGGGCCGGGCGACGAGCGAGAGATGCTCGATGAGGGGGACGTCGGGCTTGTAGCGGAACGAGACGTCCTCGAACCGGACCTCGCCCTTCACCGCGGGCAGCGTGGCCGGCGGTGTGTGCTCGGCCGGCTGATCAGGGATGTCGAGAAGCTCGAACACGCGCTCCGCCGACGCCACCGCGGACTGCAGCACGTTGGCGACCGACGCGAGCTGCGAGAGCTGCTGTGTGAACTGCCGCGAGTACTGGATGAACGCCTGGACGCCGCCGAGGCCCATCGCCCCCGACGAGACGCGCAGGCCACCGACGACGCCGATCGCGATGAACGTCAGGTTCCCGAGGAAGTTCAGCGACGGCATGATCATGCTGGAGACGAACTGCGCGCGGAAGCCAGCATCGAACAGCTGCTGGTTCTTGGCGCGGAACGTTTCCTCGACCTCGGCGCGCCGGCCGAAGACCTTGACGAGCGCGTGGCCGGTGAAGGCCTCCTCGATCTGACCATTGAGCGCACCGAGGTGCGCCCACTGCGCGCCGAACGCCTTCTGTGCACGCCGCGCGATCTTGGCGGTCACGACGAGCGAGAGCGGCACGGAGACGAGCGCGATCACGGCGAGCAGCGGCGAGATCACGACCAGCATGATCAAGATGCCGACGACGGTGAGCAGCGAGACGAGGATCTGACTCAGCGTCTGTTGCAGGCCCTGCGCGACGTTGTCGATGTCGTTGGTGACGCGGCTCAGCACCTCACCGTGCTGCTGCCCGTCGAAGTACGAGAGCGGCACGCGCATGAGCTTCGCGCTCGCATCGGCGCGCAGGCGGCGCACCGCGCGCTGCACGACGTGGTTGAGCACCGCGCCCTGGATCCACATGAAGATCGAGGCGCCGCCGTACAGCAGCATCACCGTGATCAGCACCTCGGCGAGCGCGGTCGTGTCGATGCCCGGCCCACCTTCGCGCGCACGGAGGAAGCCCGAGAAGATGAGGTTGGTCGCGTCGCCGAGCAGCTTGGGCCCGAGCACCGACAGCGTGACGCTGGCGAGGGCGAGCGCGATCACGAACATGATGCGCGTGCGCTCGGGGGCGAGCCGGCCGAGCAGCCGCTTCGCCGACGCGCCAAAGTTCTTCGACTTCTGCGGCGGGCCGAAGCCACCGCCGAACGGGCCGCGCTGAGGCGGCGGAGCCGGGCGGGAGGCGGGGCGCGGGTCGCTCATGCGGCCTCCTTGGTTTCGGTCTGCGAGGTCACGATCTCGGCGTACGTCGCGTTGGTCGCGAGCAGCTCGGCGTGGGTACCGCGCCCGACGATGCGCCCACCGTCGAGCACGAGGATCTGGTCGGCGTCGACGATGCTCGCCACGCGCTGCGCGACGAGGATGACCGCCGCGTCGGTCGTGCGTGCGCGCAACGCCGACCGCAGCTTGGCTTCGGTCGCGAGGTCGAGCGCCGAGAACGCGTCGTCGAACAGGAACACCGCGGGCGAGCGGAGCAGGGCGCGCGCGATCGAGAGCCGCTGGCGCTGCCCGCCGGAGACGTTGGTGCCACCCTGCGAGATCGGCGCTTCGAGCCCCAGCGGCATCGCCGCGACGAAGTCTTTCGCCTGCGCGATCTCGAGTGCGGCCCACAGCTCGTCGTCGGTCGCGTCGGGCTTGCCGAAGCGCAGGTTGCTCGCGATGGTGCCGGAAAATAGGTACGCGCGCTGCGGGACCATGCCGATCCGCGCCCACAGCTCCTCGGGCGCGCGCGCGCGAACGTCGACGCCGTCGATCATCACGGTACCGGCGGTCGGATCCGAGAGCCGCGGGATGAGCTCGAGCAGCGTCGTCTTGCCGGCACCCGTCGAGCCGATGAGCGCCGTGACCTTGCCCGGCTCGGCGGTGAACGAGATGTCGCCCAGCACCGGCGCCGCGGCCCCTGGATACCTGTATTCGACGCCGCGTAGCTCGACCACGCCCGTCAGCGCCGGCGGCACCACCGGCGCCGGCGGGGCAGCGATCGCGGGCGCGGTGTCGAGGACCTCGAGGATGCGCTCGGCGCACACCGCCGCACGCGGCACCATCACGGTGATGAACGTCGTCATCATCACCGCGACGAGGATCTGCATCAGGTAGCTGAGATACGCCGTCAGCGCACCGATCTCGAGCGAGCCGTCGAGGATGCGCTGGCTGCCGAACCACAGCACCGCCACGCTCGATGCGTTGAACACCAGCATCACCGTCGGCCACATCAGCGCCTGGAGCCGGCCGACGCGCAGCGCGGTCGTTGTCAGCTCGACGTTCGCCGCGTCGAACCGCGTGGCCTCGACGGGCTCGCGCACGAAGGCGCGGACCACGCGCATGCCGGTGATCTGTTCGCGCAACACGCGGTTCACGGTGTCGATCTTCGGCTGCATCGTACGGAACTGCGGGATCATGCGGCCGACGATCAGGCCGATGCTGCCGGCCATCGCCGGGATGCAGATCAGCAGCAGCTTGGACAGCGACAGGTCCTCGCGCACCGCCATCACGATGCCGCCGATGCACATGATCGGCGCCATCACGAGCATCGTGACGCCCATGAGCACCAGCATCTGCACCTGTTGCACGTCGTTGGTCGAGCGCGTGATCAGCGACGGCGCGCCCCACGTACCGACCTCGCGCGCCGACAGCTGCCCCACGTGGTGGAACACGCCGGCGCGTACGTCACGGCCGTAGCTCATCGCGACCCGCGCACCGACGTACACGGCGGCGAGCGAGCACGCGATCTGGACCAGTGCGATGCCGAGCATCAGCGCACCCATCTTCAGGATGTAGTCGGTGTCACCGTACGCGACGCCGCGATCGATGATGTCGCCGTTGAGGCTCGGCAGGTATAGCGACGCGATCGTGCTGATCAGCTGCAGCACGACCACGATCAACATCTCGCGCTTGTACGGCGCGAGGTAGCGACGCAAGAGGAGGAGCAACATCAGCCGACCTCCGCTTCCAGATCTTCGTCGGGACGCGCGCGCAGCCCGTCGAGCAGCACGGACACCACTTCGCCCGCGGTGAGCGGTGGCCCTTCCGTGAGGCGCGGGTGCGTGCTCGCGAGCGTGAGTGAGCGCAAGAGGCGCGTCGCGAGTGCAGGCTCGCAGCACAGCTCCGCGCGGTGCGGTGCGAACAACGCCTCGAGCTTCGCCACGATGCCCGCGTCGTGCATCGGCACCCGACCTTGCTCGTTGGAGCTGGGCGGTGGCGTCTCGGGCTTGCCGGCTTGGGGCAACGCGAGCACCGTGATCAGCTGCCACACCGAACCGATCCGGCGCTGGAGGACCTCGACCGCGGCGATCAGCTTCACGCGCAGCGGCTGCTCGTGATCGATCGCGGCGAGCTCGCGCTCGGTCGGCGCGGGATCGAACGCGCTCGCAATCGCGGCGCAGATCAGGGCCTCTTTATCGGGGAACACGCGGAACAACGTCCCTTCGGCCACCCCCGCGGCCATCGCGATCTGCGCGGTCGTGGCGTCGCGGCCGTGGTTGCGGAGCACCGGGATCGCAGCGGCCACGATGCTCGCCCGTCGCTCCTCGGGCGACATCGGCGCGGCTCGCTTGGCAGGAGGCATGGCGCTCACCCTAACGGAGTGAGGACTCACTCACAACGGTTTTAGTGAGCGATCACCACATCATAGGCGTTCCCGCCCCCGCGGTAGTATTGCCACTTCCGGTCGAAAGTGATGGCGCCAAACAGGTTTACGACGATGCCGAACACCACGAGCGCTTTGCCGACCTTTCCAAGCGGGCGCCCCCCGATCGCGATCAACATCACCAGGAACACGAGGTAGTCGAGGCTGAACCGGTAGCCGAACTGGAACCAACCGCTGTTCTGATAGAACAGCGTCGGCACGGCGACCGCGGCGATCGTGATCCACAGCGCGCGATGGAGCGCTGGCTTCTCGCGCGGCCACACCACGAACAGCAGCAGCGGCGTCGTGAACCACATCGCGAGCCCGTGCCCACCGACCTGCACGTGCGGCGACTTCGGCAGCAGCTCGGGCAACAGCGTGAACGCGACGGCGAGGTTCCGCGACAGGTACTTGTAGCTGAACAGGCCGTACTGCTCGATCTGCGCTTGCTGACGAACGTCGAGGTACGTGTGGCCAAACTCCGTCGGTGAGCCGAAGCGCGCGTAGTTGTAGAGCATGCCCGCGATCGCGAAGCACACGACGGGAATTGCGAACCGCACCAGTGGCCGCAGCATCGCCTTGCGCTTGTCGTCGACCGGGGCCATGCGCCACACCTCGAGCACGAACAGCGGGAACATGAATGCCATCGGCGTGCGCGTGAGCGCCGCGGCGCCGAGCGCGAGCCCCGCGATCAGCGGCCGCTTGGCCTCGATCGACGCCCACGCATAGACGAGCGCGAGCACCACGCCGACGACGTGCGCGGTGAACCACACCTTGCCCTGGACCGACGAGAAGAACATCACCGAGCCGAAGGCGAGCGCCGCGACCAGCCACAGGTCTTCACGGACCGAGCGTCGCGACATGCCTGCATCGGCGAGCCGCCGCAACACGAGCAGCGTCAGCGGCAACACGAGCGCGGCGAGGAGCAGCGTGGGGATGGTGTCGTTGCCGTCGCGGCCGGAGATGACGGCGACCGGCAACATGAGCACCGCTGGGAACGGTGGGAACGACATGTACGGCGTCTGCGCCGTCGTCGTCTTCACGCGCGTCGTCGGGATCTCCGTGCCGTCGAGGGTGCGGAACATCGGGCGCGAGCGGAGGCGCCGGCCGCGCACCGAGCTGCCGTCATCGAGCGTGACGGTCTCGACGCGCGCCCAGTCATCGCCCTTGAGCGGCGGCTTGATCGAGAGCGAGCCATCGAGCCACGCATCTGCTTGGTACACGAAGTGAGGCGCAGGAGATTGCTTGCCGGCGCGGTCCCACGCCACCACGCCGAACACGGCGAGGCCGATGGCAAACAGCACGGCGTAGAGCCGGAGGTCGGCGCGCACGAGGCGACACTAGTCCGGGTCTCGCCTGCGTGGTAGCGACCGGCGCCTGCGCATGTCCGGAATTGTTGGTGCGTGCGGGCGTCACCGAGCCCGCTCTCCGTTCACACCGACGCGAGACACCGCCCGGATCGGGGCAGGTCGCGTTCCAGTTCTGCGGCAACGCGCAGGGGGCCTCGGAGACGATGCGCGTCGAGAGCCTGCTGGGATCGAGCACCCCAGCATCCGGTGCGGTCGGAAGCTTCGCCGGTGAGCTGAAATACGTCGAGGCCCCCATGGGGTCAGGAGAACGCATGTGGTGGCCTCAACGAGCCCTCCGAATGTCCGGCGGCGCTCCCGACGTGCTGAGCGTGAGCGGCTCGTTCCAGGTTCAGAACGTTTCCTGGTAGGCGCCGTGGCGCGGCCCGGCTGGTGCCCACGTGGTAGTTTGAGCGCGCTCTCGTGGCGACCACCGACGCAGCCGCTCAGGCCAAGCCGCGGCCTTACCTCGCGATCCCTGCCGCGCTGCTGGTCTTGATCGCCGTCTGGGAGATCATCGTGACGTTGCGGTCCGCGCACTCGGTGCCTGCCGACGACGCGTGGATCAGCGCCGCGAAGGTGGTGCGCGCGGGATACAAGCCCGGCGATCTGATCGTGTTCGCCCCTGCATGGGCCGACCCGATCGGGCGCATGCATCTCGGTGATCTGATCTCGATCGATGACGCCGCGCGCATGGATGCGGCGAAGTACGGCCGGATCTGGGAGGTCTCGATGCGCGGTGCGCAGGCACCCGAGGTTGCGGGCCTCACACCGGCCGAGAGCGCGAGCGGTGAGGTCACCGTGCGGCGCTTCGAGCGCACACCCGTCACGGTGCTCGCTGACATTCGCGACCTCGTCGCCACCGCGCGCACCGAGGGCGCCGCGCGCACGCCGTCTCTCGAGCTCGCCGAGGTCGGGTTTGCACCGCATCGGTGCCTCCAGGTCATCCCGAACGTCTCCGCGCGGATCACGTTCCCGAACATGCCGCTCGGCAGCGAGCTCGTCGGGTACGTCGGGATCGCCGACGTGTTCACGCGGCGCGACGTGCGGGTGCCCGCGACGCTCGCCGTGGAGATCGGAGGCAAGCAGGTCGCGTCGGTGATCGCGGGTGTCGAGGACGGGTGGGTGCGGTTCGCGGCGCCCACCACGCCCGGTCCCGCGGATGTCACGTTCGTCGTCGGTGCGAAAGCGCCGATGCGCCAGGTGTGCTTCGCCGCGGAGGCCCGCACGTGATGCTCGCGGTCACGAAAGAGCGGCTCACCGGCTTGGTGCTGGCGCTGATCACGATGATCGTGGTGGTGCTCAATCAGCAGCGCGTGGGCATCGCACGCGACGAGGTGGTCTACATGGGCGCGGGCTCGCGCTATGCGGACTGGTGGCTCGATGGGCCGACGCTCGACGAGCAGAAGATCACGAAGACGTGGGGCGGAAAGAACGCGACCGACAACAACCGCGAGCACCCGCCCTTCGCGAAGACGCTGTTTGGCCTCTCCGAGAAGCTGTTCCACGACAAGCTCGGCGTGATGAGCGAGCTGACGGCCTATCGGTTCCCGAACGCCGTGCTGCACGGCGTGCTCGTGTTGCTCGTCTACCTGATGGCCCTCGCGGTGTGGGGCTACGCCGAGGCGGTCGTTGCCGCACTCCTGATGATGCTGCTGCCGCGGGCGTTGTTCCACGCGGGGCTCGCGTGCTTCGACGCGCCGATCACGACGCTGTGGTTCGCCACCGTCTACACCTACTGGCGGTGCCTCGACGACCGAAAGTGGCCATGGCAGGCGGGTGTGGTGTTCGGGCTCGCGCTCGCGACCAAGCACAACGCGCTGCTCCTACCGTTCACCCTCGGGCTGCACCACGCGGTGATCGGCTTTTGCGCCGCGCGCTGGAAGGGCATCGTGTTGCATCGCTGGCGCGTCCTCGCCTCGCTCGCGGTGCTCGGACCGCTGACGCTGATCCTCGTGTGGCCGTGGCTGTGGTTCGACACCTACGCGCACGCCAAGGACTGGATCGTGTTTCACGTCAAACACGTCCACTACAACTTCGAGTACCTCGGGCAGAACTGGAATGCGCCGCGGTTCCCCTGGCACGTCGCGCTCGTCACGACGCTGTTCACCGTGCCGGTTGCTACGCTCGCCTCGGCGGTCGCCGGCGTGAGCGTGTGGATCGCGCGTGCCCGGAAGCGGGTCGAGCCCGCGGCGCCCGCGCTGTTGCTCGTGCTGTCCGCCGGCGTGTCGATGGGGCCGTTCTTCCTCGGTACCACCCCGATCTTCGGCGCCGAGAAGCACTGGATGCCGGCACTTCCGTCGATCTGCATCGCGGCGGGCGTGGGTGTGGTGTGGGCGGCACGTTGCGCGATCGACGTGATCGATGCACGTCGCGTGTTGCCCCTGCGCGTGCAGCAGATCGGGCTGGTCGCGGTGTGTGGGCTCGTCGTGCTCGCCGCCGCCGTCGAGACCCGCGTCGCACAGCCGTATGCACTGACCTCGTACAACGCGCTCGCCGGTGGTGCACCCGGCGGTGCAGACCACGGCATGAATCGCCAGTTCTGGGGTGTGGCGGCGCGGGGCGTCCTGCGAGAGCTGCCCACGCTCCTACCCGGGGGAGGCCCCGTGTACACGCACGATGCGGCGCCGGCCTGGGGCTACTACTTGCGCGAGGGCCTACTTCCGAAGGCGTTCCCCGATGCGGGATCGGAATACGCAGCTGGTATCGAGCGCAGCAAGCTCGCACTCGTGATCCATGAACGGCACTTCAACCGTCACGACTATTTGATCTGGAAGGCGTACGGAAGCGTGCAACCTGCGTTCGTTCTGCGATCGGACGGCGTCCCGATCGTGTCCGTATACCGTCGACGCTAGGGTGATCTCGCGCGTTGTCGGGCCACTGAACAGGCGCGCGCCTGAAGACCCGACACTGCGACAGGTGCGACGCGCGCTTCACAAGTAGCGACAACTCTCCATCTTTGATGACGTTGCCATTGGCACGCCGGATGGTACTCACCATGCCCGGTCATGCGGCCTCCTCGCTCGCTACTGTCACTCGTGTGTTTTCTGGCGGCGTGTAAGGGCTCGTCTGGTGAGCATCCTGCGGGTCCACCCGGTGGTGGCGGGGCGCCTCCGCCAACCGAGGTCGGCGTTGTCACGCTGAAGAGCGAGCAGGTCACGCTGCAAGCCGAGCTCGCGGGCCGCACGGTCGCCTCGCTGAAGTCGGACGTGCGCCCGCAGGTCTCCGGCTTGTTGAAAACGCGCCTGTTCGAGGAGGGCTCGCGCGTGAAGGCGGGCCAGGTCCTCTACCAGATCGACTCCGCGATGTATCGCGCCCAGCTCGACCAGGCGAACGCAGACCTGGCGAGCGCCAAGGCGCAGCTCGAGGCGACCAAGACGCGCTACGAGCGCTACGCGAAGCTCAGCGAGATCGAGGGCGTCTCGAAGCAGGAAGCCGATGACGCGCGGGCGAGCTTTCAGCAAGCAACGGCTGCAGTCGCGCAGAAACAAGCAGCGCTGCAGGCCGCGCGCATCAACCTCAACTACACGTCGATCATCGCGCCGATCAGCGGTCGGATCGGAAAGTCGGCGGTCACGGTCGGCTCGCTGGTCACGGCGAATCAGCCCGAACCACTGGCGGTGATCCGGTCCATCGACCCGATCTTCGTCGAGCTCACCGAATCGAGCGAGGAGCGACTCCGGCTGCGAGCTGCACTCGGTGCGGGCACGCTCAAGGCTGGCACGACGAAGGTCAAGCTGAAGTTGAGCGACGGCTCGTTGTATCACCATGACGGCACCCTCGAGTTCACCGAGGTCGCCGTCGACGAGTCCACGGGCATGGTGACGCTGCGCGCGCAGTTCCCGAACCCGGACGACACGCTGCTGCCGGGCATGTACGTGCGCGCGGTGCTCGAGCAGGCCGTGGCGCAGGAAGCGATCCTCGCGCCGCAGCAGGGCGTGACGTTCGATCCCAAGGGCAATCCGGTGGCAATGGTCGTCGGCGTCAACAACATCGTCGAGCCCCGCATCCTCGTTGCCGACCGCGCCATCGGTGATCGCTGGCTGGTGACGAGCGGCCTTAAGGCTGGCGACAAGCTGATCATCGAAGGCCTCAGCAAGATCGGCCCGGGCATGCCGGTGAAGCCGGCCGAGGTGACGCCGAAGGCCCCCAGTGATGAAGGCAGCGCCGCGCCCGCCGCGCCCGAGGCCGGTCGTGCGGCGACGCCTCCGCCGAACGCGAAGCCCGCGGAGCCGGCCGGAGAGATGCCCGCAGCGAAGCCCGTCACGCAGGCGACGCCGCCGGAGAAGCCGGCCACCGCCGCTGCCGAGAAGAAGTAGCCATGCTGGCAAGGTTCTTCGCCAACCGGCCCGTGTTCGCATGGGTCATCTCGATTGCGATCATGCTCGCGGGCGTCGCGGCGATCCTCGGGCTGCCCGTCGCGCAGTACCCGGATGTCGCGCCGCCTTCGGTGAACATCACCGCCGGCTATATCGGTGCGTCTGCCGAGACCGTCGAGAACAGCGTCACGCAGGTCCTCGAGCAGCAGCTCACCGGCATCGACGGCATCCTCTACTTCTCGAGCAGCTCGAGCTCGGCGGGGCAGGCGAGCATCACCGTCACGTTCAAGCAGGGCACGGATCCCGACGTCGCGCAGGTCCAGGTCCAGAACAAGGTCCAGCAGGCGATTCCACGCCTGCCGCCCTCGGTGCAGCAGCAGGGCATCGTGGTGTCGAAGGCGCAGTCGAACTTCCTCACGATCGTGGCGGTCTACGACGAGTCCGACAAGTCCACCGAGGGCGACATCGCCGACTACCTGTCGAGCACGATGTCGGATCCGATCGCGCGCATCAACGGCGTCGGCAACATCCAGGTGTTCGGCACCAGCTACGCGATGCGCATCTGGCTCGACCCCGCGAAGCTCCTCCAGTACAAGTTGATGCCGTCGGACGTCGAGGCGGCGATCGCGACGCAGAACGTGCAGGTCTCGGCGGGCAAGATCGGCCAGCAGCCTGCGCCCAAGGGCCAGCAGCTCAACGCCACCGTGACCGCGCAGAGCAAGCTGCGCTCGGTCAAGGAGTTCGAGAACGTCATCCTCAAGCACGACGCACTCGGCGGCCTCGTGCGGCTCTCCGACGTCGCGAAGGTCGAGCTCGGGAACGAGTCGTACGACACGAACTCGCGCCTCAATCGCCACCCGGCGAGCGGTCTCGGCGTGATGCTCGCGCCCAACGCGAACGCGCTCACCGTGGCCGCCGACGTCAAGGCAGCCGTCGCGGAGCTCCAGCGCTCGATGCCGCCGGGGTGGAAGGTCAGCTACCCGTTCGACTCGACGACATTCATCCGCATCTCGATCGAGGAGGTCGTCAAGACGCTGCTCGAGGCGATCGCACTCGTCGTGATCGTGATGTTCATCTTTCTCCAGAGCTGGCGCGCGACGCTGATCCCGGTGATCGCGGTGCCCGTCGTGTTGCTCGGCACGTTCGGCGTGCTGAGCCTGCTCGGCTATTCGATCAACACGCTGACCATGTTCGGCATGGTCCTGTCGATCGGTCTGCTCGTCGATGACGCGATCGTCGTGGTCGAAAACGTCGAGCGCCTGATGCGCGAGGAGCACCTGTCGCCGATCGATGCGACGATCCGGTCGATGAAGGAGATCACGGGCGCGCTGATCGGCGTCGCCACCGTGCTGTCCGCGGTGTTCTTGCCGATGGCGTTTTTCACCGGTTCGACGGGCGTGATCTATCGCCAGTTCGCGGTGACCATCGTGTCGTCGATGCTGCTGTCGGTGTTCGTCGCGGTGACCGTGACGCCGGCGCTGTGTGCTTCGCTCTTGCGTGCACACCACGGTCCGCCGGGTGGGCTGTTCGGCCTGTTCAACCGCGCCTTCGATCGCTTCACCCATGGCTACAAGGGCGTCGTCGGGTGGATCCTGCGCGGCCCCGTGAAGTGGCTCGTTCCATACGCCGCGATCTGTGGCGTCATGGGCTACGGGCTCCAGAAGCTGCCGTCGGGCTTCCTCCCCCAGGAGGACCAGGGCCTCGGCATGGTGATCTGGACGCTGCCCGCCGGCGCGACGATGGAGCGCACGATCGAGGTCGGCAAGGTGGTCGAGAATCACTTCCTCGAGACCGAGAAGAACAACGTCGAGAGCATGTTCGCGATCGCCGGGTTCTCGTTCGTCGGCGTCGGCCAGAACGCGGGCATGGCGTTCGTCGAGCTCAAGCCGTGGGACAAGCGCAAGGGCAAGGAGAGCTCCGCCGCGGAGATCGCGAACCGTGCGACGGGCATGTTGTCGACGATCCGGGACGCGTGGGTGTTCTCGCTCACGCCCCCGGCGATCGAGGGCGTCGGGCAGTCCGACGGCTTCGACTTCCAGCTGCAGGCCGCACCAGGCACCGACCGTGTCGCGCTCGCGGCGGCGCGCGATCAGCTGCTGATGCTCGCGTCGCAGAACCCCAAGCTCGCGGGCGTGCGCCGCGGTGACCTGCCCGACACGCCGCAGCTCAAGATCGACATCGATCTCGCAAAGGCCGCCGCCCACAACTTGCTGACCTCGGACATCTCGCACACGCTCGCCGCGGCGTGGGGCGGTAGCTACGTCGGTGACTTCATCGACCGCGGCCGCGTGAAGCGCGTGTTCATGCAGGGGCAGGGCGCGTCGCGCAGCAAGCCGGCCGACATCAACCAGTGGTACGTGCGCGGCACCGGTGGTGACATGACCCCGTTCTCCGCGTTCGCGACCACGCGCTGGACCTCGGGTGCCGAGACCCAGGCGCGCTACAACGGCCTCGCCTCCGCCAATATCCAGGGCGCCGCCGCGCCAGGCACCAGCTCGGGCGAGGCGATGGACGAGATGGAGAAGCTCGCCAAGCAGCTGCCGCCGGGCACCACGTTCTCGTGGAGCGGCCTCTCGTATCAGGAGCGCCTGGCGAGCGGCCAGACCCTCAAGCTGTACGCGATCGCGATCCTGCTCGTGTTCCTGTGCCTCGCCGCGCTCTACGAGAGCTGGACCGTCCCGTTCTCGGTGCTACTCGTGATCCCGCTCGGCGTCGTCGGGGCGGTCCTCGCGGCGCGGTTCCGCGAGCTCCAGAACGACGTCTATTTCCGCGTCGCGCTCGTCACCACGATCGGCCTCGCCTCGAAGAATGCGATCCTGATCGTCGAGTTCGCCGAAGAAGCGTACCACCGCGGCGCGACCGCCCTCGAGGCTGCGCTCACCGGCGCTCGCTTGCGCCTGCGCCCGATCATCATGACCTCGCTCGCGTTCGGCGCGGGCGTGATGCCACTCGCGCTGTCCTCGGGCGCCGGTGCGAACAGCCGCATCTCGATCGGCACGGGCATCGTCGGCGGCACGATCACGGGCACCGTCCTCGCGATTTTCTTCGTACCGGTGTTCTTCGTGCTCGTGCGCAAGCTGTTCCGCGGAAAGCGAGCCAGCCTGTGAAGCGCGCACTCCTCCTCGCGGCCCTCACCGCGTGCACCTCCATGGCCCCGACGTACGAGCGTCCGACGGGCGCCGTCCCCAACCAGCTCCGCGGTGGGACAGGGCAGGGCAGCGTGAAGAAGCTCGCCATCGGTGACTTCGTCCGCGACGCCAAGCTCCGCTCGCTGATCGACATGGCGATCAAGACCAACCGCGACCTGCGCGCCTCCGTCCAGGCGATCGAGGTCGCGCGGCACCAGTACAGGATCCAGCGCGCGGCTGCGTTGCCCCCGATCGATCTGAACCTCGGCGCGTCGATCCAGCAGGTGAACTTCCCCAGCGTCGGCGCGACCCGCTTCGATCAGTACTCGGTCACAGCGGGCACCGCCGGCTGGGAGATCGACGTGTGGGGCAGGCTCAAGAGCATGGCGACCCAGCGCGAGCACCAGTACCTGGCGGTCGTGCAGCACGCGAGTGCGATGCGCGTGAGCCTGATCGGCGAGATCTCGACCGCCTACGTCGCGCTCGCCGCAGACCGCAGCCGCCTCGCGATCGCACGTGAGACCGCCGAGCTCGCCAAGAAGACCATGGAGCTGACGGAGCAACTCGTCTCGGGCGGCACCTCGAACCGCGGCGACTACTTCCAGGCGGAGACCGTCTATCAGACGGCGCGTGGCGACGTCGCCCTCTACACCGCCCAGATCGAGCAGGACAAGAACGCGCTCGACCAGCTCGTCGGGGCCCCCGTGCCCGAAGAGCTGCTTCCGACCGAGCTGTCGCCCATGCTCGACACCTTCACCGAGGTGCCGGTCGGCGTCTCCTCCGCGATCCTGCTCGAGCGCCCGGACGTCCTCGCCGCCGAGCACGACCTGATGGCAGCCAACGCCAACATCGGCGAGGCCCGCGCACGCTTCTTCCCGACGCTCTCTCTCACCGCGAGCGGCGGCCTCGCGAGCACTGCCCTCAAGGCTCTGTTCTCGAGCCCGGGCTCCGTCTTCTCGATCGTCCCCAACATCGCTGCGCCCTTGTTCCGCGGCGGCGCGAACCGCGCAAACCTGGCGATGACCAAGGCGCAAAAGCAGCAGCTCGTCGCTGTGTACGAGGGTACGGTCCAGCGCGCGTTCCGCGAGGTCGCCGACGCCCTCGCCGTGCGCGGCACCATCGAGGAGCGCCTCGCCGCTCAGGTCGCTCTCGTGCAGGCCGCCACCAAGAGCTTCGAGCTCTCCCAGGCCCGCTACAAGGGCGGCGTCGAGCCGTTCCTCACGACGCTGGTCTCGCAGCGCGCCCTCTATGCCGCCAAGTACTCGCTAGTGTCGACGCAGCTCGCCGCGCTCGAGAATCGCGTTCGCCTGTTCCGCGTGCTCGGCGGCGACCAGCGCTAGGTCACGACGCCTGACACATGCACCGCCTCGGACTTCCAGCGCACGTGACGGTCGCCGTCATGGGCGCGTATGCCCTAACGAGCCTCATCACGTTCGTCGTGTTCGGCTTCGACAAGCACCGAGCGGCAAAGAAGGGGCGCCGCGTGCCCGAGCGAACGCTGTTCGGCCTCACGTTTGCCTTCGGCTTTCCGGGTGCGATCGCCGGCATGCTCGTGTTCCGCCACAAGACCCGGAAGCGGCCGTTCATCGTGAAGACCGCGCTCATCATCGTGGCGCACCTCGTCCTCGTCGCCATGGTAGTGCGCGCGTTCAGCTCCTAGGGCGGCCAGCGCCACCCCGCCGGCGTTGGACGTGCGCACCCTGCCACCTGACGAACGACAAACGCTGATCGCAGTGCAGCGCGCCGCGGATCTACTATGAGGGCAGCGTGAGCCTGACCACGACAGCCCGATGCACGGAGTGCCACGCCTCGATCCCGATGCCCGCGGCGCTAGATGCGGTGACGTTCCGCTGCACGTATTGTGGTCGCGAGCAGCAAGTGCCGGATCTCGAGGCGCGGCGGCGGTTACTGCTCGAGGAGCAGCGCGAAGCACGCCTGCGCGCGCTGCAGGAGCAGCAGCACGCGCGGGAGCTGCGCGAGGAGCAGCGCGAAGCGAACGAGCGCGCCCGCGAACGCCGCCGTCGACCGTTCACGTGGCTCGCGGGATTGATCCCGATGCTGCTCGCTCCCGCGATCATCGCCGTGACCGTGTTCGACGCACCGGCGCGCTTGGGCTTCGGTGCATCGGGGAGCGATCGACTCGAGCAGTACGTGACGCAGATGAAGGCGACGGGCTGCACGATCGTGAAGGACGTCGACGCGGAGTACGCGAATAGCACGGTGAGCAAGCTCGTTCCCGTCGCTGCGAACCAGTGTCTTCGGGTGATGGCGGCCGGCGGGCCAGGGCACAGCTCGCTGACCTTGATGCTGTTCAACAGCGAGGGGCGAACGGTCGCGACGGCCGCGTCTTCGCTCGATCCGCGCGTCGACTACTGCGCGCGGGCGGCGGAGACGTTGCGCTTCGAGCTGGGCATTGGCCCGGCGGCGAAAGGACGGCTCAGCACCGTCGTCCTCGCGTGCCCCGCGAACGAACCGGCGCTTCCCGCGACGGAAGCACCGGCTACGAAGAAGAAGAGGTAGCCGCGCGGGCCTGTCACGCGAGCAGTGCCGTAGCGGAGTGACCTCGTGGACACGGCGCACCTGTGGCGGCATGCGCGCTGCAAATCGTGAGGTCCCAAAGGAGGCCTCATGAAGTGGGAACAGATGGAAGGTAATTGGACCGAGGTCAAGGCGAGCGTGCGCGCGACGTTCAGCAAGCTCACGGACGCCGACATCGAGCAGATCGAAGGCAAGAAGGAGCGCCTGATCGGCCGTATCCAGCGACGTTACGGGTACCCGAAGGAGAAAGCCGAGAAGGAGGCAAACGAGCTGATCTCGCGGTTGTGATTCGGGGGCGCATCGCCGGATCTGTTCGGGCGCCGACGCGGCATGCGACCACGGGGCACGCGGTCGCGTCGGCCGAGCATGACGTGTGCGACGGCGCCGCCTCAGTCTTCGAGCAGCTTCAGAAAGTCGATCGCAGGTAGCGTCGTGCGCCCGTGGACCGCCGGCGGCGCGTATGGGACATACGAATGCCCCTCCCAGCGTAGCCACGTGAAACGCGCATCCTCGAGGGGCGCGGCGAAGTGTGCGAGTGCGCTTCGCGGGCGACCGTCGGGCATCACCGACTCGATCTCGAGCGTGAGACCGGTGAGTGCGACGGCGTCGCCGATGGCGAATGGGCGAGCGCGCATCATCCGATCGATCTCGTAGCGCAGAAAACCGCCGTCGGGCGTGATGCGGAGCGTGCGCTCGTCGAGGCGCTCGAACGTGACCGCAGTGGTTGCTGTCGCGAGCCAGTACAGATGTGCCGGACGCGGTTGGTGACGCGCTTCGCGCATGAGCGGCGTGTAGCCGGCGAGCGCATCCGACGGTGCGGCCGCGATGATCACGGTCGCGGCCGGATCGGCGGGAATTCCCGCATCCGCACGCTCGACCACGCGTGCGACGGCGACCATCGAACGTGAGCGCAAGACCAGGAGCGGTGGTGCGAGGACCAGGTGGACGAGGAACATGCCGCACGCGACGACGACGCATGCGGCGCGGCGGAAGCGGCCATCGCCGAGCTGATCGCGGTGGCGGAGGGTGGCCGCGAGCAGCTGCGCGACGAGGCCCATCGCGCCCAGGCCGACGAACGTGAGGAGGCGATCGGCGGGGAACGTGCTCGAGACCGGTACCGCCGCGAGCAGCATGCCGGTCGCGAAGAACCGGCTGACTGGGTCGCGCGCGAGGAGCCGCGCACACGCCCACCCGACGAGCGCGATCGTGATGACCGCGACACCGAGCATGACCGCGAGGCCGCCCAGCAGCGGATAGAACGACGCGAGATCGGACCACGGCAGGCCGAGTTGCCCGAGGAGCAGGAACGGCTCACGGGTCGCTACGGCGTGCGCGAACGCCATCGGATCGGCGCCGGGATCGAGGTAGATGCCGGAGCCGGCCGTGCCGTAGCCGAGGTGGCCATAGACGACGCGCCACCCGACGAGCAGGAGCGCATACGGGGCCAGCGCGAGCAGCCGATCACGCCAGTGACCACGATCGAGCCACACAGTGTACGCGCCGATATAGGCGAGGATCGCGATGGCCGATTCGCCCGCGCCGAGCGCGACGACGAACGCGAGTGGTCCGAGCCAGCGCCCCGGGCGCCACGCATCGCGCCGCCAGCGATCGTGCGCGAGCAGCGCCGGAATCGCGAGCACGAGTGCGAGGAGCGCGTTGCGGTTCGCGATCCAGCCGACCACCGGACCACGCGCGTCGTCGAACGCATACAGCGCGAGCGCGAGCACCGCGATCCAGCGCACGGGGACAAACCGCCGATAGAGGAACCAGACCAGGACAAGCCCGATCGCGTGCCACAAGAGGTTATGTGCGAGGTGCAGCGTCGGGTTGTCGGGCCACAACGCGTGATCGAAAGCGTGCGTCGCCGACGATAGCGGCCGCCAGAACGCAAGCTTGAGGCGCAGATCCGTCCACCACGGAAACAGGCCGCCGTCGCGCAGCTGGGCAGCGTCGTGCGGATCGCCATTCGCGAACACGAACAGATCGAACCGGCTCGCCGAAAGGCCGTCGATGGTGTTTTCGTCGCGGGAGACCACGCGATGCAGATGATCATCCGCCGTGAAGCTCGCGGTGAGCGCGGGTGCGGCGAGGCCGATCGCGATCGCGATCACGATCCATGGCGCCGAGCCGGAGCCAAGCCAACGCTCGATGCGCGACAGCATGCCTGCCTAGTAGTGACGCTCGAGGACGTACCAGCCGAACGCGCGCAACATCACGCGCGGCATCGAGGGCTCGAGCTCTGCCTCGACGCGCTGCCACGCGGCCTCGACGAGCTCGCGGGCCTGCGCCTCGCACGCCGCGATCGCACCGCATGCCTGCAACAGCTCGACGGCGCCGGCGATCGTCACCTCATCGGTCGGCTTGGCTTGCAGCGTGTCCCACAGCCAGGCACGGCGGTCCACCGGCAGGCGACTCATCGCCTTTGCGCATGGCAGCGTCACGGTACCGTTCGCGATGTCCTCGCCGCGCTGCTTCAGATTGCCCTTGAAGCCGCGCAGGTTCAGCACGTCGTCCATGATCTGGAACGCCAGGCCGACCGCCTCGAAGAACTCGCCGACCGCGGTGATCTGCGCCTCGCTACCGCCGCCGGCGATGGCGCCCATGCGCGCGAGGCAACCGGCGGGTGCCGCCGTCTTCAGTCGATGGCAGGCGAGGATGCGCGCCTCGAGCGCAGCGCTGTCACCGGTCGCGACCGCGTGTGGCATGAGCGGGGCCATGCCCGCGAGATCGATCGCCTGACCCGCGTGCCCGGCGCGCATGGCCGCGAAGTAGAGGTCGTAGAGACGCAGCCGCTGCTTATCCGAAAGCTCGTCGGATTGCAGCACGTGCTGGGTCAGGAAGTAGGACGCGGTGCCCGCGTTGATCGCGATGGGCTCGCCGTGGACGACGTGGCACGTGGGGCCGCCGCGCCGGATCGTCGAGCGATCCTGGACATCGTCGATGATGAGCGAACCGACGTGGAGCAGCTCGGGCATCGCCAGCCACTGCGCAAACTTGCGCGAGTCACCGCCGACGACGTCGCAGCACGCGAGCGCGGCGTACGAGCGCCAGGACTTGCCGCCGCGATCGACCATCTCGCGAATCGGCTGGATCAGCGTCGCGACCATGCTCGTCGAATCGACGCCTTCCATGTAATGCCGCAGCTCCTTGCTCGCGATCAGGTCGCGGAGCTCGTCGTGCGTGGGCTCGAGCGGCAGCACGCGTGCCGTCGACCGGCGCACCTCCTTGCCGACGGCGGAGAAGAACTCGTCGAGTGTCGAGATGTTTTCGAACCCACTGCGCTCGACATACGCGGTGCCGGTGACCGTCCGCCCACCGCAGGTGCCGCGCACGCTGCACGTGCCTTCCCAGAACGCCGGCTTCGAGATGACCGTGATCATCTCCTGGTCCTCGAACTGCGCTTCGATCGCGAGATCCAGGCCAAGCGACGGCGAGGTCAGGCGCCATCTCGTCGGATAGGCGTGGAACGTGCGCGTCGAGGTCCAGTGCGCGCTCGGGGCGAACTGGACGTCGGTGATCGAGCGCTGCGTGCCGTCGATGTCGACGAGAACTAACCAGTTGCCGACCGTCTCGTGCGTCTTGACGTCGATGATCTCGTACGCGGTGAGATCGCGGCCGTCGTCGAGCTGGACCGCGGTCCAGTTCCAGCCGAGATCGCGAATACCGGCGCTGTCGCCCGTCGTGGAGGTCGGCTCCGGGACGACGTGCCCGCCGAACTCGTGATCGTACCAACCGCGTCCGCGCGCGATCGCGACGGTCTCGCCGTCGAGCGTCACCGACCCCGCGACGCGACAGCGCGGGATGAAGTAGTAGAACATCTGCTCACCGGCGGTGCCGCGAACGACGCCGTCGTCGCCGTGGCGGGCCGCGGGCTTCTCGGGGGCGAAGTTCAGCTCGCAGCCGTTCGCGATGGTGAGCTGGTAGCTGCCGTCGGCGAGCTTCTCGTAGCTCGCCGTGCCGTATCGCAGATGCAGACGATCGGCGGCAACGCGGACGGGCCCCTCGAACACGCGATCCGGCGTCGGGATCTGGCCGCGTTCCAGGATCTCTTCCATCGCGCGGTTGAGTCGCGGGTCCTTGCTGCCGCGATCGTTGCGCAGGCGCTCGAGGCCGAGCTCGGGGCTGCGCTCGTCGACGCGCGATTCGCCAATGTAGCGGCGCATGGCGACGTCGCTGAGTGCCCACGTCACGGAGTGCGCGTACGTGGGCGTGCCCGTGGCTTCGTCGACGGACGAGATGATCTTGAAGAACGCCGCGAACACGCCGAGCTGCCGGCCGTCGGCAAGCTCGAGCTGCGCATTGACGTACCACCATTCGGTGTCCGCTGCCGGATGCGGTAGGTCGTGCTGCGCTAGATCGATCGGACCGGAGGCAGGCCACCAGGGAAGGCGAGACATCTGGCGCACGCTACCTGAGTGTGAAAAGCACTCAACAGCATAGTTGCTGACATCGGCGTGGTGTTAGTTGCCCCACGGTCTCTACACCCGCAGTAGCCTCGCCAACGTGGCCTGGACGGTCGAGACTCTTGCTTCGGCCCCGCGATGGAGTGCGGATCGTGTCGCTTTGTTTCAAGGCCGAAGCCGTGGGGACCTGATCGGCCCGTGGGCGCCCAACGTTGCGCGGCGCTTTGGCGATGCGGCCGTCACGCGGGTTCGCCATCGGTTACCGCCGCCGCTCGCTGGGATCGCGGGTGTGCTAGGTGCGGACGACTGGCTGCCCGTGGGCGCGCAGCTCCTCCTGACCGAGGCGATCGCCGACGAGTGTCTGGGCGGCAATCTTCGCGGCTTGCAGGCACCTATCCTGGAGGACACGCGCGCGGGGCTCGGCCGGATGCGGCTCCTGGCGCTTCGCGCGCTCGGCCCGGGGCGCGCGATCGCGATCGCGCAACGAGACTTCCCGAAGGTGCACGAGCGCGGCGCCGTCGAGGTGGAGCTCGGCACGCATCGCGCGCTGCTCGTGTTCCGCGGGACGCCCCTGTTTCTCCATCCCACGTGGCGGCTGCTGCAGCTGTATGGGCTGGCCACGTTGCTCGAGCTGACCGGAACCCCGGCAGGGACCGTGAGCGGCGAGGAGCTCGACGGCGAGGGCTTCGCGGCCACCGCATGCTGGTAGAGCGTGTTCACGACGGCGGCATGTTGCTCGAGCCAGCCATCGGCGCAAGAGCCTGAGCGGCCCCGAGGAAACGCGCAAACCGGCGGGCATGCGTAGAACGCAGAGCTCGAGCGCTTCCTAGCTCGCGGCGGGCGCGCTCAACACATCCCGCATCCGATCGGCCATCACATTTGGATCGATCGGTTTGCGGACCACGGCTGCCCACTCGCCGAGGACATCGGCCTCGGCACTGGTGACCAGCACGATGGGCATGCTCAGGCCCGCCGCGCGCAGGGTGCGGACCGCTTCACCGTCGGTGAGTCCAATCGCGGCGTCGACAACGATCGCGCGGACCGTCCGGCGTTGCACCTCTGCCAGCGCCGATGTCGTATCGCGCACGACGAGTGCAGTCAGTCCGCACCGCTCGAGCGCATCGGTGGCGAGCAGGCCATGGGGGTCCTCGCCCGCGACGACGAGCACCACCCCCGAGAGGACAGGCAACGGTTCGCCGGTCGGCACATCGGCGATGGCCTCGAACACGAGCTCGAACGTCGAGCCGTGGCCGAGCGTGCTCCGGACGGCGACGACGCCAGCGTTCGCGATGGCGAAGGCCTCCACCATCGCAAGGCCGAGACCCGTGCCCTCGTTCTCGGCCTTGGTGGTGAAGAAGGGCTCGAACAGGTGAGGGAGGTGGCGGTCCTCGATGCCGGGGCCGTCGTCGCTGACCTCGAATACGACGACCTCGCCGGGAAGATCGGGGTGATCGGTGCGGCGATGCGCGCTCATCGTGATGGTGCCGCCACGTGCGCGCAGGGCATCGCGTGCGTTGAGGCCGAGGTTCAGCAGTGCGTGCTCGAGCCCGCCCGCGTCGGCGAGGATCGCCGGGAGGCTGTTCGGTGCGCCGAGCTCGAGGCGTACGCCTGGGGGCAAGACCTTCTCGAGCAGCGCGTGGGTGCGCGCGATCGCGCGATACGGATCGAGCGGCACGCGTCGCGGCTCGCGCTTGCGAGCGAGGTCGAGCAGGCGGCTGGTCAGGTCCGACGCCCGCCACAGAACGGCTTCGATCTCGTCGAGGTCTGCGTCGACCGAGACGCCGCGGGCGAGCTTGCGGCGAACGAGGCGCAGCCCGCCGGTTGCGGCCGCGAGCACGTTGTTGAAGTCGTGCGCGACGCCGCCCGCGAGGGTGCCGACAGCCTCGAGCTTGTGCGCACGGGCGAGCCGCGCCTCGAGCTCCCACGCGCGCACTTGTTCCCGCGCGATCCGCTCGGTCAACAAGCGCTCGAGGCGCTGGGTGGCCCAGATCCGCAGGCTCAGGGCGACGAGTACGCCGATGCCGGTGATGGCCTGCACGGCGACCAGCTCGGATAGGTGCGAGCCGAGGACAACCGCGGTCATCCAGGTGAGCAGTGAGAGCACTGGCACGAGTGGATCGAAGCGGCTGATGCGCTCCGATGGCGCGCGATCGGCATCGGGCGGTAACAGGAGCTCTTCGCGCGCGGCCGTGGCGAACGCGAGGAACGCGATCACCCAGATCACGTCGAGCCAACTACCCGCACCGTAGCTGCCGGCGAGGAGCGCCACGGAGTAGAGGATGCTCACGGCGGCGAGCAGAAACGCACCGAACATGAGTAGCGCCATGATCTTGCGGCGCGCGTTGCCGAGGTGCTGCGCGAGCGAGCTCAGGCCAAAAACAACACAGGCGATACCGAGGATCGGCGATGCGATCGCGCTCGCGATGTAGGTCGTCGAGAACTTCGCGGACTGCGCCGGTTCATACAAGAGCTCCGCGGCAGCCACGACGAGCGCGCACGTGATCAGGAAGAGGTCAGCGAGCTGCTTGATGCTGAGCGTGCGCGAGCTCTCGCGATCTCGGTAAAAGAAGACACCGGCGAGGAACAATGGCGTGCCGAGCCAGCTGAGCACGTCGGTCAGCGAGGGAAACGGCGTCAGCACGCCGCGCACGAGCTCGTGGTACGCCCACACCAACATCGCTGCGGTCCAGAACACCATCGCGGCGGTCAAGCACCACCATGCGATGCGCAGGTGACGCATACGTACGCGGCGGGCAGCCCGGAAGCACATCCACGTGGCGAGGGCGTCGACGACGATCCACCCCACGTCGGCCCAGACGTGCGACTGCGCCGTGAGCTCCGCGCCCACCGCGAACCCGACGATACCGACGGCACAGCCGAGCCCCCACGCGAGGCGTCGCTTCACGACGCCCTGGGGGGCGTGCGCTGCACTCCGCTCATGCACGCTCCCCTTCATAGTACAACCGGCGTGTGTGTCGAGTCGCCGTCATGAGGTGGTTCCTCGTGGCGGCGGCATGCGGGCCTGCCGGGCAGGGCGAGCCGGGTGAACGTGGCGGCGAGGTTGACCCTACCTGTCAGGCAGGGCCGCGGGGGCAGCTGGATTTTCCCTCAGGAGGCCGTGGGCACAGGTGTCTTCCGCGACCGATTACTCGTTGATTCCCGAGCTTTCGCTCATCGGTCAACGTGCCTCGGATCCCGGACAGGTTGTTGCGAACGGGTCGTTCGGGAGCGTCATTCCTGTCACCGGCCTCGAAGGTTCCACAGGATCTGGCCAAGCGTTGCCGTTGCCGCCGCGTCGCTCGACGTCCACATCGCAGCGACCAGCCCGGGTTTGCTGGTCGGGGCCACGACACGCACCACCATCGCGTCCAGCGTGAACGGGGGGGCCAGCTCGGGAGCATTGATCGCGACGCGAATCCGCTCGCCCACGGTGATGTGGATATTGCGATCGTTACGCAGGAGCAGCCCGCCCGCGGAGATGTTGATCGTTACGAACGTCTCGAACTGAGCTCCTTGACTCAACTCGACTTGGGCGAGCAACTCGAAGCGCTCGTGCTGACGTCGGTCGTCGGTCATGCTTCGATCTCGAGCATATCCGCGCCGCGGACCCACCGCACCCATATGTGCTTATTGGACGTGGTCTGATCCGCCCGCGAGCGGAAGGCGCTGCGGCAAGGCCGGCCGACGCGGCGGTCAGCCGTCGAGAGCGCTGCGCACCGCCTCGGCCAGCGCGTCGACGCTGAACGGCTTGGGCAGGAACATGACCCCGGCCGCCGCGGCGCTGTCGCTGCTCGCTGCATAGCCGGACATCATCAGGATCCGGCAGGTCGGGCGCAGCTTGCGAATCTTCGTACTCAGCTCGAGACCGTTCATGCCAGGCATCGCGAAGTCGGTGAGCATCAGATCGATCGCATCGTCGCTCTCGCGGCAATGACCAAGCGCTTCGCCGGGGCTCTCGGCGGCGACCACGGTGTAACCGAGGTCCTCGAGTAGGCGGTGCACCGACTCCCGCACGAGGCGCTCGTCCTCGACGAGCAGGATCACTGCGGGACGCGATGCCGTGAGCACTGGGGCCGCGCTTTGGGGCTCGCGCTTCGACGTGCCTTCGACGATCGGCAGGAACACGTCGACGCGCGTGCCCGTGCCGGGCTTGCTGTCGAGCGCGAGGTGACCGCCGCTCTGATGCACGATGCCGTGCACGGTAGAGAGCCCGAGCCCAGTGCCCTTCATGCGGGTTGTGAAGAACGGCTCGGCCGCGCGCGTGACCTCGACGTCGGTCATCCCCGTGCCTTGGTCGACGACGGACAACCGTGCGAACGCCCCCTCGGGCAGCGCGACCTCTGTGACGTCAATGTCTATCGCGCCACCGCGGGGCATCGCGTCGCGCGAATTGACGACCAGGTTGAGGACCACCTGCTCGAGCTGGCCGCGATCCGCGCGCACGGCCCCACACGCTCTCGCGTTGACGCGCAGCTCGATGTCAGGCCCGATCAGCTGGCGCAACATCGTCGCCATGTTCTGCGCGATATCGCCCAGGTCGACGACCGTCGGGGCGAGCACCTGGCGCCGACTGAAGGCGAGCAGCTGCGACGTTAGGCGCGCGGCGCGCTCCGTGGCGAGGCCGATCTGCGCGAGGTCGTCGACGAGCTTGGTGTCGGCTTTGCGTTGGCGCGTGAGGAGATCGACGTAGGTGCGGATCACGCCGAGCATGTTGTTGAAGTCGTGCGCAACACCGCCTGCGAGGCGCCCGATCGCCTCCATCTTTTGGGCCTGGCGAAGCTCGTCCTCGCGGCGTCGCGCTGCGCTGACATCGCGTACGACCGCGATGATCTGTCCGTCACCCAAGGGGCTGATGCTGGCTTCACAGAGGTGATGACCACCGGACTTGTCGAAGATCTCGAGCGAGAACGATCCACCACGCGCGAGGGCCTCGCGCACCGCATCGGGATCGACGGCGAAGTCGGCCAGCCCCTTGCCGGCAAGCTCCATCGGCGTGCGCCCGAGCAACAACGGGAACTGCGGGCTGAAGTAGAGGAACTTGCCATCCGCAGCGAGCCTCAGGATCGGGTCGTGCGCTTGCTCGACGAGTGCACGGAACGACACTTCGATCTCCGCGCCCGCCGTCGGCTCGTCGGGACGCGGTCGGCACACGAAGAGCAGCGCCGGCTCGCCGCACGCCTGCGTGCGCAGGATTTCGGTCCGGTAGGTGCGCTCGACACCCCAGCGATCGTAGACCCGATTCTCGTATGGAGCCGAGCGCTCGAGGCCGCTGGCGGCGAATCGCTCGATCGCCTCCCCGACGCGCGCGGCATCGTCGGGATGGACGATCGGGTTATCGCGTGGCGAGACCTGGAACTCGGCGATCGTGTAGCCGGTGTGCCGCTGTACCGATTGCGACACCCACAACACGCGGCCATCGAATGCCGTGACAAAGCACAGCTCGTCGATGGCTGCACCCACCGCTTCTAACCACGCCCGCGCTTCACCATCCCGAATCGGTGTCACCACCCGCCAACATACAACGAAACGGGCGCATGCCGGGTCCTCAGAAAATACCTACGTGGACGTACCGGGCCACCTCAGAGCGATTTCCACCGCCAGGGTGGTCTTACCGAAAGACCGCGATGCGATCTCAGGGCAGCACCCAGACGTCGTCGACATCGAGGTGGCCCGTGGGCGATTCGTCGACGAGCACGAGCTTGGCCTTGCCTCCCTTGGCCGCTCCCGGATCGATCGTCCGGGTCTGCATCGTGTTGCCGCCGGGAGCTGCGACCGCCGCGGTGCCGACGATCTTGTCGTCGACCCAGACTTCCACGCGCAGCGTCGTGGCATCGCTCGAACCCGCGAGCTTGAGCACGAGCGGGCCGTCGAACGCGAACGGCGCCGAGGTGACGCGGCCGATGGCCGCATCGCCGCCCCACATGCTGGTCGCGAACCGCCGGCCGCTCGCGCCGAGCACGAGGCCTTGGCCTGGCTGTGCTTCCATCGTGGGGCGCGCGCCCCATGCGGTGCCCGAGGTGGTCCAGCCGTCCCAGCTCGAGGTCTCGAAGTCGAAGACCACGCGGCCACCCGCGGGCGGCTGTGCGGTGATCGCGGGGATCCAGATCGAGTCGGGCGTGATCTTCGCGCCGGTGAACAGCCGTGGCCGCTCTTCCTTCGGCAACTTGAACGCGGGGCGGTAGTAGTTGTTGAGCGCGGGCAGCTCGATATGGAGGTCACGATCGTCGAGCACGATCGCGTCGAACCGATGCTGCGCGAGCGCGACGTCGAGGCCTTTGACGACGTTCTGCGGTTGCCGCCAGGTCACGTCCTTCACGCCCATGCGATGCACGTGCGGCGTCTTGCCGGCGAGGGCCAGGTACCACGGATGCGAGGGCATCCACACGTCGCCTTCGATGCCACGCAGGCGCGCGATCAAGGCATCGCCGGCCGCGACGTCCCGCGCCGCCGGCATCAATGTGCGCGGCTTCCACGTGTTGGTGTAGCAGGCGTACGCGAGCGGCACGGCGGCGAGCAGCGCGATCACGGTGACGCCACGCTCGGCGTGCTTGCGGTCGCCCCACCACAACTGCGCGCACGCGTAGATCGCGACCACGGCGGAACCGGCCGCGAGCCCGCCATGGAGGAAGGCCGGCATGTACGCGTTGAAGTGCGCGAACTCGGTGCCCCAGCCGATCGCGCCGATCAGCGTCGAGACGGCGAACGCGGGCGCCCACAGCAGCAGCGCGTGCGTGCCGCGTGGCAGTGAACGCTTGGCGATCACGGTGACCAAGACGACGAGCAGCCCTGCACCGACGACGACCGTCATCGCGGGGAAGTGCCCCAGGATGTTCCCGAACGACTTGTAGAACCGATCCATGTTGAAGTCGTGCGCCGCATGGAGCTTGCGGATGTAGATCCAGAACCAACCGTCGGTCCGCGCTTGCATGAGCGCGCAGCCACCCAAGCCGATCACGCCGGCGACCAGCGCGTAGGTGAACGCGCGGCGCCACTGCACGACGAGCACGATGAGCCCGCCGAGCGCGACGTACACGATACCCGTCTGCTTCGTGAAGAAGCCGAGTGCGAGCAGCGTCGCGCCCGCACCCACGCGCGCGTGGCCTTTGAGCCCCGAGCCCGACGCGGCCCACCGGGGTAGGCCCGCGAGGCCCGCCGTGACGAAGTAGAGGAACAGCGTGTCCGCGCGAACCAGGTCGTACCAGCCCTCCATGTACGGGTACGCGGCAGCGAACAGGCCGTAGCCGAGGATCGCGCCGGCGACGGCGGGCGCATGCCGTGCGTGCGCGTGGCGCTTGCTGGCGATCGAGAACACCGACACGCCGAGCATGGCGATCAAGCTGAGGATCGAGAGCGCGCGGCCGAGCTGGTACGTCAGCCCGAATACGCCGCCGAACAGCGCTAGCAGGGACGGGTAGAGCGGCGTGTAGAGATACGGAATGAAGTCGATCGACGGCGGACCATAGATGCCGAGGCCGTCTTGGATCCGCTGCGCGTGGTGGAGCATCCCGCCCTCCATCCACTCGAGGTCGTACGGGTAGCCGACGCGCCCGGCGATCGCCGTCGCGAGCAACAAGATCTGGTAGAGCGCGGGCAGTGCGACGAGGAGCCAGGGGAGCGCCCACGCGATCCGGACCACCCAGTGGCGCCGCGTGCTCGCGATCGCCGCGGTCGGCAGCACTGCAGCCTCCTTCAAGGCAACACCTGGAATGACGCGACCTCGGCGGCGTTCGCCGTGATCTTCGCGCGCGGCGCCGAGGCGGGGGCGCGGTCCTTGCCCTTGAACATCCCGGCGCGCACGACGAATGTACCCGCGGGTGCAGTGCGCGGGACCACCACGGTCGTGGTGTAGCGGATGAACTGGCCGGCCTTCCACCACTCGAACGGCCGCACGGGCCGATGGTCGTTGTTGAAGAACGACTTCCCGGGGTTCTCGACGTGGACGAACATCTTCCACCCGGCGGGCTGCCTGCCACGCGCCTCGAACGTCCAGGTCAGCGTGAGCGGCTCGCCGCGCTTCGCGGTCGCCGGCGCGTCGACCGCCAGCAAGCGCACGTTCTTGCCGAAGTCGACGTCGAGCGGCGTTGCGATCGCTGGCCGCGATGCGAGGAGCGCCTCGGCGGCGCCGGCGGGGATTTGCTCTTCGTCATACCAGCGCCCGACGGCCTGCCGCGTCTTCGCGCACGCATCCTCGTCGCCCTCGACGTCGATGGCCTCACGCGGATCTCGATCGAGGCGGTACACCTCCCAGCTGGTGTCCGGACTGACGTTGTAGATCACGTGGCAATCACCACTCACCCCTGCGCGCATCTCGTGGTTGCCTTCGTACGAGAGCTGCTGGAACACCACGCGCTCGCTGTCGGTGCCGGCGAGGGCGGGCACCAGCGAGCGCCCCATCATGTCGGGCGAAGCGGGCGCACCCGCGAGGTTGGCGAGCGTGGGCAACAGGTCGACGTGACCGGCGGGCGTCGTCGAGCGGCGTGGCGTCATGCCGGGCACGCGGATGATCATCGGCACCTTGGTCTGCGCGGCGTAGAGGTGATAGCCGTGCAGGTCGATCGTGTGCTCCCCGAAGCCCTCGCCATGGTCGCCGGTGACTACCACGATGGTCTTGTCGTAGAGACCCTTGGCCTTCAGATCGTCGAGCAAGCGGCCGATGTGGAGGTCGGTGAACGCGATCTCCTGATCGTACAGGGAGACGCGATCGGACCCGAACCCTTTGATCTCGGCGTGTGGCTCGTAGGCGTAGTGAGGGTCGTAGTAATGGACCCACAGGAACCAGCGGCGGTCGGCAGGCTGGCGCTCGACGAACGAGATCGCCTTGTCGGTCTGCTGCTTCGACGACGAGCCTTTGGTCTGCTCGGGGCCCGCGTTGGCGACGCCCATGTGGAGCGAGGCGTTGGAGTTGTCGTACTCGCTGAAGCCCTGGTCCATGTGGCGGGACTTGTCGAAGTACCAGTAGTTGGTGATCGCGCCGCCGTAGAGCCCGACGGAGCCAAGCGTCTCGGCGATCGTGGTCGCCTTCGGCTGCAGGCCCGGCCAGCCCTCGATCGACGTGTCGTAATAGACGTCGAGAGGCAACCTGCCGGTAAGGATCGCGGGGATCGAGTAGCGCGTCGACGGCGCATGGGCCCAGCCCTGCTCGAATACGGTGCCCGCAGCGGCGAGCTTGTCGAGGTTCGGCGTCGTCGGACGTGGATAGCCGTAGCTGCCGAAGTGATCGGCGCGCGCGGTATCGATCGTGATCATGAGGACGTTGAAGTCCTTGGGCACCGACGCGGGTACCGCGGCGAACCCCGGATCGTTGGGCGGCTGCGCCACCGACGGGTCACCGCCGATGCAGTTCTGATCGATGCCGTCGTCGGGGATCTCGGCGGCGCCGGGATGAATGTCCTCGTGGCCATCGTCGCAGTCACCACCGCCCAGAAACCGCGCGTAGCCGTCGCGATCGAAGTCGAACGCGACGCGCAACGCGCGGGTGACCGGCCCACCCAGGCCGGTGTAAGCGGCGCTGGCCTTCGTCACCGAGCCGGAACCGCCCGCGACGAGCACCACCAGCAGCAGCACCACCGGCAGCGCCGCCCACGTCGCGATCTGCACCCGGCGCGCGCGCGCGCGGAGCAGCACGAGGAGCTTCTCGCCGTGCTCCCACGCCGGTACTGCGAGCACGAGGCCGAGCACGACGACGAGCGGTGCGCGAAGCGGCAATACGCGCGCGGTCTCCCACTCGCGCGCGGCCCATGCGCCGAGCCGGAACGTGACGAGGACGCCACCCACGACGAGCGGCGCGAACGGGCTCGCGATCCCCGGGAGACGTTCGGCCAGCCGGCGAAGCCCCACTTCGAGGGCGCGCCCGAGCAAGAAGATGATCGGCAGCGCGATCGCGATCGCGACGAGGCTCGCGGCCATCGCGACGATGACCTTCAGGTCCGCCGTCTTCTTGTTGGCGAGGAACGACGCGGTCAGCCGGTAGGTCACGCGGAGAGAGGCTTCGATGCACGGCACGCCGGCGATGACCAGCGCGAGCCCGGCGACCGCTTCACCCGGCCTACGTGCCCGCATCTCCGCGTGGGTGGCCCACGCGAACCGCGCGAGGTCGCCGAGACGCGAGAGCCGCGACAGGACGAGGAGCCCAGCGGTGATCACGAGCGCGACCAGCGCGCCGGCCGCCGCATGCAGCACGCCCGAATAGGCAACGAACCGCAGCCGCGATAGAACGCCCGGGACGAATTGCCCCGCCGGACCCCACGACCACAGCGCATCGATCGCGCCCACGGCAAGCCCGGCGATCACACCGGTTGCAACACCGCGTGCGAGCACCTCGGACACGGGCCGCAGATCGCGGACGGGCTTCATGAAGGCCCCCAAAGCTACTATGTTTCCGCCCATGTCGTTTGACCGCGTGCACGTGCGCTGGCTGCTGCTGGCCAGCGCCGCCGTGGTGCTCGTGGTGCACTCGCTTGCTTACAACTTCGTCACGGACGACGCATACATCTCGTTCGTGTTCTCGCGGAACCTCGCAGAGCACGGCGAGTTGAGCTTCAATCTCGGCGATCCTGTCGAGGGCTACACGAACTTCCTGTGGACGGTGATCCTCGGCGTGGGAATGCTCCTAGGCATTCCGCCCGAGCTGTCGTCGCGGGTCCTCGGGACCGCCTGCGCCCTCGGCACGCTCTACATGGTCTTCCGGATCACCACGCGTGCGCTCGGCCGCCGCTCCCCGTGGGCCGCGGTGCCGGCCTTGCTGCTCGCGGCCTCGTCGGGGTTCGCGTGCTGGACATCCGGCGGCCTCGAGACCCAGCTGTTCACCTTGCTCGTCACGGCCGCGCTCGACGGCGTGGTCGCCGCGGCCGACAACCCGCGCGCCCTGCGCCGTGCTGCCATCGCGCTCGCGCTGTCGGCGATGACGCGCCCCGAGGGCCTGCTCGTCGCCGGCCTGCTCGGCATCGTTCACGTCCTCGGCCGCGTGCTTTGCCGCCGTGCGCCAGGTGCGCCTCGCGGCGCGCGTCACGAGGTGATCGCCGCGGCGTGCTTCCTCGGCGTGTGGGCGCCGTGGTTCGCGTGGCGCGCCTGGTACTACGGTCACCTGTGGCCCAACACCTACTACGTCAAGGCGTCGGGCCGGTGGAGCAACCCGAAGTACGAGCTCGAGATGCTGAAGAACGGCGCCCACTACGTCTGGGTGTGGGCGACGCAGACCCGCGTGCTCTACGCTCTGCCGCTCGTCGTCGTCGGGCTCACCAGCGGCGCCGCCAACCGCGCGCGCCTCGTGCTCGCGATGGCCTGCACGCTGCTCGGCATCGCGTATCTGTCGTACGCGATCACCGTCGGCGGTGACTTCATGGGCCTGCACCGGTTCGTGATGCCGGTATTCGTGGTCGCGGCGATCGCCACGACGCTCGGCCTCGAGTGCATCGTCGGCTGGGTCGCGCGTGGTCGTGCCCACATGCCCGTCGCGATCGTGACTACGCTCGCGCTCGTCGGTGCCTTCGCGTTCACGCAATACAAGCTCACGCGTGAGTCGACGCGGTTCGGCAACAACAACCCCGATCGCGGCATCGACACGCCGGCCTACCTGATGGTGTACACGGAGGATCGCGCGGCGATCGGCCGTGCGATGGAGAAGTGCTTCCTCCCCGACGACTTCAGCATCGTCGGTGGCGCCGGTGCCCAGCCGTACCTCGGCCGGATGCGCGCGATCGACGTGTTCGGCCTCGTCTCGGAGCGCATCGCACACGAGGAGCCGCGCATTCGTCCGCGCGCCGGACACACCAAGTTCGGCAACGACCGCCTGCTCGCCGACTACGATCCTGACTTCGTGTTCAGCTGCTACGTCATCCACGCGAAGCCGACCCCACAGCCCCGTCTCGGCTGCGGCGGCTTCTGGCTCTCGCGCGGCTACGAGCAGGTCACCATGCACATCCCGGGCATGCGGCAGCAGGGCGAGTACTACACCTTCCTCGCGAAGAAGGACCGCAACTTCCAGTGCCCGGGCCGCGTCCCGTGATTGGCGCCGAGCCGCGCTCCGAGGATCCGCCGCTTCCGACCGCGACGGTAGTTCCCCGCGGGCGGCTGCAGCGGGTCTGGTACGTGCTCCCGTTGCTACTCGTCGTCGGGCTGTTCGCGCTGCGTGCTGCGTTCCACACCGACCCGCGCGCTCTGCTCGCACCCTCCGCCGCCGAGCCCACCGATCCTCCGGGCGCCGTCGTGGGCACCGGCTCGGTCGCCGTCACCCGCGGCGGTCCGCTCATCATCGGCTTCCAGAGCGACGGCCCGGCGCGCCTCGTCGTCGCTGGGCGCACGATCTCCGGGCAAGGCCTCAAGACCGAGCGCATCGTCGTGCCTGCAGGCCCGCTGGCGATCCGGTTCGCGGCCGCATCGGACGCGCGCCTGGTGTGGAGCCCCGTCGGGCGCCGCGGCGATCCCGAGTATCTGCCGGAGAGCTCCGTCTCGCCCGAACCACCGGAGGCCGCCACGTTCTCGTCGCCAGGCACCAACCTCCTCGACGGCCTGGTCGCGCTCACGCTGCTCACCACCCTCGTCACCTCGCTCCTCTATGCCGCGCGCGAGCGCCTCGCGCGGGTGCGGCGCGCGACCTGGATCGGCATGGGTGCCGTGTTCGGGGTCGCCATGCTCGCACGCCTCCTCGATCTCGGCGGCGCCGGCCAGACCTGGGACGAGGACGTGAACTGGGCCGCCGGACGCAACTACGTCACCAACGTGCTCGCGCTCGACTTCTCCGAGCGCGCGTGGCGCTGGAACTTCGAGCACCCGCCGATCATGAAGGTGCTCGCCGGCGTCGGCGCCCAGTTCGCCGACGGCTTCGGTCCTGCGCGCGCGCTCTCCGCGCTGTGGCTCTCCGTTGGCTGCGCACTCCTCGTCCCGATCGGCCGCCGCCTCTACACGCATCGGGTGGGCGTGCTCGCTGGCCTCATCGCCGCGCTGCTCCCTCATCTCGTCGCGCACGGCCAGATCGTCGGCCACGAGTCGCCCACGGTGCTGTGGTGGGCCCTCGGCATTCTCCTCTCGCTCGGCGTCCACGATGCTCTCCCCGACGGGGATACCGGCCTCCGGATCCTGCGCCGCCGGCTCGCGGCGATCGGCGTTGTGGTCGGCATCGCCGTCGCATCGCGTTTCGTGAACGGCTTGCTCGGTCCCCTGTGTGTCGCGATCGTCATCATCACCTCACCCGCTGTCTGGCGCCGGTCGACGCTCGTGTGGCTGCCGCTGATGGTGCTCGCCACGGTCCTCACCTTCTATGCGGTGTGGCCGCGCTTATGGGCCGACCCCGTCGGCGCGCTGCGCCTCTCGCTCTCCAAGCTCGACTCCCTCCACGCCCCCGAGCCCTTCCTCGGCGCGATCACGGCCAAGCCCTCGCCCGCGTATTTCGTCGTCTACTTGGTCGCGACGTTGCCGGTCGGCGTGCTCCTCGCATCGGTCCTCGGCTTCGTGCGCACCGCGATCGATCGCGATCGCACGAGCGTCATCATGCTCACGTGGCTCGTCATCCCGCTCGCGATCACGCTATCGCCCGTGCGCCAGGACGGCGTGCGCTACGTGATGCCATGCGTGCTCGCGTTCACCATGTTCGCCGCCGCCGGCCTCGACTTCGCGGTCCGCCGCATCACGGTCTCGAATGCGTTCATCGGCCTCTCGGCCGGCCTCGTACTTTACCTCGGCGTCACGCTGGTCCGCGTGCATCCGTACTACCTCGACTACTACGGCGAGCAGGTTGGCGGCCCGCGGGGTGTCGCCGAGCGGCGCTGGTTCGAGACCGCGTGGTGGGGTGAGGGCGTCGATCGGGCCGTGGCCTACGTCAACGCGCACGCGGGGCCCAAGGAGCGCGTGTATCGCGACTGCATCCTGCCCGCGCACCTCGCGTGGTTCCGCGAGGATCTATGGAACAGCCTCGCGCGACCCGAGCACGCGGACTGGATCGTCGTCTATGTCTCCACCACGTCGACGTGCCGAATACCGGCTGACGCGCACAAGGTGTTCGAGGTTGATGTTGCCGGTGCGCCTCTCGCCCAGGTCTACCGTCGCCGGTAGCGTGGTCTTGGCGATCGAGCTCGGGGCGGTATCAGAAACAGAGGAGCGGCAACGGAATGGTGGAAGTCGCGTCGGGCGAGGTCACGATGATCTCGGCGCTGGCATCGCCGTCGAACAGGACCGCGAGGGAACGCGTGCCCACCGTCATGGTGACGCCCCCATCAGGGCACCCGCCTGCACAGCGACGAAAGTCATCGATCGTCGTCGTGAACGTGCGGGCTGCGGCGACGGTCGCGAGCTCTCCGGCGAGCGTGAAGCACAGGCTCTCGTCCAGGGCGAGCGTGAACTCGCCGTCGTGTCCGAGCGTGAAGCCGTCGGACAACGACAGCCGACTCGAGGTCGAGACGACGACGGTGCGCGGGTCGGCGAGGTCGGGGATCGTGACCGTGAAGTCGAATCGTACCGAGGCGGCATCGACCTCTAGGTCTCCGTTCGAGGCCAACGTCATGGACAGCCCGGCACCGACGCGCGTGAACGCGAGCAGCACCTCGCCGTTGACATCCGCGAAGCCGAAGGGACCGTCGCAGTCGTCGAACGTCAGCGTCGCGGTGGCCGTCGACGGATCGACCGCGGCAGCGATGCAGCCGGGTTCGTCGAAATAGCTGCTGGCAGCTCCGGCGGTCTTGGCCGCAGCGTCGGCGGCGTCCGTCACTCCTTCCGCGAGCGGATCGATCGCGATGATCGCGAGTGCCGCGGTCTGACTGAACAGCTCCGCGGAGCGCTTTGCCGTCGTGAGGATCGTGGTTTCGTCGAGGTCGGCGCCGTCGTCGTCCTCGGGTGAGGGGCAGGCGGCGAGCAAGAGGGCGAAGACGAGGGGAGTCGAGGCAGGCTTGCGGTTCATGGGGTCTCCTTTCCCGGATAAACGCGATCTGGCGGAGAAGTCCTCACCCCAAAAGATGTGTGGCACTGCCTATACTTGGCCGCATGAGCGAGCCGGCGCCGGAAGACCTCACCACGCTGCTCGAGCAGGTGCGCTGTCGCGCCGAGGGGGCTGAGCAGGCGCTGTTCGTCCGCGTGTACGACCACCTTCGCGGGATGGCGCGCAGCTACCTGCGCGGCCAGGCCGCGAGTCACACGCTACAACCGACAGCCCTGGTTCACGAAGCGTTCCTGCGCTTGGTGCGCACGACGGACGGGTGGCGCGATCGTAACCACTTCATCGCGGTCGCTGCGACCGCGATGCGCCAGATCCTCGTCGATCACGCTCGCCGCCGTGCGGCGGAGAAGCGCGGCGGCGCACGCACGCACGTCACGCTCGACGATCAAGCAGGCGGCGCCGGCACCGACGTCGCTGACCTCCTCGCGCTCGATCAGATCCTGCAGCGTCTCGCCGCGCTCAGCCCCCGTCAGGCACGGATCGTCGAGCTCCGCTGCTTCGGAGGCCTCACCGTCGACGAAGTCGCTGCGCTGCTCGAGATCTCGGTGTCGCTCGCGGAGAAGGAGTGGCGCCGCGCACGGGCGTGGGTCCGCCGCGAGCTCGCTGGCGCCAGCGGACGTGGAGAACCGGCGTGACGACGCCGGAGCGCCACGCACTGCTCATGCGTCACTTCGACGAGACCTGCGAGCTCGCGCCCGACGCACAAGCGGCCTATCTCGCGGAGCTCGCCACGAAAGACGCCGCTCTCTCGCGCGAGCTGTCCGAGCTCCTCGCGCATGACCGGGTCCCGGGCACGACGCTCGAGCGTGCGGCCGACGCGCTGCTGCACGGCTCGTCGTCGGAGCTAGGCGCGCCACGCGCCACGCACGCGGCGCTCGAGCTCGAGCTCGAGCTCGAGGGCGTCGCGGACCTCGAACCGATCGCCATGCTCGGAGAAGGCGGCATGGGACGCGTCCTGCTGGCGCGCCAGCGTTCCTTGCAACGCGAGGTCGCCGTCAAGGTGCTGAGGGAGACGGCCGCCGATCGCGTCGATGATCTGCTCGCGGAGGCCGTGCTCGCCGGCTCGCTCGAGCACCCGAACATCGTGCCCATCTACGTGCTCGATCGCGACCGCGCCGGACGCCCGGTGTTGGTCATGAAGCGCGTCGAGGGGGTGTCGTGGGGCACGCTGATCCGCGTGCAGGATCACCCCGCGTGGACGAGCCTCGTCGAGCATCACGGTGATCGCCTGGACGTGCATCTCTGGGTCCTCGACAGCGTGTGTCACGCGCTGCACTTCGCGCACAGCCGAGGCGTGGTGCACCGCGACGTGAAGGCCGACAACGTGATGATCGGCGCGTTCGGCGAAGTCTACCTCGTCGACTGGGGCATTGCCTCGCACCCACGCAGCGAGCCAGCGGCGAGCCGTCCGATCGGAACGCCCGGGTACCTCGCACCCGAGATGGTCGACGCTCTCGCTCCCCCCGCGGATGTACGTACCGACGTCTACCTTCTTGGCGCGACCCTCCACTACGCGCTCGTCGGGCGGCCGCGCCATGATGCCCCGACCCTGCTCGCACAGCTGGACGCCGCACGCGCATCCAGGCCCTTCGCCTACCCGCCGGAGGTCCCCGAGGAGCTCGCCGCGATCTGCAATCGCGCGACGCACCGCGATCGCGCCGAGCGATTCGCGAGCGCCGCGGCCTTCCGCGAGGCGCTCCGTGACTTCCGGCAGCATCGCGTCGCGCGCGCGCTGAGTGACGTCGCGTGGGAGCGACTAGATAGCCTGCGCGAGCTCCTCGCAGGTACCACGACGCCCGAGGCGGCGCGTGTGTACGCGCTGGCCTCCGAAAGCCAGTTCGGTTTTCAGCAGAGCCTGCGCGCGTGGCCGGCCAACACGCGCGCCCGCGACGGGTTGCGCATCTGTATCGAGACGCAGCTCGCTTACGAGCTCGGCCAAGAGAACCTCGGGCGCGCGCAGGCCTTGCTGACCGCGCTGGACCCGGCGCCACCGGAGCTCGTCGCGCGCGTGACCGTGCTGCGCGAGCACGTGCGAACCCGGAGCGCCCGCGAGGCGAAGCTGGCAGCGCTCGAGCGCGCGCGCGACTGGGGCTTCGAGGCGCGTTACCGCGTGGCGTTCTTGCTGCTCGCATGTGCGCTGTCGATCGGATTGTGGCGGTTCGCTCTCCGCGACCGCGATCCCGCGACGGGGTCACCCGGAATGCTTGCCGTCTACGCGGCCGTTGCCGCCGCCGCCCTCGGCATCATCATTGTCGTGTTCCGGCGAGCACTGTTGGCCACTGACGTGACGAGACACGTGGTCCTCGGCGTGGTGTGCTGCATGGGCGCGATCGCGGCGAACCGCGCGCTCCACGCGATCGAGGCGCCCCCCGCGGCTGCGAGCATGTCGGGGGACATGGTGCTGACCGCGCTCGGGTCCGCGTTGAGCGCGCTCACGATCGCCCGCTGGTTCTGGGTGTTCGTCCCGCTGTTCGGCGCCGGCGCCCTCGTGGCGCGACTCGTGCCCGAGGTCGCGGGAAGTACCTTGGTGGTGAGCGCAACCATCGCGCTCGCACTCGGGCTCGTCGCCTCGGGGCGGCGCTCGGTACAGCGCGGATCGTGATTGCTGGGTCTATCAGCGACCACGCTCGTAGCGGCGCTACTGCAGCAGCATCGACGGCAGATCGAACATGGCCTCGGTCGCCGACTTCTTCGGCTTCGCCGCGGGCTCGTCGACCTTGCTGCCGGCGACGTTCCACGACTGCGTGCACAGCGCGCGGTTGCCGTTGGCGGCATCCGTGTACTCGCCGATCATCACGAGCGAGAGCATGCCCTCGGGCGTGATCTTGCCCGCGACCGAGAACACGCCGTTCATGCCGCCGACCGGCGTCGAGCCCGACTTGGACTTCGCGCTGACCTTGCCGGCCTTGGTGACCGAGCCCTGCATCGAAGGCGTGCGCTCGACGTCGACCGTGACCGTCGAGCTCTTCACCTTAACGGTGAGGCGACCATGCGGATAGCGGAGCGGCGAGGTGCAGTTGTTCGAGACCTCCTCGAACTTGACGTCGTACGTGCCCGCGACGTCGGCAGCCGCGAGGCTCGAGGTGAGGAGGATCGCGACGCCGACCGAGGTAGCCAGAGGAATTCGGGTGGT
Source organism: Kofleriaceae bacterium (assembly GCA_033763475.1). Classification (GTDB taxonomy): domain Bacteria; phylum Myxococcota_A; class Polyangia; order Haliangiales; family Haliangiaceae; genus JABFXX01. The sequence continues at coordinate 129,256 of JANRKM010000119.1, forward strand.
GCGCATGGTCACTGCTTCTGACGCCGGTGGAGGGGCGTCGATTCAGTGCTCATTCTGCCACGAGCTACCGCGAGTTAGCCTAGGGGCCAATGTAGGTGCCGCTCGCCTTACGGCTTCTGGGCGGTGCGCGGGGTGTCGCGGTACACGAACATCGTCTTCACGCTCTTCACCTCGGAGCTCGCGCGGGCGACGACGGTGACCATGTTCGAGCCCGGCCACAACGGCAGGTCGGTGGTGAAGTCGAGCAGCTTCCCGTCCTTGCCACCGCGGTTCGAGCGATAGAACACCTTGCGCGAGTCGATCTTCGCGCGCGAGTTCGACACGAAGATGTAGACGTCCTCGACGTGCTCCTCGTCCTTGACCGTCCCCGACAGGCGGTAGGTCTCGGCGGTGGTCTCGAGCCCCTTCAGGTGGAGATCGATCACCGGAGGCGTCGAGTTCCAGGCCTGCGTGAACGTGCCCGCGGAAGAGCCGCCACCCTGGCCGAGCGACGCCGACGGCAGAAAGCCAACGCGCGAGGCGAGCTTAACTTTGGTGTACGGGCCGTAGGTGCCGATCACCGGGTAGCTCGCGCCCTTGGGCGCCTGGCCAATCGAGGTGGCTTCCTCCGAGGCACCCGCGCGGATGACCGCCGGTGTGCGGACCGTGACCTCACCCTTACCGAGGACACCGTTGACCGACGGCGAAACTTTGAACTTGAGCTTCTGGCTCGTCGAGACGTCGAGCGCGGTGTCGTACGCCATCAACTCGACGATCATCTCGTCGCCCTGCAGCGTCGCGTCGGTCGAGAGCGGGAACTCGATCTCGCGGGTCTGATTCGGCGCGATCGGGGTGTCCTTGAGCTCCACGCGGCTCTTTCCGAGCATCACGCCATCGCCGGTCGCGTTGCGGAGCAGCACCGTCGCTTCGCTGGTCGGGCCCGCGCCGGTGTTCTTCACGTTGACGATCAGCTTGTACTTCTCGCCGCGCTGCACGAGGCCATCACCATTGCCCTCGTCGAGCAGCTGGTAGCTGTACGCGAACACCGGGCGCGGCGCCGCTTCGATGCGGAGCTCGGTCGGCACGACGCGCGTGGGCGCGTTACGCGCTTCCTTCACCTCGAGGCTGAGCCGGTCGACGCGGTCGAGCGCGTCCTTGGGGACCTGCATCTTGGCGGTGAACGTCTTGGTCTCGCCCGGGGCGATCTTGCCGACGGGGAGCTCGGTGTCCTCGAACAACGGGTCTTCGCCCTGGATGCGCGAGAGCACGCGGTACGCGGGGGCCGAGCCGGTGTTCTTCACGGTGGCCGTGACATCGACGATGTCGCCAGCCTTGAGGTTCTTGGCGGGCGATGTGGTCAGCGACACCTCGAGGTTCGCGGCGCCGGTCTCGTTGCCTGGGCCGGTCCAGTCGACGCCGATCTTCTGCAGCTCGGCGATCAGCTTCTTCTCTTCTTCGCCGCGGATCTTGCCGACCAAGCGCGCCGCGCCGGCGACCAGTTTCGGGCGGCTCGGCGAGCGCACGCTGGAGACCAGCTCCTTCGCCATCTTGATCTCGAAGTCCTCGATGATCTCGTCGGCGTCCGGATCGTCCTCGTCGTTCGGCGGCGTGGTCGGGGCATCTTCGCCCGTGACCGGCTTCTTGCGCTCGACGATGAAGGGCACCTCGTACGAGGGCTTGTCGGTGTCCTTCGCGTAGGTGGACACCAGGTGGGCGTCGAGGTCCTTCTCGCCGTACGAGCGCGACGGCGCGAGCATGCGCACGAAGTCCGTCGGGGCGTCGTTCTTCTCCGGCACGTACATGCGCTGGAGCTGGATGTCCGGGACGATGCCGACGTTCTGGATCGAGCGGTCGCCCGGGGTCAGGTACTGCGCGATCGTTAGCTTGAGCTTGCTGCGATCTTCGTTGTCGTAGAGCTCCTGCACGGAGCCCTTGCCGAACGTGCGCGTGCCGATGATGACCGCGCGGTCGAGGTTCTTGAGCGCGCCGGCGACGATCTCGGAGGCCGACGCCGAGCCGCCATTGACGAGGACGGCGAGGCTCGAGTTGGTGTCACCGAACCCGCGCTCGGCGCGTCGCGCTTCACGGTCGCGACCGGAGACCGTCGCCACGATCGTACCCGTGTCGACGAACAGATCGGAGAGCTGCACGGCCTCTTCGAGGAGACCGCCCGGGTTGTAGCGAAGATCGAGGATCCACGACGTCGCGCCCTTGCCCGACATCTCGCGCATCGCCTCGGCGACATCGCCCGCGATGCCCTTCGAGAACTGCTTCACCTTGATGTAGCCGACGCCCTTGTCGAGCAGCTTGTGCTCGACCTGGGTCACGCGAATGACCGCGCGCTCGAGCTCGAACTTCATCAGGCCAGCCTGACCCTTGCGCTGGACCCACAGGGTGACGCGGGTCCGCGGGTCGCCGCGCATGCGGTCGACGGCCTCGTTGGAGGTGAGGTTTTCCGTCTCCTCGCTGTTGATGCGAACGATGTGATCGCCGGGCTTCACGCCCGCACGCCACGCCGGCGTGTCCTTCATCGGACGCACGACGGTGAGCTTGCGCTCGATCATGCGGATCACGATGCCGAGACCGCCGAACTTGCCACTCGTCGAGACGTCCATGTCGCGCGCCGCTTCCGGATCCATGAGGACCGAGTGCGGATCGAGCGTGGTCAGCATGCCATTGACCGCCGCGTACTCGACCTTCGCGAGGTCGGCGCCGGCGTTCATGTTGGTCTCGATGAAGCGGAAGATCTTCTTCAGCTTGATCGTCATCCGCCACGGCGAGTCGACGTCGCTGGTGTCGAACACCTCGCGCTTGTCGTTGACGGCGATCGTGAGCCTGTTGCGCGCAGCGTCCGGCTCGACGAGGACCTCGGGGATGTTGTACTGGACCGAGTCGAGCGCCGCGAACAGCATCTTCTTCGGATCGACACGCGCCGGATCGACGTAGCGGTCTTTGATCCGGATCAACGTCTTGTTGAAGATGGTCAGCGCGGAGAGATCGTGGCGCTGTATACGCTCCTCGCCGGGAGCCGCGCGGACCTCCTTCATCTGTAGATCGAGGGAGATGACGCCCTCTGGGGATTGACGGACAACAGTGAGGACTAGTGCGAGAGCACCCGCGGCCCCCACCAGGGCCAGGTTCAACCGGCTGCGCATGTCCAGCGATTATAGGGTGCAACACTCGGCGCGCACGCCACATCTTCGAGCGGCACCGGTGCGACCGCCGAGTGGTCGCATGTAGTATGGTCCTCGGCAGCGATGGCCGAGCGGAACAGCAAATCCCCACGTCCCTCCGCTACGCTTCGGGATAACGCTGGCGCTTCGGGGGCAAAACGTAAAGCCGCCAACCAGCGATCCAAGCCGGTGATCGATGTTGGCGAGGAGCCTGCAGAGAAAGATCCCGAGAAGGAGCAGGACGGAGAGGAGCGCGAGGAAGAGGAGGCCGAGAAGGCCGACTCCGATAGCGACATCGATCCGGACCTGGTCGAAGCCGCCAACGCGATCACCGAGGACGAAGTAGTCGAGGATGTCGACGACTTGCCGGACCCACCGGTGCCGCGCGGGGGCTCGCTCGCCCGGCGCGACCCGATGGCTGCCTACATGGCCGACGTCCGGCGCTACCCACTCCTGACTCCGGACGAAGAGAAGGAGCTGGCAACGCGTCTGGTCGAGCACGGCGACACATCGGCGGCCCGCAAGCTGATCGAGGCCAACCTCCGGCTCGTCGTGAAGATCGCGTACGAGTACCGGCGCGCGCACAAGAACCTCCTCGACCTCGTGCAGGAGGGCAACGTCGGCCTGATCCAGGCCGTCAGCAAGTTCGACCCGTATCGCGGCGTGAAGCTGTCGAGCTACGCGGCCTTCTGGATCCGCGCCTACATCCTCAAGTTCATCCTCAACAATTGGCGCCTGGTGAAGATCGGCACCACGCAAGCGCAGCGGAAACTGTTCTTCAACCTGCGCAAGGAGCGCGAGAAGCTCGAGCAGCTCGGCTTCCACCCGAGCTCCGCACTGCTCGCCGAGAAGCTCGATGTGCCCGAGAAGGAGGTCATCGAGATGGAGCGCCGGCTCGCCGCGCCGGAGGCCTCGCTCGACGCACCGGTCGGCAGCGCCGATGACGAGGGCACGCGTACCCGCCTCGACTACCTGCCGAGCGACGACGAGCGTCCCGATCGCGCGGTCGCGCAGAACGAGTTCGCGCAGTTGCTCCGCGGCAAGCTCGAGGCGTTCGCGCAGACGCTGCAGGGGCGCGAGCAGACGATCTTCCGCGAGCGCTGGCTCACCGACGAGCCGCTCACGCTGCAAGAGATCGGCGACCGCTACAACGTCAGCCGCGAGCGCGCGCGCCAGCTCGAGAAGC
>JANRKM010000120.1:0-81976 GCA_033763475.1 Kofleriaceae bacterium
CCGGTACGTCCTAGGCTTTCGTTGTGACACGACGTCACCGCCCGCAGAGCCGCGGAGCGTGTGGGGGTGGTGAGCGAGTTCAATTCCACCGACGGCATGATCGTCGTCGGTCGCAGTGAGGAGGGCACGGGCATGCCAACGTGCGTCGGTGATCCGCGCCGCAGCGAAACCACCCCCACGCGCCCGCGGCGCCGCGGGCGGGTTCGTGTTCTCGCCAAGCGATCGCGCTCGGCCCATCGGGGCCTACACGCTTGAGCAAGAGCGTCCTCGAATAGGGACAGCCCCTAGTCGGCCTCGTCGGCTGTGGTGAGCTTGTCGACGAGCGGCTTGAGCGGCGTGTGGTTGAACAGCCGCGACAGCGTATCGCCGAGCGACTCGCCCTCGACAACTCGCTGCACGCCCCACGCCTGCGCGACCTTGACGAGCGTCTCGTGCCGGCCGAGCTGGAGCAACGCCTCGCTGAAGTTGCCGGATGCGGCCGTGAACCGCTGGACGGCGGTCTCGGCCTCGGCCCGCAAGAGCTCGATGCGCTTGTCCTGCTCGCGCGCGAAGAACGTCAGCTCCTGCTCGCGCTCGCGCTTCACGCGCTCGAGGCGCTTCTCCAGCTTGATCACCTCGATCGCCTGCTCCGCCTCCACGACCTTCTTGCGCTCGTCGGTCTCGCGCAGCGTGTTGGCCAGCTTCGCGAGCGCGGTGGCGAGCTCGCTCGCGGCCAGCTCGCGCGCGAGCTCGTCGTGACGCACGGCCGTGAGCGCCTTCACCTCGGCGGTCTCGCGCGCGATGGCCTCGCGCTGCTTGGTCACCGCGAGCTCGCGCCCGAGGTTCGACATCGCGATGTTCGAGCGCACCACCTCGTGCTGGCTCTGGTCGAGCAGCGCCCGGATCGCGTCGTCGAGCAGCGACACCTGGAGGACGTCGACGTCGACGATGCGCATGCCGTTGGGGAACGCCAGGCCCGGGCGCTTACCGTCCGCGGCGATGCCGAGGATGAGATCGCGGATGCGATCGGTCGAGGACGCATAGAACGCCTCGATCGCGATCTTCCGGATCTGCCCCTTCAGCACCGAGCGCACGTGGTCGCACAGGAACTTCACGTAGTTCTCGACGGTGAACCAGCGCAGCGGGTCGCCCTCGAAGTCCACGCGATACGACAGGCGCAGCTGCACGAACACGTGATCGAGCGTCTCGACCTCGACGAGATCCGTCACCTGGTTGTTCTCCACGCGCAGGAACGGCGTCTCGAGGACGTGGTTCGTCGTCTTCGGCGTACCCGTCGACAACGCCAGCGCCTCGAGGCTCTCCTCGTAGTCGAGCAACACGGTCGAGGGCCCCACCTCCACGCGGCGGCGACCGGTCTTGGACGTGACGAGCACGGCGTAACCGGTCCACACCGCGATCTGCGGCGCACCCTGGAACTTGTTGTCGAGCACGAGCATCCGCGGCTGCGAGTACGTCGACGCGCGCGAGAACTCGTCGGCGACGAGCGCCTGATCCCCCGAGACCCGCGACGCCTCCATCACCATGCCCGCGGGCGGCTTCGCGACGCGCTTCCCACCGCGCTCGACGTCGCCCTCGGAGAGGACGCCCTGGCGCGTGGTCGGCACGGTGTGCGAGAGCGACCGCAGGCTCTGGTTGTAGGCGAGCGCGTCCGCGTTGCCCGGGTACCACAGCGCGCACTCGCGATCCGAGAGCGCGCGGCGCACGATCACCTCGTGCCGCGGATCCGGCAACAGCATCGCCGGGCCACGCACGGTCCGGATCTCGCCCGAGAGGCGGTCCATCACGTAGCGCGCCTCGCCGGCCGGAATGGCCGTCGCGAAGTGCTTGGCCTTCCCGTCGTACTTGATCGCCGAGTGCTCCTCGCGCGGGAAGTAGATCGCCGTGTCCTTGCCGGTGATGAACAGCTCGTCACCGGCGCGATGCACGACGCCGTTCTCGGTGTAGTCCGCGATCACCTTGATGTGGAGGCCCTGGATCTCGTTGAGCTCGACGGCGCGGAACTTCTTGCTCACGCGGCCGTTGTCCTCGCGCGCCTCGACGAAGCGCTCGGTGGGCAACGGGAACACGACCTGCGGCCCGACCTCGTAGCGCTTCTTGCCGTTCTCGTCGACGAGGATCGCGTACTCGAGCCGCTCGAGCGTGAGCGCCTCGCGAACGTACGCGCCCGCGTCCCGCACGACCTCGATGCCGGTCGGCGGGATGTAGAACGAGACTTCCGTGCCACGGATGATCAGCTGCTTGCCGACGGTGAGGTCGGGCGGCGGCTGGGACACCGGTGCCGGCGCGACGGGATCACCGTCGACCGACGCGGGCTTCACGACCGCCTTGCTCCAGTTCTTGCGCGCCTCGTCCTCGTTGTAGACGCGGACGAGCAAGTACTGGTTCGAGCGCAGGTGATGGCCCTCGACGACCTCCGCGGCCTGCCCCGGCCACAGCGCGAACGTGGCCGGTCCCGGGACGATGATCGTGCGGCCGATCTCCTGCTCGGCGCTCGGCTGCGCGCTGCCCTCGTCGGGATGCTTGTTCCCCTTCGCCGGGTTGCGCAGGATGATGTAGTGACCCTCGGGGGCGATCGGCGCGATGCGCATCGCATCCTCGAGGGAGGCGACGCTCTTGAACGTGTTCGTGGCCGCGTCGTAGATCACCGGCCGCTCCTGCGCGGTCGGGTTGATCACGGTCGGTCCCGAGTACGTCTTCACGACGCCCTTGGTGACGTCCTGCATGTAGGCATAGCTGCCGGGCGGCAGGACGAGGTCTCGCTTCTGTGTCTCTCCCATGGTCATGTCCTCTCTTCCTCAACCCTTCACGCAGACGATCTGCTTCAGGGTGTAAACGACGTCGACGAGGTCGGCCTGCGCCGCCATCACGTCATCGATCGACTTGTAGGCAGCCGGCGTCTCGTCGAGGACGTCGGCGTCCTTGCGGCACTCGACACCCGCGGTCGCCGCCGCGTGGTCCTCGAGCGTGAACAGCTTCTTCGCCTTCGTACGGCTCATCGAGCGGCCCGCGCCGTGCGAGCACGACGTGAACGACTCGGGGTTACCCTTGCCGCGCACGATGAACGACTTCGCGCCCATCGAGCCGGGGATAATGCCGAGCTCACCCGTGCGCGCACGCACCGCGCCCTTGCGGGTCACGATGACGTTCGCGCCGTAGTGGTGCTCGAACGAGACGTAGTTGTGGTGGCAGTTGACCGCCTCGAGGTGCGCCGTGAACTCCGGCAACAGGCCCGTCGCGCGCAGCGCCTCGATCGTCGCGTGCATCATGAGCTCGCGGTTCGTGCGCGCGTACTGCTGCGCCCACTCGACCGCGTGCACGTAGTCGTCGAACAGCTCCGCGCCCTGCGGCAGGTACGCGAGATCCTCGTCGGGGAGGTTGATCATCCAGCGACGCATCTCCGCCTTCGCGCGCTCGATGAAGTACGAGCCGATGCGGTTACCCACACCGCGCGAACCCGAATGCAACATCACCCACACGTCACCCGCCTCGTCGAGGCAGAGCTCGATGAAGTGGTTACCCGTGCCGAGCGTACCCAGCTGGTTCACGCGCTGCGCGTGCCCCGCCGAAGGATGCTTATCGAGGATGCGCGCGTAGTCCGCGGCAAGGGCCTCCCACGCGGCGATCGTGCGCGCCGGCGGGTCGCCGTACGCACCACGATCGTTCGCGCCACCGTGAGCCGTACGTCCGTGCGGGACCGCCGCCTCGATCGCGAGCCGCAGCGGGCGCTGGTCATCCGGCAGCTGCTCCGCGCGGAGCGACGTCTTCACGGCCATCATGCCGCAACCGATATCCACGCCGACGGCCGCCGGGATGACCGCGCGCTTGCACGCGATCACCGAGCCGACCGTCGCGCCGATACCCGCATGGACATCCGGCATCACCGCGATCCACTGGTGAATGAACGGGAGCGCTGCAACGCGGCGCAGCTGCGCCTCCGCCTCCGCCTCGAACGGGACGCCCTGCGTCCACGCCTTGATCGGAGCGTTGTCGGTCGTGATGAGCTGATAGGTCGTCATGGCGAGACGACCCTTGTGCAGCCACCGGGCCGTCTCGCGTGGCACGTGGTTTCAGTGACTTACCTGCGCCGCTTGTATCGAAACGGATAAGCTATTATCCGAGCTGCTCCACCATGGCGCAGCGCAAGAATGTGGTCATCGGCCTGCTCGGGACCCAGCTCGACAGCGGCGTCACGGAGGCGCGGTGGAAGCGGTGGCGGCCCACGGTGGCGATCTGTTCCAACCACGCCAGCCTCCGCATCGATCGGCTCGAGCTCCTGGCCCAGCCGCGCATGGACGCGCTCGTGTCGCTCGTGACCGCGGACATCGCGCAGGTCGCTCCCCACACGGAGGTGGTCACGCACGCGCTGCCGCTGACGAACCCGTGGGACTTCGAGGAGGTCTACGGCGTGCTCGATGCGTTCGCCGATAGCTACAAGTGGCGGGCGAACGAGGACTACTACCTCCACATCACCACCGGGACACACGTCGCGCAGATCTGCATGTTCCTTCTGTGCGAGACGCGCGCCATGCCTGGGCGCCTCCTGCAGTCGAGCCCGGCGCTCGGCGGCAAGGCGGGCAGTCGCGAGAACCCCGCCGGGCGGATCGACATCATCGATCTCGAGCTCGCGAAGTTCGATCGCCTCGCTGCCCGTTTCCGTGCCCGCCGCGAGCGCGGTGCATCGCTGCTCAAGGCCGGCATCGAGACCCGCAACGCGCGCTTCAACACGATGATCGAGGAGCTCGAGCGCGTCGCGAGCAGGTCGCGCGATCCGCTCCTGCTCGTCGGCGAGACCGGCACCGGCAAGACCGCCCTCGCTCGCCGCCTCTACGAGCTCAAGCGCGAGCGCCAGCACCTCGCCGGCGAGCTCGTCAGCGTCAACTGCGCCACCCTGCGCGGCGACCTCGCGATGTCCGCCTTGTTCGGCCACGGCAAGGGCGCGTTCACCGGCGCGACCGAAGCGCGCGGCGGCCTCCTCCGCAAGGCCGACAAGGGCCTCATCTTCCTCGACGAGATCGGCGAGCTCGGGCGCGACGAACAAGCGATGCTGCTCACCGCGATCGAGGAGCGCCGGTTTTACCCGGTCGGCTCCGACAAGGAAGTGACCAGCGACTTTCAGCTCGTCGCCGGCACCAACCGCGATCTCACCGGCGACGTGCGCGCCGGCCGGTTCCGCGAAGATCTGCTCGCGCGCCTGACCCTGTGGACGTTCCACATCCCTGCCCTCCGCGATCGACCCGAGGATCTCGCCCCCAACCTCGACTACGAGCTCGACCGCGTCTCGGCCTCGCTCGGCATCCGCGTCTCGTTCGCGAAGCCCGCGCGCGACGCGTTCTTGCGGTTCGCCGAGGCCGCGCCGTGGCGCGCCAACTTCCGCGACTTCGGCGCCGCGATCCGCCGCATGGCGACGCTCGCCGACGGTGGCCGCATCGCGCTCGCCGACGTCGAGCTCGAGATCGCGCGCCTCTCCGCCGCCACGCAGCCCACGACGAGCGACGATCTCGCGTCCCTCCTGGGTCCCGCCGCGCGCACCCTCGACCGCTTCGATCGCGTGCAGCTCGCCGACGTCGTCGCCGTGTGCCGCACCGCCTCGTCGCTCTCCGCGGCCGGCCGCATCCTGTTCGCGCACTCCCTGGCGACGCGCACGACCAAAAACGACGCCGACCGCCTCCGCAAGTACCTCGCGCGCTTCGAGCTCGACTTCGAGCGCCTGCGCTACGCGGAACTTCGGCCGACTGACTAGTCGGTTGGCTCGAAGCTGCACGCCACCACTTCGGCGGCCGCTTGCAATTCGGCCCATAGCGCGACCGGCGCCTGCGCGAGCATGATGATCGATCTGTCGTCGGCGTACGGCAGCACGTAGCGGTGCTGGATCCACTGCGCGCCGCCGTGCTCGTACTCGTCGATAAACTCGCGCACCGCGCCGTATGGGGTCTCGAGCGTCACGCTTGGGAGCGGCTTGCCGTCCCGCCCGGTTACCACGATGTCGCCAGCGGCACGCTTGAACCGCATGAACTTGATCATCGCCTCGAAGTTCATGGCGTGATGTAGCTCGGGCAGATCACCCGGCTCATCCGGATCAGGCGAGAACAGAACGACGCCATGTGGCAGGTCGAACGAGAAGCCCGGGGCGAGCACGGACCATTCGGCAGGACCGAGGCCGACGTCGATGTGCTCCACCAGCTCGTCGAGGTTGCCCGATTCCGCGAGCAGCTCCGGGCCGTCAGGCCCCAGCGAGAAGTTGATGCCGTCGGTGGACGTTGGTTCCGCGGTCGCCGGCATGGCACCGCGCTTGACGACGACCTCGCTGATCAGCGGCCCGCGATAGCCGCGACCGATCACGAGTAGGTCGCCGAGCAGAACCGCGCGACACGGACACTCCGGCGCGAGCAACATCCCATGCCCCACCAGATCCATGCTTGGACTTTCCATCGGTCGAGTGTATCCACATCTGCGCACGGCACGTGTCGCTCAGAGCGTCGGGCGCGCCGTGAGTGCGTTGGGCTCGAGTAGCGCGAGGTCGACAAAGCCCGCCTTGCAGATGAGCTCGATGGCGGCGAGCACGTCGAGCGTGGTGCCCGCTTCGACGGCGAGCTCGATGTCAGTACGCTCCGCGAAGAAGCTGCTTGTCTTGTGTTCGCGCAGCACTGTCCCGAGCTTGTCGAGATCACGTTCGTGGTCGAGCACGTCGGGGATCTCCTGGAACTCGTTGATCTGGGACAGCGCGACCAAGATCCGTTCCGGCGCCAGGAGCACCGACAGCTGCGGGGCGTCCGCGTCCGGTGGCGCGGGCTTGTGCTCGAAGTGGCAAACAGGCGTTTTGGCAAACGCGCGGTCCTTGGTCGGGATCTTGCGCCGAAACACGAACACCTCACGACCGGTGAACAGGCGCAGCGCTGCGATCGCAACCTTCACGGGCTGGGCGTCGAGATCGAGGACCACCGCCGCGTTGAAGTCCGCGAGGACTCGCTCGTTCGCGAGGATCTGTTCCTTGAGCTGCGCGTGCTTCGGCTCGAGCTCGGCGAGCGTTGCGACGAGCTTGCGGTCGATGAACACCCCCGAGGGACCGATGAAGACCGAGCGCCAGCCCTCCCGGATGGTTGCCTCGACAGTGGCCTGCGAGACCTCGTTGTCATTCATGGCGAGGATCTCGGCCATGTGCCTCGTCTCACCCTCGTAATCGCGCTCGAACGCCTCGAACTCGTTCTTCGGTGGCGGTTGCTTCTGGCTACCGCACGCGCAGGCGAGGACCACCTGCACACAGAGAAGCTCGCGCATCATCGGCGCAGCCTACACCCTTCGGTCGAGACATAGCCCTGATGCGGACGGTCACGCTGCGAAGTAGGTGTCGAATAGTGCGCGCGCGTCGGCCGCGCCGGGCAGGCCGAGCGTGGGGCAGGCGACCGCGGCGTGAAGGCCGGCGCGGAGCGCACCTTCGGCCTCGGTGCGGGCGGCATGGATCTCGGCGCGAGCACGCTCGTCGAGCGCGCTGAAGATCCACGCGTGGACATCCTCGGCGAGCTCGGCGTGGTTGCGTTCGTCGTCCGCGATCGCCACGAAGACGGGGCGTAGCTCGGGCGCGGCGCGCTCGGCCTGGAACGTCGCGGTCAGCGCGCCGAACGCTTCGCGCACGCAGCCCTCGATCGCGTTCTCACGTGCGATCTCATCGAGCGATCGGCACGGCAGCTCTGGAACGTCGATCGCCCGCGGCGCGCAGCCGAAGCGATGAGCGAGCTCTCCGAGATCTCGCGCGTGCCGGATCTCATCGCCCATCGCGAGGCGCGCGCGCCGGATCAGCTCCGCGGGGGCACCGTGATGCGCGAGCTCGCGCGCGAGCCGCTCGAACGCAGGGACGCTCGCGGCCTCGAGCTCGGCCATCTGCGCGAGCTCGGTCGCGACCTCGGAGCCCGCCAGCGCACCGTCGACGACGAGGCCTTCCGGGCGGCGCCCACAGTTATGGCGCTCGAACTGATGCGGATAGAGCGTCCAGGCGAGCGTGGTGTTCAAGACGGTGCCGTCGCCGCGCAGGACCACGGTCTCGATCAGCAGCTTGCGATCGGTCACGGTCACCGTCTGCGTGGGTGGACACGGCTGATTGCCGCGCCCCGAGGGACAGCAGGTCGGAGTGTACGAGGCCTGGCGCTGGACGCCGATCTCCTCGCGGACGATCGTGCAGCGCACGTTGTGGCTCGCGCGATCGAACCGGCCTTCCGTGCCGCGCGGCCCGGGGTTCCCGTTGTAGTCGTCAAAGCCGTCGCCGACGGCGGTCTGCGCGCCGGTCGCCTTGCGCTTGTCGACCTTGGTGCGGCGCTTGTAGTCCTCGCAGAAGCCCCTTGGATCGGTGGCCGCGCGCGGGTCGAAGCCTGCGGGGGCCCCGGACCCTTGCGTGACGATCACCGTCGTCGATCCGGTACCCGTGGTCTGCGTGGTCTGCGTGGTCTGGGTTCCAGCGTCACGTGCCCACGGATCGGACGCCCCCGCGTCGGGGGGAAGCGCGGTCGTGGTGCTGGTGGTGCCCCCGCCGCTCGACGACGGCCCGGTCGGGGCCAACGCAGGTCCCTGCGCCGGCGTCGACCAGCAGCCGGTACCGGCCAGCACGAGCATCACAGCGTCGACGATGCGGCGGCCCGCGCGCATCTAGGTGGTCGCCTCGAGCAGCATCCATCAGCAGGTATCACGGCGCGCAGTCCCGCCTCAAGACCACCCATGGGAGGGACACGGCGGGCAACCTCGCAGCGCGTACCTCTCGTCGAAGACACGGCGAACACCTTCGGGTTGCATAGAATGTTTTCGGCGGATGCGCGTCGGGACGGCGATGCGCGTTCTACTTGCCTTGTCCCTGCTTCTCGCCTCCACTGCAGTCGCTGCCGCCGATGACAACTGCAGCGAGGCTCCTTCTCATACGCTCCCCCTCGAGCCGCTCGAGCTGATGGAGAACACGTCCTGCCTGCGCCGCGGCACCGACTGGGTGATCGCTGCGCGCGGCCGCGACGATGTCAACCACGGCTCGCGGATCATCACGATCGTGGTGGACCGCAAGGGCAGGCGTCTGGCCACGGCCCGCACGCGGTCGTCGGACGACTTCTACAGCCTCGAGCTGAAGCGCACGCTCGACGTCGACGGAGATGGGACCCTGGAGCTCCTCGCCGAGGAGCGCGAGGGCGACAACTTCCGCGTGGTCATCCTCGGCGTGCGCGGCAGCGACGTGCTGCGCCTCCTCGCGGTTCCGTACCAACCCACGGCGTGCAAGACGCCGTATGCCATCGCTGACAACCGCCTCGAGCTGCGCTGCGGCACGCCGCGCTCGTACGCGTGGAACGGCATGGCGATGCGCGAGGTGGGCGTGGAGCCGACGCACGAGCAACACGATCCGTCCTGCCCTCCGCTGACACGGATCGCGAAGCTGATGAGGATCAAGCCCGGCGAGACGATCGGCACGTCGCGATGTGGCGCTGGCAGGTTTCCGCGCCTCGCCACCGTCGTGCTGGCCGGTCGCGAGAAGCCGTACGACGGCTCCGTGGAGCCGCGCAAGCGCAACATCTTCATCCTCGATGGTGAGCGCGTGATCGCGCGCCACGCCGCCGCGGAGTACGCCGACATCACCGGGGAGGAGACACACGAGCTCGTGACTACGGGCGACCTCGACGGCGATGGCATCGACGAGCTGATGCTCGAGAAGCGCCTCGACACGCCGATGGGGCACGAGTCAACGCTGGTCGTGTACGCCGTGCGGGCCGGAGGGTTGAAGAAGCTGAGCGAGCAACCGTTCCGCAGTCAGAGCGAGCCTGGCTTCATTGCACGAGGCGAGCACGACGCGCCGCGGTTCGCTCCCGAGAACACGCTCTCGTGCGATGCCGCGACCACGCTCCGTCCGCATGGGCCCAAGCGCCGCGGCGCCGACCTCGTGGTCACGCGAACGATCCGAGCTGGTGCGAAGGTGCCGAAGGACCGCATCCCTGCGGGTTACTGCACCTCCGACGAGAAGCGATAGCTGAGGCATCTCGGCGCACGGACGCGACGACGTGACCTTCGCACACGCTGCCCAAGGATCCGTGGCAGACCGACGCAGTCAGATACTACGGGCTGGAGCGCATGGAGACGAGGTGCTCACATTCATCGCTGGTCATCTATGCGAGGCGCGGTGGCGGCTAGACACGGCGAACACCCTGCGGTTGCATAGAATGTTTCGACGGGATCTGCGTCGGGACGGACGATGCGATTCCTCCTCGCTCTGTCCCTCCTCCTCGCCTCCACTGCGGTCGCTGCCGCCGAAGACGACTGCAGCGATGCGCCACCCCACAAGCTCCCACTCGAGCCACTCGTTTCGCTACGCGAATCGTCGTGTCTGCGCCGAGGCCCCGACTGGGTGATCGCGGCGAGCGCTCACGACGACGTGCACGACGTCACGCAGATCGTCACCGTCGTCGTGGACAGCAAGGGGCGCCGGCTCGCGTCGTCGCGGACCAGCTCCTCCGACAATTTCGACCAACTCAAGCTCGTGCGCACGCTCGACGTCGACGGCGATGGCACGCTCGAGATCCTCGCCGAGGAGGGCTGGGGAGACAGCGCTCGCGTGGCCGTGCTGGGAGCTCGCGGCAGCGATGTTCTACGCCTCCTCGAGGTCTCCGACGATGCCGGAGGGTGCGGGGCGCCGTACGTGGTCGTCGATAATCGCCTCCAGATGCGTTGTGGGAACCGACAGCGCACGTTCGCGTGGAACGGAATCGCGATGCGCGAGGTCGGCTTCGGACGGCCGTACGCCGGTCGCGACCCGTCGTGCCCTCCGCTAACGCGAATCGCAAGACTACTGAAGATCAAGCCCGGCAAGACGATCGAGTGGATGGACTGCGGCGCCGGCAAGTTCCCTCGCCTCGCAACCGTGGTGCTCGCGATACCGGAAGACGAGGGGATGGGCTTCCGCAAGCGCAGCATCTTCATCCTCGAGGGTGAGCGAGTGATCGCGCGCCGTGTCGTCGAGGAAGTGGACGACCCCACGCAATCGGAGACCCACGAGCTTCTCGCGACCGGCGACCTCGACGGCGACGGCGTCGACGAGCTCGTGATGGAGAGAACCTTCGGTTGGACAGCGGGCGAGAGTTCATCGCTGATCGTGTTCGCAGTGCGCGGCCGCACGCTGAAGAAGCTGAGCGAGCAACCCTTCAAGAGCCTTCGCAGCCGATCTTCGAACCGGTCGGCGAGCACGACATCCCGCCGTTCGAGCCCGAGGACACGCTCGCGTGTGACGCCACGGTCAAGGTCCGGCCGCATGGCGGGAAGCGCCGTGGCGCCGAGCTGATCGTCACGCGCACTCCTCGCATTGGCGCGAAGGTGCCTAAGGACCGCATCCCGGCGAAGTACTGCACGGCCGGCGAGCGCTAGGAGCCCGAGGAGCGGCGACCTGTTTGGCGTGTGTTAACGTTGGAAGCATGGCCACCTACCGAAACGCGTTACCCCAGCTCCGCGGCGACTTGTTCATGACCGACGGCGGATTCGAGACGACCCTCATCTTCCTCGATGGTCAGCAATTCCCGGATTTCGCAGCATTCGAGCTCCTGAAGACCCCCGAGGGGATCGAGGCAATCCGGAAGTACCTCCGGTCGTACGGCGCGCTCGCGAAGCGGCTCGGTCTAGGTATGGTCCTCGAGACGCCGACGTGGCGGGCTAACCCGGATTGGGGAACCAAGCTTGGCTACGACGCCAAGGCGCTCGAGCAGGTGAACCGGACGAGCGTTCGTCTGCTCGAGGAGATCCGCGCCGAGTTCGAGGCGCCCGGGGCGCCGATCGTGATCAGCGGCCTGCTCGGTCCGCGCGGCGACGGCTATGTGGTCGACAAGGCGATGACCGCGACGGAGGCGGAGGACTATCACGGCCCGCAGATCCGGACCTTCGCCGATACTGCCGCCGATCTGGTGTCGGTGTTGACGATCAACTACGTCGAGGAAGGGATCGGTGTCGCGATGGCTGCCAAGCGCGCGAACATGCCGGTGGTCATCTCCTTCACCCTCGAGACCGACGGCAACCTTCCCACGGGCCAAACACTAGGTGACGCGATCGCGCAGGTCGATGCCGCCTCGTCGACGTATCCCGCGTACTACATGATCAACTGCGCCCATCCCACGCACTTCGCCAACGTGTTGCACCCGGAGGCTGCGTGGACCCCACGGCTCCGCGGCATCCGCGCCAATGCCTCCAAGATGAGCCACGCGGAGCTCAACGAGGCACCGGAGCTCGACGCCGGAAATCCCGTGGAGCTGGGCCAGGAGTTTGCCGAGCTTCGCACGCAGCACCTGCCCCACTTGAACATCGTGGGCGGCTGTTGCGGCACGGACGTTCGCCACGTCGAGCAGGTCGCGCTCGCGTGCCGGCCGTTGGTCCCGAAGGCGTCACACGCGTGACATCAGTGACCGCAGCCGTCGACGTCGATGCGTAGGATCTGCCCGTCGCCGTCACCAGTATAGGTCACGCCCCAGTTGGACGTGTAGAGCGCACCATCCGGGCCGGTGACGAGCCCGTTGGGTAGGCTGGCGAAGTCCGTCAGCACCTCGGTGCGCTCGCCGGTGCGCTTGTCGAACTTCACGAGGCGTGCGGAGTCCGGCGTCCACGCCGCCTCGAGCGGGAAGATCTCGACACCCCACAGGTCATTACCCTTCCACGCGAGGCCGACGATCGGGTTGAGCGACTGGAACGGTAGATCGTAGTCGCGGAAGTTGCGGTCGAACACCGCGAGCTCCGCCGGGCCACCGTCCTCGCCGAACGTTCCGACGTAGAAGTCGTTGCCCTTCTTCGTCATCACGATCGGGTTGTGCTCGGCGTTGTCGCTCGACATATCGTACACGCGCTTGATCTGACCGCTCGACGGATCGACGCGCAGGAAGTAGCCACTGTTGGTCTCGGTCACATAGAGGTAGCGCCCGACGCTGATCATCGAGTGGAAAACGCCACCCGGCTCGAGGTCAGTGGTGGCGGGATCGGTATCCTTCAAGTAGTGCACCGGATTGGCGGTGTGCCACGCGTTGAGGTTCGCGATGTAGGTTGTCGTGCCGTTCCGGTTGATCCGCAAGATGGCCGGATAGTCGTTCGGCAGGCCGTGGGAGCAACCGCCCATCTCGATGAGAACGTAGAGGTCGTCGCCGACGAACGCGACATCCGTCGGACCGTAGCTACCGCCGTAGGCGTCGGTCATGCTCGGCAGGCCGCTCGCGACAACCTGCTTCGTGCCGTTGGGGCGGATGCGCACGACGCTGCCGCTGTAGCCGGCGGTGTAGGGGCTGTAGATGTTGATGTTGATCGGGCAGTCCGGCGCGCCCGTCGCGGTGAGCGTGCCACCGGAGCCGGCCTGGGTGACATAGAGAGAACCGTCGGGACCAAACGTCAGGCCGCGCGGGTTGGTCAGGTCCGTGGCGTAGGTCTCCACGGTGGGGGTGCGAGGACGCCCCCTGCTTTCGCTAACTTGCTCCGACACCTCGTCGGCGTCGGGGGTGGCACAGCCGTTCACGACGAGAAGGCTTGTGAGAACGGCGGCAAGCTTCGAGAGGGTCATTGTCATGCAGCTCCTGGCGTTGGTGAGGGGTGACCAACCCTTATGAACAATGCATGCCAGCGCGCGAACCGCTTTAAATCGCGCACTTCGTGGACATCGTGGGCGCGCAAGTTGGGATCACTTGCGCAACGATGCGCAACGTTGCGCACCGCGATCGCTACTCCGCGGGGTCTTTGGGTTTGCGCGGGCGATCGAGGTCGTAGTCAGCCAGGCGGCTCACCAACGTTCGACGCGAAATGCCGAGGTACTGCGCGGCCAACGTCTGGTTGCCGCCTGCGCGTTCGAGCGCTTCGACGATCCACGCGCGTTCCTCGTCGGAACCCTTGCGCGGCGGTGCGGCGGTGCGCACGGCGGCCGTCGGTAACGGCGGTGTCGCAGTTGTTACGCGCGGCGCAAGCATCTGTTGCCCGAACGCTAGATGCTCGACACCGATCGGGTTGCCCGCCGCGAGCAGCACGGCACGCGCGATCGTGTGCTTGAGCTCGCGCACGTTGCCGGGCCAGCGATGTGCGCGCATCCACGCCACCGCCTCCGCCGTGAGCCTCGGTACCACGCCCGGGCCGGCTGCCTGACGCAGGAATTCGCGCGCGAGTGGCTCGAGGTCCGCGATGCGCTCGCGCAGCGGCGGAATGACGATGGCGATGCCGTTGAGCCGGAACAGCAGATCGCTGCGGAACGTGCCCTGTGCCACTCGCTCCTCGAGGTTGGCGTTGGTGGCAGCGACGAACCGTACGTCGATCGGACGGCTCTTCAACGCCCCGACCCTGCGCAGCTGCGAGTCCTCGATGACGCGCAACAACTTGACTTGCGTAGCGATCGGCATATCGCCGATCTCGTCGAGCAGAAGCGTGCCGCCGTCGGCCGCTTCGATGAGTCCGGCCTTCGCCGACGTCGCGTTCGTGAACGCGCCTTTCTCGTGACCGAACAGTTCGCTCTCGAGAAGCGTTTCGGTCACCGCCGCGCAGTTGATCTCGATGAATGGACCGCGCGCCCGCGGGGACGCCGCATGCAGCATGCGCGCGAACACCTCTTTGCCTACACCGGTCTCGCCGAGCAGCAGCACACCGATCTTCGACCCGGCCACCTGCTGCAGCAGCCGATGCAGGTTCTGCATGTGCGGGTCCGCCACCACCGGCGTCACCGTCGTCGACCGCTTCGCGCGGGCGAGATCGATGCGTTCGAACAGCTGGGCTGGCCCCTCGCCGTCGCGCGGGAAGCACGCCGTCAACAAGCGCGCCTTGAGAGCCGTCTCGTGCAACTTGTTATTGATGCGCGTCACGGCCTCGTCCGCGCGTGCGGGATCGCAGTCGAGCAACACCTCGTACGTGTGCGTTCCGACGCGACCGACGACATCCGCCTCACGCAGCACGCCGAGAATCGTCTGCTCGACAATTCCCGACGGCACGTGCGACTCGACGTAGATTCGCACGACGGCGAACGTCCCGCCCGTGCGGGAACACCGCGCACACTCCTCGCGCACCCGCTGCTCGAACTGGTCATGCGTCCACGCGCGCCGCGACGATCGCGACCGCGAGCTCGCCTGCAACAGCAGGCTGACCGCGCCGATGCCAACCAGCTCGCCGACCGAGATCGCGACCTCCATGTGCGGCGCGAGCCGGTCGCCACGGACCCGTGTGCCGTTGGCGCTGCCGAGGTCCTCGATCGTCACCGAGGAACCCACTTTCAAGATCGCGTGGCGCCGCGAGATCGTGTCGTGGTCGACGGGCACATCACAGGTGGCACTTCGCCCGACCGTGAGAATGGTCCCGGGCGACAGCTCGTGCGTGATGAAGATTCCGTCCCCAACGACAACCACTTCCATCGTTGCGGGGTCGTCCGCCAAGACAGCGTCCGAGCTCGACGTCAGGACGGCGGTGGGGACACCTTCGATGTCGTCCCATTCCTGCTCGGTCCTGTCGGTCATGCGCGCGAATCTTATCACGCGGAATGCGGACTCTTCGCGCGAGACAGGGGCGTCGCGTCGCTTACATGGCACCTTACGCTTCGCGAGTCGGGCAGCTTGGCTATAGAAGCGGTTACTGCTGGGCAACGACTATCATGGCGTTCGCCGCGATCTCATCGGGTGACGGCGTGCTCCGCAACTGACGCGCGGCTAGGGCCTCGGTGCGCGCAGCGTGGATCTCGGCGCGAGCACGCTCGTCGAGAACGCTGGTGATCCAGGCGTGGACATCCTCGGCGAGCTCGGCGTGGCTGCGTTCGTCCTCCGCGATCGCCGCGAAGACGGGGCGTAGCTCGGGCACGGCGCGCTCGGCCTGGAACGTCGCGGTCAGCGCGCCGAACGCCTCGCGCACGCAGCCCTCGATCGCGTTCTCACGTGCAATTTCCTCGAGCGATCGGCACGGCAGCGCCGGCGCGTCGATCGCCCGCGGCGCGCACCCGAATCGATTCGCGAGCGCTCCGAGGTCTCGCGCGTGCCGGATCTCATCGCCCATCGCGCAGCGCGCGCGCCGGATCAGCTCGGCGGGGGCACCGTGATGCTCGAGCTCGCGCGCGAGACGCTCGAACGCGGGAACGCTCGCCGCCTCGAGCTCGGCCATCCGCGCGAGCTCGGTCGCGACGTCGGAACCCGACAGCGCACCATCGACGACGAGGCCTTCCGGGCGACGCCCCCAGTTATGGCGCTCGAACTGATGCGGGTAGAGCTGCCAGGCAAGCCTGGAGCTCTTGACCGTTCCATCGCCATCGAGGACCGCGGTCTCGATCAGCAGCTTGCGATCGCTCACGGTGACGGTCTGCGGTGGGGGACACGGTTGATTGCCGCGCCCCGACGGACAGCAGGTCGGAGTGTACGTGGCCTGGCGCTGGACGCCGATCTCCTCGCGAACGATCGTGCAGCGCACCTGCGGCTCGCGGAATCGAACCGGCCTTCCGTGCCACGCGGCCCGATGTTCCCGCTGTGGTCGTCGAAGCCGCTGTTGACCGCGGACGGCGCGCCGGTCGCCTTGCGCTTGTCGACCTTGGTCCCGCGCTTGTAGTCCTCGCAAGAGCCCCTGGGGTCGGTGGCAGCGCGTGGGTCGAAGCCTGCGGAAGCCCCAGTCCCTTGCCTGATCACCGTCGTCGTGCCGGTACCCGTGGTCTGCGTGGTCTGCGTGGCACCATCAACTGCCCACGGGTCGCGCGCTGCGCCGTCCGGGCCGGCGTCGGTTGTGGTGCCGGTGGTGCCCTTGGTCGACGACGGCCCCGCCGGTGTCGGTGGCGACCAGCAGCCAGTCCCGGCGAGCACGAGCATCACAGCGTCGGCGATGCGGCGACCAGCGCGCATTACGTGATCGCCTCGTCGAACACATCACGCAGTGTCATCCGGATCCCTCCACCATCCGCTGGTATCACCGCGCGCAACTCGGCCTCAAGGAACCTCCGGCGTGTACCTTTCGTCGGAGATACGGCGCATACCTCATGCGCGTCGCGCCATCGCGAGATGGCTACCCCGAGTGGCCACGACGGCTGTGAGAGGGCGCCGGCAGTTGGTTGCGTGTAAGCCGAGTACGCGCATCCTCGCTCGGTGTGTGTAAACGATCGCTGCACGGGTGTCGCTTGACCTGACGCTGTGTCGAGTGTCAACGTGCGACTGGCTTCGCCTCGGAGGGATCGATGCGATCGTGGTTCGTTCTGGGAGTCCTCTCCCTCGTCGCGTGTGGGAACGATCGCGAGGTCGAAGAATCAGAATGCAAATCTGATCGCGACTTCTTTGAACAAAAAGTCTGGGCTCAGGTGATGGGTAAAGTCTGCGTGCGTTGTCACACGCTGGCAGGTCCCGCCGCCGAGGAGAACGCGCGCTTCCTGCTCCAACCGCCAGCGTACCCGGGGTTTCTGGATATCAACTTCCAGAAGGCAACCGAAGTCGCGCTGATCGAGATCGAAGGCACGTCGGAGCTGCTCCTGAAGCCAACCAATGCCGTGGAGCACGGTGGTGGCTTGTTGTTCGAGGCTGGTTCCGAGGAGCATGCGATCCTCCAGGAGTTCGTCAAGCGGACCGCGAGCCCGACCTCGTGTACGGATCAAGCCGTGCCGGGGTTCGACGATGTCGCGATGCTCGACGGGCCTCAGACCTTGCGCAAGGCCTTGCTCGAGCTGGTCGGTCGGCTCCCGACGCCGGCAGAGCGCGAGGCCGTCGAGGCCGCGGGACCGGACTTCGAAGGCGCGCTCGACCAGGTCCTCGATGCGGCCATGCAGGAGGATGCGTTCTACGCTCGCATGTCCGAGCTATGGAATGACGTCTTCTTGACCGACCGCTTCCTGACGTTCACCGGACGCGCCACCAACCTCTTGAACACGACGGACTGGCCCAATGCGGCCAATATGGGGGCGTACTGGACCGGACTATCCGCGACGGATCGCGAGCGCACGAACACGGCGGTCGCGCGGGAACCGCTCGAGCTGATCAACTACATCATCCGCAATGGCAAGCCGTTCACCGACGTAGTCACGGCAACGTACACGGTAGTGAATCCGTATTCGGCGCAGATCTACGGCGTGGGCATTACGTTCCCGGATCCCACCGACACGCGTGACTGGAGAGAGACACAACTGACGGTGTCGCGCGATGGCCTCACGACACCATGGCCGCACGCCGGCATTCTCTCTTCCCCGATGTGGCTGAATCGGTTCCCGACGACGGCGACCAACCGAAACCGCCACCGCGCTCGGATGGTGTATCGCGACTTGCTCGCAACCGACATTCTCGCCATCGCGGATCGTCCGATCGATGCTGCGACCGCGACAGCATATCTGAATCCGACGCGCGAAGACCCCTCGTGCAAAGTCTGTCACGCACAGATCGATCCGATCGCCGGTTCCTTCCAGAAGTGGAACGCCAATGATCAGGAGCAGTGGCAACCCGCCGCGAACTGGTTTCCTGAGATGTATCCGCCCGGGTTCGAGGGTGAGGTCATCCCATCGAGCGACTTCGTACGCGCCCTGCCTTGGTTGGGAGACCACATCGCGAGTGACCCGAGGTTCAGCGTCGCGATCACGCGCCACCTGTTCAAGGGGCTCACGGGGCAGGCGCCAGCGGTCTACCCACAGCCCACCGATGCTTCCTTCGATGCCAAGCGGACCGCCTTCCTGGCGCAGGAGGGCGTGCTGGCCGAGATCGCGCGGAACTTCGTCGCGGCCAACTACGACCTCCGGGTCGCGATCAAAGGCGTTGTTCATTCACCGTACTTTCGCGCCGACCGCGCACTCGGACCGCTCACGGACAGCCGCGCGATCGAGCTTGCGGATCTGGGCACGGCGCGCCTCATCACGCCCGAGCGCCTCGCGCGCAAGGTCGAGGCCGTCACGGGCGCTCCATGGGTTCGCTACGATCGCCGCGACAACCTGACAACGGACTACCGCATCGCGTACGGCGGAATCGACTCCGATGCGATCGTCGAGAGGCTCACTACGCCGAACGGCATGATGTCGGGGACATCGTGGAGGATGGCCAACGAAGTCGCGTGCGTCACGACAGCGTGGGATTTCTCGCGCCCGCCTGCCGAACGAAACCTGTTCCCCTCGGTTGCCATCGTGGATGTACCGGAGGCGATGGGTACGCCCTCGGCGGACGGCGCCGCGAAGATCAGGGCGGGAATCGTCCATCTTCACCAGCAGGTGCTGGGGGAGACGCTCGCGCCCGACGATCCTGAAATCGATCGCACCTATGATCTTTGGCTCGAGACCTGGCGTGAAGGCAAAGCCGCGGTAACGGGTGGCCAGGCCTCGCAGACGTTGCTCTCCGCCTGTCGTGCGCGCGTCGATCCCCGTACGGGGACCACGCTGCCTCCGGAGCAGCAGATCGATCGTGACCCGGACTACACGATCCGGGCGTGGATGGCGGTCCTGACCTACCTCCTCGCCGACTACCGGTTTCTGCATAGCTAGGAGACGCGCCGATGAACCGTCGCAATTTTCTGAAGCTGGGCGCCATTGGCGCCACGATCACCGCGGTGCCGTTCGTACGCTGGGCGCGTGCCGCAGAGCCCTACGCGGGTCCGTTCTACGTGCATCTGAACGCAAACGGAGCGTGGGACCCGATCTACTTCTGTGATCCGAAATCGGATTCGATGGTCGCGCGCTACGCAGACATCGGCACCGCGGGTCCGTTCTCGTACGCGGCGACGTCGATCACCGACCTCGCTGCGATCGGGCTCGACGCTGCTGTGCCGGAGGCATCGGCGTATCTGATGTCGAACGAAGCCTTCTTCACCAAGTACGCGGATCGCGTTCGGATCATCAACGGCGTCGACACGCTCACCAACAATCACGACGTTGGAGCTCGTGCAGCGGCGACAGGCCAGAATGCGGATGGGCATCCCTCGTTCGGAGCGATCGCCGCGGCTGCATTTGGCGGCGACAAGGCGATCGCGTACGTCTCCAGCAATGGGTATGACGCGACGCACGGGCTGGTGGCGAACAGTCGCCTCACGTCGGGGAGCTACGCGCGGATCGCGAATCCGTTCGAAAGCGATACCGCCAATCCTGGAAATGCTCCGTACCACCTCGCGAGCACGCAGGCCAGGATCCGCGCGGCGCACGCAGCGAGAACCAACGCGCTGAAGAGCCGGGAGCACCTACCTCGCGCGAAGAACGCAATCACGGCGTTCGAACGGTCTCGCCTCGAAGACGATACGTTGTCGCGGCTCCAGCTTCCGACGCTGATCACGCTCCCTGGTAACCAGCTGGGGGACCTTCAGGGTCTGCTCCAGCAGATCCAACTCGTGGTTGCAGGCTTCAAGGCCGGGCTGGTCGTGTCCTCCTCCATCGGGCTGGGTGGATTCGATACACACAATAACCACGAGGCAAATCACATCCGGCAGCTGGCCAAGCTGCTGTTCGCTATCGACTACCTATGGGAGACCGCGGCCGCGGCGGGCCTTGCCGACAAGATCACGTTGATGGTCACCAGTGACTTCGGTCGGGGACCCGGCTTTAACGCGACCAACGGCAAGGATCACTGGCCCGTGACGAGCGCCATGTTCATGGGGCGCAACATCGCGCCCGGCCAGATCGGTGGGACGGACGCGGGCTCGCGTCCCCTCCGTGTCGATCCGACGACGCTCGCGCCGAACACGTCGGGGATCCGAATCACGCCCACGCACCTTCACCAGGAGATGCGCCGGATCGCCGGGGTTGGTGAAAGCGCAGGCGCCAAGCAATTCCCGCTAGCAGGGACCGAGCTACGCCTCCTCGGCTAACGGACCGTCCTGTCGGTGTCGCGCCCTCTTCGAAACGCTAAGCACCTCGCGTAGAGGGTTCTTCCGTCGGCAGATCGGCCTGCCGCCCGTCGCCACCTCGGCGGCTACACTCGTGGGTGAGCGCGCACCACCTCATGCTGCTGCGGCTCGCGGCTTCGCTGCGCGTCGCGATCGCGACCGTGGTCCCTTTCTACCTCGCGATCGTACTGGCCGAGCCGGTGCTCGCATGGGCCTCACTTGGCGGGTGGCTCGGCTCGCTCGCGGATCCCGGCGGGCGTGGTTGGCAACGCGTCGTCGCCGTCGGCGTGTTCGCCGTCGGTGGCGGCCTGACGATTACCCTCGGGATCCTCTCGGCACCTCATCCATCGGTCGCGGCGTGTGTGCTCGCGACGGTCACGTTCGGCGCGACCCTCGCGCGCGCACGGATTCCGCTCGCAGCCTCGGTCGGCACCGTCCTCGCGATCACCTCGGCGATCGCAACGTCGGTGATGCGCACGGACACGCCGGTGACCGCCGGTGCGCTGTTCGCGCTCGGGGCCGCGTGGCCGCTACTTTTTTCGTCGCTGGTGTGGGGTGGCGCGCCGACCCCACGCCTGGATCCGGGTCCGCAGGTGCCGCGAGAGGCGGTCCTGCACCACGCGCTGTGCGTCGCCATCGCCGCGCTCTGCGCGTTCGTGCTCGGCAACGTGCTGTCACCAGACCACGCGTCGTGGGTGACCGTCACCACCGTTGCTGTCATGCAGCCCTACCCGACCGCCACCCTCGAGCGTGCCGTCGAGCGCATGCTCGGCACCGTCGTCGGCTGCACCGTGGTGATCGCGATCATGCGCTTCGTTCACGCGCCCCTGGCGATCGCCCTCGTCATGTTCTCGCTCACCGCCGCTGCCACCCTCGCGCGTCCGCGCAGCTATCGCATGTTCGTCGCATTCCTCACGCCGGTGTTCGTGCTCGTTGCATCGCGGCTCTACGCAGACTGGGGCAGCGTCGCCTTGCGCGTGTTCGATGTCGTGCTCGGCGGCCTCCTCGCCGTTGTCGCGACGCTCGTCGAGCACAAGCTCCGAACCCGTACCTGAGGGTCGCGGTTCAAGCCCTTGCTGGCCGCGAGAGGATCGTGTCAGAGACACGCCGTCTCGCGCCCTAGGTGATCGCGGCCGCGAGTGCCTGAACACCGGCGACTCACTCGGGAAAGGAGAAACCGCCACGTGTGGTACCGACGCGACGATCACGGCGTCGGGTGGGAGACCCAGCACGGACATCGTAGGTGGGCCGAGCTGCGCATCTAGGTCCGGCGCGTCGAGATCACCGCGCGCGCGGGTGTTCGGCGCCGCGCCAGCGATCGGCCGCTGAACGCGTGACCCGCGGTGTGCAGCAGGTCGAGAATCGTCTCCGGTGTCATCGCTCCCCCCACGGGCGAGCATCGCTCAAACAAGCGCGGTTGGCGATCGAGGATGCCAGCGGACCTCGACGCCGTGCCCCTGTTCGGCGGCCTGGCGATAGAACGCGATGATCTCCGAAACCGCGATGCGCACGTGATCCGCGACGGATTCGAGGTGAGGCACGACCTCTCGCGCATAGGCCTTGAGGCGCGGATCGACCGCCGTTGCCTTGAAGGTCTCGCGCACGAGTGCATCGGCGAGCTGGCGCACCTCGTCCGCACGATACGTCGTGTCACGTGGCTGATCGGTCCGATCGAGACCGCCGAGCGCCTGCACCACCGAGTCTTTGGGCACCGGCGCAAGCCACGGTCCTCGGCGATCGAGGAGCCATGCCGCGAACCGCGGTGCATACGATGCGAGCACGAGCGCGGGATGTTCGATCCGCAGCTCGCCTCCTACGCGGCGTGGTTGATCGTCGACGGGATTGAGGGTGACGTTCGAGAGGCGATCGGACACGCCTTCCCAGATTACTCCGTGATGTACCCCGCCGCCTCTGCGTGGCGAACGTACTTGCGCGTGACGTTCCACACGAGCCAGTTTCCGCCGCGATAGGGCAGCACCCAGGGCGTATACTGGTACAGCGACGCGGTGGCGTGATTCGCCGGCGTGACCGACGTGGGATCGAGCGTGCGGCGGGTGACGCCGCGCTGCCATTGCCCCGTCCCGTCGACAGAAGCGTCGTACCACTTGCGTAGGATCTTCGCACCGCACGTGAGCTGCTTGTCGAATCCGAGATACTGGGACGCGCAATCATGGCCGTCGGGACAACCGCAGCCGAGCGCGCGATCGAGGCGGCTCTTCGACGGCTTCACGGTCTTGCTCACGAGCGATGCCTCGACTTGCATGCGCGTGAGCAGCATCAGCGGGTGAATGTTCTCCGCTTCCGCGGCGTCGATGATCGCCTGCGCCGCACTCACGCCGTTGATCTCGTAGTCCGCGAGCCACGAGCGATTGTTGTAGGGCGAGTCCTCGAAGAAGGCCTGGACCTCTTCGACGGTCATGTTGCCGGAGTTCTCGAACAGGCTCTCGCCGATCACGTTGTGGCGATCGAACGTGGCCGAGATGCCATCGCCCTTGCCGTCATCCGGATCGACGTCATAGTCGGCCGGCTCGTCCGAACCCGCGTCGTCCTCCGACGGTGGCGATCCCGTCATACAGGCCGAGACCAAGACGCCACACAACAGCAGGACCCGTTTCATGCCCTCGCGTCATGCGAACGCAGGGCCGGAGCTACTAACAGGTAACTGCGCGACGTCTGGCGACTGCACGCGGCAACCGCTGTGGTCTAGCGCTTCCCAGCGGCTACTCGAGCCGCCATGGAGCCCGTCAGGCTGCCTCGCCGTGGCACTTCTTGAACTTCTTGCCGGAACCACATGGGCACGGCTCGTTGCGGCCGGGCTTCTCGCCGACCGTCACCGTTCCCTGGCGCTCCCCTGGGCGGCGGCCGTTCATCGCGGCGTCGAACGCCTCGATCACGGTCTCGGTCGGCTTGATGATCGTCGACGCGGTCTCCGGCGTCATCGCCGCTTCCTTGACGTCTTCGGCGATCAGCTCGGCCAGCTTCGCGTAGATGTTCGGCTGGGTCTCGACCAGGTTCGGGGCGACGCGCTCGTGGATGGGCTTGTCCGCGAGGCCCGCCACCGTCGCCAGCTGCTCCGTCACGACGCGATCCGCATCGGCGAGGTTTTGCGCGGTCAGGCGCGGCAGCGTGCCGTCCTGGCTCTTGTCGAACATCGCCCAGATCAGCGTCGCGTAGAACACCGCGGCCTCGCCGACGGAGTCACCATGCTCGGTGCGGATCGCGGCGGCGTGCTGGAGGAGGAACGGCTGCTCCTTCTGGAGGCGCTGCGCGAGCTTGTTCATCGCTTTCTTGTCGCCACGCTGATCGAGGCGAGTGAAGGCGGTGATGGTGCGTTCGACGGTCTCGGCGCTGACAACGTAGGCCATGACGGGCGATCTTGCCGCGACGAGACCCGGCGTCAAGCTCAGCGGGCCAGCAGATCGATGCAGCTGTTCGCGTTCGGGCATGGCCGCGCGAACGGGCTGGCATCGACGGTGGCCAGCTCCACGCCCGCCCACTCGGGCTTGAGGTGCGCCAGCACCCGATCCGCGCTCGGAGACAGGTTGACCGAGATCCGCGGGAGCTCGGGCTTGCCGACGGCTTCGAGCACGACCTCGAGGTCCATCCCGCCGGCGATCTCCTCGCGCGTCACGCTGAGTACGACGCCGGGGTGCGGCCGCGCCGGGTCGACGGGTTTGCCCGCGGTGGGGTCGACGAGGCGATAGCTCACGCAGCCCGGGTTCTTGCACTTGCCGAACGCCCCGACGTCCCACCGCGTCACCCGACGGGCCACGTCGACGGACTGCCGCGGTGACAGGTACAACGTGTGTCGCTCCCCGTCGAGCGCGACGTCGAACATGCGAAGGAAGTCGAGGCCCAACGTGCCGTCGGGCTGGTCGGGGAAGCGCTTGTCGTCGTACGGCGCGAACACGACGCTCCGTGCGGCGGCGGCGCCCGCGATGGAGACGCTCTCGGCGACGGCTACCTTGGCAACCTTGCGCGTCGTGCCCACCTCGTCGAACACGACCGCGTGACCGTCGACGGCGGTGAGGCCAACGTCGGACCAGCGGGCTTCGCGCAGCTGGCTGTTCGCTGCGCCAACGTCGACGTGCATTGCGAGTTGGTGGCCGTTGACCGTCGCCGAGGCCACGCGGCGATCGAGCGGCCGCGGCTTCTCCGTCTGCGGCGAACGCACGGGCGCGAGCTTGATCGCGCTGGCCTCCGCCGGCGGCTTGTACGCCGACCCGAGCGTCAGGAAGGCCATGCCCTGATCACGATCGAAGCTGAAGACGAGCGCATCGGCGAGCACGTCGCGCCCGAGCACGCCGTGGATCCGGCGGCCATTGGCGTCGAGCGTGCTGGTCTTCACGATCATCGCCGTCAGGCGCTCGACGATCAGGGACCCGAGCTCGAGCGCGCGCAGGTCCGCGTAGAACCGCGGCTGCAACGTGTTGGTCTCGTCGAGGCGCGCCGGGCCCTTAACGGCCTCGAGCTTGCCTTCTTTGACCACCTGCTCGTCGACGATCGAGACGTTGGCGTCGGGATCGATCGCGAACAGATAGGGACCGTAGCCGTCGATCAAGACGGGCGTCAGGAGGAGGTTATCCTCGAGCGGCCCGACGAGCGGCAACGTCCACTGATCGCCCTTGGCGCCGAGGAGGTTCGGGGGCCGGCCGCCCGTCCCGCACCCGGCGACCGCGGCGATCAGGACCGGCACGAGCGCTGGCTGCATCGCGCGACAGCGTCGCACGGGTGGCGCCTGCGGGCGCGCGGAGCCGCGCGCGAATCGACGCGAGGCTCAGGGCATCATGACGGTGTCGATGACGTGAATGACACCGTTCGACGCCTGGACGTCCGGGGCGATGACCTTCGCCCCGTCGACCCTGACGCCGTCCTTACCGGCCTCGACCTTGGCGGTCGAGCCCTCGGCGGTCTTGACCGTCTTCATCTTCATCACGTCGGCGGCCATCACCTTGCCCGGAACGACGTGGTAGGTGAGCACCGCGGTCAGCTTCTTCTTGTCCGCGAGGAGCGCCTTCAGCTGCTCTGGCGGGATCTTCGCGAAGGCCTCGTTGGTCGGCGCGAACACGGTG
The DNA here is from genome assembly GCA_033763475.1 of Kofleriaceae bacterium. Lineage (GTDB taxonomy): Bacteria > Myxococcota_A > Polyangia > Haliangiales > Haliangiaceae > JABFXX01. Next base: position 25,824 of record JANRKM010000120.1, read on the forward strand.
AAGGGACCTTTGCCTTTGAGCGTGTCCACCAGCCCGGCCGTCTTGATCGCCTCGACGAGCGTCGAGAACTGCGGGTCGGAGAGCGCCGTGTCGATGATGTCCTTCGAGGCGGCCTTCGCGGGCATGCCCTGCTTGTCGGCCACCGCGGCGCTGGGGATGACGGCTGCGAGTGCGAGTGCGAGTAGGTAGTGCTTCATGGGGTTGCCTGAGCTAGTTGAAGCACGTACGAGCTCGAAGGGGTACGTGCGCCAAGACGACGCGCGGGGACGACGCACGCGCCGCTGGGCGCGCGCGACGACCGCGGGGAGCGCGACTGCGCGCGGATCGGATCGACTCGCTCGACCAGCTGTGCACCGCGCGGATGTTGACATGTCCGTTGGCGCGCTCGACCCTGTCCGCATGAGCGTCCTCGCGCGCCTCGCACTCCCCTGCCTGATCGTGACCGCATGCAGCGAGCAGCCCGCTGACGTGAGCAAGCCGGGCTTCGGCGAGCAGGACTTCGTCGAGAAGGAGGTCGCGACGCTGGAGAAGGCGCTGGCGGCGAAGGACGAGATCAAGATCTCGACCGGCTGCATTGGCATCACCGGCAAGGGGCTGGCGCGGATGCCCGAGGTGCTGCAGCGCAAGATCGAGCGACTGTGCTACGTGGAGGTGCCGCGCGTGCTTCTAGAGCTCGCGATCGCCGACGCTACGAAGGCGCGCGCCGAGCACGCCGACCTGCCGGAGTCGCTCGTGTGCGCGCAGCTGTTGGTCTCCGATGCGTTCAAGGCGATGGCGAAGGCGCCGGTTGCGGATCCGGGTGTGAAGAAGCTCGCCGACGACTACGAGAAGCTGTGCCCGGAAGCCGTCGCGAAGATCCGCATGCGCGAGCGGCGGTGAGCCACACAGCATCAGACTAGCAAGCGGGGCCAGGACGCGGACCGTTCCACGACGTGTCGATCGTGGTGAGCGACTGCGTGGCGATCTCATCACGGGCGCGCGCTCGCGCAGGCGGCTCCGCGAGCGGTGCGCGCGCTAGTGCCGCGTACCGTCGGCGCCCACTTCCCACGTCATGCCCGAGTACAGGAGCTTGTCGAGTTGGCCGGCACCCTGCTTCTCGATGGCGTCCTGAACCTGCGCGTTGGCGAGCTGGTCGTACGTCGCCTTCTCTTCGCGGTAGAGGATGCCCATCGGCATCGGGAAGTCAGGCTGCACGAGCTGCGCGAGCAGGTGCGCGTACAGCGGGGAGCCCTGCTGCGTGTGCACGACGAGCTCCAACGGCGGGACCTGGCCAGGGCCATTACCCACGTCGACGATCTCCGGCCGCAGATCCTTGCCGAGGCGAATGCCCTTGGTGCCGCCCGCGAACACGAGCGGTTGGCCCTCGGTGAGGATGATCTGCTTGCCCGCAGCGTCGCCCTTCACGCCCTCCCACACGCCGTCGTTGAACACGGGGCAGTTCTGCAGCATCTCGATCAGCACCGCACCCTTGTGCTTGTAGGCCTGCTCGAGGATCGCACCGGTAAGTTTCGCGTCGGTGTCGGCCGCGCGCGCCACGAACGTCGCGCCCGCGCCGAGCACGAGCGAGATCGGATTGACCGGGTGATCGATCGAACCGCCCGGCGTCGACGGCGAGCGGGTCTGCATCGCCGAGGTCGGCGAGTACTGCCCCTTGGTGAGGCCGTAGATCTGGTTGTTGAACAGGATGATCTTCAGATCCATGTTGCGCCGCAGCGCGTGGATCAGGTGGTTGCCACCGATCGACAGGCCATCGCCATCGCCGGTGATCACCCACACGTCGAGCTCGGGGCGCGTGATCTTGAGACCACTCGCGATCGCCGGCGCGCGGCCGTGGATGGTGTGGAAGCCGTACGTGTTCATGTAGTACGGGAACCGGCTCGAGCAGCCGATGCCGGAGATGAACACGGTGTTCTCGCGCTTCACGCCGAGCGTGGCGAGCGTGCGCTGCACGGTCGCGAGGATCGCGTAGTCACCACAGCCAGGGCACCAGCGGACGTCCTGGTCGGTCTCGAGATCCTTCTTGGACAGCTTGATCTTGACGGGTTCGCTCATGGCTTTGTCCTACGCGTTCGCCTGCGGATGGGCGGTGCCGTTGGTCGTGGTGGGCTGGGTGGCCGCGTTGCCGAGCTCGTGCTCGATCGCCGCCGTGACCTCGGCAACCTTGAACGGCATGCCTTGGATCTTGTTGAGGCCGATCGCGTCGACGAGGAACGTCGCGCGGATCACCTGCCGCAGCTGGCCCATGTTGAGCTCGGCGACGATGACGCGCTTGTAGTTCTTGATGATCTTCGCGAGGCCCGGCTCGAGCGGTGACAGCCAGCGCAGGTGCGCGTGCGCCACGCTCTTGCCCTTGGCCGCGAGCGCCTGCTGCGCCTGGCGGAGCGAGCCGTACGTGCCGCCCCAACCGATGACCAGCACGTCGCCCGACTCGGGGCCCGAGAGATCGAGCTCGCCGATGTCCTGCGCGATGCGGTCGACCTTCTCCTGGCGGATCTTGGTCTGCTTCTCGTGGTTCTCTGGCGCGTACGAGATGTTGCCCGTCAGCGCGTCCTTCTCGATGCCACCGATGCGGTGCTCGAGGCCCGGCGTGCCCGGCACGACCCAGGCGCGCGCGAGCGTGCGCGGATCGCGCTCGTACACGAAGTAGCCGTTCGGATCCGTGCGGTGCAGGACGTCGAACCGCGGCAGCGACGAGATGTTCGGCAGCGGCCACGGCTCGGAGCCGTTCGCGATGTAGCCGTCCGACAGCAGGATCACCGGCACCATGTACCGCGTCGCGATCTTCACGGCCTCGATCGCGCAGTAGAACGTGTCGCCCGGGCTCTTCGCCGCAAGCACCGGCAGCGGCGACTCGCCGTTGCGACCGAACAGCGACTGCGACAGATCGCTCTGCTCGGTCTTGGTCGGCAGCCCCGTCGAGGGACCACCACGCTGGATGTTGAGGATGACCACCGGCAGCTCGGTCATCACGCCGAGGCCCATCGCCTCGCCCTTGAGCGCGATGCCGGGGCCGCTCGACGCGGTCACCGCGATCGAGCCACCGAACGCCGCGCCGAGCGCCGCGCCCATCGCCGCGATCTCGTCCTCGGCCTGGAACGTCAGCGTCCCGAAGTTCTTGTACTTCGCGAGCGAGTGCAGGATCGACGACGCGGGCGTGATCGGATAGCCCGAGTAGAACAGCTTCTTGCCGGCGAGCTCCGCGCCGACGACGAGCCCGAGCGCGATCGCCTCGTTGCCCGTGATGTTGCGGTACACGCCGGGCGCGAAGTGCGCGGGCGGGACCTTGTAGACCGTCTGGAACACCTCGGCGGTCTCGCCGTAGTGATAGCCGGCCTTGAACACCTTGACGTTCGCCTCGCCGAAGCCCGGCTTCTTGGCAAACTGCTGGTGGATGCGGCGGACCTCCGCTTCGGTCTCGCGGCCGTACATCCAGAACACGAGGCCGAGGGCGAAGAAGTTCTTCGCGCGGCCCTTCTCCTTCGTCGACAGCTCGCTGCCCTCGAGCGCCGCGTTGGTCAGGTGGCTGATGTCGACGGCGTGGACCTTGTACTTCGAGAGCGAGCCGTCCTCGAGCGGGTTGGTCGCGTACGCGGCCTTCTTGAGGTTCGCCTCGATGAAGGCACCGGTGTTGATGATCAGCGTTCCGCCCTCGACGAGATCCTTGAGGTTCGTCTTGAGGCCCGCGGGGTTCATCGCGACGAGCACGTCGGGCGCGTCACCTGGTGTGTGGATCTCCGACGACGAGAAGTGGAGCTGAAAGCCCGAGACGCCGAACAAGCTACCGGCCGGGGCACGGATCTCGGCGGGGAAGTCGGGGAACGTCGAGATGTCGTTACCGGCTTCGGCCGCGGCCTTCGTGAACTCACTGCCCGTGAGCTGCATGCCGTCGCCCGAATCGCCGACGAACCGGATCACCACTCGATCCAGATGCTTGGTTTCCATAAGCAGGCGCGGACCTTACCAGCACGCCTCCGAGAACCCAAGGCGAACGTAAGACCTCCTTGCGTCGCCTACCTCGTCGAGATCCTTACGATCGCGCGGGCGCGGCGCCGATGGGTGGCGGACACATCGAGCCGACCTTCAGATCTCGGGTCCCGGCCCGAACTTATCGATATTGAATTTTACTTTCATTTTCTGTAAGAGAAGGACGTGCACGTCGCAGGAAGCCGAGCATTCGGAGTCGCCCTGATGGGGCTCCTCGCGATGCCCGCCTTTGCGGAGCCTCCGGCTGCCCCCAACGACGTCGCGCAGCCTCCCACCGACGTCGACTCGCTGGTCGATGCTGCCGCTATCGACGCGCCCGTTGCGGACGCAGCCGCCGACGCCGAGCTCGAGGCGATGGCCGCCGCGCAGGCGCGTGACGAGACGATCGAGATCCACGACCGCTACCGGACCAAGGGCGAGCAGCTCGAGGAGTCCGCCGAGGCGGTTCAGGTCGTGGACACGAGCGCCGCACGCCAGCGCACTGCCGACCTGGGAGAGGTGCTCGCCCGGACCAATGGCATCGGCGTCCAGCGCAGCGGCGGTCTGGGATCCGGCACGCGGTTCTCGCTCGCCGGGTTCACCGACGACCAGGTGCGCTTCTTCGTCGACGGTCTCCCGCTGGAGCTGGTCGGATTCCCGTTCGGGCTCGCCAACGTACCGGTGAACCTGGTCGCGCGCGCCGAGGTGTTTCGCGGCGTCGTGCCGGTGCGCTTCGGTGCCGACGCGCTCGGCGGCGCCGTGAACCTCGTGACCGAGGACGACAAGCGGCCGACGTATCGCGCGATCTCGTACCAGACCGGCTCGTTCGGCACGCATCGCATGACGATGGTGGCCAACCAGAAGGACGAGGCGCGCGGGGCGTTCGTCAAGCTCACCGGGTTCTACGATCACACGGCGAACGATTACCCGATCGATGTGCGGGTGCCGTCGAGGGATCCCGAGACGCGCGGCCAGGAAGTGCCGGCCGAGCTGCGGCGCTTTCACGACGGCTATACCGCCGCGGGTGCGAGCCTCGAGCTGGGGACGTCGCGCCGCAAATGGGCCGATCGCCTCTCCGTGCGTGGGTTCGCCGCAGGCTACGAGCGTGACCTGCAGAGCAATCCGACGATGCAGACGCCGTACGGCGAGGTGGTGTCCGATCTGCGGACCGTGGGCGGGGTCGGTCGCTATCAGCACGCGTTGGGCGCGGGGATCGACGTCGACCTGGCGCTCGGTGGCAGCCGCGAACGGTCGAACTTCCTCGACGTCGGGCTCTGTGACTACGACTGGTACGGCGCGTGCGAGCGGATGCGTGCGCGCGCGGGTGAGCTCGATGAGGGCAACCCGCGCGACGACACGTTGTGGCAGAACGCGCTGTTCGGTCGGTTCGTCGTCGGAAAGCAGCTGGCCGCTGCGCACGTGCTGCGCGCGTCGGTCGCGCCGACCTACGTCGCGCGCCACGGCGTCGAGCGGCTGCGCAACGACGCGGGCAATTTCGGCGCGCTATCGGCGGAGCGCGATCTGCTGACGGTGGTCAGCGGCCTCGAGTACGCCGCGGCCTGGTGGGATGGCCGCCTCGAGAACATCGCGTTCGCGAAGGCGTATCTCCAGGCAGCGCGGTCGAGCGCCCGCATCCCGGGGACCGGCACCGAGCGTGACCTCGCGCGCGACACGGCGCGGTTCGGCGGCGGCAACGCGCTGCGGCTGCGGATCACCGACAGCGTGCTCGCGAAGGCGTCGTACGAGTACGCGACGCGGCTGCCGAGCGCCGGCGAGATCTTCGGCGACGTGCTGCTCACCAACGAGAACCTCCTCCTGCGGCCCGAGGTCAGCCACAATGCGAACCTCGGCGTCGCGCTCGACCTGCGCCAGATGCGGGCGGGCAGCGTGCGTGGCGAGGTGAACGCGTTCGTTCGCGACGCCGACGACCTGATCGTGCTGCTCAACGCCTACGGCCAACGGTTCCGTAACGAGAACGTGTACGGTGCGCGGTCGCTCGGTGTCGAGGCGAGCGCCGGCTGGACCTCGCCTGGATCGCTGCTGGTCCTCGACGCGAACGCCACGTACCAGGACTTTCGCAACACCGAGGGACGCGGTGACTTCGCGCAGTTCGTCGGAGATCGGATCCCCAATCGCCCGTACCTGTTCGCGAACGTCGCGGCGACCCTCCAGCGACGCGGCACGCTCGCCGCTGACGACGAGCTCGCGCTGAGCTGGCACAGCCGCTACGTCGGCGCGTTCTTCCTGTTCTGGGAGTCGGCGGGCTTGATGGAGACCAAGCGCAGCATCCCGCGCCAGCTCGTACACTCGCTCGCGCTGACGTATGGGATCGGCCTCGGCGATGGGCGGCGCGTGACGCTGTCCGGCGAGCTCGCGGATGTCACCGACGAGCGCGCCTTCGATTTCTATGGTGCGCAGCGGCCTGGCCGCGCGCTGTTCTTCAAGACAACCGCGGAGCTGTGAACATGACCCGACGTGCGACCCACCTTTCTGTGCATTCCCTCCCCTTCCTGCTGGCGCTCAGCGCATGCGGCGACGATGCGGCCACGCAGGCGCCCGACGGCGGCGGCGAACGTCCCGGCGAGGCGATCCTCGTCGCCGAGCGGTTCACGACGCCCGACGGCCGCGCGATGTACCTGGGCGCGTTTCCCGGCATGCCGTCGACGACCGTCGACATCGCGCAGCTGACCGAGCTCGGGTCCGACGGCGACGTGTTCGCGTGTGGCGACGACGCGTTCTTCTTCGACGCCGAAGCGCTCGCGATCACCAAGTACAGCGTCGGTGACGATCTCCAGCTCACGAAGGGGACGACGATCCAGGTCGGGCAGGAGGGCATCACCGGCTGGACGGGTGCGCACGTGTGCGCCTCCCCGACCCGTGCCTTCATCTTCGAGGGCGCGGGTGGTCGCGTCGTCGAATGGAACCCCGAGACGATGGTGATCGTCGACGCCTTCGATCTCCCGCGACCGAACGTCCCCGCGGAGCAGGACGTGCAGTTCTTCGAGCCGTACCACGCGGGCGACCTGGCGTACTTCCCCGTCGAGGCGGTCAACTGGGACACGCTCGATTCGTCGACGGCGATCCTGGCGACGTTCGACCTCCGCGACAAGACCATGACGTACAGCTACGACGCGCGCTGCGGCTCGGGCCTGTCGGGGCACCTCGCGAGCGACGGCACGTTCTACCGGTATCAGGGCTATCACGCGTTCTTCGAACGCTACGCACCGGCCTCGACGCTGCCCGAAGACTGCGTGCTCAAGGTCCCGGCGGGCGGCAAGCAGCTCGATGCCACGTACATGCGCCCGGTCGGGCCGACGCACAACATGTTCGCGATCGACGACACGACCGCGGTCGCGCTGCTCGTCGATCCCGCCGCGACGTGGCCCGGGGACGGTGAAGATCCATGGGCCTGGTGGGATCTCCCGGTCGTTCCGACCAAGGTCGACCTCGAGACCGGCGCCACGTCCCCTTACACGGGCCTCACGAACCGCGCCCCGATGAACGCGCGCAAGCTCGTTCTCGACGGGGTCGGGTACTACCAGCTCAACAGCTTCGACGCCGAGGGCGACGTCGCCCAGACCCAGCTCATGCGCCTCACGCCGACCGGTGCAGAGCCGGTGTTCACGCTCGCGGGTGGGGACTTCCTGACGCTCGAGCGGCTCTGGTAAGCGGTGCCACTCGACGCGAGCGCGGCCACGGGCGCGGCGCCGGCCAGTCGGCCGCGCGTGCGCGACGCGCTCGTCGTCGTGCACCGCCTGGTCGGGCTCGCGATCGCGGTGTTCGTCGCCGTCGCGGGCATCACCGGCGCGCTCCTCGCGTTCTACCCGGAGCTCGATCGCGCCCTGAACCACGACCTGCTCGGCGTCGCGCCACCCGCGGAGGGCGCGGTCCCGTTGCACCCCATCGAGCTTCGCGATCGCGTCCAGGCGGCGATGCCGCCGTCTGCCGTCGTGAGCTACGTCCCGCTCGATGGCGCGGCGAGCCCGCGCCCGACCAGCGCGCTCGTGGTCAGCGTCGAGGGTCATCCCAGCGGGCACGACGAGTGGTTCGTGGATCCGTACACCGCGACGCTGCGAGGCTCTCGGCGATGGGGAGCCTTCGAGGGCGGGACGCGCGGCATCATGCCGTTCGTCTACCGGCTCCACTATTCGCTCGCGCTCGGAGAGACGGGCGCGCTTCTCCTCGGCATCGTCGCCTTGCTGTGGACACTCGACTGCTTCGTCGGCCTCTACCTGACGCTGCCGCCGCGGCGCGCGCTGGTCGGACGCGAACGGCGCACGCCGGGCCGCTGGCTGCGCCGATGGCACGCATCGTGGATCGTGCACGCCGGGAAGCAGTTCACCGCGATCTTCACGTGGCACCGCGCGAGCGGCCTCTGGCTATGGGCGATGCTGCTCGTGTTCGCGTGGTCGAGCGTGGGCTTCAACCTCGTGCAGGTCTACCGGCCGGCGACGGCACTCGTATTGCCGTTCGCCGATGACCCGCGCACGCGCTTACCTGCGCTCGAGCCTCCGCGGACGAGTCCGCGCCTGGACTGGGCAGACGCCCACGCGCGAGCGCAAGACGTCGCGCTGGCGACCGCGCGCGCGGAAGGCTTCCGCGTTCTGGGAGAGAACAGCCTGGGCTACGACGCGAGCTCGGGCCTCTACCAGTATCGCTTCCACAGCACGCTCGACGTTTCGTCGTCCCGCCACGCCAACACGCGGATCTGGATCGACGGCGACACCGGCGCGTTGCACGGCGTGCTCCGGCCCACCGGCGCTGCAGGTGACACGGTGACCACGTGGCTGTGGAGCCTGCACTGGGGCTCGGTGTCCGGGGGCGGCTGGCCGCTGCGCGCGTTCGTGGCGATCTGCGGCGTCGGCGTCTTCGCACTCAGCGTCAGCGGCGTCTGGATCTGGGTTGCTCGGCGGCGTCGCCGGCGCACCGCCCGGACCGCTCGAACGTGATAACCGTGTCCCGGCGCCACCGTCCCGTGGCAGGTGTGTCACCGGCGCGCCGGCCGCGGGTCCAGCATCTGCGCTACGCTCTCTTCGTGCGTTGCCTCGCTATCTCTCTCGCGCTGGGCGCCGTCCTCGTCGGTGGGTGCGGTCCCAAGCCCTCCTCGCCCACGACCGGCCCCACCGGGCCCTCCACTGCCCCCGCGGGTGAATTTCCGCAGGGCCCGCCCCTCGTCACTCCGGGCGAACGCATGACGTACAAGGTGGTGCTCCGCGGCATCGAGCTCGCGCAGATGACCATCGCGGTCGGCGACGTCACCGACGTCGGCGGCAAGAAGGCCGTCGTCGTCCAGGGCAACGCCAAGTCGGTCGGCTTCGCCAACATGGTCGCCGCGATCGACGACACCTTCACCTCGTGGGTCGACGTCGAGACCGGCCGCTCTCTGCGCTTTCAGGTCGACGAGTACGAGACCAACAGCAAGACCAACGTCGAGCACACGGTCATCGACATCGCGGCGCGCGAGAGCGACATGCTCCCCATCCAGTTCCGCCTCAACGAGGAGAAGCCGACCGACGAGCCGCAGAAAGTCAGCGAGCCCGAGATCTGGGACTGGAACACGTTCCTCATCGCCCTCCGTGCGTGGGAAGGTCCGCCGGGCACCAAGCACGCGATGCAGGTGTTCCGCAGCCGCTACCTGTGGAACGTCGACGTGAAGATCGCGGCGACCACCAAGCTGAACACCGAGCTCGGCGAGCTACCCGCGCTCCGCTTCGACGCACACACGTACAAGTACGCCCGCGATCTAACCAAGTACCCCAACACCGACGAGCGCGACTTCTCGGTGTGGATCAGCGACGACGCCGACCGCGTGCCGCTCCAGCTCAAGGCCGTGACCGACTACGGCGACGTCACGATGACCATCGTCGACTACCAGCCGGGCAGCGGCAACCGCCTGCGCCCCTAAGGCAGCACATGCGGGCGGCGGGAATTCGATTGCTCCTTGCGAGCGCGTGCGCGCATCCGCCTGCGGCGCGGACGTCTACGAGGTCCAATCGCCTCGTCGCGTCGAGCTCTTCGGGACAAAGCAGATCGCGTCGAGCCCCGGATTCTTGCGCGGCCTGAGCGGGTTGAAGAAGTTCACGACCTCGACTGCGTCAAGCGGCTCGCCGTCGTCGTCCTCCAGCGCCCAGACGCGGAGTACGCCACCAAGGTCGTCTTGTTCGTCCGGACGACGAAGGCGCGTCCGAAGGCCGAGCGAGCGGAGGCACTCCTCGAGCTGGTGCAGCGACGCTAGCGACGTAAGCGAGACACCAAGGTCGAGATCTGCGGCGCGCACATAGCCGTGAACGGCGAGCGCCGCTGCGCCGATCAGCGCGGTGCGGATGTTGAGCTCGGTCGCAACGGCGACCACCCGTTCAGCGAGCGGTAGGCTCGGATCGGCCTGCATGGGCTAGCTTCCTCAACGCGCGCCCACGCCGCCCGAGAGCCAATGCCTGAAGGATCCGCTCGATCGGCGACATGCGTGCCTCGATGGCGACCATCGCTGCACGCGCAGCGTCGTTGCTCGCGCTGGGGCGACGTCGATGCTTCGCGGCGACGCGCATGTTGCGAGCGGGCAACGGCGAGAATGCCCCGTCAAGAACGCCGTTCGATGTGCCCGCGGGCGTGTGCGGCGAAGCTTAGCAATTGCAGCTGGTTAGCGCGTCGCGCAACGCCTGGTGGATCGCGTGTCGGTCCGTGGCCCCGGTCTACGGACTACCGAGCATGACGCATCGACCTCCTCGCTTGCTCCTCGTGCTCGCTGCGTTCGCCGCCGCGACGCTGTCCGCATCGCCCGCCCGGGCTGCGACGTTCACCGTCACCATGCTGGAGGATAGCTCCGCTATCGATGGACGTTGCTCGATCCGCGAGGCGTTGGCGAACGCGAACGCGAACGCGAACGTGCGCGACTGTCCGGCTGACGGCGCTTATGGCGACGACGTGATCATCCTACCGGCGGGCACCATTCATCTACTCGGCTCCGGTGATGACAACAACCTCACCGGAGATCTCGATATCGCCGCAGGCACGGGCAGCGTGACCCTCCGGGGCGCGGGGCGCGGGGCGACGATTATCGACGCCGGCCTGCGCGATCGCGTTCTCCACGCGGAGAGCCAGGACCAGGGAACGACGCACACGATCGAAGGTGTCACCTTCCGGCACGGGGGCTCGGGCGCGCTGCGGCTGCGAACGGCGGTCGTGCTCCGCGACGTGGCGGTCGAGTACAGCGAGAGCACGGGCGAAGATCCGATCGTCTGGCTCGGGACCGCGGACGTGGAGAACGCCTCGTTCGCGTCCAACACCGCGGAGATGTCCCCGATCGTGTACATGCGGGGGGACTTGCGCCGCGTTTCGCTGGCGTACAACCGCGCGCGGATATCGAGCAATGCGTCGCCCTACGACAGCTCGGTGCTCTTCCTGCACCGGGGCGCGCTCGAGAACGTCACCATGATCGGTAACCAGAGCAGCCGGATCATGTACGCCGTGAACCAGGTGACGATCGGACACAGCACGTTCATCGACAACGTTGGCGTGTTCACGCACAACGTTGGTCCCATCGAGCTCCGCAACAGTATCGTGCGCGGCCAGCCGGTCACCTGCGGCGCGGTCACGTTGCTCGGGCACAACGTGGTGCCTCCGACGAGCACCTGTGTCTTTGGAAACGACCTGCTGCTCGAGCCGACGATCGATCTCGTCGTCCACGGCGGTTCCCTCCTCGCTCGCCCGAGCGCCGGCAGCCCCGCGCGCAATCGGGGCACGTGCGAGTCCATGACGATCGACGGGCCCGTCACGGAGGACGGCCGAGGCGGCCCGCGGCCGCGCGGGTGGGCCTGTGACATCGGTGCGTACGAAGGTGGCGTGCCGCTCGCCCTCATCAGGCCCGAACCCATCGGTGTGCATTGCTCGTCGGGTGGTCTCGCAGCCCTGCGGGGCGAGGACGCGGATGACGACGGGGTGCTCGACCCCGAGGAGGTCGAAGACATCGACTACGTGTGCAACGGCGACGACGGTTCCGATGGCCAGGACGGCGCCGACGGTCAGGACGGCGCCGACGGTCAGGACGGCGCCGACGGTCAGGACGGCGCCGATGGCCAGGACGGCGCCGACGGTGAGGACGGCAAGGACGGCGCCGACGGTGAGGACGGCCAAAATGGCCTCGACGGCGAAGACGGCAAGGACGGCGAGGACGGGCAGGACGGCAAGGACGGCGAAGCCGGGCAGAACGGAAGCGCAGGCTGCTCGGCGGGTGTGAACGGAGATGCAGGCGGCGTGGTCGCGCTGGCCGGTCTGGTCGTCGCATTGCGCCGCCGCCGCCGGCAACGTGCGCGGACCGGAAGCGCGCATGCGCACGTGCACGTCCCTTTTCGTGTCGGGTGCGGCGAGCCGATTGCGGACGGAGAGGCATGCACCTCCGCATCCTCGCCGCCGTCCTCCTGGTAGCCTGCACCGCGCCCGCTACGCCACCTTCCAACCTCGAGCTCGCGATCATCGCCCCCTCGGTGCCCGTGATCGGCGCCGGCGAGGTCGAGCTCGCGGTCCACCTGATCGGCGACCCCGCCCGTGCGATCGCTCTCGAGGTGTCCGCGGACCCACAGGGTCCCCTCTGCACGCCGGTGCTCGAGCCCGGGGGAAACGCCCGCTGCACCGGCGCGCTCGCGTCCGGCGACTACGTCTTGCAGTTCGCCGTCACCGGCGACGACGGTGTGGTGGTGACGGCGAGCCGCGCGCTCGCGGTGCGCCCGCCGCGCGAGCTCGACGACGACGGCGACGGGGTCAGCGAGGCCGAAGGCGACTGCGACGATACGCGCGCCGACGTGTCGCCGAGCGCCCCCGAGCTCGCCAACGCTCTCGACGACGACTGCGATGGCATCGTGGACGACGCGACCGAGGCGTTCGATGACGACGGCGATGGCGTGACGGAGCTCGGCGGCGACTGTGATGACGGTGCAGCGAGCGTGCATCCCACGGCGACGGAAGTCTGTAACGAACGCGATGACGACTGCGACGTCTCGATCGACGAGGACGCGTCGTGTGACGACGTTGACGGTGACGGTTTCCGCGCATCCGCCGGTGACTGTAACGACGACGATCCCGAGATCCATCCGGACGCGCACGAGGTGTGCAACGGCGTCGACGACGACTGTGACTTCACCACCGACGAGAACAACGCCATCGGCTGCGTCCTCTACTACCGGGACGCCGACAACGACGGTCGCGGCACCGCCGCCTCCCGGTGCCAGTGCAGGCCGAACCTCGCCACGGGCTACGATACGACGAGCACCGGCGACTGCGACGACGCGAACGGCGATGTGTATCCCGGCCAGACAGCGTACTTCGCCGTCCCGCGGTCCGACGGCAGCTACGACTACGACTGCGATGGCGACGAGCGCCTCCTGCATGCGGAGCTGGCCAGCTGCGTCGAGGCGTTCTCGCCCGGGTGGTTGTCCGCGGTCGCGGCCTGCGGCGAAGAGGGCGTCTGGGGCGGCGCGGCGATCCTCGTGCCGGCGTGCGTGATCACGCCCAGCCTCGCGGTGCAGAGCTGCCGATGAGCGCGCGCACCCTGCCCCCGTCCCCGCTCCTACGGTCGATCTGGCTGCTGCCCTGCGCGTTCGCGCTCCATATCGTCGAGGAGAGCCGCGGCTTCACCGCGTGGGTGCGGGACGTCCTCGGAGGCTCGATCGGCCTCGGGGCGTTCCTCGTCAACAACGCGATCTTCATGGGCGTGCTCGTCGGGCTGTGCGCACTGGCCACGCGGACCCGACAGCGGTGGGCGGTGATCGCGCTGTTCTTCTGGGTCGCCGGCCAGGTGTTCTGGAACTTCGTGTTCCACCTGTTCACGGAGATCCACTTCGGCGCGTACAGCCCCGGGCTCGTCACCGCGACGCTGCTCTACTACCCGCTGTACCTGTTCCTCGTTCGCCAGGCGGTCGTCGAGGGGTGGCTCACCGTACGCTGGATCGCGGCGTCGCTGATCGCCGGCGCGCTCGGGCTCGCCTTCACGATCTGGGCGGGCCTGTACGGCTTCGGCGACGTTCCCCTGAGCCGCTGGCTCCCGTTCTGCGCGCACTGACGTGGGGCGGCAGTGGAGGTTCACGCCAGAACCAGATGCCGAGCGACAGCGTGCCGATCAGCGTGAGGCCAAACGCGGGGACTGCCACCGACGGCACCGCGTACGACAGCGCCACGAACCCGACCATCAGCGCGGCTGACGCCGCGAACCACCGCTCGACGGTCAGCGCGCCGAGCACGAGCAGCGCGGTGGCGACGACGGCATCGCCCCGCATCACGACGACCACAGCCTCGTCCAGCATGACCGCCCGGTGGAGCGCGAGGGCCGCCAGGACGGTGAACATCAGGCCCATCACCCGGCGATCGTGGGGCGTGCGCCAGAGTGCGGTGCGCATGGTCACCGCACCGATCGCCAGCAGCGGGATGCCGACGACGCCCTGGATCAACACGCCGCGCACGCCCCAATCGAACGCGAAGTCGGTGCGTAGGCCGCCCGCGAGGAAGTTGATGACGCCGAGGAGCGCGACGCCGATCGCGAGCTTCTGGCGCTGCCGGCGCGAGGCGGCAGCGTCGGTCTGCGGGTCGGCGAGCACGGCCTCGAGCTGACCGAGCAGCTCGTCCAAGGAGGGGAATCGATCCTCCGGATCCGGCTGCAGCCCGCGCAGGACCGCATCGGCGACGAGCGGCGGCACGCTGCCGAGCGCCGGCAGCCGTGGCGTGCCCTCGGTCACCGCCGCGCGCAGGTCGGCGATCGTGTCCCCCGCGAAGGGCATGTGCCCGAACAGCGCGACGTAGGCGGTGGCCGCGAAGCTCCACTGATCGGAGAGCGGCGTCAGTGCACCCGCGAAGTGCTCGGGCGACATGTACCCCGGCGTGCCCGCGACCGCCCCCTGGCGCGTGAGACCGTCACCGAACAGCGCGCCGTCCGCGCCGCCGGTGCCCGCGTCGCGCGCGAGCCCGAAGTCGATCACGCGCGCGCGGCCGTCATCGCCGATCAGAATGTTCTCGGGCTTGAAGTCGCGGTGCAGGATGCCCGCGCGATGTGCCGCCGCCAGGCCGCGCCCCGCATCGACGAGGTGCCGCACGACCGTGCGCCACGGGCGCGGCTCCGCGCGCAGCCACACCGAGAGCGTCGTGCCCTCGACGAGCTCCATCGCGACGAAGATCTGCTCCCCTTCGGTCCCGACCTCGTAGACCGGCACGACGTGCGGGTGGGCCACGCGCGCCATCGCGTGGGCCTCGCGAACCAGGCGCGCGTGTGCGTCCTTGCCCGCGCCCGTGACCAGCTTGATCGCGACGTCGCGCGCGAGGGTCGGATCACGCCCGCGGTAGACGACGCCCATGCCGCCTTGCCCCAGCTTGCCCGTGATGGCAAACCGGCCCACCGTCGCCGGCATCGGCGGGCTGGCCGGGGCGGTGCGTATCGACGGAGGCTCCGCGTAGCCGAGCAGCGCCATCACCTCGGCTGCGAGCGCCGCGTCATCGCCGCATGCGTCGCGGACGAACGCCGCGCGATCGTCCGGCGGCAGATCGGCGGCAGCATCGAACACCTCACGCACGCGCGCCGGATCCGCCTTTCTGAGGGGCAGCGTCGCTGCACTCGGCGAGGCCCTGCCCCCCTTCACCGCGCGAGCTCGCGAGCGAGGTACGCACGCGCGAAGCGCCAGTCACGCTCGACCGTGCGCGTCGTGATCTCGTGCAGCGCGGCGATGTCCGCGTCCTCCGCGTCGCCGAACACCTTCAGCATCGCCACCTCCGCGGCACGTGGATGCTCCAGGCGCAGCTGCTCGAGCGCCGCGGTCACGGCCAGGACGTCGACGACATCGACGCCGATCGAGGCGCCGAGCGCGCCCTCGTCGAGCTCCTCGCGGACCTGATCCCCGCCGCGCTTCTTCGCCGCCTTGCGCCGCGCCTGATCGACGAGGATGTCGTGCATCGCCTGCGCCGCCGCGCCGAAGAAATGGCCGCGCCCGTTCCAGCGCGGGTCGCCGTTGCCGACGAGCTCGAGAAACGCCTCGTGGACGAGCGCCGTCGGTTGCAGCGTTTGCCCGGGGGGCAGCTTCCGCAGCCGGACCTCGGCGAGCCGGCGCAGCTCGCGATACACGAGCGGCAACAGCTCGTTCGCGGCGGCGCGGTCCCCGCCAGCCAGCTGCTGCAGCACAGCCGAGAGCTCGTTCACGACCGTCGCATCATACCGCTACGGCTTGTCGACCTTGGAGACGAAGGTCTTCTCGCCCTTCCCCATGATCTCCTTGGTGTAGTACTCGGCGCCAGAGACGCCCGAGGCCTCGGCGAGCTTGAGCTTCTCGTCGATGACGGCCTTGAAGCCGGACTTGTCCATCGCACCACCGATGAACTTGCCGTTGATGAAGAAGCCCGGGGTCCCGTTGACCTTGAACTTCTGCAGCTCGGCCATGTCGCCCTGGACGAGGGCCTTGCACTCGGCGCCGTCCATGTCGGTCTTGAGCTTCGCGGTGTCGAGGCCGACTTCCTTGGCGATCGTCATCAGGTTCGCCTCGGCGAGCATCGACGGGTCACGCTTCTGCGCGTAGGGCAGGAAGCCCTTCTCCCAGATCGCGTTCTTGAACGCCTTGTACTTGCCCTGCTTCGCACCGGCGCACGCCGCGAGGTGGGCGGTGGTGGCGGTATCGGGGTGGACGACGAGGTCCTTGTACACGACGCGGACCTTGCCCTGGTACTCCTGCACCAGCTGGTCCATCGTCTCCGACGTGCGCTGGCAGTACGGGCACGCGAAGTCGAACGCCTTGACGATCGTGACGTACGCGTCCGCGGGACCGTCGACCTTGCCGGCAGCAACGTCCGCCGCGACGTCGACCGCGAACACGGCGGAGGGCGAGTGCTCCTCGCGCTCCTGCTGCTGCTGCTGCGCCTTCTGCTGCGCGTAGACCTTGCCGAGGAAGTCGAGCGCCTCGCTGTACTTCGCGAAGTTGTTCTCGAGGCGGGTCAGCCGCTCCTCGACCGTGCCGGCGTGATCGGCAGCCGCGGACGGCGCTTGCTGCGAAGCCGCCGGTGCCGTCGGCTTGATCGACGCGACGTCGTCGAGCTTGGAGTGAGCGTTCTCGCAGCCGGAGATCAGCGCGACCGCCAGCAGAATGGACTTGAACCCGGGAGCTTTCATTACCCGGGGTTCTTGCACGCCCCGAGGCGGCTGCCAACTGCTACTGGTTGCGTTCGGCCGCCGACCTGAACTGCTTCACGCCCTTCCCCATCACTTCCTTGTCGTAATACTCGGCACCCGCGACGCCCGACGCTTCGGCCGCCTTGAGACGCTCGTCGATGACCTGCTTGAAGCCGCCCTTGTCGAGCGCGCCACCGATGAACTTGCCGTTGATGAAGAAGCCCGGGGTCCCGTTGACCTTGAACTTCGACAGCTCGGCCATGTCGCCCTGGATCAGCGCCTTGCACTCCGCGCCGTCGAGGTCCGCCTTGAACTTGGCCGTGTCCAGGCCGAGCTCCTTGGCGATCGCCATGATGTTCTCCTCGCCGAGCTTCGACGGATCACGCGACTGGGCGTAGGGCGTGAACGCCTTCTCCCAGAACGCGTGATAGAAGGGCATGAACTTCTGCTGCTTCGCAGCCGCGCAGCCGGCGAGATGGGCGGTCATCACCTGCTGCGGGTGAACGACCATGTTCTTGAAGACGACGCGAACCTTGCCGTCGTACTCCTTCACGAGCTCTTGGAGGGTCGAACTGACCCTCTGGCAGTAGGGTCAAGCAAAGTCCCAGGCCTCGACGATTGTCACCGTCGCGCTGTTCGGACCCTCGACCATGTTCTCCTTGAGGTTCGGCGCGATGTCGACGGCGAAGATCGCATCGGGATCGTGCTCCTCGCGCTTCTGCTGCTCGGCCTGCGCCTTCTGCTGCGCGTAGACCTTGCCGAGGAAGTCGAGCGCTTCGGCGTACTTGGCGTAGTTGTTCTCGAGGCGCGTCAGGCGTTCCTCGACAGTTCCCGAGTGATCCGCAGGCGCGGCCGGCGCCGCCCCCGACGAGGTGTCCACCTTGATATTGTCGAGCTTCGACTTCGCATCCTCGCAGCCCGCAAACACCACCAGGGCCGCGACCATACTTGCTGCGAGTTTCATGATCGGCATCCTGCCGGACCCGAAGCCACCTGACAAGCACGCACGATGGCATGCTGCTGCCGTGCGCGCTGTGGTCACACTCCTACTCATCGGGACAGTCGCCTGCGGCGATGACGGCAATACGCCGCTCGATGGGAATGTCGACGTGGGTCCCGACGGTACGGACCTCTGCCAGCCCCAGGGCGCGACCGGTCAGTTCATCCGGCGCGCGGGCAACCCACAGCTCTTGCCTCACCAGACCTTCACGGATGGGAAGCTCGACACCGAGATCTCCGATCCAGATGTCCGATGGACCGGCCAGCGCTGGGACGTGTTCTACGGCACCGGCCACACGACCTCGTACACCAGCAGCGACAAGATCGCGGTGATCCGCCGGGCGAGCACGATCGATCGCATGACGTGGACGATCGAGGACGAGCCCGCGCTGACGCAGAGCAGCGATCCAGGCGCATGGGATCACGCGCTGGTCGCCGCACCGACGGTGATCGAGAACCCGTCCGCGCCGCCGGACCGCCGCTACCTGATGTTGTACGCGGGGTCCGACGGCACGTTCCCGTACATGGGCTACTCGCGGCAGAACTTCCAGATCGGCGCGGCGTTCTCTGCCGACGGCGTCACGTTCACGCGCATCACCGCCGAGCAGTCGCCCCACGACAAGCCGGGCCTCGTGCTTACCGGCAGGCAGGTGTATCCGACGGCGACCAATGGCATCGTCGCCGATCCCGACGTCGTGCTCGTCGGCGGCGTCTATCACCTCTTCTTCTCCAGCTACGCGTGCGCGGGCCCGCAGTGCCAGACCGTCGAGAACAACGGCATCGCGCATGCAACGAGCGCCGACGGCATCACGTGGACGATCGTGGAGGCACCTGTGCGTTCCCTGCTCCGCGCGTCGGCGGACCCGAAGAGTGGTGGCGCGCAGCCGTCGGTCATCTATGACGAGGCCCGCTGCCGGTGGGAGATCTGGCTCAGCAACGATCTGCCTGTGGAGATCAGCGCACAGACCATCAACGTCACCGTCACCGCGGGCGTCTGGCACTCCTCGTCCACCAACGGCAATGCATGGGACAGCATCAACTACGCGTTCGCGCGCGAATTGGCCTGGTCGGCGAGCGAGCCCGGAGAAGGCCTCGGCATGCAGGCCGGCATCGAGGTCGGCAACAACGGCAGCGGTCGCTTGATGCTGTTCACCGGCCTCGACGACGAAAACATCCCGGTGGGGTTCACCTTGCCGCTGCGCGTCGGCGGCACTACGCCCGGCGTGCGCACGCTCGGCGTCGCAACGCGCGACCTGCCGTGAGCTTGCGGCGCGCATCGATCTGCCGCGGCACGTGAATGCGTCGTCATCATCGGTATGCGGGGTGAACGCCCCGCGAAGTTCACCTATTTTGGCCTCGTCTACGGAGCGAGGAGTCGACGGCAAAGGTGCTATGGTGCGCGCCGATGAGCGCCGCCGTAGGAGCTGATGTCGAAGCCCTGTGCTCGAAATGCGGTGATGTTTGGCACGTCGTGGTCGCCAAGGTCGGTGAAGCGATCGTCAAGGTGCAGTGTAAGCAGTGCGGCGGTTATCACCGCTTCAAGTCACCCCACGGCGCGCCTGCCGAGAAGAAGCTGCCCTCCGCCATTCGTCCGGCCAAGGAACCGCGTCCCAGCAAAGATCCTGTCGAGCGGTTCGAGAAGCCCGCAGTCGCCGCGGATCTCGCGAAGCCCGTCCGCACGTATCGCGCGAGCGAGAAGTTCGCCGTCGGCGAGCGCATCGATCATCCGAATTTCGGCCAGGGCGTGATCGAGCTGTCCGAGCCCGGAAAGATCACCGTGTTCTTCGGGACCGGCCGCCGCGTGCTGGTGCAGGCCAAGGATGGCGGTAGCCCCACCGGCGGTGGAGGGGGCGGTGGATTGTCGCGGCCCAAGCCGTTCGATCACTCGAACCCGCCCGCGGGTGGCAAGCCCATCAACGAGCAGTAGGATGCGCCGATGGCGCGTCGGTCGTTTGGTTGGATCGGCATCGTCATCGTAGCGGTTGGCGCGGCGGTCGCCGCGCTCGGCATCTGGTACTTCGTCAGCAACCATCCCACGCCGGGTGCGGTGATCTACGAGCTCGCGATCAACGCGGACACCAAGCTCGTCATCCGTGCCGAGGAGGGGGGCCCGCGCTCGTTCGTCGAGCTCCGGCACAAGGACAAGGTCAAGTGGCGCGCGCTGGTGCCGCCGTACGCAGGCAGGAAGGGCGTGCCCGCCGTCGCGTGGAATGACAATGCGGTCAGCGTGCGCGTGATCCGCGGCGAGAAGGGCGATCCGCGCGCCGAGATCTTTGCGGTCGCGATGCGCGATGCGAGCAAGCTCGGCGGCATCAAGCTGGCGGAGAACCACGGCGCCATCAAGCTCGACGCGCCGGGACCGATCACCGTGACCGACCACGTGCGCTCCTACGAGCTGGTCGCGGGTGAGGGCTGGAATCAGCTCACCGCCGTCGACCTCAAGATCGGCACCGTGCTGTGGCAACGGGAGCTCGACGCGGCCCCCGTCGAGGCAGCGAGGGTCGAGGGCGGTACGATCGTGGTGACCCAGGCCGGCAAGAAGCGTTGGTTCAACGTGTTCACCGGCAAGGAAGATCGCACTTTCGAGAAGGTCGGCATCCCGCCCTTCAGCCCGCTGTAATCAATACAGAATCGTCGCAGCGCGGCCATGCCGACCTTCTGGGCTGCCGCGGTATAATTTGCCCAATGTCCGCCGAACGACCGCTCGCATTCATCAACGAAGTCTCGGGCGTTCACCGCCTGGAGGCGATCGACGAGGCTGTGCGAGAACGCCCGAGCGTGCGCCTGTTCGAGCAAGCGGGGCGCACGCCACCGGCACCAGGCATCGGTGACGTCATACCGACCGACCTCAGCGCGCCCGAGCTCTATCTCAACCGCGAGCTCACGTACCTCAACTTTTGCTGGCGCGTGCTGCAGGAAGCCGACGATGAGCGCGTGCCGCTCCTCGAGCGCCTCAAGTTCGTCTCGATCGTCAGCTCGAACATCGACGAGTTCTTCCAGAAGCGCATCGGTGGCCTCAAGCAGCAGGTCGGCGCGCAGCTGCACACGATCTCGCCCGACGGCCGCACCCCACAGCAACAGATCGCGGACTGCCTCGACCTCATCACCGCGCTCGAGAAGCGGAAGATCCACCTGCTCGAGAAGGTCGTCGGCGAGATGAAGTCGCTCGGCGTGTGGATCGCGCCGTACAAGGAGCTGGAGCCGCAGCAGCAAGCGTGGGTGCGCGAGCACTACGTGCGCAACATCTTCCCGCTGGTGACGCCCCAGGCGATGGACCCCGCGCACCCGTTCCCGTTCGTCTCCAACCTCTCGCTCAACGTGCTCGTTTCCCTGCGCTACGAGAACGACGCCGAGTCGCTACTCGCGCGCATCAAGGTGCCGACGGGTGGCGGTACGCCGCGGTTCATGCGCGTCGGAGCGTCGCGCACCTTCGTCGATCTCGCGGACGTCATCGTCAACAACCTTGACCTGTTGTTCCCCGGCATGGACATCGAGCAGTGCTCCATGTTCCGCGTCACGCGCAACGCGATCACCGAGCGCGACGAGGAAGAGGCCGAGGACTTGCTCGAGATGATCGAGATCGAGATGCGCGAGCGCAAGTTCGCGCCGGTCGTGCGCCTGCAGGTCGACCGCAACATGCCGCCGATGCTGCGCGGTCGGCTCGCCGCCGAGCTCGGACTCGACGAGAACGCCGACGTGTTCGAGGCGGAGGGCATGCTCGGCCAGCGCGACCTCATGGAGATCGCCACCCTCGATCTTCCCGAGCTCCGCGACGCGCCGCACGCGCCGGTGCCGCCCGTCGATCTGCTGACCGACGGCAACATCTTCCACGCGATCCGCGAGGCCAAGAGCCTCATGGTTCACCACCCGTACGAGTCGTTCCAGCAATCGGTGGAGCGGTTCCTGCGCGAGGCCGCCGACGATCCGAAGGTGCGCGCGGTCAAGATGACGCTGTACCGGACCTCGAAGGACTCCGAGGTCATCAAGCATCTCGTGCGCGCAGCGCGCAACGGCAAGCAGGTCGCCGTCGTCCTCGAGCTCAAGGCGCGGTTCGACGAGGAAGCCAATATCAAGTGGGCAAACCGCATGGAGCGCGCGGGCATCCACGTGACGTACGGCGTCGTCGGCCTCAAGACGCACACGAAGATCATCCTCGTCGTCCGCCAGGACTTCGACGGGCTGCGCCGCTACGCACACCTCGCCACCGGCAACTACCACGCGGGCACGGCGCGTCTGTACACCGACCTCGGCATGTTCACGTGCGACGACGGCATCGGCCGCGATCTCACGGAGCTGTTCAACTACCTGACCACCGGCTACAAGCCGCGCCGCAAGTATCAAAAGCTGCTGGTCGCGCCCAAGCAGCTCAAGCAGGCGCTCCTCGAGAAGATCGAGCGCGAGATCGCCATCCAGGGCGGCGGTGGGCGCGGGCACATCCAGTGGAAGCTCAACGCACTCGAGGACGTGGACATCGTGCGCGCGTTGTACCGCGCGTCGCAGCGCGGCGTGACGATCGACCTGATCGTCCGCGACACGTGCCGCTTGCGCCCGGGGCTCGAGGGCGTGTCGAGCACGATCAAGGTCGTCAGCATCCTCGGCCGCTTCCTCGAGCACGGCCGCATCTACTACTTCCACAACAACGGCAAGCCCGAGTACTACATCGGCTCCGCGGATGCGATGCAGCGCAACCTCGAGAAGCGCGTCGAGGTGCTCGCGCCCGTCGAGGATCATCGGTTGCAGTCGGAGCTGCGCCACATCCTCGATACGCAGCTCTCCGATCAGCGCGGTGCGTGGGACATGCAGGGTGACGGCAGCTACGTGCAACGCACCGGCAGCACGGCCAAGCACAGCCAGCAGCAAATGATCGAGCGCACGGAACGCCGGCTCAAAGACGCCACACGCCTCCGCCGCCGCAAAGTCCAGTCGACGACGTCGCGCCGCAAGCGCTGACCTCGCTCGACGTCGTGACAGCGTGGAAGGCGGATTGGGGTTGCGCGGCTCCGCGGCCGCGCAAGCCAGGTTGCAGTCGCGGGTAGATCGGAGGCAGGCTCGCGGTATGGCGCGGTCGTCTCGTCGTTGGCTTGTGGTTGCTCTGCTCGCGGTCATCATTCTCCTCGTTCTCTTCCTCCGCTGTCGGCGCGCCTCCGAAACCATCTCGCCCGCCCCCGGCGGCGCGGGGAAGGTCTCGACGAGCGCGGGCGGCACCGGCAGCCAAGGAGGTCGCGGCTCGGCGAGCGCCGAGCAGGGCGGGCGCGCGCGGGGTGGCGGCGGCGGCGGCGGCGGCGACGGTGATCTCGCGATCACGTCGACGCCCGGCGGCGGCGACGGCAGCGGCAGTGGCGGAGGTGGTGGCGGTGGCGGCGGCGGCGGCGCGCCACTCCCCGCGGGCGGCGGCGACGACGGCGATCTCGCGCTGGGAGGTAGCGGCAGCGCGGGTGCCCCCCGTAGCGGTCACGAGCAGGCAGGGACAGACCGCGGCGGCGCCAATAAACAGCGGCCGGAGCCGGCGCGCTCGCGCCTGGAGACCGCGTTGCCCAAGACCTGGCCGGGGTTCAGCAGCTCCGTGCAGAGCGTTGTCGCCGCCGATCCGAACCGCAAGCCGCCCCCCACGGCAGACAGTGCGTCCGTCGACTTCGAGGACCAGGATGCCGGGCGACGCCGGAAGATTGAAGTCTCGATCATCGACGCACCGTGGACCCCCATCGTCGTCGGCGCATCCACGTTCGCCAAGGCCAAGGTCTCGGGGCGACCCGAGATCTCGTTCCAGAATGCGGTGGGCGATTTCCAGCGGGGCAGCTACCTCGACGCGCGTCCCGTCGAGGAGAGTTGGTGGGCGTCGGCGAAGGAGAACAAGCTCACGTTCGCGGTCGCCGGGCGATGGACGGTGTTCGTCCGCACGCGCGAGCTGCCCGACACCGTTGCCCTCGAGGTGGCCCGCGCGGTCGACGTCAAGCTGCTCGAGCAGCTCGCCACGGAGATCCCCCCGCGCGCGCCGTGACCCCGTTGGGTACACTGCCGCCATGGTGCGCAGGTGCGTGGTTGCTCTCTCGCTTCTCGTCGTTCTGCCGACCACCTGGGCGCGCGCCGAGGACGACAAGTTCTCGGCGACGCCTGGTCCGCTGATCGAGCTGACGATGCAGCCGCGCGTGCTCCCGCAGGGCGCGCCAGCGGAGTTCGCCGGCATCGCCACCCAGCTCCCCGGCGGCCCCTCGCTGGTGCTCCAGGTGAAGCTGCCGGGCGGGCAGACCAAGCGCTACGACGTGAAGGTCCGCGGTGACCACACGTTCCGGTTCTCGTTCGACCAGACCGTCGTCCCCGGCCACTACCTGTCGACGTGGTCGAGCACCGACGGCAAGACAGCGATCGACGCCAAGTTCGAGGTCGCCTCGCCAGCGGGCTTCGCGCAGGCGGTGGCCGCGGCCTACGATCGGTCACAGACCGCGATCGACGGCGGGCTGCGGGTGGTCCGCGAGCGCGTGACCGCGCTCCCACCGTCGCCGCCCCGGCAGGATCTGCTCGCCCGACTCGACAGCCTGGAGCGCGGGCTCGCGGCGCACCGCAGCTTGCGGGCGCGGGTCGTCGATCTCGTCAACGCGGCGACGACGGTCGCGCCGATCCGGCCCGCCGAGACGGCGGCGTTCGTGCAGGCGCTCGCCGACTGGAGCCGCCGGCTCGACGGCTCGTCGACCGAGGCACGACAGTGGATCGATCGCACCCGCGCGATGCCCTCCACCTGCGACACGATCGACACCGCGCAGGAGGGCCTCGCGTTGGTCTCGACCGCGTTCAACGTCGGCACGGTCAGCTTGGCCGCGATCCTCAAGAACCTGTGGGTCGACAAGGTCATGCCCGCTCGCCTCGATCAGCTCCCGCTCCCCGATTCGCAGAAGCTGACGCTGACCGAGGCGTCCAAGATCGGAATCGCGGCGCTCGACGGCGTCGACGCGGCGCTGGCGTCGCTCGGCGGCGTGTTCGGCGACCTCGCGCAGTACGCAACCAAGCAGCTGTTCGCGGCGTACTGCGAGCTGCTGGAAGGGCCGGTCCGCGGCGAGTTCGAGGTGACGATGCGCACCGGGGGCAAGGTGTGGTGGCGGCACCGTCTTCAGCTCGTGGGCAAGCTCAAGCTCTGGCACGAGAAGTCGCAGCCCGCGACCCCCGACGGACACGCCCTGCGCGGCAAGCTCGAGGGGAACGTAACCACCGTCGAGTTCGACGAGGACATCTTCCTGATCGAGCGTCCGCCGGCCGCGAACATGTCGATCAAGCGGCTCCGGTTCACGCCGTGGGTGTTGCCCTTCGACAGCTCGAACGACATCTATGGGCTCGGTGCCGCCCGCGCGGCGATCCCCGGCACGTTCTCGATCCGGTACGCGGGTCGACTCAAACCCGCCACCCTGCAGCTAACGCAGCAGGAAGTGATGGTCGACTTCACGCGGGTGTTCGCGAATCGCTCGGTGGTGATAGCCACCGCCCCCGGCGTACCCGTCCCGATGCTCAAGGTGTTCCGGTTCCCCATCCAGAAGGCCGCATTCATCCTCGGCCGCGCCTCCAAGCAGGATCCGCTCCTGCCCGTGACGGTCGACACCACGCCGGGCAGCGGCAAGGTCTCGGCAAAGACCGAGCTCGTGCGCGACGAGACGCTCGCCGACGGCTCGACGGTGCATTGGAAGATCTCTATCGAGGTCGCCTCGAAGAAGTGAGCGCTCATGTGGTGTGGCTGCGCCAGCGGCCTCCCCGTCGCACACGGCGGCGAGCTCGCGACCTAGATAGGACGTCTTCGCAGCACACATGGCACCCCCGGTGCATCACGCTCGTGCATGCCTAGAGCGAACAAAGCCCCCGACATGCTCGACGTGCTCCAGATCCTCAGGGATCAGCACACCGACGTCGACACCCTGATCGAGAAGCTGGAGAAAGGGCGCGGCGATCGCCAACCGATCTTCGACGAGCTCGCCGACAAGCTCGCTGCACACGCGACGGTGGAGGAGCAGATCTTCTATCCGTCGGTGATGCACGCAAAGACCGCGGAGCTCCTGCAGGAGTCCGTCGAGGAACACCTCTCGATCAAGCGTGTGCTAGCTGACATGCTGGCGCTCGACATCGAGGAGAACGACGACGAGTTCGATGCGAAGTTGTCCGTCTTGAAGGAGCAGCTCACGCACCACGCCCACGAGGAGGAAGAGGGAGAGCTGTTCCCGATCCTCGAGAAGCTGCTGGACGCCGAGGAGCGCGCGGGCCTCGGCAACGAGGTCCTCGCGATGTTCGAGGAGCTCCTCGAGAAGCACCCGCGCGATCAGGTGCCAAACGAGATCGCGGAGGCCGCACCGCTGCCCGCGCCATGAGTGACACGACGATGGGTGCAAGCCTGTCGACGAACGTCTAAGGTAGCGTTCAGGTTCAGGTCGACGTCGACGCAAACTGACCGGCATTGCCGCTAGCGGGGATGGACCACAACCTTTTCGACGGCGCGTGACTGTCGCCTTCTCGGGACGACGTCCTGCGACATCACAGCTAGAGCGACGAGCAGACGACGTCGCCCGATGACGCGCGCACCATGACCTTGATCGCTGCGCCGTCGGCGTATTTGCGCCAGGTCGCCTCGGGGACCGAGCACGCCTGCTTCGCGATCTCGAGGTAGTAGGTCTCGGTCCGCCCACTCTGCCGCCGCGCGCCGAGCCGCTCCTCCGCCTTCTCCGGCGGTACCTTCGCCGTGGGCCACACGGGCGACATGTTGGTGCCCTTGGTCACGACGGGATCGAGCTGCCGCCAGCGCCGCACGCGGAACTCGCACCACTCATCCTCGACAGGCTCGCTGCGATAGACGGGCTTGCACTTCTGCACCTGCTCGAACGTGCCGTCCTTGTTGTCCTTGTTCTCGGTGCGGCACTCCTCCTCGCCCGTCGGCACCTGCTTCCTCGAGCGCTCCTTCCAGGTACAGCTGACCATGCGCGCGTCGCTCGGCACGCGATCCTTCCAGGTCGCCTCGTCGACATCGGCGTACTCCTCGACGCCGATCGAGCGCTCCCAGCGGTGCGCAGTGACGGTGAGCGTCTTCTCGACCTTCCGAATGAAGCGCCACCAGATGCCGTAGAACGCGAGGATGATCAGGCCGAGGACGAGCGCGACGAGCCACCAGCGACGCGGCTT
The DNA here is from genome assembly GCA_033763475.1 of Kofleriaceae bacterium. Lineage (GTDB taxonomy): Bacteria > Myxococcota_A > Polyangia > Haliangiales > Haliangiaceae > JABFXX01. The sequence continues at coordinate 53,062 of JANRKM010000120.1, forward strand.
CTTCGGGGCCGCCGGCGCGACCACGCCGCGGACCTCCTTGCCACCGTCGAGCGACGAGCCGCACTTCGCGCACGCCTTGGCCGCTGCGCCCATCGGGGCATTGCATGCGGGGCAAAGTCGATCGGAGCCCTCGTAGCGATGGCCGTCGACGCGCTTCTCCTCACCCGGCTTGGGGAAGTAGCGCTTGTCGGCGTTCTGCATGGCGCCGCACTCGGGACAGTGACGCTGACTCTTCGCGAGCAACCCCTTGGCGTCGCAGTACTCGCAGTCGTACAGCATCTCGTAGTTGCCAAGGCTCTCCGTCCGCTCCTGTGTCATTGCCGGCCATCGTAACGCGCGCTGGTGACAGGGCTGTAGTGTCAGAGAGTGGTGAAACGTCGTCGCTGACACGTGGGTCTGTGAAGCGCGACGGCTACTTGCGCGTGGTCCGCGCCGTGCATCCTGGTCCCCGAATGCGAAAGCGGTGGGCGCTCGCACTGGCAATCTCGATGAGCTGCACGCGCGAGCCCGGTCACGGCCGCGCGCTCGATGCCCCGCGCCCCGAGGTGGACGCGCCGACCGACACGGGCGAGGACGTGTGCGCCGAGGTCCCGGTGCTTCCCGAGGGCGAGTGGCGGCACACGGGGAGCAGCCTGCTCGCTGCCGTCGGAGACCCGCATCATCGCGGCCGTGATTTGGTCGCAGCGACCACTGACGCGACCCAGGTCTTCGACGGCAAGCTGACGTACGGCCCGACCGACAAGGACCTCCAGGACGAGGACGTCGACGTGTACGCGTGTTTCGACGATACGTGGCGAAGCCTCGGCACCGCGCGCACCGACGACGACGGGCGGTTCACGCTGACGCTCACCGGCGAGCGCCGCTTGCCCGCGGGCCTGCGTGACCTCTACCTCTCCGTCGTGGGTGATCGGACGGGCGCGCGCGCGCTCGCGCTGGTGGCGCCCGCCGCGCAGCGCGTCCTGGTCTCCGATATCGACGGTACGCTCACCGAGTCGGAGAACGAATATCCGGTCGCGCTCGCGACGGGCACCGACACCGACGTGCACCCGCACGCCGCGGAGGCCTTCCGCGACGCCGCGGCCAAGGGCATCGTGCCCATCTACATCTCCGCGCGCGGCGATCGCTTCACGCAGGACACGCGCGACTGGCTCGCGGCCAACGGCTTTCCACGCGGCCCGATCCACCTGCCCCGCTCGATCGTGACGATCCCCGGCGAGGACACGATCGCGTTCAAGACGGCCGCGCTCGACCTCGTCGAGCCGTTCGAGCTGGTCGCGGGGATCGGCAATCGCGCCACCGACGTCGCCGCCTACAAGGATGCGGGCCTCCCACCCGGGCGGATCTTGATCAAGCTCGACGAGTTCGCCGAGGAGCTCGCTGCGGACCTCGCTGCGGGCCGCGCCACGGGCTTCCCCTCGTACGACCAGCTACCCGCGCTGTGACGACTAGCCAGCCGGCGAGTAGTCTCTACGGGCAGTTGGGCATTACAGTGGGCGCATGGCCGTGCCGTCGATCGCTGCTCCGACTTCCCTGTTCCAGGGCGGCGGTGGAGGTGGGGGTGGCGGCGGCGCTGGCGGTGGGGCTGGCGGCGGCGGTGGTGGTGGTGCCGCCGGCAAGGTCGGCGTCGGCAAGAGCCCGCACAAGGGCGGCAACCAGCCTCCCCCCGAGCAGGTCAACTGGCGCAACTACCTCGGCGTGTTCCGCTACACGCGGCGCGCGATGCAGCTCGTGTGGAGCACCAGCCGCGTGCTCACGATCGGGCTCGCGCTCGGCAGTCTGCTCGCCGGTCTGCTCCCCGGCGCGATCGCGTGGGTCGGTAAGCACCTGATCGATGCCATCCTGCTCGCGGCGCAAACCCACACCGACGGCGACCGCACCACCGCAATCGAGTGGGTCGCTGTCGAGCTCGGGCTCGTCATCGGTCTCGCCGTAGTGGCGCGGCTGCTCGGCATGATGCGCGCGCTGCTGCGCCAGCAGCTCGGCCAGAAGATCAACGTCGCGATCCTCGAGAAGGCGCTCACGCTCGAGCTGACGCAGTTCGAGGACTCCGAGCTGTACGACAAGATGACCCGCGCGCGCCGCGAGGCGTCGTCGAGGCCACTTTCGCTGGTGAGCCAGACGTTCGAGCTCGGGCAGAGCCTCGTCACCCTCGTCGGCCTCGGCGTGCTGCTCGCCGCGTTCTCCCCCATCGCGCTCGGCGTGCTGATCGCCGCGGCCATCCCACCGTTCATCGCCGAGCTCAAGTTCTCGGGTGATGCGTTCCGGCTCTCGCGCTGGCGTACACCCGAGACGCGCGAGCAGGTCTATCTCGAGACGGTGATCGCGCGCGAGGATCACGCGAAAGAGGTCAAGCTGTTCGGCCTCGGCCCGCGGTTCCTCGATCGCTACAAGGCGATCTTCGACAAGCTCTACGCGAGCGATCGTGCGCTGACGATTCGCCGCGCGGTGTGGGCCTTGATCCTCGGCACCATTGGTACCGTCGCGTTCTACGGCATGTACCTCTGGATCGCGCTCGCCACCATCGACGGCGCGATCACGATCGGCGCGATGACGATGTACATCATCGTCTTCAAGCAAGCCCAGAGCGCGATGTCCTCCGCGCTCGGCGATGTCGGCGGCATGTACGAGGACAATCTGTACTTGTCGAACCTCTACGAGTTCCTCGAGACGCCCACCCTGTCGCCCACGGGCACCGCGACCGAAGGCCTCGTGCCCGGCGATGGCGTCCGGTTCGAGGACGTAGAGTTCACGTATCCCGGCAATTACGAGCCCGCGCTCACCGGGGTCTCCATCCACATCCGACCCGGCAGCAAGCTCGCCATCGTCGGCGAGAACGGCTCCGGCAAGACAACGCTGATCAAGCTGCTCACCCGCCTGTACGAGCCCACGCGCGGCCGCATCCTCCTCGACGGGCGCGACCTGCGCGAGTGGTCACCGACGGTGCTCCACCGGCGCATCGGCGTCATCTTCCAGGACTTCGTGCGCTACCAGCTCACCGTGGGCGAGAACATCGGCGCCGGCGACGACCGGGCGTACGATGATCGCCTGCGCTGGGAGGACGCCGCCGACCGTGGCCTCGCCAAGCCCGTCATCGACCTCTTGCCCGATCGCTACGACACGCAGCTCGGCAAGTGGTTCCGCTCGGGCCGCGAGCTCTCGCTGGGCCAGTGGCAGAAGGTCGCCCTCGCGCGCTCGTTCATGCGCCGCGAGGCCGACATCCTCGTGCTCGACGAGCCCACCGCGTCGATGGACGCCGAGGCCGAGGTGAAGATCTTCGAGCGCTTCCGCGAGGTCACCGACGACAAGATCGCGATCGTGATCTCCCACCGATTCTCGACGGTGCGCATGGCCGACCAGATCATCGTGCTCGACCGAGGCGAGATCATCGAGCGCGGCACGCACGACGAGCTGGTCGCCAAGGAGGGCCGTTACGCGAGGCTGTTCAAGCTGCAGGCGCAGGGCTACCGCTAGGCAGCTGGGTCCGACGCTCGCCGGAGGATGTGGGCCGACACCGTCCATGTGGAAGCCTCCGAGGTACGCGCATCCCGCCAGGCCGATCAGCAACAAGCTCGCGCACCTCATCCGATTTACGATGACGTGGCCACGGACTTCCTTCCACGGAAGCGTGCGGCAGCACCGGGGTCCCAGAATCTTCTCTTGCGTTTTCCCCACCCGAACCGTTAGTAGTGGGGCCCTTCGCTGGCGAGCCTCTTGTTCGCGCGAAGGAAGACCTGGGCCATGCTGTCGTGAAGCGGCCCCAGCGGAGAACGATCATGTCGAACTACGAGCTCATCCAAGAGGGACGCGTACCGATCAAGGCCTGGACACGAGGCCTCGAGATCGAAGCGTCTGCGCGCCAGCAACTGCGCAACATCTCGCGGCTGCCGATCGTATTTCGTCATGTCGCGGTGATGCCGGACGTGCACTACGGGATCGGCGCCACGGTAGGGAGTGTCGTGCCCACCGAAGGAGCGATCATTCCCGCCGCGGTGGGCGTCGATATCGGCTGCGGGATGATGGCCGTCGAGACGTCGCTCGACGCCTCGCTCCTGCCCGACTCGCTGAAGTCCTTGCGCACGGCGATCGAAAAGGCGGTACCGCACGGCCGCACGTCCAACGGTGGCCGCGGCGATCGCGGTGCGTGGCACAAGATTCCCAAGCCGACCGAGCACGCGTGGAAGGGTCTCCAGACCGAGTACCGCGAGCTGATCGACAAGCATCCACGCATCGGCGACGGCAACGACGTCAACCACCTCGGCACGCTGGGCACGGGCAACCATTTCATCGAGGTCTGCCTCGACGAGCGCGACAAGGTGTGGTTCATGCTGCACTCGGGCTCGCGCGGCGTCGGCAACCGGATCGGCACGTACTTCATCGCGCTCGCAAAGAAGGACATGAAGATCTACGTGAAGGATCTGCCCGACGTCGATCTCGCGTACCTGCGCGAGGGCACCAAGCACTTCGACGACTACGTGCAGGCGGTCGACTGGGCGCAGCGCTACGCGATGACCAACCGGCAGCTGATGATGCACGCCGTCGTCGAGGCGGCGAAGGCGGAGCTGCCGCCGTTCACCCTCGGCGAGACCGCCGTCAACTGCCATCACAACTACGTCGCCAAGGAGCACCACTTCGGCAGCGATGTGTACGTGACGCGCAAGGGTGCGGTGCGGGCGCGCCTCGGCGACCTCGGCATCATCCCGGGTTCGATGGGCGCGCGCAGCTACATCGTGCGCGGCAAGGGCGAGGCGCAATCGTTCTGCTCGTGCAGCCACGGCGCGGGACGCGCGATGTCGCGTGGTGAAGCGAAGCGCCGCTACTCGATCGATGATCACGTGAAGGCGACCGAGGGCATCGAGTGCCGCAAGGACGCCGACGTCATCGACGAGACGCCCATGGCGTACAAGCCCATCGACAAGGTGATGGAGGCGCAATCGGATCTCGTCGACATCGTCCACGAGCTGCGCCAGGTCGTCTGCGTCAAGGGGTGAACCACTCGCTGTCTTGAGCTCATTCGCCGCTGCGGTGTAACGAGTCCACGCGGTCGGGCTCTAAGCAGTATGTGTTCGCCCGGCCTTTGCGACCCCGCATCGCCTTTTTCTCAGCGACGGTCAGCCCTCGACGAGGCGTCGTGAGCCAGCGTGCGCCGGCAGCTACGCCGAACCCTGCCGCGACGGCCGAGACCGTGCCGGTGTCCGCGCGGATTCGCGCTCGACTCCAGGCCGCGCGTCGCCGGTTCCACGCCAACGACAACATCGCCGCGTTCATCGAACCGGGCGAGCTCGCGGCGCTGCAAGAGGAGGTCGCCCGCAAGTTCAGCGAGGTTCTCGAGAGCCTCGTGATCGACACCGCGAGCGATCACAACACCCAGGATACCGCTCGGCGGGTCGCCAAGATGTATCTGACCGAAGTGTTCCGGGGCCGCTACATTCCAGCCCCGCCGGTCACCGAGTTCTTGAACGCCGAGCGCCTTAACGAGCTCATGATCGTCGGGCCGGTGACCGTTCGGAGCGCCTGCAGCCACCACCTATGCCCGATCATGGGTCGGCTCTGGATCGGACTCATGCCGAACGAGCACTCGAACCTGATCGGGCTCTCGAAGTACGCGCGACTCGCAGACTGGATCATGAGCCGCCCGCAGATCCAGGAGGAGGCGATCACGCAGTTCGCGGATCTGCTGATGAGCAAGGTGACGCCCGATGGGCTCGCCGTGGTGATGCAGGCGGATCACTTTTGCATGAGCTGGCGCGGCGTGCGGGATCCGGCTTCCAAGATGACGAACAGCGTGATGCGCGGCTCCTTCCTGAAGGACCCCACCCTGCGACGGGAGTTCCTCTCCCTCATCAACGAGAAAGGCTAGGCCCGACATGCTCGTCCGTTGCCTGTACGCGAGTCGTGCCACTACATCGGACATCGCGCACGACATCAACGTGATCCTCGACCAGGCCCGGCGCAACAACTCGCGCCTCGGGATCACGGGGATGTTGTGCGTGAGCCGCGACATCTTCATTCAGGTGCTCGAGGGAGGGCGCGACGAGGTGTGCGAGCTCTTCACCACGATCGTCCGCGACGCCCGCCATGCCAACGTGCGGATCCTCATGTTCGAGGAGATCGGCGAGCGGCGGTTCGCGAACTGGTCGATGGGTCAGGTCGACATCGCGAAGGTTAACCCGTCGCTGCTCCTCAAGTACTCCGACCGGGCTACCCTCGATCCGTTCAGGTGCTCGGGTCGCGCCACGATGGCGATGCTTGAAGAGATGGTCGCGACGGCGTCGATCACGAGCCGGTAGGTCGACCGTAGACGTGCGCCGGTGCCGCCGCGGGTCCACGTCCGGCGAGCGCCACGGCCAAGAGGAAGCACGGGGCAACGACGAGAGCATTGAGCGCGCCGTGGACCGAGACGATCCCCCGGATGCCTGCGACGAAGGGCACCGGCAGCGCGAGCTCGTTGCGCCACGCGAGCACCATCGTGACGGCGAGGCCGGCGAGGCTGATGCAGCCCAGCACGAAGGCAGGTCGATCGCGCGTCCAAACGTCACGCAGGAACGCGAGCTGCCCGACCGGCAGCGCGAGGGTCAAGCCGATCACGCCGACCGGCTTGAGTACCCGGAGCCGATCGATCCCGAACGCGATCAGGAGGAACGACACGAGGCACGCGAACACGGTGGCCAGGTAGACGCCGCGACGCGGACTATCCCGGTCGGCGAGAACGGCGAGCGTCCCGATCATGATCCATCCCAGCACGTTGCCGTGCAGCGCGGCGTAGTAGCTGAAGTGCGCGCCGTAGCCGAGGAGCTGGAGGTCGTTCGCGCCGCCGACGAGCCACACCGCCGCGACGTTGCTGAACAGGAACGGGACACACGCCGCCAGCACCCGAGGAGAGCGCAGCGACGCCCCGCGCGCGCGCAGGAACAGCGCGAAGCTCGCCGCGCAGAACACGAGCCACGCGACGCACAGGATCGGCGCCGGCGCGAGGAGGCCCACCGCCGCGCACACTAGCGCCCCGACGTGTGCCGCCGCCCAGCGGCGCGAGCGCTTGGCGAAGAAGTGGCGGTGGGTCGCGAACGGGCCGAGGGCCATGCTCGCGAGCAAGAGAACGCGAAGTACGCTGAGCTCGGTCATCACGTCGAGGACGAAGGACCGCCGCGCACGCCGACGGAGAGCCTCGGCGTGGGATAGTACGCGCCGCCAGCGGACAATGGAGATCTTCAGCTATCATCTGATCCAGGCGCCGGCGTATAGCGTCGCCGCGCGGCTGCTGAGCTCGACAGCGCTGCGTCGCGTGGAGGGACTGCGCCACGCGGAATGCCTCTTGCCCATGAAGATGGGCCACACCGTTGCGCTGCCGGGCCGCTACCATCTCAGGTCCTTGGCGCTGTTCGCGTTCTGGAACGACGAAGCCCACCTCGATCGCTTCCTGGAGTCGCCCCCGTACCGCGTGTTCGAGCGCCAGGCGTGGCACATCCGCCTTCGCTTCTACCGGCGGTGGGGAAGCTACAAGGGGCTCGACGAGGCGACGGCGTACAGCCAGCTCGCGAACCCCGAAGGGCCGGTGGTCGGCGTGACCTTCGCGCGCCTCAAGCTGACCGAGACGCTGCGGTTCGCGCGCTGGGGAAAGCCCGTGGAAATGCAGGTGCGCGACCACCCGGGTGTCCTCCGCGCCACGGTCGCCTTCCGACCGCTGCGCACGTTCTCGACCTTCAGCATCTGGCGGAGCGAGCAGGACATGTTGGGCATGGTGCGTGGCCGGCAAGCCGAGCTCGACGGAACCCGTCACCGCGAGGCGATGAAGGAGCGCGTGCGCAGGGACTTCCACCACGAGTTCACCACCATGCGCCTGATACCGCTCTCCGAGCACGGCACGTGGCCGGAGCCCATGCGCCTGTTGCCCCGATGAGCCAGGTCGTTCGCTTCGCCGAAGCTTCATGGGTCGCTCACGCCCGAGGCCTGGCGAGCGTCCGTCAGGTTCGTCGGGTCACGGGGGGATCGCCCACGAGGGCAGCATGATTTCGTAGTCGAGCGCGGTCGCCTGCGCGCCGCTCCAGTCGGAGCTGAACATCACGCGGGTGAAGTCCCGGTTCACGCTCGCGTGCGGCTCGAAGAAGTAGCCGTTCGCCGACGAGCGGTGGTGGGCCAGGCGCAACACACGCGCGTTCGATGGGACGAGCTCGACCGCGACGACCTGGCCGTCGAACGGGCCGCTACCGACGCCGGCATACTTGCTCACCACGACCCACCCCCTCCGGGCGGTCGCGGTGCCGCTCACGTGGATGCCGGTGCCGGTCGAGCCGCCGAAGGTGTTGATCGGGGTGTCATACGCGGTGCCATCGTCGAGCCGGCGAAAGAACACGCGGCCGTCGGTGACGCCATCGGCCGCGCCGTGAAAGCTCACGGCCACGAACACCTCGTTGCCGGCGGCATCGAGCGCGAGATCCGAGTGCTCGCCAAGAACGGACATCACGCGGAACGTCGAGAAGTCCCGGCTGTACGCGCGCACGCCACCCGCGGTCGACAGCGGGCGTGCGGCCTCCTCGGCGAGGCTCGCCGCCGCGTTGCCGTACCAGGACACGACCGCGTAGTTCCCGAGCGGGGAGGTGCTGAGGTGATCGGGGCGATTGCCGGTGAGGGCCTGGTGCCCGACGATCGTGTCGGTCATCCGGTCGTACATGATGATGCCGAGCGGCTGGAACGCGGAGGTCTCGACCATGAGCGCCCACCAGCGGCCGTCGTCCGACGGGCGGCCTTCGCCCTTCCACCACGCACGCGCGGCGGTCGTCCACCCCAGGGCCTGCACGTGTGCGGTGAGGTCGAACAGCTGGGTCGTGGTGTTCGCCACCACGTCGCGCTCCGACCAGACGAGGCCGCCGTTCGTGCTCGTGTGCCAGAGCTTGTTCGGGTCGCTCGGATGCCAGATCGGCTCGCAGTCACCTGCCAGGCCGACGATCGCGCCAGTCCCCGGCGACTGGGTGCGCCCGCCGTCGAGCCGCTGCAGCGAGACCGCGTCGTAGAGGTACCAGAACCCGTTCGACGCCTGCGCGATGAAGCGCGTCGAGTCCGCGTTGTATGCCTGGCGCCGGCTGTACTCGTGTCCCAGCGCGCTCACCGTATCGGCGACGTCCGCGTTCGCGGTGATGCGACGGACATAGACCCCGAAGGTCGGATCCAGCACGCCGGTCGTGCTCTTCTGCGGGTTCGGAAGCGTGGTCTGCGTGACCGCGGTGCGCTCGTCGTCGAGCATGAAGCCGGGGGTGTAGAGCGGATCGAAGAGGGTGGAAGCGCCACCTCCGCCATCTCCGCCATCTCCGCTGTCCGCCGTAGCGCCATCGCTCACCGCCGCGTCCACATCGCGGGCATCGGCGCCTCCGGGCTGCGGTGAGCCACATGCGCTGATGGCCGGCAGGAGCCCGAGCAGCATCACGAGGGTGGCGCACGGCGCGGGCGACGCCGTGGACGGCCACGCTTGTCGCGATCGCGCGTTAGCGAGCACGTGCGGTGACCCCGTAGAAGGCGCAGCTCGCGGGCGCGATGCCCGCCTTGGCCAGCGCGCCCTCGAGCAGCCCGGGCCGCTCCGAGGGATTCACCCCGCCGAGCTCGGCGAAGAACATCTTCACCTCCGCGTTGGTAAGACGCGCTGTGATCCAGGTGGCGAGGTCAGCGGAGGTGCTCCCTGGCTCGGAGTGCGTGCAGCACTGGTCGGGCGCGTCACACACGAGCCGCATCGCGTCGGCGTACGATTGCTCGACGGGCGCGTCCGTTGACGAGGGATCGACCTTGGCGGAGGCGTTGCTCGGGGACTCGGGCTCCTTGTGCTTGCTACCGCAGCCCGCGCCGGATCCGGCGACGAGTACGAAGCTCCAGAAGGCGCGGAGGAAGAAGGGCGTCATCCCCTCTGACGAAGGTGGTCCACGAGTTTTGCACCTCGCGCAGTCTTTTTTTCAGGGGCGCGGGGCTGGCGTCTCGAGCAGGCTGCCGAGGCTGACCTCGAGGCTGTGCACGAGCCCGAGGTGGCTCTCGATCTCGGAGGGCGCCGCCCCGAGCTTCTCCGCGAGCTGGCGCCGGGTCTCCGCAAAGATCTCGGCACGCGCACGCTCGAGCCAGCGCGAGATCGTGCTGAAGTGTACGCGGTACATGGTGCCGAGCTCCTCGACGCCGACGTTCTCCGAGTAGTAGTAGCGCAACAGCGCGCGCGTTCGGCTGGGCTGCGCCGCGATCGCAGCGCGGAGCGCGGCGCGGATGATCGCGAGGTCATGCTCGCGCGCGAACCCGCCGGTACCTCCCATCGCGGAGGGCTCGGGGACCATCGCATCCTCGACGGGAACCTCGCGCCAGCCGCTGCGCTTGTGATCGATCGCGATCCGCAATGCCGCCACCCTCAGCCAGGCGCCGAGCGGGCCCGTGCCGCTATAGCCGAGGATGCGAGGCCGTGCGCCGTCGACATCGGCCACGAGCAGCCGCCGCCGGAGCTCCTGCACCGCGTCGTCGATCGCGCCGGGATTGGGGTCCGCGGCGCGCAGCGCTTCGGCGAGCATCGTGGCGTAGCGCTCCTCGAACATCTGCAGCGCGACGGCATCGCCCGTGGCGCACGCGAAGGCGAGCAAGAGGTCGCCCGCATGCAGCGTGCTCGCATTGCTGGCGGTGACCAGGGTCTCGAGGTGCTGGCGCCACGCTGGCTCGTCGAGGCCATGCAGCACGCACTCGCGCCGCGCCCGTGCATCGACCTCCCCGATCGCCAGGTCCGTCACATCGTGAACGTACCACGCCTCGTCCAGGCCCGGTTCGTCGCCACACGCCCCGCGTACGCAGCCGTGCTTCGACGGGGCACGGCGAAAAACAGCGGACCGCTGCAAAAGTTGCTGCGCCTCTACGTCAACGGGCATGACCACACTCCTGCTGCTCCTGACGATGGCGATATCGGACGATGACGCCTGCACGGGGAACGAGCGCGCCACGTTCCACCCCGTGAGGTGACCATCGCCGCGCGTCCTCGCGTGCTCTCCCCTGCGCCACGCCGTCGAGGCACAGACCTCGTCGCGATCGGCGACAACTATCTACTCGCTGCTGCCCAGGAGGCCACCATGCTGGCTCGCGCCTCCCCCATCCTCGTTGGTTCCGCCACCCTGCTGTTCGTCACGGCCTGCCCGGCCGAGCCGTCTACCCCGCAGGTTCACGACGCGACCATCTCCACGATCGACGCCCCCGATCTCGGCGTCTTGGACTGCGCCGCCGTGTGCGAGCGCGCCTCGATGTGCATCACCCAGGTAGGGCTCCGCTACGACGCGGCCGCGTGCGACGCGTTCTGCGGCGGCCTCAGCCGCGAGCGCATCACCGGCAGCTGCGGACGCTGCCTGGTCGAGGCGGATTGCACGCAGGTCTACCGCGATCCCACCGCGCCCTTCTCCGTGGCGAATGGAAACCCGGGAGACTGCATCGTCGACTGTGGTCTTGGTGAATGCAACCGCGACGGGGACTGCCCAGGCTCCATGCCGATCTGCGCGTACGACGCGGCCACAGCGCGCTTCCAATGCACCGACGCGTAGCGCTGGGCGGTTTCATGTCACTCCGCCGGTTGCTGCATCCGGCACAGACGCTTCCGATCGTCCATCGTAGATACGGTACGATCGAGCACGTGAGTGACCGAGCAGGCGCCCCCTGCCTCGACGAGGAGTCCGTCCTTCGCTATCTCGACGGCCAGACCGACGAGGCGAGCGACGCCCACCTCGCCGACTGCGCGTCGTGTCGCTCGCTGGTCCGGCTGGCCGCCGCGACGTCCCCGCGCGCGGTCGACACCGAGCAAGCCGCCACGCGCATCCGCCCATCGGTGCTCGGCGTGCGGTCGTCGCGCGACGTGCTCTCCCCGGGCGACCGGCTCGGCCGCTACGAGATCGTTGCCCCGCTCGGCCAGGGTGGCATGGGGCTCGTCTACGAGGCGTTCGATCCCGAGCTCCAGCGCCATGTCGCGATCAAGCTCCTCCACGCATCGCGAGATCCGCGCATGCATGCGCAGCTCGTCCGCGAGGCGCGCGCGATCGCCCGCCTCGCACATCCCCACGTCGTCGCCGTGCACGACGTCGGCGAGGATGGCGGTCGATCGTTCGTCGCGATGGAGCTCGTGCGGGGCGGCACCCTCGACGACTGGCGGCGCGCCCGCCCGCGATCCACGCGTGAGGTGCTCGCCATGTTCGCCGCCGCGGGCGCGGGTCTCGCGGCCGCGCACGCCGCAGGGCTCGTCCACCGCGACATCAAGCCCGCGAACGTGCTCGTCGGCGAGGACGGCCGGCCTCGCATCTCGGACTTCGGGCTCGCCATTCCCGACGCACCCGACGATCCGCACGCGCCCGTCGAAGCGCAGGCCGGGACGCCCGCCTACATGGCACCCGAGCAGCACGACGGCGGGGAGGTCGATGCGCGCGCCGATCAGTTCAGCTTCGCGGTGGCGCTGTACGAGGCGCTCGCGGAGCGGCGGCCGTTTGGTGGCACCTCGCGGCGGGAGATCCGTGAGGCGATCGCGGCGGGCCCACCGCGCCTGCCCGCGCGCGTCCCGCGCCGCGTGAGCGCGGCGATCCACCGCGCGCTGCGCGAGGCGCCAGCGTCGCGGTTTCCCTCGATGAGCCCGCTGCTCGCCGCCCTTGCCCCGCCGCGGCGCCGCCTGGGACTGATCGCCGCGGGGAGTGCCGCGGCGATCGCGGCCGTCGCGATCGCTGGCGCGACGCGCGCGGGCGCTGCGAAGCCTTGCCTGCAGCTCGAACGACCACTCACCGCGGTCTGGGGACCGGCACAGCGCGCCAAGCTCGAGCGCGCGTTCACCACCGCGGGCGCACCGGCAGAGACGAGCGCGGCGGTCGCCGGGGCCCTCGACCGCTGGGCCGAGACCTGGAACGCGACGGCGATCGATGCCTGTCAGGCCGCGCAGGTTCGTCGCGAGCAGACACCCGCGCAGCAGGAGCTGCGCACCATCTGTCTGGACGAGCGGCTCGGCGAGCTGCGCGCGGTGACCGATCTGCTGGTCGCCGCGGACCGCGCGATCGTCGCCAGCGCGCACGCGATGACGTCCTCGCTCGTGTCGCCGGCCGTATGCAACGAGCTCTCGACGCTCGGCGCGAAGGCGCCCCTGGTGCGCGGGTCGGCGCAGGAGCACGCGGTGACCGCCCTCCGGCCGCGTCTCGCTTCCGTCCGTGCGACGCTGGCCGCTGGCGACGCCGCGAAGGCATACGCCCAGCTCGTCCCCCTGCGCGAGGAGATCGGACGCACCGCGTATCGCCCGCTCGAAGCGGAGGCGGCCCTGCTCGCGGGCAGAGTCGCGCAGGCGCGTGGCCGGTTCGCCGAGGCCGAGACCGAGCTCGAGGCAGCCGTGCTCGCCGCGGAGGCGGGACGCGACGATCAAGCGGCCGCGGCGGCGTGGATCGCCTTGGCCCACGTGCGCGCCCGCGGACGCGGCGACCTCCGCCGGGCCACGGAGGCGCTCGCACACGCGGACGCGACGGTCGAGCGCCTCGGCGACGACCTCGAGGCCCTCGCCGCGCTCGCGTACGCGCGTGGCTCCACCCTGCGGCAAAGCGGCGACTACCCGGGCGCCCGGGCCGCACTCGCGGAGGCCGTGCGTCGCTACGAGCGCGCGCGGGTCGATCGCACGCTCGAGCTGACGCAGGCCCAGCTCGATCTCGCGGGTGTGCTCGGCGCCCTCGGTGACCGGCAGGCAACGGCGACCGCCGAGGAGGCCCTCGCTCGCCGCCGCGCCGCGTTCGGTCCGGCTCACCCCGAGCTGGCGGCCGGGCTCGTCGTGGCCGCCTCGATCGCGGATCTCGAGCTCGATCCCACGCGCGCCACGCGCTACCTCGACGAGGCGGATGCGATCTACGCGCGCACCCTCGATGCGACGCATCCGCGACGCGCCCAGGCGCTGCAGATCCGCAGCAGTACCCTGATCTCGGCGGGCCGTCCCAGCGACGCCTTGGCCCCGGCGACCGCCGCACGCGACCTCCTCGCGCAGCACCAAGGCGAGGACTTCCCGGAGGTCGCGACGCTCGATGTCTGGATCGCCTTCGCGCGGTTCCATGCGGGAGATCACCTCGGTGCACGGGCCGACCTGGAGCGTGCGCTCGCCTTGCTCCAGCGAACGAAGGGCCCCGGCGCGCTGGAGGCCATCAACGCGCGGGTCTTGCGCGTGCTCGTGGCGCATGCCGCCGGGGAGCAGGCTGCCGCTGAACGCGAGGCCAGGCAGGTGGTGGAAGAGGGGACGCGTGCGCTCGGTGATAACCACCCGCTGATGGCGAAGGCCTGGCGTGCGCTCGCGATCGTGATGACGGATCGCGCCCCCGGCGAGGCCCTCGCTGCGTACCGCCGCGTGCTGGCGATACGCGAGCAGCTCGGCGGGCCGATGCATCGCAGCGTCGCCGCCGCCGCGTACGAGCTCGGCGAGCACCTCCTCGAGCACGAACAGTTCGCCGACGCTGCGGTCCTGCTCGAGCGCGCGGTGACGATCGAGGAGCATCACGGCAGCGCCGGATCGGAGACGGCGCGCGGCGCCCGCATGCGCTGGGCCGATGCGCTCCGCGCCCTCGCGCAGGAAGCGCGCGGTGTGGGCGTCCTCCAGGCACTGGTCACCGAGCTCGAACAGGCGACACCGCCTGACGATCTCCGGCTGCACCAGGCCCGCCTGATGCTCGGCATCGACCTCGCGGCCACCGGCGGCGATCGTGCGCGTGCGCGTGCGCTGGTGCGCGCGGCGCGTGCGGCGCTGCGCGGGCGGGATCCGGACTCCGTGCGCATCGCCGACGCCTGGCTCCGCCGGCACCGCTGAGCCAGGCGCGGGCGCAAGAAATCGACGCGAGCCGCGCAAGATCCGGCGACGAGCTTCGTCAGGGGACACACCCCAGGAGCAATCCCATGTCACGCGTCGCTTTTTCCTATGCCGTTCCTTCGTTCGTGCTGCTCGCGAGCAGCCTGCTCAGCGCGGGCTGCCCGGCTCATGACGATTCCGAGCAGCCCCCCCTCGATTTCGCCTTCGTGAGCGAAGCAGACGTTCACATGGCCTTCAACGCGATGGACCTTCCGTACGTGCTCGCGTTCACGTCGCCCCACGCGGCCGACGGGAGAGCGTGTCCCGCCATCACGCAACGAAGCGGGGGATACCAGGTTCGAGGTGGCTGCGTCGACGAGGCAGGGACCCGGTACGAAGGGACGATCGACGTCGAGGTGGCCGTCGGATCCGGGGCCCCTCAGACGGTCGAGTACGACTTCGAGTTTGCCGACTTCAGCGAGGTCGGATTTACCGGGGACGGAACCCCATGGAGCTACACGCTCGATGGTCGGCTCGTCGGCGTGCAACGCAGCAGCGAGTGCGGGTACCCGGCACCCGATGTCCGCGTCGACGGACCGCTGTCGATCACGGTGGGGGGCGACGTGCGCTCGGGCTATGGAGGCTGGTTTCCCGGCGATGGAGGCGCGGTCTCGCTCGTCATTCACGACTATCAGTACGGTTGGAATGGCGACTGCGATCGGGTCGGGCTCACGGGGTCGGGCACCGTGGACGTGCTCGACCGCGGGCGCTTCCGCTTCGAGCTGGATTCCCTCGACGAAAAAACGTGCCGCAATGACCCCACCACCGGCGGCGCGCGCTTCTTCGGGGCTGACGAAGCGACGATCACGTACGACGGTGCCACTGCGTGCGATGGGTGCATCCCGTACGTGACGAGCGGAGGTCAGGCCGGCTCGTTCTGCTGGCAGCCCTAACCGCAATCTGCACGCGCGAACGCAAAAACGCGGAGCGACCTTCGTCAAGGGACACCCCCCCAGGAGACACCCATGCATCCCCGCGCTTTCGCCACGACGCCGAGCACGCCCCTACCCCTCGAGGCCCCGATGCGCAGCCACCTTCTCGTCATCCTCTCGTGCATCGCCATCGCCGCCTGCGGCGCCGACGATCGCCGCGACGCGACCGCCCTCCCGCACCCCACCCCCACACCGCAGGGAGGCGCATCGCGATCGCGCCCCGCGCCTCCCCCGCCTGCGCTGCCCGCGCCCTCGCCCGCGCTGCCCGCGGCGAGCAGCGCCGAGCCGGATCGCGGTGGTTGTGCCGGCGAGGTCAACTATCCGTGCCCGGACGGCTTCGAGGACGGGTGCATCCGCCAGCGCACGACCGAACACGTGTGTGTCGCCAAAGATGCCGAGGCGACCATTCCCTGCGATCGGCCGGCAACGCTGGGTTGCAAGAGCGGCATGCTCGACGCGTGCGCAGCGGCGCCGCCGTACGGCAAGCTCCACATCTGTGTCATCCCGGTGCCCAACCGCGCCGCCACCGCCACGCCGGCCAGCTCCGGCCTGTGGGCGCTACGCATCGAGTGCAGGAACGAGATCAAATACAGCTGCCCCTCGGGCCTCGAGAACGGCTGCATCGGGGCACGCACGACGTCCCACGTCTGCGTCGAATCAGGCGCCAAGGCGACCGTGCCATGCGACCAGCCAGCCACGCTCGCCTGCAAGGACGGCATGGTCGACGCATGCACGACGTCGCCTCCGTTCGGGACGTTCCACGTGTGCGTGAAGCCGCGGGACGCCTGAGCCAGGTGCGCGTGCTTCGAGCAGCGCGCGTGCTCAGCGCCCCGGACCGACGAGGAGGTCGGCCATGCGTCCCGGGTGAGCGACGCCGAGCGCGAGGAGCTCCGCTCGCCGTGCGTCGACGGCTGCGCGATCCGCACGTAGCTCGGCGGCCCGGAGCCCCGAGGCGGCCGCGTAGGTGAGCATGCCCTGCGTGGACCACCCTCGGGCGGCGCGCTCGAACGCGGAGGCAGCGCGATCCCGGTCGTCACTCATGAGCGCGATCTGTGCCTGAAGCGACGCGACGCCCGGCGTGAGGACGTCGCCGTCGGCGAGCACCGCGATCCCCTCCTCGAGGACCGATCGCGCGAGGGCGACGTCGGCGGTGCCGGCGCGCCACGCCGACGCGGCTGCATGCGCGCGCAGCAAGGCGAAGGTTCCGCGCGTGAGCGGTACGAGGGACGCGAAGATCCGGTCGAAGGCCGGCCGCGCCTCACCTTCGATCCACGCGCAGCTCGCGGCGGGGGTCTCGTAGACGCGGATCGCCGTCTCCTGCAGCATCTTCATCGAGGCGAACAGATCGTGCTCCCCTCGCTCCCCGGTGGACGCCTCCTGGAGCCGGGCCCGAGCGCGGTCCGGCTGATCGGCGGCGAGGAGCACCCACACGCTCGTCGACTGGAGCCAGCGTTGCGCGTTGAGGTCCTGGCGCGCCGCCGCCTCCGAGATCCAACCGTCGAGGACCGCGAGGGCACGCGCGGGATTCGCCCCGCAATATGCGTACGCGGCCAGGAGCGGGACGCGCCCCATCGCACCGTCGAGCACCAGCGGTGGCGTGGCGTTCCAGCAGAGCCGCTGCGCCGCCTCGAGCGTCGCCGTCGCGTCCCCCACGGAGCCCGCGAACAGCTCGACGACACCGCGCAACAAGGTGTGGCGAGCACGCTCCTGCGTGCCGCCGACGCGGGCGACGAGGGCTTCGGACGCGTCGAGCGCGGCGCGGAAGAACGGGTGCCGTGGATCTCGCTGCGCGTTCGACATGACGTAGAAGAACAGCGCGCGGAGGACGCGCAGCGGGTGCCCGGCCTCCAAGGCGAGCTCGAGGGCGCGGGCGCTGACGAAGGCCGAGCGGACGTCGTTCTGGTTCAAGGCCTGCGCGGTCGCGAGGAGCAGGTCGATCTGCCGGAGCAGGCGCGGCGCGATCGCGTCCGCGTCGCGCGGCTCGAAGGCGAAGCCGCGCACGACGAGGCGCGCGCCGATGTTGATCGAGCCGGCGACGGCGACGTAGGGGTCGGCGGGAAGCGCGAGGCCGACGGCGGCGAGGGCCTCCCCGATCAGCGCCATCCCCTCGGTGAGGCGGCCGCTGATCAACAGGTGCTCGCCGGCCGTCGCGCGGAGCTGGGAGGCCCAGCCCACCCAACCACCGTCGCTGGCGAGCGTCGCCGCGGCGAGGCAGATCCTCCCTGACTCGGCGCGGTGCCCCGCCAGCGCCATTGCGTCCGCCCACTCGAGGTGCAGCGCGAGCGCATCCTCCCCGGCGCTGAGCTCCGCCGCGGCCGCGTAGGTGCGCGCGGCGCGCTCGAAGGCAAGCGCGCGGGCTGCCTCGCGCGCGGCGCGGTGCATCCACGTGCGCGCCGGGCCTTGTCTCCCTGCCTCGCGGTAGTGCGTCGCGAGCACGTGCGCCGGTGGGTTGCGCCGGCCCTCGAGGAACTCCGCGAGCTCCGCGTGCGCCGCGCGATAGCGCTCGGCCGACAGCGACGCCTCGACCGTCTCGCGGACGCGATCGTGATAGACGTCCATCAACGACTCCGCGTGGGTGCCCGTGCGAATCAGGCCTTGCTCGCGCAGCTCATCGACCACCTCGGGGCGCCACCCGTCGAAGCCTGCCGCCAGGCACCCCATGCTCTGAGGGAGCGGCATCGCCGAGAGCGCCACGATCTCGAGCAGGCGCCGCGCGTCGGCCGACACCTGGTCCAGGCTGCGCCGCAGGTTGTCGCCCAGATCTCCCGCCTGCCAGCCGGTGGCCCCGAGCATGCGCGCCAGCACGTAGGGGTGCCCGGCGGAGGCGGCCCACGCGGCGTCGGCGGAGATTCCGCGCTGCGCGCTGCGCTCCACGAGGGACGCGACCGCCGCGCGGTCGAGCGGTGGGACCGCAAGCGTGCCGACGTCGATGGCATCGAACGTCGCAGCGCGGGACAGGAAGGCCTCGAGCGCGCCCGAGGTTTCGGTCGCGCGCACGCGGAGCGTCGCCAGGAACATCACGGAAGGTGCGCGCACGAGCACCTCGGCGAGCAGCGAGAACGTGTCCTCGCCGGCCCATTGCAGATCATCGAGGAAGATGATCACCGGCGCATCCGCGGCGACGCCGGCGAGTAACGCCGCGAGCGCATCCGTCGCGTGGCGCCGGATCTCGTGCGGGCTGTGCGCGCGCACCGGTGGCTCGGTCCCTCGGAGAACGGCGTCGAGCCGACGCAGGACGGGGAACATGAGGCTCAGCGCTTCGGCGTGCGCGGGCACGACCGCGCGCACGTACGCCTCGTCGGCGTGCACGAGGTAGTTGCACAGGCTGTCTACGGCCGCGTCGAGCCCCTTGAAGGGGACGGCCTCGGCTTCGTGGCAACGTCCGTCGAACACGTGCGCACCTCGTGCGGCCGCGCGGCGGCAGAGCTCGCGCGCCATCATCGACTTCCCGATGCCAGGTGGACCCTCGACGAGGCACAGCTGGGTGCGGAGACGCGAGCGCGCCAGCGATGCCTCGAGCCACGCGAGCTCCGCGTCGCGGCCGATCAGCTCGACGTCGGGGCGGAGCTCTCCTCGCGGGGGTGCGCCGCGAAATGCCGCGAGGATCTCGTGCGCGGGTGGCCGGTGGTCCGGATCCGCCGCGAGCATCCGCATGGCCATCGCCGCGAGGTGCGCGGCCGGGCCGGAGGGAGCGTCGATCGGCGGCACGGGTGCGTGGACCTTCGCGCGCGCCATCGCGACCGGGTTGGTCATCCACGGTGGGCGCCCGGCGATCGTTTCGTACAGCATGACGCCAACCGAGTACCAGTCGCTCGCGGTGACCGGCGCACCAAGGCCCTGCTCGGGTGCCATGTACAGCGGTGTGCCGCCGGAGACCGTCGGACCTCGGCCGAGCGGCTCCCAGGCGAGGCCGAAGTCGAGGAGGACGACGCGCCCGCAGTCCTCGACCAGGACGTTGTTCGGCTTGACGTCGCGGTGCAACGTCGCGGCGCGGTGGAGCGCCTCGATCGCGGCGCCGAGCTGCGCAAAGGCCGACAGCGTGTGCTCGGGGACGCGCCGGAGGTACTCGTCGAACGCGCGTCCTTCGACGAGCTCCATGCTGAAGTACCAGCGATCACCCTCGCTGAACAGCTCGTACAACTTCACGAGGTTCGGGTGGCGCACGCCGGCAACCGCGCGAAACTCGTTCTTGAACCTGTAGATCGAGTCCGGATCGTCGTGGCGCAACGCCTTCAGGGCCACCGTCGTGCCATAGCGACGATCGCGCGCCTCGTAGATGTCGCCGAAGGTCCCGCGTCCGAGGCGCCGCACGATCTCGTAGCGATCGAGGCGCGGCATCGACGGCGCGCGCAGCCGGGGACCTGCCGCCAGTTGTCCGATGAGCTCGTCGAGGTCCCGCGCCAACGATCCGATCCTGCCAGAGGTTGCGAACCAACGCTTGCACTCCTGATCGCGAACCGGTACGAGAAAGGCCCCGCTGGCGAGCCGTGGCTGCGTTCGCGCGAGGCGTCTACCCCATGAGGTGAGTCGTGATCGACATCGATGGTAGCCGCGGTGAAGGCGGCGGACAGATCCTGCGCACGTCGCTCGCGCTCTCCATGCTCACGGGCAAGGCGTTCGCCATGCGCAACATCCGCGCGGGCCGCGCCAAGCCCGGCTTGCGCCGGCAGCACGTCGCGTGCGTCGAGGCCGCGGCGCAGCTGTGTGGCGCGACCGTGCACGGCGCGAGCGTGAGCAGCAAGTACCTCGAGTTCACGCCCGGACCGATCAGCGCCCGCGAGCTCGCGATCGACATCGGCAGTGCCGGCGCTGCGTCGCTCGTCGTGCAGACGATCCTCGTGCCGGCGCTGGTCGCCGGGCATCCGCTCCGCGCCACGATCAAGGGCGGCACGCACAATCCGATGGCGCCGCCGTTCGAGTTCCTCGACCGCGTGTTTCTCCCGCACCTCCGCGCGATGGGCGCGGCGGTCACGCTCACGCTCGATCGCTACGGCTTCGCGCCCGGCGATGCGCGCGCGACCGAGCACGGCCAGCTCACCCTCACCGTCGACACCAGCGTGCTCCGTCCCATCGAGCTCGTCGAGGTCGGCGAGGTGCGCGCGCGCCGCGTCACGGTGCTGTCGTCCCGCCTGCCCACGCACGTCGCCGAGCGCGAGCTGAAGGTGGTGCGCGAACGCCTACCCGGTCAGCTCGAGGTCGACGTGCGGGACGTGCGTGCGCCGGCGATCGGGAACGTGCTCATGATCGAGCTCGAGCGCGCGGGAGGCGTCGAGCTGATCACGAGCTTCGGCGCGAAGGGCAAGCGCGCCGAGCTGGTCGCCGAGGAGGCCTGCACCAACGCCTGCGCGTTCCTCGACGCCAACGTGCCCGTCGGCGAGCACCTGGCGGACCAACTCCTGCTGCCGATGGCGATCGCGGGCGGCGGCCGCTACCGCTGCGCGCCGCTGTCGCTGCACGCGACGACCAACATCGTGACCATCCAGCAGTTCCTGGATCTCCCGATCGAGGTCGCGACGCACCGCGACGCCGTGCTGGTGTCGGTGGGTTCCGCTACCCTCTCCGCATGAGTGTTCGTTCCCCGCTGATCGCGCTCGGCGCCCTCAATGGCGCCCTCGCCGTGGCTGCCGGCGCCTTCGGTGCCCATGGCCTGCGCGAGAAGCTCGAGCCCCGCGCGCTCGAGATCTTCGAGACCGCCGCGCGCTACCAGATGTATCACGCGCTCGCGATGATCCTGTGCGGCGTCATCACGACGCGCAGTGCGACCACGGCCGGCTGGGTCATCCAGGCGGGCATCGTGGTGTTCAGCGGCTCGCTGTACGCGCTCTCGCTGTCCGGGGTGAAGGCACTCGGCGCGATCACCCCGCTCGGCGGCCTCGCGTTCATCGTCGGCTGGGCGCTGCTCGCGTGGGGCGCGTGGCGCGGCTGACGTTACTGCGAGCGCTCGAAGTGCACGATGTCGATCAGCACCGTCGCCGCGAACAAGAGCGCGCGTAGGTTGACGTCCTGCACCTTGTCGAAGCTGACCCAGAAGTTGTCGGCCTCGGTGAACATCTCCTTGAGCAGGCCGCTCCACTTCTTTTGCACGAGGCCCACCTCGGCCTCCGAGCCAGGCAGGCGGACCTGAAACGTCCACGGCTTGAAGAACGGCCCGAACAGCGTGGCCACCTCCTGCCCCTCCGGGCCCTCCACGATGTACTTGCGGCGGAACCAGGTCCACTTGCGCTGGATCGCGCCGATCAGGTTGCCCTGCGAGTCGCGCACCTCGAGACGGTGGAAGATGAAGCGGAACGGCCGCCGCAGCACGAGCATCGGGCGGTTCTGCGTGAGGTCCTCGACGTGCGAGGTGAACGGCCGGTACGCCTGGAGGAACACCCGCTTGATGAACGCGGAGAAGCCCGACCCCTGCTCCTCGACGTTGAACACCGGATTACCGAGCTCGTCGTAGACGACGTAGATGTTGCGGGCGTCGAACGAGGTCAGGATCTCGAGCCACTTCTTGCGCTGGCGAACCGAGAGCTTCTGCGGGCGCCCAAAAACAGCGACGTCTGCCGACGGTGACTTGACCAGCGAGCTGTCCATGCGGGCACAGCGTACACTCGTCGCGTGCTTGCCGTGCAGCGAACGCACAAGTTGCGCACCGACCGCGACTGGTTACCACCGAGCGTGTTGCGCACGAGCCGCCTCCTTCGCACGGGCATGGTCGCGGGTGCGAGCGCGGCGGTCGTGGGCGCCGTCATCGCGGTGCCGGCGACGCTATTGCTCTGGAAGGGTCTCGTCCTCGGCGGGGCGGGCGCGGCGGTGGCCGGTGACCGCGCCGCGCGGACACTCCTCCGCCGCCAGGTCGCGCGCATGACGCGTGGCGAGATCGAGCTCGCCTCGGTCTCCGCGCGTGCCGAGGGTGAGCTCGTCGTCGTCCGCGGCACGGTCCAGACCGAGGCGCCGCTGCGCGGCGTGCTCGTCGAGCGCGAGGGCATCTACCGCCGCATGATCCTCAAAGCGCGCGGCACCTGGGTGCACGAGGCCGCCGTCGACTTCACCCTTCTCGACACGGCCGGCAACTACATCCTCGTGCAGGCCGCCGGCGCGCGCTGGATCGTGCCCCCGCGCGAGCTTGTCACCTATCCCGCGACGCGGTTCCGCGGCGATCACGTGCCCGGAGAGCTACGCCAGCTCACCGAGGGCCACTCCGAGCTCCTCGCCTTCGAGCAGGTGCTGCCCGTCGGTGCCAACGTCCAGGTCATCGGCTACAAGACCGCGAGCGCGGACGTCACGGGCGACGTCGTCGACTATCGCCTGCCGCCACAGCGCGCGACCTTGCGCTCGGGCCCCGACCTCCCGCTGGTGATCACCGCCATCGAAGACCTCGAGCGTTAGGAGGAGAGGGACGGTTTCAACTTGCACAACTTGCGGGCACCTATCTGCCCGACTTTGTTGGAAGGCGCGGGGACGGTTTCAACTTGCGGGACGCTTCGAACGGTTCTGTGGGACGACGCAGTTCGTGTCTCACCTCGACGAAGTTGAAACCGTCCCGCGTGATTCGAACGATCCCGCGGAGATGCACGGTCGAAAGTTGGGCAAGTTGAAACCGTCCCTCTAGGCCTGCACCGACACGCTGAACTTGAGGCCCGCGGCCTCCATCGAGTCCTTGATGCGCTCCATTGTCTCCGTCGTGACGGCGCTGAAGTTGTCGACGCTGGTCCACGGTCGCACGTAGAGCTTCACGGACTCGGCGGTGATC
Source organism: Kofleriaceae bacterium (assembly GCA_033763475.1). Classification (GTDB taxonomy): domain Bacteria; phylum Myxococcota_A; class Polyangia; order Haliangiales; family Haliangiaceae; genus JABFXX01. The sequence continues at coordinate 76,565 of JANRKM010000120.1, forward strand.
TCGGCGACGTCGATCGTCGTCGGAGGATCGTGCTGCACGCGCTTATCCTCGGCGACTACGTCCTCGAGGAGCTTGCGCACCCGCTTCAAGTCCGTCGCCTGGTTCACGCTGACCACCAGGTCCACCCGTCGCCGTCCCAGCACGGTCAGGTTCTCGATCGGCTGCGCGATGATCTGTCCGTTGGGGATCGTGATCTCGCGGAAGTCGCCGGTGATCAGGACGGTGTGGAACACCTTGATGCCCTCGACGCGCCCCAGGTACTTGCCGATCGCGACCAGGTCTCCGACCTTGTAGGGCCGCAGCACGATCAGCATCACGCCGGCCGCGAAGTTCGACAGCGAGCCCTGCAATGCCAGGCCGATCGCGAGGCCCGCCGCGCCGATCACCGCGACGACGGCCGTGGTCTCGACGCCCAGCGAGTCGAGGGCCGCGATCACCACCGCGACGATCGACACCGCGTACACGAGGTCGCTCAAGAACTTGCGCAGCGAGATGTCGAGTCGGCTGCGCTCCATGAGCCGCACGAAGCCCTTGGTGACCATGCGCGCGAACCAGCGTCCGATCAGGAACACCGTCAGCGCGACCAACAAGCGCACGGCAAACGGAACGAGGTGCACCTCCGCGAGGTGCTGTACGTCAGCCCAGGTCACATCCATGCCGTGACCATGCCCCGATCCGTCGAGGAATTCACGCCGGCCGCGCAGCGGTCTCAGCGCGAAGCGATGGGCGCGGCCGTAGGCCGTGCGGCGGGAATGCGCGCCGGAGGCGGACCAATCAGCCCGTCGGGGATTTCTGCCACGGCGGCGGATTCATCGACTTGCTCAGATGGTCGATGAACAGGGCCAGGCGCGGCGGCAGGTTCTGCCGCGCCGCATACACCGCGTTGACGTCACCCGCCCGCAGCGACCACTCCGGAAGGATGCGGACCAGCTTCCCCATGCGGATGTCACACGCGACCATGAACTCGGTGACCATGCCGATCCCGCCTCCGGCATTGATCACGTCGACCACGGCCGACAGGTTGTTGCTCGCGAACCGGCACGGGCGGCCGACCTCGTAGGTCTGCTCGCCGTTGACGAGCGTCCAGCTCTGGACGCGCGCGCTCGGGGTGAACAGCACCTTGTCGTGATCGTCGAGCTCCTCGACCGACGTCGGCGCTGGCCGCTTCGCCAGGTACGCCGGCGACGCGACGAGCACGCCTGCAACGGGCGCCAGCTTGCGCGCGATCAGCGTCGACTCGGGCAACGGCCCGAACCGCACCGCCACGTCGAACCCTTCTTCGATCAGATCCACGATCCGGTCCGAGGCATCGAGCTCGACGTTGACGTCGGGATGCGCGGCCACGAACTCGGCGATGATGCCGCCGAGGTACTTCGTCGACAGGTCGATCGGCGCGGTGATCCTGAGCCGCCCGCGCGGCGTCGCCTGCATGTCGGTCACGACCTGCTCGGCCGCCGCGATATCCGAAACGATGCGCGCGGCGCGCTCGTAGTACGCCTCGCCGATGTCCGTCAGCGCCAGCTTGCGCGTCGTGCGCTGCACCAGTCGAACCCCGAGCCGCTCCTCCAGCTGAGCGAGCTTGCGGCTGACCGTGGACTTCGGAAGCCCGAGCTGCTCGGCGGCGCCGGTGAAGCTCTTGGTCTCGACAACCTTGGTAAAGACAACGATGTCATTGAGGTCCATGGGCGGCTCGCAGTCTACACGTGTGCTAACGGTGATGGCCTAGCATGTCAGGTAGGCTCGGCGAGCTAACGGCCAAGGTCGATGCGTTTTTTGCGCGCGTCGAGACGCGCCATGGCGACGACATGCAGTGCGCCACCGGGTGCTCCGACTGCTGTCACGTGCGCCTCACCATCACGTCCGTCGAGGCCGCCGCGGTCCGCACCGCCCTCGCCAGCTGGCCCCCCGAGCGCCGCGCCGCGCTCGCCGCGAACGTCGTCGGAGCGCCGGCCGACCATTGCGCCGCGCTCGCCCCGAACGGCCGCTGCCTGATCTACGACGTGCGCCCCGTCGTGTGCCGCTCGCACGGCGCGCCGATCCGCATGCGCCAAGGCGGCCTGCCGGTGATCCAATCGTGCCACCGCAACTTCACACGCGTCACGCCCGACGCCGACTGCGTGCTCGATCAGGAGACGCTCTCGGCGCTCACGCTCGCTGTCGATCGCGCGTCCGGCGGCGATGGCAGCCGCGTCGACCTCGCAAGCCTGCTCACAAACGAGTGATTTCGCGGCGTCAGCCGGTGCGCGCAACCGCATTCGTTAGCCGCCGAGAACCCGGGGCATGCCTGGAGACTCTCAACGCGAACATGCACCGGTAGCCAGCGGCCCCACAGCGAAACCCGAGGTCGCCCCCACGAAAGCGAAGCAGCCCACACCGACTCCGAGCCACGTCGACAAGCTCGCTGGCGCGGCGCCGATGCCCTCGCCGCGCTTCGCGTACGCACCAAAGATCGATCTCGGTGATGTGGTGGTCGGTGATCGCTCGACGCACGAGACGTCCGTCTACGCACTCGACGCCACGGGCCAGGGTCCGCGGGTCGACGCGACCGTCTCGGGCGATCCCGCGTTCTCGTTGTCGCGGGCGCCCCTCTTCCTGCCTGCAATCGGCGGAACCTTCGATCCGAGCTACGGGTTCAAGCTGGACTTTCGTCCCACGCGCGCCGGCACGTTCGAAGGGACGCTGACGGTTCATGTTCTCGACGCAACCAACGAGACATTCCACATTCCGCTGCGCGCTGGGGCCCACGCGCCCGGCGGCAGGACCCGCACCGAGCAGGCCGTCGCGCGTACCACGTCCGAGGCCAAGAACGTCCAGGAGTTGCTCCGGCACGCGCATGACGCGGAGACGGACGCCACGATTGCCGCCGAGTGGACGCAGATGGAGCCGTATCCGTCCGGTGCCAAGGCCAAGCTCGATTCGTTGCGAATCGATGCCCTCGCCGCTCTCGGAACACTCGACATCAAACAGCAAGGAGGCATCGCCGTCGCATCCGAAGAGATCGGCAAGTTCCAGCGGAAGCCTCCGGCGGGGAATGACTCGTTGCTCGAGCAGCTCGCATTTGCCGCGCTCGATCTCGCGACGGCGAGCATCGCCGGCGCTGTCGCAGGCAGGCTGAAGGGACTCGTCAAAATCGCGGCCACCCCCAACGTCTCTGCGCAGGTCCCACATCCGATGCTGCCACAACGACGAGCAAAGCCCGAAGGGAAGCCCATCGAAGCCGATGAAGGCATCATCGGGCTCTTCACCGACGGGATGAAGCACCTCGTGAAGGCGAGCGGCACACACGCCAAGCACGCGTTGAAGGGCTCACCGAGCACGGCCAGTGCAGCATGGAGCAGCGAGGTCGACACGAGCGCAGAGCTCGGGACGTACGCGAAGTTCTCGGCCGACCCAACGGCGCAGTTCATCGCCATCCAGACGGATGGACTCGCGGATCTATCGCATGGCCGCAAGACCCGCTCCGCGGTTCGCGCCTACGATGCCTTGCTGCCGATGCTGCGCACCCGCCCGGAGCATGCGATCGCGAGCATGCAGGCCATCGTTACCGCCTTGAGCGAGGCCGCCAGCGACGTCACACAGACACAGGCAGAGCAGTCGGTCCGCCACTGGGTCCGCTACCTCCAGGCGAGCTCACCAGGAACTGCGAATCGTCCGTTCAGCCAGGAGGCGCCGATGGACAAGATCGACGGCATGATCGACGTCCGGTTGAGCGCCGATGCACGCCCAGCCGAGCCCGTCCAGGCCGTGGGCGCACGCCTCTTCGGGGTGAGGAAGGCTGTCGTCGAGAGGTTAGCGAAACACTCCATGCGCGATCTGGGACTGACAGTCCGTGCGCACAGCAATCTTCGATCGCCTTCGGCGTCGATCACGGTAGTTCGCGCGCCAGACGGAACCATCGAGTTCTCGGAGAACCCGACACCGGAGAGCCACACGCAGGGTTGGTTCGCGCGCCGTGCGGAAGCCTTCGGAGCTGGACGGGATGCGCCGCGTGGAGCGCGTATGTTGATTGAGGAGATCTTGCCAAAATCGCTTGGGGAGGTTGCGCATGGTGCGTCGAACATCGAGAACGACAGTGTCGACTGAACGGCTGCCGCTTGTTGTCGTTGCAGCGGTCGCCGCCTGTGGAGGGACTTCTTCGATCGAGATCGTTCCCGGTCAGATCGAGACGGTCACCATGCGGGCATCCAATCGCAAAGATGGACTGGCGCACCAAGTGTCGGTGGTGGTGCCGAAACACTACAAGCACGAGCGCGACGAGCTTTCCAGCCAGCGCTGGGGAGCGCCGCGCGTCCCATCGCTGACCATCGACTATGGCTACACCAACCGTGACGAAGCAATCCGCGCGCAGTTCGAGCATGCGCGAAAGCCGTGTCGAGAGCTGAGTGGATTGCCGCAGGTCGAGATGCGGCGCGAGGTGTTGCCCGATGGGTTCCAGGTGATGTGCGGCTTTGAGAACGAGACAACCGCTCGGCCGAACGAGGTGTTGCGGTTCATTCGCGTCGATGACGCGCTCTTGCTCTGCAACATGATGGGGATGGACCGGCTCTCAGATTCTGAGGTGAAGGCTGTCTGGATGGCCTGCGCATCGGTCGTGGTTCAGATCCCACACATGATCGTCCCACCGCCGCGATTTGGTCCACGCGAGCGGTGGAGCATGGAGCTCGTGAAATTCGACGATGGATGGACGGGGTGGAAGACCCTTCGCCATCAGCTGCCTGAGACCGACTGACGTTTCCAGCGCCTGGACGCGCGCAACCGCGCACGGCCTACGTCGATAGACGGGGCCATGCAAGGGATCGGCTATGGTGACGCCAGTCAGGTTCTGTCGGATCGCATTCGCTGGGCGCGCGCCCTGCTCGCGCAGCTGATCGATCGCGGGCGCGAGGAGGGCTGGGTGCCCGGGACCCGGACTCCACTCGCAGCCGATCCACGTGCGATCGAGGACGAGATCGCCACGCGCCTCGAGTCTACGTTGTCCACGCCGATCATCGTGCCGATGGAGTGGCTCGCGTTGCGGCTCGAGCTATCCGGGCCCGAGCTAGCCGCGCTGTGGCTGTTGTCCTGCGTCGAGGTCTCGCCGGCGCTCTCGCGGCTCGCGCACGCGCTGGGCACGGCCGACGGGCCCGAGCTCAGCCTTCAGATCGTGCGGCAGTTGATCCCACTGAATGATCTGTCGCTCGACTCGCTCGAGCGCCGAGGGCTGATCGAGCTGACCGACGATCATGATCGAGGGCATCACCGGCGCACCCTGCGGGCCTCGGACCGCGTCGTCGCGGTCGAAATCAAGGTTGTTGTCGCATGAAAGTTGTCGACGTCAGTTCGTGTGTGCCTCCGGGTTGAGGGTGACGGTGTCGGGGCGTTCCCACGAGCGAGTAGGACCGGCCCATCGTTCTGGATGGCGTTCGCGCGCCT
>JANRKM010000121.1:0-20242 GCA_033763475.1 Kofleriaceae bacterium
CGGCCATCGATCCCGCCGGAGCGATGGCTGAAGGCGCAGATCCTCAGCGCGCTGTACTCGATCCGGAGCGACCGGATGTTCTGCGCGCAGCTCGATGACAACCTGCTGTTTCGCTGGTTCCTCGACATGACGATGGACGAGCCCTCGTTCGATCACAGCTCGTTCTCGAAGAATCGGGATCGGCTCCTGGAACATAATGTCGCCGCGAAGTTCTTCGCCGGCGTGGTCGAAGAGGCTCGCGAGGTTGGGGCTGATGAGCAACGCGCACTTAAGCGTCGACGGCACGCTGATCGAAGCGTGGGCCTCGCTCAAGAGTTCCGGCCCAAGGACGAGAAGCCCGAGGACCGTGATCCGCCGGACGATCCGGGCAACCCGACGGTCAACTTCCACGGACAGAAGCGCCGCAACGACACCCATGAATCGACGACCGATCCGGAAGCGCGAATGGGACGTTCGCTCACAGCGGCGATCATTCATAGCATCGCGATGGCGCGTGGTTCTGCTGGCTCATCTCGATCCGCGGAACAGCCGGTCACGCTGCCATGCTGCGAGCACCATCCCCGGTAGCTGTCGCGCACGAACCTTCAAGTAGCGTTGGGCGACAGACACCACGTGTGGCCGTCCCCCGGTTCTCTCGCGCGCACGGACTGCGTGCGGCCAGCATCCCGCGCAGCTTCTGCGCACGCCATTCCCTTCTCGACGCCGTGTGCGGCGCTGGCGAGCCGATCCCGCTGGCGACCTAGTTGCAGTCGTCGCACGCATCTACCGATGCCATCCGAGATCTCGCGCAGACTGGTGCTTGGGCTCGCGCTGATCGTCGCGGTCACCGCGATCCCGGGATCGATCGCCGTGATCGCGGCGGGGAGCGGAAACGCGTTCCTCCCGCATGAGGTCCTCGCACGAACACCGTTCGCCTCGTTCCTGATCCCGGGGCTCCTGCTCGGCGTGGTGGTCGGCGGCTCGGCCGTCGTCTGCGCGATCCTGACGTTTCGCCGCTCGTCCTTCGCGATCGACGCCACGCTGGTGGCGGGCGGAGCGCTGGCGTTGTGGATCGTGGTCGAGAGCATGATCGTCCCGGCGAGCTGGCTGCAGCTGGCGTTTGGCCTGCTCGCGGCTGCGGTCCTGCTGCTCGGCATGCAGATGGCCGCGCTGCGGCGCGAGCCTCGCCACCGCTGGCTGATCGTGGTCACCCTCGCGGAGACGCTCGGCTTCCTCGCACCCTCGATGGTCGGGATCTTCGTCGCACGCGCTGGATGGTCGGACGGCGCGCGCGCCGTGGCGCTCGTGATGGCTGGGTTCATCGAGGGGCTCGCCCTCGGCCTCGGCCAGGCCTGGGCGCTGCCGCTGCGCGTGCGTCGGCCCCGCTTCGCGCTGTTGACCTCGGCGGGCGCTGGGCTCGTCTGGGCGCTGGTGATGGTACTCATGTGGCTAGGCCCGCGCCTGTCCCCGCCCCACGCGATCGGTGCCGTGCCACTCGCGGTCGCGGTTGGTCTCGCGAGCATCGGGACGGCGCAGTGGCTCGAGCTACGGCATCATGCGAAGCGTGCCGCGCCGTGGATCGCGTGGACCGCGCTCGCGTGGCTCGTCGCGCTGCCGCTGAGCTTCGCGCCGGGCCCGTTCGTGGACGAGGCGACGCCGCTCGCGACCCAGCTCGTCCTGTGGGGATCCGGCGGCCTGGTGATGGCCCTCGTGATGGCGCTTATCACGTGGCAGGGCTCGCGCAGGCTCGTCGCCCGGACCGCGTAGGACGCGCTCGTGACCTGCCGAAACGATCCACGAGGGGCGCCCCACTAGCGTGCACCATGCCCTCCTGGCTCACGGAGATGCGCGACAACGCCAAGGGTCTACTGCTCGATCGCCTTCGTGTTCTCGATGCACTCACGCGTAGCGACGAGCACCGCGGACGTGGTCGCAGCGAACCGCACCCCCGGTTCAGATCCAGCGATCGAAGCGATGACGTTCATGGCCGACCAGCCGCATGCGAGAATGAATCGTTGCACGGCACTCCATGCGTTAGTTCCCTTGTCCCCGGCATGCTGCTCGCCCTCGTGGCGTGTGGCGCCACGCCAGGTCCCGACGCCGCGCCGTTCGCGTGCGAGGCGTACGCGCTGCCCGCACGACTGATCGAAGTGGCGCAACCGGCGCTGGTCGAGGTTTCGGGGCTCGCGTCGTCCCGGCGCAACCCGGGCGTCCTCTGGGCCCACAACGACTCCGGCGATGCGGCCCGCGTGTTCGCGCTCGGCGAAGACGGGGCGACGCTCGGTGAGCTCGCGCTCCCGGTGCCACTCGTCGACGCCGAGGACCTCGCGATCGCGCCGTGCCTGACCGCTGACAGCGGGCCGTGTCTGTGGATCGCCGATGTCGGCAACAACGATCGGGACCGTACCGATCTCGGGCTCGTGATGGTGCCGGAGCCGGTGGTCGGGCCCGACGCGCCGCTTGGCCAGGCGACTGCGCCCGCGGCGCGTCGGATCCCGGTGCGCTATCCCAGCGGCGTCGTGATCGACAGCGAGGCGCTCGTGATTGCAGATGGCGTCGCGTACGTGTTCGAGAAGGTCGATGGTCCGATCGCGCGCATCTTCGGTGGGCCGCTGCCTGCGGACGCCGACGGCGAGATCGTGATGGCCGAGATCGCGAGGCTCTCGAGCCCCGGCATCGCGATCGCGCGCGGGCGCATGATCACCGGCGCGGCGCTGCATCCACTGGGGACGCGCGTCGCGCTGCGGGTCTACACCGGAATCTACGAGTATCGTCTCGAGCCGGGTGCGTCGATCCCGATGCTCGGGCAGGCAGAGCGTATCGAGGTCACCGTGGGCCCGCTGAGCGAGCCGCAAGGCGAGGCGCTTGGCTACGACGCCCGGTCGGGCGCGCTGTGGACCATGTCCGAGGACCCCGAGCAGCGCGCCCCGCAGCCGCTCCATCGCTTCGGCTGCAAGCCTTAGCTCACTTGGTGCTCAAACCTTTTTGGCCTTCTTGGGGCGTACGGTGAGCTCGATCGTATTCCCGAGCTTGACGAAGCCCGTGTACTTGTCGTCGGTGTAGCAGGCTCCAGCGACGGCGTTAGAAGTTGGCCGAAATGAAGCTCCAGAAGAGGGGCGCCGCGAACGCATCCTGACGGCTGTGGTTCTGCCCGGTCGTCTGGCACCACACGACGCGCTTGCCCGCTGCGCAGCCGGCGTACTCGACGCAGGGTGAGGGATCGATCGGCGTGGTCGACCGAGGGTTCGTGCACCCGTTCCGGGTCAGGTGATTGTCGCGCGCTTGCTCGCTGTGACTGATGTTGACCGTGGTGTCGTTGAGGTCGTGAATCAGCAGGGCGGCGACGTTGCCCGTACAGTTGCTACCGCTCTGCCCGCCCGCGATCGTCGCCACGCCGCGCAGCTTGTCGCCGCGGAGGCACGCCATCCGGTGCGTCATGAATGCGCCACTGCTGTAGCCGGTGAGGAACCGACGGGTTGTATCGACGCAGAACGCGTTCTCGACGTCGGTGAGCATGGCGTCGAAGTACGGCACGTCGGGGCCTGTGGTGGCGGTGTCCCAGCAATTGGCCGCCGCCCTGCCACGCACCGTGATTGCATTGGCACCGACTTGGTTCTGGACGGGCACGTTGTTGGTCTCGCGATTGGGCGAGCTGCTACAGCCATGCAGCTGGTAGATGATCGGGTAGGCGCGCGCCGGGTCGTAGTTCGCGGGCAGCCAGACCCACAGATCGCGGGTGCCGTTAACATCGATCGAGCGCTTCACCCACGTACCCGAGGCGATGCCGGCTACCTTGCCGCAGCCGGTGCTCCCGTTGGCCGGCCCGATAGGAGCGTCGATGCCAGCGTCGGCGGGCGCGTCGACCGCCGCGTCGCTGCCGCTGTCGGTGCCAGCGTCGGAGGTCGCATCCGCCGTGTCGCCGCCACCGCCACCGTCGCTACCGCCGTTTGCGTCGTCGGAGGAGCTGACTTCGCTGTCACGACCACACCCCGCCAGGACCAAGAGGAACAAGCACATCGCGCGCCGCATGGCCCGAGTGTATTCCTGCGGGGCCACTTCAGGGTGGCTTACCGCACACGACGCGCCGTTACCGGACGAACCAGCGCCTGACCATCGTGCCGTCGCCGGGCGGCTCGGGCGGTTGCAGGCGATGAAATCGATAAGCGCAGACGATCGCGATGCCGAGCGCGACCGCGTTCACGACATAGAGCACGGGGAGCTTCCACTCCGGTCGGGCGTCTTCGAGGATCTGGAAGCCGAGGACGACGGCACCGGCGCCGACCGCACCGGCGAGCCAGTTACCACCTGGCTTGTGCGTCATGGCCAAGCCCAGGTCGATGAGTCGTGCCACGCCGCCGAGTCCAAAGGCGAGACCTCCGGCGAGCGGCATGTTCATGTCGAGGAACGACGCCCGCGGTGGCGGCCTCATATCCGCGGACGTGTCGCCCGAGGGCATCGGCGTCGTGATCGCGAAGTTTCCGCAGCAGCCACATGGGATGACCTACGAGGGGACGCTCATCTTCGCGAACAACGGCACCACGCGTCGCGCGGTCGTCTCGTTCACGGAGACGGGCACCACCGGCATCCGCGACGCGCTCCTTTTTGATCGCCACCTCGCGCGCCTTGCCGAGAATGTGGGGCCGCTGGAAGGGTGGATGCGTGATCCCTACGATGCCTCGCGGATGGACCCGCTCATGCGCAATGACGCCGACGACGAGCAATACGACCACCAGTTCCCCGACCATCCGCTGACACTCGTGCGAGCCGAGTTAGCGCGTCTGCAGCGTTCGTTGTAGCCGCATTCGTCGTGCATGCGCCCGCAAGCGTCTAGCGCGCGCGGTACTCGACGATGACCGGGTGCGCCGCGTAGGCGTCGCCGAGCGCGGCGAGCTTGGGGTACGGGGCGAGGGTCTCGGCCGTGATGCCGTCAAGCCGGCCCGAGCGGTAGCTGCGGACGGCTTCGCCGAGGACGAGGTCGGCGATGGTGAGCTTGGAGCCGGTGAGGAACGGGCCCTCGCTGGCGCCGATCAGATTCTCGACGTAGCGGCAGGTCTTGGCGAGCGGGCCGGCGACGAGCGCCTTGCGCATCTCGAGCTTCTTCTCCGGATCGCGCTCGAACATGCTCGGCACCAGCGCAGTGGAGAGGGTGTCGTTGAACGTATCGATGGCGCTGTCGACGATGACGGCCGCGAAGGGATCGGTGGGGTAGAGGTCGGTGTTGCCGACGCGCGCGACGTAGCGGAGGATCGCGCCGGTCTGGACGATCGCACGGCCGTCGATCTCGAGCACCGGGACGGCGCCGAGGGGGAAGGCGCCTTGCTCGCGCATCGCAGCGAACTCGGGGAACTTGAGTCGGCGATCCTCGAACGGGATCTTCGCGAGGAACATCGCGACACGGATCGGCTCGGCGCGGCCTTCCGCGTCGAAGTAGGTCAGACGGTAGGTCGGCATGTGGCGCGTATAACACGGCGCCCGCGTTTGAAACACGCGTGGACTCGACGACATCTGGTAGGTCGACGATGCCGCTCGGCGACGATGAACAGGCGGGTCAGCTCCTGGCGCGGGCGCGCACACCGTGCGCTCGAACGCCTGCGAGGGGCGCGCGAAAGGACGTCGGCGATCGGCGTCCCGAAGCAATGCGCAAAGGCGAGGCGTACGCGCTGAACGCGACAGGACGCACGCGCACGCGGCGCTGTACGCTGCTTCGGGAATGCGTGGCCACTTCGAATCGCTCGGCACCATCCAGCCGCGCGGCTTCGGTAAACGTCGCGTCCGTGCGTATGTGCCGGCCGCCGCCGACGGCTCTCCGCGCCCGCTCCTCCTCATGTTCGACGGGCAGAACCTGTTCGACGATGCGGGCGGGTTCGCCGGTGGCTGGAACATGGATCGCGCCGTCGAACGCGTGGCGAGGGCGCGTGCGCCGATCGTCGTGGGCATCGATCACGGCGGTAGGAAGCGCATCGACGAGCTCACGCCCTTCGGCGATGGTGCGCGGGGCGGCCGTCTCGATGCCTTCCTCGCCGCGGTGACGGACGACCTCCTGCCTCGCTTGCACGCACGGTTCGCGATCCGCGACCTGCCGATCATCGGTGGCTCCTCGCTCGGTGGCCTCGCTTCGCTGTACGCACACTTCCTGCGCCCCGACCGGTTCGGCGGTGCGCTCGCGATGTCACCGTCGCTGTGGTTCACCCAGGCGCGCTTCGCCGCGTTCTTGCGTGCGCGTCCCGCCCCGCCGCGCTCGCGCATCTATCTCGACATTGGCGTGCGCGAAGGCGATGGGCAAATGAAGCCCCTCGTCGACAGCCTCGGGCGGGAGCTGCGCAAGCGCGGCTGGCGCGCGACGGGCACGCACCGGCTGCTCGTCCGTATCGATCCGCGCGGCCGGCACCACGAGAGCTCGTGGGCCCGGCGCCTCACTGCCGCGGTACGGTTTGTCGTGGGGAGCTGACCGACGCGATGGGCGGGAACGTCGGGACCGAACCTCGATTCGCACAAGGATACCGTGCGGTTGCGAGACCCCAAAAAAAACGGACAGCTCCGTGCTCACAACAGGAGGGGAGTCGTCTCCACCTCCACGGAGCAACCGCGATGCAACACGACGCACGCACGACGCACCGGCCTGGGGCAGTGACCGCGGTCGACGGGCCTTGCGCCGAGGCAAGCGCCGGTGCACTCGTCGGCAAGCGCAGTCACACCGACGCGCTGGAACCGGTCGCCGCGTCGACGGTTGGCGTCGCGCACGGGCTGGGTGCCGGCTCGCGTGCGAGTGTGGCACAGGTGCCGTCCGTCGCTGCGCCTGGCCGCCCGGGCGGACCGTTGCCTCGCCTGGACCTCCGGCCGACACCGCCGGGACCCGCGACGTTGTCCCCACGCGAAGGGCACGGTGCGGGCTGGGGTGTCGACAGCATGATCGCGGGGATCACGTCTGCAGTGCGCAGTGCGACCAAGGCCGTGGCCGGCGCGGTCTCGAGCCTGGTGCGCACACCGGTGATCACACACGAGACCACGAGCCCGGCCCCGAACGCGGACAACAACCGGACCACCGTCGGTGTCGGCGAGTACGTAACGTTCACCAGCAACATGCCCGGGACCTGGAAGGCCGACCGTGCAGGGCCGACGTCCCCGAAGAAGATGCGGGGAGAGTTCTTCGTGTGGGGCGCGATGTACACCAAGGGCACGGCCACCATCACGTTCATCCCCGATGACCGAGAGAAGCGCAGCGTCGAGATCACGCTGACGGTGATCGAGCCCGACGTCGACTACCTCAACGCGCGCGCGCGTGCGTTCCCCGGGCAAGCGGCTGGCGTCGCGGGCGTGATGATGGAGACCGACGTCACTTTCGGGCCGGGCACGGTCTCGTTCGCGAACACGGACTGGCTCGAGAAGGGTAATCCTGCGACGGCGGCCACCGGCTACTTCAAGGACCTCGTCGAAAACGGCGGCAAGCTCCCGTACCACCGGCCCAACCCCAAACCGATGGGGATCGACGAGAACAACACCGGCGTGCCCGATCAGGCGGGCTTCTGGGACTTCGCCGGGCCCTTCACGGCCGGCTCGTTCGAGTGGGTGATCCCTACGTACTACCGAGTTCGCGAAGGCGGCCAGAAGCACAAGATCAAGGACGTGGTGCAGACGTGCACGATCGGCCCCGATGGCACGATGACCGTGAGCAAGGGCTCGTCGCGGCGCTCGCGGACGCCCTAGATGGCCGTTGCCGAGCGCGCGGGGCGACACGGCCGTATGATGTCATCGCGAGGTTGCACCCGTGATCGAGACCGTCCTCGGAAGAAGTCTGTGCCTGCCGATCCGGCGGATCGTCGGCGCTGGGGCGTTCCTCGCGATCGATCCGCTCGACGATCAGGAGGACGACGTCGTGCTGCTCCCCTCTGCGGAGCTGGCTGACGACGCGGCCATCGGTGATGTCCTGCAGGTATTCATCTACCTGGACTCCGAGGACCGTCCGATCGCCACGACGCGCACGCCGGCCATCACGCTCGGGGAGGTGGCGTTTCTCGAGGTCATGTCCGTCTCGAGCATCGGCGCGTTCGTCGATTGGGGGCTTCCCAAGGAGCTGTTCGTGCCGTTTGCCGAGCAAGCGCGCGAGCTCCGCGTGGGGCAACGGCATCCGATCGGCCTCTACGTCGACAAGAGCGATCGGCTCGCGGGCACGATGTACGTGACCGACATGCTCGGGCGCCCGCCGCGGCGCATCGCGCGCGACGAATGGATCGAGGGAGAGGCATGGCGCAACGATCCGGACATCGGCTTGTTCGCGATCCTCGAGCGCACGTACGTCGGGCTCGTGCCGGCGACCGAACCGCATCGGCTCGCGCGAGGCGATCGCGCCAAGTTTCGCGTCGCGCACGTTCTCCCCGACGGCAAGGTCGTGCTGTCGCTGCGGCAGCTGGCGCACAAGGAGCGCGCGAATGACGCGGAGACGATCCTCGCCGTCCTGTCGCGCGCCGGTGCGCCGCGCGTCGGAGATCATTCGGATCCCCAGACCATTCGTGAGCTGTTCGGCCTCAGCAAGAAAGCGTTCAAGCGCGCGCTCGGGGGCCTGTTGAAAGACCGCAAGGTGACGCTCGACGAACGTGGCTTCGTGGTCGTTCTTCGTTAGGCAAACCGCACGGTCGGGTACGTTCGGCACGTGTGCGCGCGGGGACGTCACCGAGCGTGGTTAGATAAGCCATGCCCGTCATTGACCCCGCATGGGCCAACGAGCTCGCAAACGCATGGATCGCCGCGTGGAACAGCCACGACCTCGAGCGAATCTTTTCGCACTACGTCGACACCTTCGAGATGCGCTCGCCGTTGATCGCCGAGCGCGGCTTCAGCGCGGATGGCGCGTTGCGCGGCAAGGACGCGATTCGTCCCTACTGGAGCGCCGGGCTCGCGGCCACGCCGCCGATCCGCTTCGAGCTGCTCGATGTCTACGCGGGCGTGAACATGGTGGTCATTCACTATCGCAGCGTCGGCCGCAAGCTCGTCACGGAAATCCTCGAGCTCGATGCCGAGCGTCGCATCGTGCGCGGCGCGGCGTGTTACGGGCCACCCGCGTAACGCGCGAGGTAAAGGTGTGCACTGCACACCATCAAAGGCCCGATGTTTTCGGCCACGTGGGGCACGCGAATACCGGTATGGGATCGAGCGTCCTCCCTGTTACCTTTCGCGCGCAGTGATCACCGAGAGCCAACCCCATCAAAAGCAGAGTGCGGCCACGCGTCCCGACCCGACGCTGCAGCGCAAGGCGGCCATCGCATACGGCGCCGCGCTCGATCACAAGGGCAAGGTGCTGGTCGCGCCGATCCCGAACTTCGACCTGAGCCGCACCATCTTCAACACGCTCGAGGGCAGCGTGCCGCGGTTCGTGATGCGCACCCGCATCGCGAAGGAGCCGCACTGGAACGAGAAGGCGGCCCACGAGATCAGCGCGGCGTACACGAAGACTAACGTCGGCGCGGTGCTCCCCCCGATCGATCCGGCGCTCTTGCGCTTCTTGATCGACGAGTGCGACTTCGACGTCGAGCATGCCGACGGCTCGTTCCTCGATCACCTCTACTTCGGCTTCGAGTACAGCGCGCTCCACTACCCGCAGCGGTCGCCGCTCGTGATGCTGCTGCACTCGATCCTCGGCACCGGCACGAACACGTTCGCGATGCCCAAGGAGAAGATCCCCGCGCTGAAGGCGCTGCTCGGCGACTTCGACTGGCGCCACGTCGAGGCGTTCCCGTCCGTGCTTCGCCTGCTGTACGACCTGCCGCTGCGCAAGGAGCTGCGCGCCAACCTCGCGCGCCTCGACAGCCTCAAGGCGATCCGCATGCACCGCGTGATCGACAACGAGCCCATCACGTTGAGCGCCGAGGACTTCTTCGTGCAGCTCAACTACCAGCTCATCCACCTGGTGGACTTCCTGCCGGTATCGAACTGGGCGGTCTACAGCAACGACACCTCGTTCATCCTGTTCCGCGACCTCTACGACCTGATGGAGCGCGCAGGGAAGCGCGTGGCGAAGATCGACTACACGCCTGCACGCGGTCGCGGCTCGCTTCGCAGGGAGGCGCTCGGCGGCCTCGTCACCGCGCTCATCCCCGACGGTCTCAGCGAGAAGATGGCCGCGCGGTCGGTCCGCACCTTCTCCGAGCGCATCGGCCACAGCATGGATTACCAGCTCGTCTGGTAGTGCTGCCGCGACCGTTTACGTAGCCGTTGCGAGCGCTACGCTCCAGGCACCGAGGACAACCCCCAGCGTCGTGGCACCGGCGAGCGCCTGGCTTCGCCACGTACCCTGCCAGCGCGGTAGCCCCGCGATCAGGCCCACCGCGAGTCCAGTGAACGTTCCGAACAGGTGCGCGAGCATGTCGCTCTGCTCGCTCGCACCCAGCATGGCGAGCAAGGCCATGGTTCCTGCGATCGCCACCCATGCAGGCCGACCTCGCCGCATTCCGCGCGCGCCATGCCGCACCGCCTCTGCGTAGGTGAGGCCACCGAGAATACCGATCGCCCCGAACACAGCCGTCGAGAACCCGATCGAGCTGTGATGGACGCCGTACCCCCAGGCGTTCACCGCGTTGCCGAGCGCGCCCGCGAGCACGACCAGCGCGGCGCCCACGCCCACCCCGGTGCGGCGCATCACCATGGTCACCACGATCGTGCCGATCGCGATGTTCGCCAGCACGTGATTCGAGTCCGCGTGGAGCGTAAGCGCGGTGATCGTCCGCCACCACTCACCGGCAACCACGCGCGCGGCATCGGATGCCCCTGCGCCGAACCACACCGATCGCGACGCGCTCGGTCCGGTCACCAGGTAGAACCCTACGAGCAGTAACGCGAACAGCGCGCCGCCCGCGGGTGCGAGGCGGCTGTGGACCCGCTTGCTCGCGCTCGCCACGTCGTGCGCGGCGTTGCGGTGGGCCTCTTGCTCCTCGGCATCGATCGCCTCGAGCTCGAGTAGCGCGGCCTCGCGGTGCATCGGGTGAACGTGCAGCGTGATGGCACCATCGCTGCGCTCGAGCAGCGCTGGGATCCCTCGAGCCTTGAGCGCGAGCAGCCAGCCGTCCAGCCGGCGCGCCTCGCGGGTGGTCCCCACTTCACTGGTTGCGTGCCCGAGCGTGGGCGCGCGGTCGACCAGCGGCCCGTCCGTCATCGCGCCGGCCATGATCATCTGTGCACCGACGAGACCATGGGTGCCAGGCTAAGTCCATCGCGCACCGGAAGGTACCTCCCCGACAAGGCGGGTCGAGGGCTCCGAAACTCCTCCGCCCGCGCGCCGGGCGACGAAACCGAGATCGATGTCGTTAACACTCCACGCGACACGCTCGTCCTCCCCGCATGCCGCGCTCGTGGCCAACATTCCAACAAGGTATCGTCCGCGGTGCGCGGGCCCCACAGCCCGGCGGGCGTCTCCATCCGCCGCGCGGGCGCGCCCTCGAAGCGGGAGCGTGGTGAATGAGGCGGTTCGCAGGCGTGAAGCGAGCGGTCGTCAGGGGCGCGATCGTTCTGGCCGTGGTCCTCGTCGCACTCCTGGTGATCCGGCGGCTGCGCGACGCCATTCCGTCGCGCGGCACGGGCAGCGCCTCGCCGCTGGCTTTGCCCACCGGTGGCGATGGCCCACAGCCTCGCGCGGCCCGCACCGAGGGTGGCGCGCTTCGCGTCGAGAAGATGCCCGCGGTGTTCGCCGACCGCAGCGGGCGCGATCGGCGCATCGCGGGGCACGTCACGTTTGCGGGGACGCCGTTCGCCGGCGCGACGGTGCGGTTGACCGCGTGGGGCGGGGCCATCATCGCACCCGACGGGGAGCGCACGACCGGCGCCGACGGAGCGTTCGACTTCGGCATGCGCGTCGCCGGTCCATACGAGGTCGTGGCGACGGCGCCCGCGAAGCTCGCCGCGATCCTGCGGGTGTCGCTCGCCGACCCGCGCGCGAAGCCGGCACCCGACGCACTCGAGCTCGTGCTCCGCGCTTGCGATACATGGGTCACCGGCACCGTGCGGGACGCATCGGGCGGACCGATCGCACGTGCACGCGTACGGCGTGAAGGCCTCGCCGGCGTGGAGACCGACGACGCGGGTGGCTACGAGCTGTGCGTGACGCCAGGCCAGGTCGAGCTCGAGTATTCCGCCGACGGCTACGGCGCGGTCACGATCGGGGTCACCGCGGATCTACGCTTGCGCCGCGACGTGGTGCTCGTCCCCGAGGCGGTCGTCCAGGGCGTTGTCGTCGACGAGGAGCACGACCCGGTCGCCGACGCGCGCGTCACGGTGACGACCCTGCAATGGGGTGCGGAGCGGGCTGCCACGCGCGGCGCGCAGAGCGGACCTGACGGCCGCTTCCAGATCACCCAGGTGCTTCCCGGGCGCGTGCGCCTGTGGGCCGCGACCGACGACATGGCGACGGAAGGCACGCAAGAAGTTGTCGCGATGGTCGGCGCGTCGCCCGAGGTGATCGTCAAGCTCGAGCAGCGAACGACGATCAGCGGCAAGGTGATGCTCCACGGTAAGCCGGTCGCGGGTGCGAACCTCGTCGCGATCCGGAAGTCACCGTCGGGCCGGTCGTTCGACACGGCCTCGCAAGAGGACGGCACGTTCGTGCTCACGCGCGTGATGCCGGGCGAGTTGGTCTTGTCCTCGTCGCAATATCGCGTCGTGTCGCCCTCGGTCTTGCACGTCGACACCAAGCCGCTGACCGGCGTGGTCGTCGAGCTCGCATCGATGGCGACGGTCAAGGGGCGCGTCACGCGCGACGGCGTCCCGGTCGCCGGCATCGACGTGTGCTGCATCAACCGTGCGGAGTGGCAGGGCACGCGCACGCGGGCCGACGGCACCTACGAATTCAAGGGCGTACCGCCGGGCAACTACGAGCTCATGGCGAATTCGGTGCGAGCGTTCAGCGACCCCAAGAAGCTCACGGTCGTCGGTACCGAAGATCACGTCGTCGATCTCGATGTCGTGCACGGCGGTGAGATCCTCGGCACGGTCGTCGACGAGAAAGGCACGCCGCTGCGTGGGTTGTTCGTGAAGTTTCAGCACCCCACGACGGGCGATCTGTGTCGCGTCACCACGGACGAGAAGGGGCGGTATCGCTGTGCGTCGCTGACCGGTGGCGCGAAGTACGCGGGGGCGGTCTATGCCACGCAGGCGATGGCCGCGCCGCTCGCCGTGCCGCCGGGCAAGCCGTACCCGATGGTCGACGTGAGGGACGGCCGGAGCCGGATCGAGAACGTCACCATCACCGTGCTGCAAGGGCAGGGGCAGATCCGAGGGCGCGTCGTCGACACGAACGGAGCGCCGATCGCGGATGCGCGCGTCCGTGCGAACAACGAGGACCGCTTCTCGTCCTGGCTCTCCCTCGCCTCGATCGCGACCGATGTCGACGGGCGCTTCGTGCTCGACGATCTCGCGGACGGTTCCTACTTCCTGCACGTTCGTTCGACCGAAGGCGGGACGGGCACGGCAACGGCCGTTGTCGGTGGCCCTCCGGTCACGATCGTCGTCGCGTTGCCTGGCACGATCACCGGCTCCCTCGCCGGGTTTCAGGGCACACCGGTCATCTACGTGACGCCCCTGGGCGTGTATAGCCAGCTCACCCCGGGCACGGTCACCGGCGCCACGTATCGCGTCGGTGGGGTCGAGCCGGGGCGCTACATGATCAACGCGCAGACCACCTACGAGGGTGATGCGCGCGAGGTCGTAGTTCGTGCGGGGGAGACGACGACCGTGAACCTCGCGGCCAAGGGCCGCGGAACGATCGACGTGGTGATCACCGACTTCGCAACCAAGGCACCGGTCCCGAACATCCAGTGCCACGCCGTCATGGCCGTGAACGGCATGAGAGGCGTGACGAACTGGGATCCTGCGTTGCTGCCGAGCACCGACGCGGCGGGACGCTTGCGTCTCGAACCGTCGCCTGCCGGCAACATCATCGTCGGGTGCGTCTCTCCCGACGGGCGACGCTCAGGACCGTCTGCGGCGCTGACGCTCGCTGCTGGCGCGAACGGCAAGGTCGCGATGCAGTCGGTGCGGACGTCCGTCGACAGCTGGGGCACCACGGGAATCGGGTTCGATTGGCGCGTGGTGCCCCCTCGCATCATGACGATCGAGCCCAGGAGCGGAGCTGCCGACGCAGGTCTCGCCCCCGGTGATCTGATCACGGCCGTCGACGACAAGCCCGTCGGCACGCTCGACGGAGCCGGAGTGATGTTCCTGATCCAGGATCACGTGATCGGCGCGAAGGTTCCGGTCACGGTCGTGCGCGGCGAGCAGACGTTGCGCGTCGCGGTCGAGATGCGCCCGGGAGCGTGAGGGGCGGTCCGATAATTTGGGCCTGGGCCTGGCACCGGGTGCGACTCCTACGGCCGGGGTCCGTCCGAATGGCACATGTCCCCGCTACGCCCCTACCTCGCGCCCGCGGTGCTGACCATGCTGGTCGGCGCCTGCACGGTCGACAGCCTGAGCGTGAAGGCGCTCTACAACCCCAAGACGGGGAACGTCGTCGTCGAAGCTTCGCGCGAGCTCGAGAGCGACGAGGCGCTGTTCGTCCGCACGCGGCGCGGCTCGTTCGGGACCATCAACTGCGCCGAGGTAGTGGCGACGACGCAGCGGGTCTCGACGGGGGACAGCCTCTCGATCGAGGGGCCCGCGGTCGACCCCGCGCTGACCAAGCCGTTCTACGGGCCCGAGTGGGGGCACGAGCCGACGCCGGCGATGCTGGCCTCGCTCGAGCAGGGAACGGACTCGATCATCGACGTCTGCGTCATGCGCGGCGAGACGATCGTCGCGCAGGTCGAGCGCGATCTGTTCGCCGCGTGGGACGACGCGCGCGCGAGCGGCCTGGGCGGCAAGGCCGATCACGTCGCGAGCGGCGAGGTCATGATCAACACGCCGCAGGTGTATGGCGAGCGCTGCGTCGCCGAGCTCGGCGAGATCCCGTTCTTCACCAAGCAGGCGGATGGCACGTACAGCACGTACAACTGCCTCGAGTCGACGCCGATCCCGATGACCGTCACGCGCGCCGATGGCAACGTCGACACCCCGCAGACCGGCACCGTCTCGCAGTGCGACAATCCGCAATACATCTACTCGCTGTGCGAGGCAGGGCCGCGGGTCGCGGCGCGCACGAACGAGCAGGGCACGCGCTGGGTGCTGCTGTGCCGCAAGAGCATTGGTGGCTATGCATCGGATCAGTACAACGACATCGCGCTGATCGGCTCGAACCCGTTCACCGGCAAGACCTGCTTCTTCCAGAACGCTCTCTATCAGAAGAAGGACGGCGGCCACATCCCGCACCCCGCGGATCCCGTGAAGTCGACGAATCTGTGGTCGGGCGTGCACGGTGGCATCGGCAACGGCATCGAGTGCTCGCGCTGCCACGACGCGGATGCGTTCGTGCACACGCCGTGGATCGATGCTGCGGTGGACACGCAGGGCCGGCCGATCGTGCCGAAGATGGGTGTCGATCCGGATCTGCCGCTGGGCGCGAACGACACGCCCTACAAGCTGATCAACCGCCGCGGCCAGAACTGGACGATGGAGAAGCAGCTCGTCTCGCCCGAGGCGAATGCGTGCTTGCGCTGTCACCGCATGGGTGGCGGCCGGTGGACCAAGGACTGGCTGGCGCGCCTCGAAGGCACGGATAGCGCGTGGACGTCGATCACGACGAGCGCGTTCAACCACGCCGCGCACCGGTTCTGGATGCCGCCCGATACGGCGTTCCCGACGCAGCAGAGCTGGGACACGTCGGAGGCCAAGCGCGCGCTCGACTTCATCCAGGGCTGCGGTGCGAACCCGAACGCCCCGGGCTGCGTGTGGGCCGAGATTCCGGAGACCGTCGGTGGTGATCACCCGAGCGGCAAGCTGCGCAATCCGGTCGCCGGTACCGACGACGCGATCGCGAGCCAGGCGACGAAGATCCTCGGCATGAATCGCAACGAGCCGCCGACCGAGGTGTGCTCCGAGTGTCACGCGCCGAACCAGACCACGCTCAACACGTGGCAGGAGACGACCGACGCCGCCCTCGGGAACTGTCTGCTGGCGACCACCGGCAGCGAGCCGCGCACGGAGCAGTTCGCGAACGAGCACGTCGCGCAGCACGAGTTCAAGACGTTCGGCCCGTTCGAGGTTGCGGCCGGCGGCTCGATCACCGTGCACATGACCGGCACCGGCGATGCGGACCTCTACGTCAAGCGCGGCACCGCGGTGAGCACGAGCGTGTATGACTGCCGGCCGTACAGCGGCACGTCGAACGAGGATTGTGGCCCGGGACAGTTCAACGCGACCGGCCCCGCGAAGTTCTGGGTCGGCCTCGACGGCTACTCCGACGCGACGGTATCGATCACGGTCAACTATCAGGCGCCGGGCTCGATGATGAAGCCAGCCAAGGACATCGTCGATTGCATGCGCCTCGAGCCGGGGCAGCCCGACTCGCCGTTCGCGCCGGGCAAGGTCGGCATCTACGCCGCGGCCGCACACCTCGGGTGGTTCCAGGACACGTTCCGCGCCGCGTATCCGCCCGAGGCGCCGGGCAACACCGAGGACACCTGGACGATCGAGTACGGCAAGTTCAAGAGCCGCAGCCAGATGCCCAAGGGCAACCATCCGCGGCTCACGCAGGCCGAGTTCGACGTCGTCGCGGAGTGGTTCGCGCGCGGGTTGCCGAAGCTGTCGACGTACATCGCGCCGGACACGGGCCCGTCGACGTGCACCACGACGATCACGCCGGCCGTCGCGACGCACGCGAACCAGATGGCCACGCAGGGCTGGGCGGCGGCCAACCGCGCCGCCGGCATCAACATGTACGGCTGCGGGGCCAATCAGGATCCGCGCACGTGCCTGACCTCGATGCCCAACGCGAACAGCACGACGTACGGCGCGGGGTGGTCGACGCGCGGCACGATCCGCGTGCTTCGCGAGCTCGCGTTCTCGACGGTGTTCTGGATGCGCAGCTCGCCCGACGGACGGTTCGTCGCGAACGGCGCGTCGAACGGCGACGGCGCGGTGATCAGCGACCTGCAGACCAACAAGGACATCGGCGTTCGGGCCGCGTACGACCCGGGCTTCTTCCCCGACAACAAGGGCTGGGTGTTCCAGGGCACGCCCATCGGCGCGGGCTTCTGCACGATGAGCCTGCTCACCTCGGGCCCGGATCACATCAACTTCAGCGAGCCGCAGTGCAGCACGGTCGCGAACGTGAGCCTCTACCAGCACCTCGGCGCGGCGCTGGGTGGCGGCGACTACTTCGTCGTCAACAGCCAGTTCACGAGCGACTTCCCGAGCGGGGCGGTCACGCGCGATCCGTACACCGGGTTCGGCCAGCAGGCGCAGATCAAGCTGACGCCGATGCTGTTCGATGGCGCGCGCTACGTCAGCAAGCCGCCGGTCTCGATCACCGCGCCGTCGGAGGGTGACAGCGTGCTGTCGCCGTCGACGAAGCTGGTGGTGAGCCGGTTCGGCAACGACGGCAACCAGCTCGGCTTCGTGCTGCGCAAGGTCAACGCGACGCCGAATGCCGCGTCGTACGACGTGACCGCGCCGGAGATCGGCCGCTACTGCGTGCAGGGTGGCAAGCCGGCGATCTCGTTCGACGAGCGCTACATGGTGTTCCACCACTACGTCGGCCCGGCGGACTACGCCGAGCTCGGCTTCGCGTCGGCAAATGACCCGACGTTCCAGAGCATGCTCGCCAAGGGCACGGCGAACCTCGTGCTCGTCGATCTGGTCACCGGCGTGTCGACGCGGATCACCGCGATGCACCCGGGCCAGTACGCGCTGTATCCGCACTTCCGCTCGGACGGCTGGATCTACTTCCTCGCCCGCGACCTCGACACCGGGCGCGAGTACGTCGCTGCCAGCGATGCCGCGTTGCAGATGTCGTTGCCACAGGCGCCATCGGCCGTCACCCTCGATCCGCCGGCGGCTTCGGTCGCCGTCGGTGGCAGCGTGCAGCTCACCGTGACGCTCGACGCCGTCGCGCCCGCAGGTGGCACGCAGGTCGCCCTCGCCGTGCTGCCGTCGACGGGCGGCAGCGTGCCCGCGAGCGTCTCCATTCCCGCCGGGCAGAGCAGCGCGACGTTCACCTTCGTCAACGCGACGCCCTCGGGCACGGTGTCGGTGCGCGCGACGCTCGCCTCGAGCTCGGCGACCTCGACGCTGACCGTCGCGACGCCCGCCGCCACGAACCTCGTGATCACCGAGGTCGACTACGACATGCCGTCGAGCGACAACGCCGAGTTCATCGAGATCTTCAATCCGTCGACGTCCCCGGTGGCCCTCGCCGGCAAGCAGCTCCTGCTGATCAACGGCTCGAACGGCGCGATCTACAGCACCATCACCCTGAGCGGCACGATCGCGGCGCGCGGCTACCTCGTGATCGCGGGGGCGAACGTGACGGTGCCGGCGCCCGCGACCAAGCTCGATCCGGGCTGGACCAGCGACAAGATCCAGAACGGAGCGCCCGATGGCATCGCGCTGATCGACAACACGTCACACACGCTGATCGACGCGCTGTCGTACGAGGGCTCGATGACGACGATCAACGTGCCGGGCTTCGCGGCGCCGATCTCGCTGGTCGAGGGAACGCCGACGACGGCCTCGGACACCGCGAGCGCCGGCGCGCTGTGTCGACGCGGCAATCAGGACACCAACAACGCGGCCGCGGATTGGACGCTGTGCACGGCCACGACGCCGGGGCAGGCGAACCCACAGTAGGACCACGTCACCACTTGCGACGACGCTTTGGTCGACGCGCGCGCGCCGGCTTAGGCCCGCGTGTGGTGCGGGCTGCGGCCTGGATCACCTCGTGCGCGTGATCGACGAGCTCGCGGATCAGTGACGCGGGCACCGTGCCGTCGAGCCGGATCGTGTTCCAGTGCAACTTGTGCAGGTGGTAGCCCGCCGTGATCGCCGGGAAGGTGAGCCGCAGCGTCGAGGAACGCTCCGGGTCGCACTTGAGGCTGATGACCTCCGCATCGTCGAGATGACCGCACAGCGCGAACATCTTGCCCGCCGTCTTGTACACGTGCGGGCGCGGCCCGAACGGTGTGGTGAGCACGGTGTCGGGCTTGGCCGCGCAGCGTCGCTCCACCTCCGCGAGTGTCATCCGGCGCGGCGCGCGCTTGCGTAGGGCGGCGTTGACGCGGCCGAGCAAGGCGTCGAAGGCACCGCGTCCCGGGCGGTACATGGGCATCCGCCGCACGAGCGCGCGCAGGGCGGGCGATGCCTTCGCCACCGCCCGCGAGATCGCCTGCTCGGCGGCGTCGGGATCGTCGTCCGCGAGCGCCTGCGCTTGCGCCGCATACGCCACCGGGCCGAGCACGTGCCGCACT
Source organism: Kofleriaceae bacterium (assembly GCA_033763475.1). Taxonomy (GTDB): domain Bacteria; phylum Myxococcota_A; class Polyangia; order Haliangiales; family Haliangiaceae; genus JABFXX01. The sequence goes on from JANRKM010000121.1 coordinate 19,296, forward strand.
TGTTGTGCGGTCACGTTCGCGTGCGTGTAGGCGATGCCTGTCGCGACCGCCACCGCCCGCGCGGCTGCCCGCGCGCTCGGATCGCCAACCTCCCGCGCGGCGGCAAGCGTGGCCGACACGTGCGTCCGCAGTCGCGCCGTCCGCTTCTCACCACGCGCGAAGCCGCGCAGGGCCGCGAGCGCCTCGCGCGGGCGTGTGTCCTTTGGTGCCTTCGCTTCGAACAAGGGCAGCACGTGCAGCGCACACTCCTCCGCCCACGCCGCGAGGAGGCGCAGGTCCTGTTCGGTCACGACCAGCATCTCCCTGGGGAGGGAACGTAGTTCCACGCGCAGCCCTTCGCAACGCTGTCGACGGTCCGCACGATGTGAAGGCCGGCCGCAACCCCGGGCTAAAAAGCCAATGCTGGTCAGTTAAGGACGTTCGTCGTGCTCGTGTCACGTCTATCGCTGCGCGATCGAACACCTCGCGTTCGTGTTTCGATCGATCCCCGCCATCCCTCGCGGCGACGCGGCCCTCGTCGATCAGTGGCGCCGAGAAGCGATGTCGGTGCCGTTGAACATCGCGGAAGCGGTGGGGATAACGAGCGCGGCAGACCGCCACAACCGATACGCGATCGCCCGCGGTGAGGCGATGGAGTGCGGCGCGATCATCGACGTCATCAGGCTCCTGGATGCGATCTCTGATCCAGACCTGGCGGAAGCGAAGTTGCTGTTGGAGCGCATCGTCGGCATGCTGAGCAAGGTGTGCCGCTGATCGTGGACGTGGACGAGCACGTGACACGTGACACGTGCCGCTAACCGACCAGCATGTGCGCCAGGCGAAGCCTGGGAGAGGAGAATGAGTCGAAAACTGAAACCTCTCGAACGAACCTTGCGGCGTATCGACCGCCGTCCGGGAAAGGTGGCCACCACCCGGAACCGAGTGTTGCGTGGTCGTCGGGCGACCGA
>JANRKM010000122.1:0-4859 GCA_033763475.1 Kofleriaceae bacterium
CCCGCCGTCAACGCGCCGCCGCCCGTCGTCAACGCGCCGCCGCCCGCCGTCAACGCGCCGCCGCCCGCCGTCAACGCGCCGCCCGCCGTCGTGGTGAACGCTCCGCTCAGCCCGCCGCCCGCGCTGCGCCCCGAGACGATCCCGCAGCGTCCGGGCTTCGTGTTCATCCGCGGTCACTACGAGTGGCGCAACAACAACTACGAGTGGGTCGCGGGTCACTGGGAGCGTGCGCAGCCGCAGCGGCGCTACGTCGAAGGCCGCTGGGAGCCGCAGGGCAAGATCTGGGTCTACGTGCCCGGCGGCTGGCAGTAGCCTGAAACCGGGGCCTGTCCCCGGTTTTTCGTGCGCCTCGCGAGCACTCAGAATTCGCGTCGGAACAACGGGACGCGAATCACGACGCCGCGCTCGCCGCGGTACTCGGTGGGCGCCATCTCGAAGTCGGGCAGCTCCAGCGCGACGATGTGGTCGCCGATGCCGAGATCGAGGCGCGCGCGCACGCGCGCGACGCCCTGCGTGAAATGGATATCGCTCGCGAGGCGGAACACGAGATACCGCTCGGTGTCGGTCGAGCCGAGCCGCACGCGAGCGCGCCGGCGACGACCATCGACCTGGAGGCCGAGCTCGCCGTGCGAGAGGAGATCGAGGTGCGTGCCGAGTGTGTTCCCGAGCTCCGTCAGCTGGTCGGTGATCTGCTGCGAGAGCGTGAGGCCGCCGCCGAGCGGGAGCTGGGGCCAAAGCCGGTCGTAGAGGTCGTCGGCGCGCGCGACGTCGGGCAACACGAACGCCGCCACCACGACTGCAAGCCCCATCCGACGCACGCCCCATCGTCGCACGACCACGGGCCGAATGGGCGTGCTAAAGCACGGGCCATGAAGCGCGTTGCCGTGTCCGTGTTGCTCGTGGTTGCGTTCCTGGGCTGCCGCAAGACCGCACCGAATGGCGACGCGCCTGCAGCTCCCGCACCGACCGCGCGAAGCGGCGATCCCTGGAAACAGGAGGCAGCGAAGCCCGCGGCGGCGGCCGATGGGTACCTCCCCCGCCCGCTGCTCTGGTCGATCGAAAAGGACGGCAAGACGAGCTACGCGTTCGGCACGATCCACGTCGGTGTCGATGCCAACGAGAAGCTGCCGCCGGCGGTGTGGAACAAGCTCGAGGCGTCGCCCACGTTCGCGATGGAGACCGACCTGAGCGATCCGGCGATCTTGAAGTCGCTGCAATGCGTCGGGTGCTCGCTGCGGCGCGAGCTCGGCGAGGAGTACTACGCCAAGCTCGAGAACATCCTCGACGCGAACGTGGCCAAGATGGTCGACGGGATGAAGCCCATGGTCGCCGCGACGATGGTGGCGATGAAGGGCCTGCCGGAGACCGCGCAGATGGACACGCTGCTGCTCGCGCGCGCGCAGAACAAACACGCGCAGATCGTCTTCCTCGAGCCCGCGACGCACCAGGCAGCGCTGCTCGAGAAGCACATGAACATCAAGGCGCTGAAGGTCATGCTCGCGGATCCCGCGGGCACGCTCGACGGAACGAAGAAGCTGCTCGCCGCGTACCTCGAGGGCGACGACGTGAAGATGGTCGCGCTGAACGCCGAGCTCAAGCAGCAGTCGCTCGCCAACGGGTTCACGGAGAAGGAGTACGACGAGTCCCAGGAGGACATGCTCTACAAGCGCAACGCCTCCTGGATCGCACCGATCGAGAAGCTCCACGCCGCGGGTGGCGGGTTCATCGCGGTGGGCGCGCTTCACCTCGTTGGACCACGGAGCGTCCTCGACCTGCTGGCGAAGAAGGGCTACAAGATCACGAGGATGTGAGCCGGGCCGCGGGGGGGAAATTCGGCGCTTGTTCCGTCCGAGTTTGGACGAGTACAGTGCGCTGATTCGAGGGAGACCCATGCGCCAACCGATCCTGGCTTGCTCGCTGACTGTCTTGTTCGCCTGTGGTGGTGGTGATGGCGGGGGAGACAACCCGGCTGTGGACGCGCGCGTCTTCGAGGATGCCCCCGTTGTCATCGGCGACAAGTTCACGTTGTCGTACGGCCCGGTCACGATCGCCCCCGGCGAGGAGAACACCAAGTGCGTCTGGATGCGCTTGTCGAATCCGGCGGCGATCAAGGTGCGCCAGATGCACAACGTGCTGAACGCGAGCTCGCACCACCTCATCGTCTACAAGGACGACATGGACCAGACCGAGCAGCTCGAGCCGGTCGATTGCACCCCCTTCACGGGCGCGCTCAACACCAGCGGCATGATCGCGCCGATCATGATCACCCAGAAGGCGGACGACACGCTCACGCTGCCGGATCGCGTCGCGTACACGCTCGACGCGAACCAGATGATCAAGCTCGAGATGCACTACCTGAACGCCACCGAAGCACCGCAGGAAGTGCGCGCGACGGTCGAGTTCTATCGTGCCGAGGAATCCACGATCGATCACGAGGCCGACATCCTGTTCATCGGCTCGCCCGACATCGATCTCGCCGCCGGGGAGACCGAAACGCTCAAGCAGTTCTTCAAGGTCCCCGATGGCCTCGATCTCAGCCAGTCGAACATCTTCGCGATCACCGGCCATACGCACCACCACGGCACCGACGTGCAGGTCCGCGTGGGCCCCAGCAAGAACGGCCCGATGACCTCGGTCTACGCGCCGCAGCCGTTCTCGTGGAGCGAGCCCGAGACCACGGTGCACAACCCACCGTTCAGCGTTCCCGCGGGTGGCGGCATGGAGTTCGAGTGCACGTGGACCAACACCAGCGGTAGCCGCGTCGAGTTCGGCGAGTCCGCGAATGATGAGATGTGCTTCTTCTGGGCCTACTACTATCCGTCGCAGGGCTCCAAGGTGTGCATCCACACCCAGCAGTTCAATGCACCTGATGGCTTCGACGTATGCTGTCCCGGCAGTCAGCTGTGCAGCCTGATCGAAGACATGTTCTAGCTCTCACAGCGCTCGCGCTCCTCACCGGCTGGGTGCCCGCGGGTGGCGTGGTGTTCGCCGATCTCGACGGCGACGGTGTGCGCGACCTCGGCGAACCCGGCGTGCCCGGCGCGGTGGTCGCCTTCGAACGCGGCGCGTTCACGACCACGCGGTTCGACGGCAGCTTCGATCTCGAAGCGCCCGAGCCCGGCCTCGTGTGGGCCCGGGCTCGTGCGTTTCGCGCTGTAGGTGATCTCAGGCGGGCTCGAAGCGCCAAACCTGCGGGATCACCGCCACGCAGACGACGAAGTACCACACCAGCACCGGTGCCCCGAGCCGCCAGTAGTCACCGAACCGGTACCCGCCCGGGCCCATCACCATCATGTTGGCGGGCGTCCCGATCGGCGTCAGGAGCGAGCTCGCGGACGCCACGGCCACGAGCATCAGGAACGGCACCGGGGAGAGCCCCATCGCCGCCGCGCTCGCTTGCGCGATCGGGAACATGATCAGCGCAGTCGCCGTGTTGCTGACGAACTGGCCGAGCAGCGCGATCACGGCGAACAGACCGCCCATCAATCCGAGAGGGCCCGCCGCGCCGACGATCTGCACGAGCGTGTCACCGATCGCGCGGGCCGCACCGCTGTCCGTGATCGCCGTCGACAACGGGATCATGCCCGCGACCATCACGACGGTCGTCCACGAGATCGCGTGATAGGCCTGCTCGAGGCGCACCACCCGCGTCAGCACCATCGCGCAGGCCGCGAGGAGCGCAGCGATCGATGCCGGCACGAGGTCGAGCGAGAGCAGCACCACCATGCCGATGAGGATCGCGAGCGCGCGGCCACCGCGTGGCCCCATCGGCACGCCCTGGCGACGGATCCGCTCCGGCGCGTCGACCACGAGCACGTCGTGATCGCGCACGTTCTGTTCGATGCGATCCCACGGCCCGCGGACGAGGAGCACGTCTCCGACGCGCAGTGCGATCGGGCCCACGCATGGCGCGCCGCCGCGCTGGAGCCCGACCACTTCGAGCCCGCCTTCCGTCCGATCCCCGACGGAGGCCTGCTCGCCGAGGTACCGCGAACGCGGTGGAATCACCACCTCGGCGAGACCGTGCTGGACGTCGATGTCGACGGGCACGGCGTACTCGGACGCGAGCGTCTCCGCGTGCTCGCTCAGATCCGCGACGCGCGGCCCCCGGCGCTCCGGTAGCACGCGGGGTGCGAACGCGAGGACGATCGCGATCGTGCCGGCGACGAGCGGCACACCGACCCACGCGAACGACCAGAACCCGAACCCGCCATGGCCGCTGCCCGCCGCGGCGGCCGATGCCATCAGGTTGATCGGCGAACCGGTGAGAACGAGCAGCGCGCCGGAGCCGGCTGCAAACGCGAGCGGCATCGCCACCAAGGAAGGCGATTGGTGAGCGCGGCGCGCGGTCATCACGCTCATCGGCAGCAGCGCCGCCACCGCGCCGTTGGGGCTGATCAGGCACGCCACGATCGCCCCGATCAACATGGTCCACACGAGCAGGCGGCGACGCCGCGTGCCCACGAGCTGTACGACGCGCCGGCTGGTCCAGGTCGTGACGCCGGTGGCATCGATGCCCTCACTCACCACGAACAATGCGGCGAGGAAGACGACCACCGGATCGCCAAAGCCCGCGAATGCGGCGCCGAGCTCGATCACGCCCGACGCGTACAGCGCGAGGGCGACGCCGAGCGCGACGATCTCGACCGGCAGGACGTTGGCGACGAACAACCCGATCGCCGCAACCAGGATGGTGAGGCAGATCGCAGCGTCGCTCACTTAGCACTACTGCGTCATGTTAGCGGGCCGCGGCTCCGCAGGTGACGTGGCGCGTGGCAAGCTGGGCAACGTGGGAGCCAGCGCGCGATGGCGCGCGCAATCGCGAGCCGCATGGTGGCGAAGCTGTCGGTGAAGTGACG